>NZ_JAJFNK010000013.1 GCF_021739485.1 Alicyclobacillus tolerans
CCCTCTCAAATTGTCAATGTGCGTAATCGTGAGAATGAGAGAGTAAATAGAAGAAAACATTAATTTATAGTGGGAGGTATGTATATGTCAGGATGCTGACTGAGGTATCGATCGAGAGAACTGGTTCCGCATTTGGCTGCACCTATGATGAGAAAGTTCGGAAGAGTCATTTTTGCCTCCTAGTCAGAGAAAGTCTAGAAGATCAGTATAGGTTTTTTACATTGCGCTCTTGTGACAAGGAGATTAAAAGTTTATGAAAACAGGATTTCTCGTTTCCTCTATATATTTCCCTTTTGGTTTTTTTATAGTCTCTTTTTTTATAGTTGCTTTTTCAGGGTATCCGGATTTTTGGGTGGAACGAGGGTGACCAGACGACCGTCTTTAGAGTGCTATCGAATCAGGTAAAGTGATTCCACTCGCCTCGCCATGGCTGCACTTGAATAACGGAGTTGAACTCTCCTTGTGGCTTCGTGTAAATCCCGTTTCAGCTTTGCTGTTGGATGCAACAGCTTGCGTATATCACTTTGTAGTCTGGCTTTAGTCCAGTTGTGCATGGTGAACCCGTGATCACCAAAATTCCCCTTTACCGCCTTGGGCCAGGTCGCGGGAACAACTGGCCCAACGTAGTGATTTATGCCTACAGCTATCGTCGGGGTACCACTCGCGAGAGACTCTAGTGCCACCCGACCTGCACCAACCACGATATCACAAGAACTATAGAACGCCTGCATATTGTCTATGTGACCGAGAACCTGACAGCGTGTTGCGTTTTTTAGAATACGGCGTGATCCTCTTCCAGCTACAACTACCCATACATTTTTTTGGGAGTTGGCATGCGCCGTCAATACGTTTACGATACGCCTTCCAAGCAGGGTTTTTCCCGCTGTAAATCGACCGGCATACCCGATGACTTTTACGTCCTTCGGGATGCCAAACCTCTTTTGTATCTTTCCTCTGTGAGCACCCTGAAGGCGGTTCATAGATACGCCATTTTCAATTAGGGACACTTTGGAAGAGGGGATGCCGCAATACCTGGTGACATAAGCGAACATAACGGGAGAAACCGTGATAAAGCGGCTGACCTTGGGGACGCATTTACGGATAACAAGACGAGGTATATATGTTCCATGAACAGTTACAAACACTCGTGTCCGCTTGGGAACAGTAGTCTGTGCTATAAGACGAAAGCCCGGGCCGTCATGTGCGTGAACGACATCATATCGATTTGCGGCTAAAACTTGGCGTAGCTCCCCAACAGTGAACCGACCCGAATGGATACGTGCAAATCGTTTCGCTTTGTACATCCACGGACCACCCAGTGTAAATATCCCCACCTGGTGCCCTTTCCGACGGAGTTCCTGAGCTAATGTCATGACATGCGTCTCAGTTCCTCCGCCTTGAAGCAGTCTGTGAATGATAAGAAGGATCCGCATCTTTTGTCACCCCCAGTTGGACTACCAACAACGTATTCAAAGGGGAGTTGCGACGGTTAGGACAGGTAACCAGGCTTATGCAAAAGAGATACGAGTCTCCTTATTCATCCGTCCGCATCTCTGTCCTCAGAAGAAACATAAGATGAGGGGACAACAAAGTGTAGACGGGGAGTCGTGCTATATGATTCTGAGGTTAAACATTCGCAGCTTACCCGGTCCGTTCCTCATCGTAGCACCACATCCTGATGACGACGTGCTAGGCAATGGCGGGCTGATTCAAAGGGCGCACGCGATCGGTAAAACGGTATACGTTGTCTATGTGACTGCTGGCGATGCGAACGGCGAGTCTGTCACGCATTATCTTCACAAACCGCTGGTACCAAAGTCATTTATTCAACTGGGGTATGTCCGTCATTTCGAAGCGATAAAAGCAGAGAACTTTCTTGGAACTCCGAAATCATTGACGGATCCCATCCGGAATCGTGTTCACCCGTCTCCTTTCACGAAATTGATGCGTGCTTCCTATACGTTTGCCTATCAGCGATACGCACCATACACACACGGGAGCATCTTGCGGCTGGTGAAATCAATACTGCAGCGTACGAAACCCGGAACCATCTTTGTCACGCTGAAGCAAGATACCAACCCGGATCACGCTGCTTCACATATCATCATTCATCAAGCTGTACGACAGATGAATATTCATCCGGTTATCTATTCGTATCTCATTCATTACCCACACTATCCAAACCCGACGGGCTTGCTCCAGCCACCGGCCCAACTGCGAATTCCAAATGTCGTTTCGCTGCCATTAACAGTACGACAGACAAACCGAACCCGCGAAGCATATACGATTATGCGCTCACAATCCAGCCTGGGTTACTACTATTACCGTTGGATACGACGAAATGAATTGTATTGGAGAACACCTTCAGGGTGACTCCAGTCGTCTAGAACTGCCACGTAGGGTCCGTGCAGCAGTTGTTACTGGTGCTCTAAAGCACGGTTCCCGTATTCGTCTTTATTCCCTCGCTACTTGACACCCTGTTCTGACTTCGCGTAATTGGTCGTATCTACTGGGAACCGTTGCACCGCGACACTGGGGTAAACACCATCGCTATGGTTATCTTGTACGAGGTTCATCGGTATCGGGGTGTCTCCGATTTCGAGAATTGTCCGCGCTGGATTTGTGGTATAAAACGTAAGTCCCCTTATTTCGCCTAAGCGCGGGTTGTGAACGCCCAACACGGGGTCCAAAACAGGGCGAATATGGACGTATGCTTTCCCACCGGAATAGGTGACATCGTACAGTCGCCCTTTCGATAGACCTCTTTTACAGTTCCCTTTTCTCGGAAAAACCACGGTTTTGGGGTATAACTCAACAGGTGAGGTTATTAAGGAAGGAAGATATTGGGGGCGTGACTGAATGACTCAGCTTGCAAATAAACAATCACCACGGCACATGCGGTCGACAGAACCGTGACAATCCGCCAGTTGGTTAAAACGCCCATGATGTCTTCGTTCTGGTACCATGGCTCATTCGCTTTCATGGTCGGATATGGTGGTGACAGCATTATCGAGCTTCTTGCGAAAGAAGATGCCTGCGGTTGCGGCTGCTATCCAATCTTATCATTCGGCTGCAATCTTTTGCTCGGATTGTACCTCGGATTGTATCTCGTCTCGGATTGTATAGGGTACTTTGTTCATTCAACCACCAGGAACTCATTGAAATGAGTTCACATCTCGCAAAAATTCTTGAGTGTGAACTCATTTTGGAAGGCTAATTTGCCTATCTGATTCACGCCAGTGTCAACCTCCAACGGCCAGTTGAACCACTTTCACGACTAGCATAATAACTGCTATCAGCAAATATCCACGAAGTGTTGCCATTCCAACCTTTTGCATCGGGGACCAGACGGCTTTTGGCAACTGCGCCAGTGGCGGCATCCTCCAAGAACGCCGTTCTTCTGGTGCATCAATAACGTCAGTATCCGACTTCCGTCGATACCACACGAAGCTCGCCAAAAAAATTCCAATTATCAACATTCCTGCAGCAACTAAACTAATTGACTGCGCGTTCACGTTCGGAAAGAAAGTGGTCACCGCTAAAATCAGTGACAGGACTACCAATACGCCGACGATCACGCTGCTTACCAAGTTAAGCCACGGGCGATTCACCCAGGGGCCAAGAACAGCCCGGTCGTTACACAGGAGCAACAGGAACACCGTGGCACTTGGTAGTAGGATCCCAGCCAAAGCTTGCACACCCGTCGTAATGAGGCCAAGTGGGGCGTGCGGGATGACCACGATTCCGGCAGAAGCGAGAATGATTGCCGCATAGACGAGGTAAAAGCTTACGCCATCTTTCATAGTGCGATGCAGTGAATGTTTTGTACCAAACACGTCACCAAACGCATAGGAAGTAGATAGGGTGACCGCTGCTGCACCGATTAGAGAGGAATTCAACAGAACGATCGCAAAAAAGTTTCCCGCCAAACGACCTAGGTGTTGCGTCAATCCGGAAATAACGGCCCCAGCATCCACAAACTGTCCGGCTAGTTTAGTTTCCTGGAAGGCAAATGCAGTGCAGGCGATAATTGCTGCTGCCCCAATCACGACGACGACCGAACCAATCACCGTATCCGCCCGTTCATACGCCATCCACCGGGGTGTCAGCCGTTTATCAATCACGTTGGATTGTTGAAAAAACAACTGCCAAGGCGCCACCGTGGTTCCGACCATCCCAATGATGAGCAGTAATGCGTTCGAGGTTAGCCCGCCTTGAACACCGGGAACCAGAAAACCTGAGACCATGGGACGAGCCGCCGGATGGCTCATGAACACAAGGGGAATGACCAAAAAGTTAGCGGCGACCATCACAAACATAAAGCGTTCCCACCGCCGAAAACTGCCTGTAATAGTCATGCCAATCAACAGGACCGCCGCTAAGGAGACAGAAACGAAAGGGTTGACTCCAAAATGGCTCATCGCCATCCGAATCCCGATGAACTCGGTGACAATCGTCAGCACATTAAGTACAAACAAATCCCCGACAGAAAATGCCCCCCAGAACCTGCCGAACCGCTCGAAAATCAAGCGTGCATGGCCGACTCCTGTCACCAATCCAAGACGAACCACCATTTCCTGATTGACAATGAGTACAGGCACGAGTAGAAGTAAAACCCATAGAAGACTGGTCCCATAATTCTGGCCGGCTTGTGCATAGGTAGAAACGCCACCCGCATCGTTGTCTCCAACCATCACAATCAAACCAGGTCCCATAATGGCAAGTAACGTTAAAATGCGGGACTTCCAGTTGCTGCGAGGTGCAGTATCATCAACGCGAACCGTACCGAGTGCTCCTTGAATGTCGCCAACATGTGCGCTGTCTAAGACAGCTGTATCTTGAATGGCCAAATTTGTGCGCATGAACCCGAGCCTCCTTGACGAAGAGATAGGAGGGACTAAAGTCCCTGAAAAGATTTACGACGACATTAAAAACAACGTTGACTCGCTGATTACTAGGACCAGAGTCCACACCTACCACCTCCTTCAAGGCCATCATAAAACCCCCTGGCAAACGCTCAGGGGGTCGGATCTGCACACTTATACTTGCGCAGGTAATCCACACATCCCCCTAGTTGAGCTTTAGCACTATGCAACGTAGAGTTTCCACTCAGCCACGTTGAGTAAAGCCTTAATCCGGCAGTACCTGTTTTACCCATTGGCGTCTTTCGACGTTTCCGGGCAGTGGCTTATGTTTACATAGACGCCTCGCCTAACGAGGACTGGTTGTATTCATTTAATGATATGCGTATGGAATCACCGAGGTTCTAGACGAACGCCATACTGATTCCCACGTCTGATCAAAAATGCTTAATCTTTAATCTTAGCGGCAACGAGTTATTTTTACACCTCAACTGCCAATTCGTCAAGGGTTTTTATCCCTTAAGAATTGTCTGTTTTAAGGACCGTTAAATTTTGCGATCTCGATTCGTGAAACTTTGCCAGGCGCTCCCGAATCATGTCCATGCCTTCATTGTTGTGACGGATCCCATTTCCAAAAATCAAAACGGGACCTGCAGGTTTTCGGATATAAAACCTAAGGTGAAGTGTTGCTACTGCGATCCTTGGCGCTGTAGGACTTTTTGGACCAGAGTGACATCCTTAGCGTCAAACATGAACAAGTTTCGCAGGGGCCGCCTCGTCTGAATCTTGTAAAACCCAATGGATAGGATGAGCGCCACCATGTAGGCAGTTGATGAGGCGATAGCGCCCCCTTTCATTCCCAACCGGGGGATGAAAAACCAGCACGTTAATAGGTTTACGATGACGCAGACCCCTTGCATATATACAGGGTATTTGACCTTACCCAGTTGATCTGTAAAAAATTGTGTAAGAACTCCCGTGGCTCCGTAAGCGACTGTCCCGATGAGCAGGATTTCAAACGGAGCAACTGAACGGGCGAATTTATGCCCATACAGCACAGGGATAACCGGAGCCAACAGGTACATGAACGCTCCGCCGAGTATGAGAAACCAGAACGAATATCGAAAGGTTCGCTCGGTAAGCGCCATGGAATCATGATGCTCTGCACTCGCGATCCCGCTGTACACGATGAGGGATACGCTTTGAGAAACTTGCCACAGCAGTTCAGACAGCGAAACGGCGACTCCGTACCATCCCGCTGATTTCCACCCTGCCAGCCATTCCACCATGTAGAAATCGCCACGGTAATTGAGTTGAGTGAGAAGGTTTTGTGTGGCCACCCGATGCCCGTAGGGAAGCATGAGGCTGCTGACGTTTTCGTCTCGTGTGGGGCGAAGGGACAGCGACGCTTTCCGTGTTGTGGCCAAAAGGGTCAGGAGCGCTGCCAACAGGTAGGAGAAAAGGTATACCGAAAGTGTGATGATGAGCGCGGTATGTGGAAATCTCCGTTCGCCACGTATTTCACCGCTCAAAAAAATCAGCCCGATCATCAATGTGACTGGCTGAATGAGATTCAACCGATTGAGCAGGTCAATTTCATTCAATGCTTGAAGGAGGCGGGAACAATACGAAAAGGTTACGATAAACGGCAGCGCGCCCAGGATGAATAACAACTGAAGCCATAATGGATGTTTCCATGACAGTGGAAGCGCGACAGCGAGTAAGACCAGACTCACTAAAGAAATCAGAAGAACATGTCGAACGGCGGTGCTTACGACCTGTTGGCGATCGAGTTTGAGTCGATTGAGTCCAAAGTTAAAGAAGCTCGCGTACCCTTCGAGAAATGTATTTCCCAGTAGTAATGTGATTCCCACGCTGCTGTAAAATCCCCGTTCTGCGACGGTGAGTAGGTGTGCGGTAAGGATTCCGATCAAAAAAGACAGTCCAGATGTACCTAGTTTGTAAAATACGGTTCGAAACAGACGTCCAATCATACTCAATGAAGTCCACTCCATCATCTCTGAATACTGCAGCGTTGCCTACTGCGTTTGTGAGTTTGGACGCCTAAACCCTTCTGTACAGTTGCGCAAATCATTCATTCTCTCAGTATACAGTACTAGAATTCCATGTATGGATGACAGACGCAGGATATTGCTCAATTTATTTGGACAAACCCATTTGACTTATCTGTTGTTTTCTTGCTTTTTCGTTCCTTGAATCCGTCTTTCTTGGGTTCTGTTCGTTGTGTGTGTTGTGTCACGACACTTTAATTGCGATGACTCCGCTCACAATGAGCATGATCGAGGCGATTTGTAGTGCTGAAATTTTTTCCTTCAGCCAAACCACACCGATGAGCACTGCAAACGCGATGCTCATCTCCCGCGTTGCAGAGACGAACGCCACGGGCGTGCTTTGCATCGTAAAAACAACGAGGGCGTTGACGCCAAAGACCAAAAAACCACCCGCCAAGCTCTTGCCGGGATGCTGCCGAAGCAGTTGGAGGTACTGTGTTTTGGATCCAGATGCAAAGCGCGTATCATAGGAAATTTTGCAGAGGCTCATACCGACAAAAACGATATATTTGAACAAAACTGCAGACATGACTGCTGCACCCATGGAGTCGGCCACGCTGTAAGAGGCGGTGCAGACACCGGTTAACAGAGCCCAAAAGTTGCCGGGTGCCTTGAGTGAAGTTTTAATTTCGTCGAGTGAAAACGACTTTTGGCGGATGAACAAGATACCCGCAACAATCAGCGCAATGCCGCAAAGCCCTGCAATGTTCACCGACTTTTGGGTGAGCAGGAAGCTGAACATCGTGGCAAATACAGGAGCAGAGCCTCGCGCAACGGGATAAACCGTTAAAAAGGTGCCGACTTGATAGGCCCTGGCTAATGAAGCAAAATACAGGACCTCAAATGCGATGCTCAGTCCCATCCAAATCCAAGCTGAAGACGGCACCGGGTCTTTCCACAATAAGTACAAGGCGACGGGACTGTATAAGATAATGGCAACCCACAAGATCAAGGTAAAGAACTGGTCGCGCTCTGGCACTTGTCGTGCAATGGCATTCCATACCGAATGTCCAAGCGCCGCCACGATGAGGAGGAGCAAAGTCTCATTGGACATCTTTACCTCTCCGTCTTCTTGCAGAGAGTCATCCATTCATCGACATGCAGCGACTGAACATGCCCACCGAGCACTGTAACTCCGAAATAACCTTGAACGTGCAAGGCAGCGGACAGAATGTAGTTTTCCACGACGTTGATTTGTTGTTCCGATTGAGCCATGCGCCGCACCCACTTCGGAAACAGGTATTGTTTGTGCCTAGTTTGGGAGTTCTGTATCACCAATCCTGCAGGCGTCATCCAAGACTCCCATTCCGACATGGAGAGGCAGCGAACATGGCTGGGGTCGCGCAGACGTTCAAACGTATTCATGAAGTCAGCTAGTTTTTCATCAGCAGGCGCGATGTTGTCGATGAATAAAAACGACCCTCCCGGTTTTAAAACTCGGACCGTTTCTTGAATAAATGTTTCTGGATGCGGAAAGTGGTGTGCTGCAATCCGACACGTCACAGCGTCAAATGTTGCGTCCAAAAACGGCAATGACTCAGCGTCCGCCAGTACATATTCAACGTTTTTGCAACCTCCATCGCGTAAAAAGGTCCGTGCGGTTTCCAGCATCGTTTTTGTCAAATCCACCGCCACAACCGTATTCACGTGCGGGGACAACGCTTTTGCAGTATGTCCTGCGCCGGTTGCCACATCCAAAACGGTCCAATGAGGTTGTGGCGACAGCCATTCGACCAGACGAATGAGGTCGTCTTCTTTTGAATGAATTTCGCTAACCACGTATTCTTGAGCCGCTTTGGAAAACTGCTTTTGAACCCTTTGTTTCACGATATGGTCTTCATTCACAAAAACACCCCCGTCGCTAGTAAATATAGCGATTCTTTGTGTGAAAGTCACCGATCGACACCCTCCGCAAAGGGATGCCTCTAAAATAGGATTGGTTGTTTTGAAGCCGTGGATTTGCGTTTGACAAGGCGTGGGAAGGGCGTTGGGAAAATGAAGCGTTTTTTTTAAGTTGTTTTTAAGTTTGCCGACTAGACTGGTGTCAGGAAGGGTAGCGCGAGTGGCTATCGTCGCAGTTGGCGGAGGTGGGGCCGCTGCACTATAAAACCAAGAGGTGTGTGCGATGGGCGCAATTTTGACGGTTGCCGCGTTTGTTCTCGGAGTGGTGTGGATAAATTGGCGATTCAAGGTCATGACAAAACGTTTAGAATCCAAGATGTCCAATCACGGATAGCAAAGAGCAAGGGGGCCGGGAACCGGTCCCCTTGTTTAAGGGTGCACCTTTTGGCTTTCGCATGTCTGCTTGCCGTTTGACGCAGGAAACCTGGTTAGTGCGTCTTTTTTACGATGATTTTGTCGTAGTTGTCGACCGTTTCAATGCCGACGAGCTCATGTTTTGCCTTCGCTACCCATTTTGGAATGTCGCGTTGGGAACCCTTGTCTGTGGAAAGAACGGCGATGACGTCTCCAACTTGCGACGAGCGAATGACTCGAATCAGTTCCATCATGGGGCCAGGGCAAAAACTTCCTCGGGCGTCAACTTCCCGCGTAATTTGTTCCGACATATCCGTTCACTCCTTAAGCTGTGGTTGTCTGGGACTAGCCCAGATAGAGCGTGGTGTCTGCTTCGGCCGAGATGCCGACAAATTCGCCGACGCCAATAATGTCGTCAATGACCGGTTCGAAGTCGTCCAATTCCATTTCGAATAGATCGGCGGTCATGGCGCAGGCGTGAATCCGGATGTTACCCATTTCTTTGGCCTGAACCAGCGTGTCATACCAAGACGGCACGTTTTTGGCCTGCATGACGTTCATCATGGCTTCACCCATGTCCTCATAATCCTTGCTCACGGCCTTCAACTGTTGAGGGGCGCCTTTTTTAAAGGCCAGCAACCCCCAAAAAGTGAGGAAAATATCCACTTCCATGTCGTTCATGACAGCGCCAGAAGACATGATGGCCGCTGGATAAAGTTTGTCGACCGTTCCCCCAAAGACGACAATGCACATTTTTTTGGATTCGTTCATCCGTTTTCATCCTCCTGAAGTTCCAGAATTGTGAAGGTTAGCACTGGATTACTGCGTGTCGGTTTTGCCATTCATCCCTTTTCCCAAAACTCGAAGCAGATGTAACAGAATCTGAAGCCCGGACTGCACATCAGGATCGCGAATCGACTGCACTAAGTGACGGACTCCGTGCTGGGCCTGCGGAGGATTGGAGATGGCGTCGTCTGCAGCAGAGATCATGGCTGGCGCCGCTTTAAACATCCGGCTTTGGGTCACTTGGTCTCCGAGTTCCATCATTTCCACCAGGCTGCCAACGAGTCCGCCTACGATTTCCGGAGTCATAGAATTGAGAGCGGCGTTTAGAAAGTGCAACAAGGTATCTACATTATCTAAGGTCCCATCTTCTTCCCAGCGTGCGACCCGACGGAGTGCTTGTTCCAGATATTCGCCGCGTTGTTGTATATCCACGTCCAATTCCTCCCTGAATCCAAGTCGTTTAGACCATTCCCCGGACCGATAACCAGTACATCTGATTGAAGGCCATTTTGAACCAATGCACCATCTCGGTGGGGTCGGAAGGCTTGGGAGGGTGGTTGTAGTCAAACTGAATGTGCATGGCTTTATCCAGTCCTCCTTCGATAAAGCAAAACACTTTTCCATCGTAGAGAGGCATCGGGTGCTCTCCATGAATCTCTCGGATAATGTTTCGTACGACGACTTCGGATTCATAGTGAGCGGTTGAGCCAGCCTTAGAAATCGGTAAGTTGGTGGCATCGCCGACGACGTAGATGCCTTGGTGGCCCAGCAATTCTAAAGTGTTTCGATCCGTTGGGAGCCACCCATCCTCGTCGCCAAGACCCGAGTTTCGAATTATGGCAGCTCCTTGATGGGGGGGGATGGCAACCAGAAAATCGTACGAGACTTCTTCGCCTTCGAGGGTATAAACTGTTTTGGTTTTTGGGTCAATGGTTTCTGGGTTGAAGAAAACCTCACCGTCGATTTCCTTATCCGCGAATTCCTGCTCAGCCCATACCGCACAAGGCTCTAGTGAATGCAGTCGGCCGAGCGGATAGGTATACACAAGCTCGATTTGTTGTCTGAGGTTCTTTTGCCGAAGGAGGTTCTCGTAAATGAGCATGAATTCCACGGGAGCTACGGGGCATTTGTGCGGGACTCCTACAATCATGAGCAGCTTACCGCGTTTGAATTGTTCGAGGTCTTGACGAAGCTGTAAGGCCTCTGGGTAGGTGTAAAAAGAATGAGCCGCTTCTCGGAAGCCGGGTATGGCGTCCAAATCCGGATGTGAACCCGTAGCAATGACCAGGTAATCGAAGGGAACGTTCTCGCCGCTTTGTAATTCGACCGACCGGGAGTCCGTGTCGATCCGGATGGCAGAACTCGCAATCAGGTTAACTCCGGGGACGAGGAGACGGCTGTGTTTCCTAAAAACCGACTGAGGGTCTTCCAAACCCAGGGCGACATACAGGAGTCCTGGTTGATACAGATGAAAGTCCGTGTCAGAAATCATAGACACTTGAACCTGCTTGTTTTGAATCTCTGCAGAGAGATGGCGAGCCAACCGGTTCGCCACCATGGATCCCCCTGTCCCTGCACCGAGGATGACGATTCTTTTCACAATTCATCACCTTCCTGCGCCAACGTGGTTACTCTGTCCTCCCAACAGTACCCGAGGTGGTTTTTTGCAGTAAGGCCAGAGCGAATCATTCTCATCCGGTCATTGTGGGTAGCAGGTAGGTAGTCTTTCTGAAGAATTGAAAACAGGTCTAGATGGGCTTCGTAAACACCCCCATAGGTAACTGTGTATGGGTTTGTGTTATGGTTCTTTAGGCAGGACGTCAGGTCTATTTATACAGTGGCCAATAGTAAATATCGCAGCGCAGAGAGGACGTATGAGTGCTTGAACAGGCAAAAAGGCCCGAAACTCGGTCCAACGCCGGTGGCGCGAGTTCGGGCCTGGTTTGATTCTGGCACTCGGATGGGTCCTGAGGGCAAGACAGTTTTTTTTGAGGTCGTTGATGTGAATCTAGGCCGAATGAGCTTTGCGGAAACTGGGTTTGCTTGGAACCAGTTCAGCCGGGGAACCAGCGGTAAGCAAGATCTTATTAACGACTTGGGCGGGGTTCGTATAAAGCCCAACGTCAATTCGATGAATGTACCATGAACTGCTCCCTGGAGAGGCCGGACCAGAAGCTGTTGTAAAGAAATACTGATAGCCTGCGGCTTTAGCGGCCTCGTATGCCGTCAAGGTGCCATACCCGTAGGGCCACGCAATTTCGTCAATAGGACGCCCCAGATGCTGTTGGATTTGCAGTCTAGCTAACAAGAAATCGCGGTAGTCCCTGGCAAAAAACTGTGCCGGGGTTTGCATCTTCCCATTGTAATAAGGTGTATCAAAGGCCGGGACAAGTTTACCGTTAACGGTAACCAGATAATGCAAGTTATAGGTGTGACTTTCGATCGTCATACCCGCCTTGGCCATCGCTTGCACTTCCGGCCAGGTCATGAACCCGGAAGACCCAATGTCCTGGAAGTGGGTGATGATAAAGAAAGTACCTGGCATGTGATATTTCATCAAGATGGGAAAAGCATGCGTATACATACTGCGGTACCCATCGTCAAAGGTCAAAAGAACGGCGTTGGGTGGAATGGGCGAGCGATGCTGCGTCCAGTCGATGTACTGTTGATTGGAAATGACATTGAAATGATACTGCTGAAGAATCTGCAAGTCTTGTGCAAACGTAGCTGGAGACATGTTAAACATCGAATTTAAGTGCAACGACATGTCGTGAAAAGAGACGATGACTACCCGATCCGTATAATAAATGTTTTGGTGCAGATTCACATAGAAGGTTGGATGCTGTTTGGACCCGAGTTCCATGGAATAGTTTTCCGGCGGGTTGTGGCGGTGCTTAGCGGAGTTGGCCAGGACCACTGTCCGCGAACCGAAATCTTGGGTTTGATGTGAAACAGGTTTATTGAGCGGCAGCACGTTGCAGCCTGCTAACAATGAAACCATCGTGGTTGCCAGACTCAAGGCAACGATTGCGCGTCGTTTTGTCTTCACGCGGCTTGACCTCCAGTCGTATCGGAAAGGATACGGTTGAAAAAACGAATGGCTCCGTACAGCAACGCCGGTATCCAAGCAAATAGGATGGTACCATTTTAGCAGGTGATTCGCTGGTTCGGTAAGCATAATTTTTAGGTGGAAATTGAGGAGCTTTCTTTTGGTTAGAATGTACTTCTTTTGAATGCAATAATAAACCTAGTTTTAACAAACCAAATATTCTGTTAAATTGAAAGGGGAGAATGTCATTGCAGAGGCTTCTTAGAATCCGCACATGATCGATGAGGTTTGGAGTGATACGATGTGACCCTCAGACGTGGTGTGCTGTCTCGACTGTTCCTGGTTCGCCTGACTTTGCCGCTGATGTGCCTGGTGGTGCTTTGGTCGAGTCGTGCACTGCCGAGACGACTTGGTCCATTGGGGCCAAACACATAAACTGCTGCCGGACACACAGAAACAGGACGGCAAATCCACTTCTGCCGAAGCCGAATGATTGGATGTTCGGTGGCATTCTGTGGGTTCTTAGAAAAGATAAGAGGGAAGGCCAATGGCATCTCAGAAACTTGAGATGATAGTTTTGACCCGAAATCCATCCATCAAACTGGATTGAGGGGGTAATACCGTGAGAGTAGGTCTGAAACTATCTTCTGTACTGGCCGTCGGGTTGCTCTTAGCCGGGTGCGGACCCATGGTGCAGACCAGTGGAGCTTCCACGCAACGTCCGGGAAGCAACAACCCGGCCATTGCCATGGCTGCGCAAACGGCAGTCCGAACCTTCCCAAGTGGCTCCTCGGCTGTCGTTTTGTGTTCCGGAGATCCGAAACAAACTGCGGATCTCGCGGCAGGTCAAGCTTTAGCCTCGTATCTGATGGCGCCTCTCCTTCTGACCCAAAACTCGAATGACCTGGGGAAAGTGACATTGCAAGCGCTGTCGCAAATGGCCGTACCGAATGTCAATCCCGGAATGGATGTCCAACCATTTCAACCCCAGGCGGGTAAGCCGGTACTTTATATGGTTGGAAACGATGCTGCGTTTAGTCCGTCGCTCGTCAGAAGCCTTCAGGCAATGGGGTATCAAGTCAAACCAGTCACTGGAGCGAACGAAGTTGGACTGTTAAAAAAGGTCACCGCGCTGGTCGCGCCGCCGCTGCCAAGCGTGCAGGATGTCAAGGGGTTTCCGACGAGTTGGAACACTTATGCAGGCAATCCGGAACACAACCCCGTTTATCCCGCGCCACAGTCCGCTCCCAACTGGGAAAAGCAAGGAGTTTCGTGGAACTTTGCCGAGCAAGCCGCGGTTCCTTTTAGCCAAAGCTTTCCCGATGTCAACGAATTGGGAGTGCGGGGCGCTCCCGTAAAAATGACGCAAAATCTGGGGAACGCTGTTGGAGTCACGGCTGTAAACGGCATCATTTATGCCGAGTCGGACGACTTTCACGTCTATGCCGTGAACGCGAAAACCGGACAGCAGCTGTGGCAAGCCGGCCCAACCGTAAATTCGTTAATGGGCAACCCCATTGTCGGCAACGGGTTGGTGTACGTAACGGCTGGCGATACAGGATTTTCGTTTTCACAAGTGCTGAAATTTATGCTGTCTCAAGGGAAGCAGCAATTGACCCGGGGTTTGATGTATTCTGCGATTTACGCGTACGACCAGAACACGGGGCGGCTCGTTTGGAGACAGGATTTCCAAGGCAATGCCATGCCAAGTCCGACCCTTGTTGGAAATACCATTTACGAGGCGACTGGCGATGGACATCTCTACGCGTTTCATGCAAAGACGGGGAAACTGTCCTGGAGCACGGACCTGGGTGGGTTTGACAGCATGTCTTCGGCAAACTTCTGGACCGACCCGAAAACCGGTCAGACTGAAATCCTTGTGGGCGTATCGGATGCAAATCATGTGATCGCGGTCGACGCACGGACTGGAAAGGTCCTGTGGAAACAGCCGACCAGCTTGAATATTTTTAACACAGGTATGGGCGATAACACCCCAGCCGTGGATACTGCAAAGAACTTGGTTTTCCAGGATTCCGTGGTGAATTTTGACCAAAAGACGAAGACAGCAGACCTGGCGGTTTATGCAATGGATGCGCAAACGGGGCAAGTCGTATGGAGTACGAAGCTGGGGCGCGGCAGCAGTCCTCCGGCATATAAAGCGGGGGTTGTGATGGTGCACAACGGCGTGATTTACGTGGGGAGCCCCACCACGTCCAGCTACTACGCGTTGAACGAACAAAATGGCCAAATCCTTTGGACACACCCCTTTAGCAATGCAGGTCCTGCCGGTGCTGGACGCGGCAGTGCAGCTTATGCGTACGGCGTACTATGGGTTGCGGCGGGCCCGACCCTTTACGCACTGAATCCTGCCGACGGAAAGACTCTCGGGTCTTACAACCCAGGCGGGAGATTCGGTATTGTCAATCCTGTCATCGTCGGGAAAACGATGTATCTCGACAACTCTTATGACTGGGTTCAGGCTGTCCCCTTAAGCAAGATTTACCCCGGTTTGAAGTAAAACCTTCAATTCTAAATCGGCAGTACATTCCCTAGTGCCTCCTCAGGGGATGTGTAAAAGCAGGGGGGCGGGTGCCCATCACCGTCCTGCTCAGCCGTCCAAGCAACCCAAATGCGGCGAATGCGACGTAGTGATGGAACCTGCCTAACAGGCTTTAAAACGCAGTTGCCTCGGGGTTTATCCGACGATGGACGGCCATGAAACACAGGTGTGTAGCATTTTTAGCTGTACAAGTTCAAACTAGGAGGGGCAAACTTAAAAAGGAGGACCTTGACGTTGACAAAAACACTTCCCGATATCTCCTTTTCCGTTTTGGACTTGGCCCCCATCGTCGTAGGAGGAACCGCGTCCGATGCGTTGCGAAATAGTTTGGATTTAGCTCAGCATGCCGAACAATGGGGTTACAAGCGATACTGGGTGGCTGAGCACCACAGTATGCCGGGAATTGCCAGTTCTGCCACGTCCGTAGTGATTGGACATATTGCAGGCGGTACTTCGACCATTCGGGTCGGCTCGGGTGGAATTATGCTGCCGAATCACTCGCCATTGGTGATTGCCGAACAGTTCGGAACACTGGAGTCCCTGTACCCGGGGCGCATCGACCTTGGGCTCGGACGTGCTCCGGGTACAGACCAATTGACGGCCCGTGCTCTGCGCCGCGGACCGAACAGGTATGGAGAAGACTTTCCGGATTTACTGGCTGAACTTGTTATGTATTTTCACCCCCAATCCGACCATGCGACAAGCTCAGTGCGTGCGGTTCCAGGCGAAGGCCTGAATGTGCCCATTTGGCTTCTCGGGTCCAGTGATTTCAGTGCCCGGTTGGCCAGCCAGTTGGGACTTCCATTTGCATTTGCGAGTCACTTTGCGCCCAATTTCACAC
This sequence comes from Alicyclobacillus tolerans, assembly GCF_021739485.1. Lineage (GTDB taxonomy): Bacteria > Bacillota > Bacilli > Alicyclobacillales > Alicyclobacillaceae > Alicyclobacillus_K > Alicyclobacillus_K tolerans_A. The sequence goes on from NZ_JAJFNK010000013.1 coordinate 16,427, forward strand.
TGCCAGCTCTCGAGATTTACCGGAACAACTTCCGGGCGTCAAAGAGTTTAGAAAAACCTTACGCCATGATCGGCGTCAACGTCGTAGCAGCGGACACCGACGACGAGGCCCGCCGCTTGGCAACCTCCATGCAGCAGCAGGTTTTAAGTTTGCTTCGCGGACGCCCGGGCCAGTTGAAACCGCCCGTGGAGAATATCGAGGAACTCTGCACGGATTACGAAAAGATGGTTCTCGCCGAACGGAACCGCTTTTCGGTGGTGGGCAGTGCGGACACCGTAAGACAAGGGTTGCAGCGGTTTTTAGAAGAGACGCATGCCAACGAGATGATCGTCAGCTCTCAAATTTACGACCACCAGGCCCGTCTACGCTCCTACGAGATTCTTGCACACCTCTTTCATTAACGAAACATTCTCGTCAAAAGCTTCTGGATGAACCCGAGGGGAAAGGTTTGCCTCTCGGGTTCGCGGCATATTCTCCGATTCGAGTTGCTGTTTAATGCTCGAGTGGCAGGATAACCCACTTTCCTAGAGAACAGAGAACAAAGCAGACTGATGTATTGCATCAGATGTGTCTGGATGAGCCATATCGCACCACAGTAATATCGGATAAAATAGTTGAGAAATTAGAAACTATTGACCTGGGGGCAGAGGGTGAAGCACGTTGAACGAAAGTTATCTAAATGCCTTTATTGAAGAGACTAGGGAACACCTGCAGTCACTCAACGAGCATCTGCTCGCACTCGAGCAATCAGCGCAGGACGAGCAAATTATCAGTTCCATCTTCCGTTCGGCCCACACGATTAAGGGAATGGCGGCTACTATGGGCTTTGAGCAGATGGCCCATTTGACGCACGAATTGGAAAATGGCTTGGATAAAGTGCGCCATGGAGAAGTGCAAGTCACTTCGGAGATGATGGATGTCCTGTTTTCAAGCGTCGACCTGTTGGAAGCCCAACTCGCTGGGATTGTGGAGTCCGGCACAGACCAAGTCGTAGATGTCGGAGAGTGCGTCCAACGGTTGATCGCGGTTGCCGGCGGGGCGGTGGACAACCTGCAGCCCGCACCGGAAGCGGCGAACCAGAGATTGCTCGAATACACGGATGACCTGCTGGCCGAAGCCAATCACACCGGGCAGTCCGCATTCATCGTGGAAGTCCGATTGGAACCGGACTCGGCCATGCGCGGAGTACGGGCTTTCATGGTCGTACGGGCGTTGGAACAATTGGGCGATATCGTAAAGTCACAGCCCAGCGGAAAAGACCTCGAAGAGGGGAACTTTGAGCAGGATTTTGTGCTGCTCATGGTCACGGATGCCTCTGCGGAAGATGTTCGCGCAGCTGCGCTGAATGTATCGGAAGTCATTGAAGTTCGCGTCGTTCCCGTGTCGCACGAAGAGGTGATCTCTCCGAAGCCGTCCGGCCCTCTCACGGACCCGGATGGCCATCAAGGAACGGATGCCATACAAGGGGTTCCTCAGAAAAGCTCTGAGAAGAATCCTGCTTTTACGCCTACGAATTTACATAAAACTCCGTCTCCCACCGGCGCTGCACCGCTGGCCGAAAACGGGGTTACACCGGGGACCAGTTTGACTGGACTGCAAAAAAACCGGTCGATTCGCGTGGATGTCGAGCGGCTCGATGCATTGATGAACCTGTTCAGTGAATTTGTCATTGACAAGACCCGTTTGGAACTGCTTGCAAAACAAATTGACGTCCCGGAACTGAGTGACACGGTTCAGCATTTGTCCCGAGTGGGTACAGATTTGCAAGGAATCGTCATGAAAATGCGAATGGTGTCGGTAGCCACGGTATTTAACCGGTTTCCGCGGATGGTCCGGGATCTGGCGAAAACCCTCGATAAAAAGGTCGAGTTTGCCGTCTCTGGTGCAGAAACCGAATTAGACCGGACGCTCGTAGAGGAAATCGCCGATCCTTTGGTGCACATTCTACGCAATGCCCTCGATCACGGCATGGAACACCCGCCAGAGCGCGTCCGGGCCGGGAAAGCAGAAACCGGAACCATCCATTTGACCGCGTATCAGGCCGGGAATCACGTGTTCATCGAGGTCCAAGACGATGGCCAGGGAATCGACCGCACAAAAGTGCTGACAAAGGCTGCATCAAACGGGCTTATCGACCCCTTGAAAGCGGATAGCATGAGCGATGAACAGGTGTTTGGCTTGCTGTTCGAGACGGGATTTAGCACAGCAGAGACAGTGACTGACGTATCCGGACGCGGAGTGGGGCTGGATGCAGCCCGGGCCAAGATTCGGGAACTCGGCGGTGATATTCTAGTGGAGTCCCGCCTGGGACAAGGGTCGAAGTTTGTTCTTCAGCTTCCTTTAACTCTATCCATTATCGAAGCGATGCTCATTCGCATTGGTAAAGAGCCGGTTGCCGTACCGCTGAATTCCGTACTGCAGATCGAGCAGATGCTGCCGGAACGGGTCGCTTTTGTACAAGGAAAGCCCACGCTGGACTTTCGGGGGAGGATTATTCCTCTGCTCGACCTCCGGGCGCGCTTCGCGGTTCCCGGCGACGATACTAAGCCGTCAGGTAAGCTCGTCGCGGTATTCAACAAAGGAGAAAAGCTGGTCGGCGGCGTCATCGATGAAGTGATTGGACAGCGAGAAATTGTGGTTAAAACCCTTGGGAAACACTTTGGCGAAATCCCGGGAATTGCCGGCGCCACAATTCTTGGGGACGGGCAAGTGGCTTTAATTCTCGACCCCAATGCACTGTTTAGGTAGTCCAGAGGAGGGAGAACATGGGCAAGTTTGTCACGGTCCGGTTAGGCAACGAGCAGTATGGAGTGCCAATTGAAAACGTACAGTCCATCGAAACCATAAAACCCATTACGCGCATACCTGGAACCCCGGCCTTTGTCAAAGGGGTTATGAATTTGCGAGGCACGGTGCTCGGGGTCGTTGACCTTGGATACTTGTTTGGACTGAAACCGAATGAACTCAACGAGGATACGAGAATTGTCATTGTGAATGGCGACGACGATACGGTCGGGTGGTTAGTCGATGCGGCGGATAATGTCGTGGACATCGAGGACAAAGACATCCAGCCGGCAAGTGAAGATAACGAGTTTTTGCTCGGGTTGGCCAAGCGCAATGACGATGTGCTCGCCATTCTCGACTTGTCTTGCGTATTAAACAACTCGCGAAACCAAATTCGCAGTGGTTATCCTGTGAGCGTCTAGCGGGCGTTTATCCGGTCTACATCAGTACTAAGTGTTGGATATCATAGGGACTCAACGCGGAGGCGCAGCTGCGCCTCCGCGTTGACCATTAAGCGGCCACGAAAACTCCACGACAGTGATAATCTGCGGCAGAGGTGCGGAACTACCTTGATCAACAGTTGTAAATGGCATCTATCCGCAATACAATTGTACTGAGAATTCAGATAACACGTCTTTATAACGAACGAGTTACGCTGTTTACGAGGATGAAAAGGATCAGAAACGACCGCTTTTTACTCGCATACCAAATCGGGGGTGCTGACGATGATGGATGAGACTCTGCATATGATGCGAGGCGTTATGATTGATCAGGCGCTGAAAAGTAGAGACCGGGATGCCTTTCAAAACTTAACGGGGCCAGATTGGAAACACTTTTTGATCGCTCCCGACGAGGAAAATGCCAGCGATAAGGGTCCTCTGGAATTTCTGATCCAAGACACTCACTTCTGGGAAATACGTTTAATTGAGCGCTGGGTATCCCACCCTTACGTAAATTATCGCTACAGGGACCATATTGACGGATTCTTGTATATCGGGGAAATCAGAATTCCAGTCGGTTGGAACGGAGAAATCGAAAGTTCCTTTCGTCCTCGCCCTTGCACTGGTCCTTACCATGAGCCGCCTCAGTGGTTTCAAGGTCTTATCAACACCGTCAAGTGTCGCCTCGGAGGTTTCTAAAGGACTCATTTAGTCTGAGTGGATGTCTTTGAGCTAAGGAGCCGCAGATAGGCACGGGCGGCTCCTTGCCGTTGCATATGCGCTCTTTAGGTGGGAACATGGAGAGTGGGTTCAGCCGATTCTTGGGGAGTTGTCCTTGTCCCAACATCGCAGACTGGGGATTACCTTGGCTCGTGAACGCATCGAATCACAAGCGATCCTTCTTCTACACACAACTCCACGGTATCGTCCGGTTTAATCCCTAACCAATCTCTGATATCGTCAGGGATCTGGATGGCACCACACTCGTCGACGTAGAGCACGATATACCTCCGTTCCTTCTTCGTTTCACGATAGGATATGTTTAGATACCCTTGTCAGGTGAGAGATGTCAATCTAAAATCGACTCAGAATCGGCTCCTGTCCAACAGAATGGACATTCTTTATCAAAAGAAAATTTAAAAGTAAGTTAAAATTTAAGGCGGAGTGATTGAGAATCAGGGGTTGTCCACATGGGAGAAAATTGCCGAGTAGGAGAAACTCAGGACAACTAACGGCTGCGGAAAAGGTGTCAATCAACCAGAGATGAATATACCGGCTTTGTTGTCCTGGTCATTAATCGGCGTATCGATGAAATCGGTGTCGTGGGTATAGTTGATGCTTTGAACCTCCACGTTGTGGTGTCCGTAGATTTTCCCGCCTCCGAGATTTTCCTTTTCATGCGAATCCAATCCCGTGATTTTGACATCTCCGGTAAATATGCCTGCGTTCTGTGTAATGGTCCCCACATGCACGGTGTCGAAGGAAATGCCAGTGACTTGAGGCTGAGGGGATTGATGTTGAACGTACACGTTCGTATCCCTGTCGTCGATCGGAGTATCGATAAAGTCTGGGTCGTACACAATGTTTACGGTTCGGTACACGCTGGTGTGTGAACCGAGTGAGCCAAGACCACTATTGGATTTCGAATGGCTGTTTACACCCAGTACCACGTTCTGCTTGCTCACGTAAACCCCGGAATTTCCAGAAAGTGTATTAACAGCGATGTTAATGCCCGGCATCCTTGTAGCTTTCGTCATAGATTCGTTCCCCAAACCGGTTTAAAGTCTTGGTCATTAATGACTCCGTCCACAAGTTCTTGGTTGTCGACGGTCATGTTAACGGTCTGCGCTTCCAGATTGCCAGACCCATAAATGGCTGCATGCCCGCCGTTGCTTTTTACGTGGGAATCCATCCCTGTCATGTTGATGTTGCCTACAAATACTCCACCGTTTTGTTGAGGAGTGTTTACGTTGACGGACCCAAAAGACACGAAGTAAGGCATCGACTTCATTCCTTTCCGGAAAGCCGCGGAGTGTGCAACAATTTGTTGGGAAATTGTATGCGGGCCGGGGCGTGTCGATTCTGATTATTTTGGTATTGCGCAACATGTGGAGTCGTACTTCTCGATAAAAAAGGAAGTAGGGCAGAACCCCTCGAACGAAATAGTTGGCGATTGCGACTCGTTGAAAGCGAATGGGAAATTAGAATCTACAGTTTTAATTAGAATCTACAGTTTTAGAGGAGGAACAACTTCATGCGCGCTTTGGTTGTCGAAAAGTTGGCAGACCCGGATGAGGCATTGCGGTGGGTCGATTTACCGGACCCCAAGTTCGAGCCGGGAAAGGTAAAAATTCGCGTTCAGAATGCAGCCGTGAACTTCTTTGATATCTTGTTGTGTCAAGGGAAGTACCAAGAGAAACCGCCGTTGCCGTTTACTCCGGGTGGTGAAGTGGCCGGCATCGTTACAGAGGTTGGTCCTGGAAGTTCTTTGCACGTCGGACAGAAGGTCATGGCGACTCCGCTGCTGCCAAATGGGGGCTTTGCGCAGTGGGTCGTTGTGCCGGAAGAGGCAGTGTACCCCATTCCCGAACAGATGTCGTTCCAGGAGGCGGCCGCGATGTTCATTACGTATCAAACATCGTATTATGCGTTGCACCATCGGGCTCACATTCAACCGGGCGAGGTGTTGTTGGTTCACGCTGGAGCCGGTGGGGTGGGGTCCTCGGCCATTCAACTCGGACGTGCTGCAGGTGCTAAGGTCATCGCGACGGCCGGTGGACCCGAGAAAGTGGAAATTTGCCGCGATCTCGGTGCAGACATCGCGATCGATTACCGGCGCGAAGACTTTGTGGACGTTGTGAAACGCGAGACAAACGGCAAGGGCGCAGACGTCATCTACGATCCGGTTGGCGGAGACGTGTTTGACAAGTCCCGCAAGTGCATCGCTTTTGACGGTCGGCTGCTCGTCATTGGGTTTGCGGGAGGCCGCATTGCGGACGCACCCACCAACCATGCCCTTGTGAAAAACTATTCGATTGTGGGCGTTCACTGGGGATTGTTCCGCAGGAAAGTGCCGGGCGGGTCTAGGCAGATTCACGCAAAGTTGATGGAACTGTACCGAGACGGCCACATTCGACCCTTGATCTATCAAGAATTTCAGTTGGAGGATGTCCCGCGGGCCCTTCATTTGCTGGGCAGCCGAAACACCTGGGGGAAACTTGTCGTGGCGATACCGTAGATGGCATGCATCTTGCTGTGCGTGAAAACGAGACTACGGGTTGGTTTGGACGCCGGGGCGATGACGTCGTAAATCGGTACAGGGTGTTTACAACGCTGGAACGAGGGGGGGATAGAAGGGGAATCGCCCGGCAGCCGTGTGGAGGCAAGAGGTTGTGACCTCAACCCTGTACATGATTTATCCAGTTGCAAATTACAACACTGCACGACAAAAAACCACACGGGGCGTTGTCACAACCGTCCAGGTCTGTTTCCACCATTTGATTGCGATGCAAAGGAACCTTAAACCGCAGGTATCCTTGGAATTCGCTTGGAGGCTAAACCATGGCAACGATGAAGGGATTAGTGGCATATCCGTCCGGCAGGTTCGACCTGGAAGAAGTAGAGGTACCCGTTCTTGGCGAGAATCGTTACGCACCTCACGACGTACTGATCGAAGTGAAGTACTGCGGCATTTGCGGCAGCGACGTCCATAAGTGGAATGAAGACAAAACAGGGGTTCAAACGAGCCCCAGAAGAGTCGTGGCAGGCCATGAAATCGTCGGTGTTGTCAAAGAAATTGGCAAGGAAGTCACGACGGTTTCACCTGGAGACCGGGTCGTTTGCGAAATCGTGACCAATTACTGCGGACATTGTGCCGCTTGTCGCGAAGGTCGGTATAACATTTGCAACAATTTGCCTCCCATGGAAGGTCGCGCGCATTACACAACGGGTGGCGGTTTTGCGCCGTACACGGTTTGGCCCGAATGGCAGCTGCATAAGTTGCCAGATCACATTTCAAGCCGTGAAGCGGCCCTCATGGAACCGACAGCTGGTTCGGTACACAGCGTTATTTCGCGGATGGGTGTAAAGGCCGGGGAATCCGTGGCGATCCTGGGACCAGGGGCGCGCGGCATTCTGCTGATGCAGGTTTGCAAAGCCATCGGAGCAGGTCCCATTATCATGACTGGACTCGAGAGAGATGTGCCTTTTCGATTAGAAATGGCCAAGAAAATGGGCGCAGATTATATCATTAACGCCGAAAAAGAAGACGTCCGCAGCCGCGTGTTAGAAATCACCAATGGGATTGGCGTGGATGTGGTTCTCGAAAATTCGGGGTCCGTGGAGCCTATTCAAGAATCTTTGGACATTGTTCGAAAAGGCGGCAAGGTTTTATGGGCCGGCGGTGGAATTCGCGGGGGGATCGTTGCGCCGATCGATACGTACAAAATCATCGTGAAAGAGATTGACGTGAAAGGCGAAATCTCCCAAATGCCGTATGACTGGGATACCGCCATTAAGCTGGTTGAAACGGGGAAGGTGAACCTCAAACCTCTCGTGACCCACGTCGTTTCGCTGGAAGACTGGAGAGAAGGGTTTGAGCTTGCGGCGGGCAGTTCTGAAGCCCTTAGGGTAGCCATTCAAGTCACGAGCGAGTGAAACGGCCACAGTAGGTAAGGAGAACTTTCAGAGGCTGCCTCCTTAGTAGTGCCGGCTGGGAGGCAGCCTCTTTATGCGCTGTCCTCGGTCAGAATGAAGGGGACGTGGCTGCATGCAATTCAATTCAACTTACCAGATTTGTCACCCGGTGGTACGATGGATGAAACACTGAGATGAGACGAAATGGATGACTGTCATGCGTTGACAGGTTCGTATTGTGGAGGAGCGTTCATGAAAGCAATTTTGTACGGAGTTCTCGCATCCCTGTTTTTCTCCGCAAGTTTTGTGTTCAACCGATTGATGAGCGACAGTGGAGGCAGCTGGATTTGGAGTGCCTCTTTGCGCTATCTCTTCATGCTTCCGTTGTTGTGGATGATTGTGATGACACGGAAAAATTTCCCGGCCTTGATGAAGGAGATGAGCCGCCATCCATGGCAGTGGATGGGGTGGAGTTTTGTTGGATTTGGCCTGTTTTACGCTCCGTTGTGTTTTGCGGCTGCTTACAGTCCCGCCTGGTTGGTCGCTGGGACGTGGCAGTTTACGATTATTGCGGGTTCTTTGGTCGTCCCGTTGTTTCAGGACACCGCTCACACTCCAAACGGCGGACGCAAAGTCCGGAGGCGGATTCCGTGGAAGGGAATGGGGATGTCCTTCGTGATCCTGTTGGGAATTGTCGTCATGGAGTGGTCACAGGCCACGCATGTTTCGGTTCGCGACGCAGTTTTGGGAATTGTCCCCATTGCTGTGGCCTCCTTTGCATACCCACTTGGAAATCGAAAAATGATGGAACTGTGCGAAGGACGCATAGATGCGGTTCAGAGGACGCTCGGAATGACCATCGGGAGTCTCCCGCTGTGGTTCATCTTATCGATCTATCAGTTTTTGAGGTATGGGCCGCCGAGTTCAAACCAATTGTTTCAATCCCTGATTGTGGCCGTTTTTTCAGGGGTGGTTGCGACGGTGTTGTTTTTCACAGCAACTGACCTCGCAAAAAACAATCTGCATCACCTGGTGGCAGTGGAAGCGACGCAGTCCGGTGAAGTCGTGTTTACGCTTATTGGGGAGTTGCTGTTGATTGCTGGAACCAAAATCTCAACTTTGGGGCTTGTCGGGCTTGTTCTCGTGGTTCTCGGGATGGTGCTGCATAGTTTGATGTCTTCCGGGCTGGGAAGGAGAGTTCGCGAGCGTTCCACTGCACCGTAATTTTTTGCCCGCTTTGCGACACCAAGGAGCTGTGTTGTGCCAACGCTGTACGTCTGTAGCAGTACGTCCTGTGTTGGAAGTCCTTGAATGAGTCATGAAAACTTTGGGGACATTGACGACGAGTCCCAAGGCGTCTTTGCCCGGAGTGACAACATGTAAGAGCGGGGTGGGGATCATGAACAAGCAAATGATGGCAGCTCATTTGGGGTTTTCTACATGGGAACGCCTGATGAAAGCATCGACACTTGTGGCGGGGGCTGGCAACCGCACTTGGTACATCACAAAGACTCCGACATGGTATCAATGGGTGTTGTGGAACTCAAACTTTGACGTGTATTTTAATCACCCGTCGCGCGAGGCCGCTCTGGCCACTTTGAAATCCCTGTTCGAAGCGGCGCGAGTTACCAATTTTTCATGGAACGTACCTGACGACTTCGAGAGTATTGAGGCGTGTTTTTTAGGTATTCCCGATACCACAATGTCGGTATCGCCACAGTCCTTTTGGATCGGGTGAGAGGCTTGGGGCCTGGCCACGGATGAGCAGGGAAGGCGTTGGCCTTCCCACCAGCGACTCAGGCAGGTACTTAGGCACGCACTTTTACTTTGCGCATGCGCTTTGAGGTCAGGATGAGAAAGACTGTGAACGGAACGAGGTAAATGAACAAAGCCCAGCGCTGCCCTGAATCAGTGCCCGCCAACATACCGTGCAGTGTGACGAGCACAAATGTCGGAAAAGACAGAAAGTGAATGGACCGCCACGTTTTGGGACCCATGCGCTTCATGAGGTAGGAAGATCCGATGAGGATGACCATCCCGTACAAAGACAGTACCCCAAGGGTCGTGGCAAACGGACGGTAAGCGGCGTGAAACGGCAGCAAAAAACTCGCCAAGTGAAATTGGATGGTTGTGTCCTGGTACAGTCCCCACAGGTGAAACGCGATAAACGGTACGACCAATAGCGACGCGTACTGATGCATTTGCGTAATCAATTTCCTCAGCTTCCAACGGTCCCATACCGCACTGGTGTTTGAAACTCCCAATACAACGGTCAAAGACAACAGCAAGTATGCCGTGAACCCCGCAGACCTCGCCATGTACCAATAAAACATGTTTACCGCGGCCTGGCCCGGGTTTAGAAGACGCGACAGTCCGTACGAAGCAACCATAATGAAGAACATCGCTCCATAGGTTACCCAAAATGGCCCTTGTTGTCTCTCTTCTACGAATTCCACTATGAGATCACCTCACTTGACTGCTTGCAATAATATCAAGGTAAACGGCTTTGATTGCAATTTGATGAATAAAGCTAAATTTGAACCGAAGGCTAGGTGTTAAGAAAATTGTAATTCAGGCGGTTTAAACTAACCGTATTCCGAATGAAGATCGAACATGGATCGCATTAGAGATCGAAATTGGAGCGCCATCGCAGATCGCACGTGCGATCGCAGCGCTTTACGAAGTCTGTGAACTCGGCGGCACGCGAAACTTCCGGGGTTGTATGGACAAAAGTCAGGTGTGACTTTTTGAGTAAAAGGGTTGTCGCAAATATCACTAGGATTTGAAAGGGGAACGATTATGAGGGCGCATCGTCTATTCACCCTTATGCTGTTCGTCGGAGTGGGCACATTTGCAGCCACATACTACAATTTTTCGACAGATGGGGCGTCGAGCGTTTCGCACGGTACTGTGCCCGCTAATCTTCAGAACAATCCTGCGAACAACGGGTTTCAAGACAATGGATTTCAAGGCAACGGATCGCCAGACACTGGGTCTTCAAATAACGCCTCACCAAATTCCTCGAATCTGACGAATGTCTCACAGGTCAGTATTGCTCCCAACGCACAGACGTCAGGGAATTGGGCCGGCTACGTGACGACACCCAGTCCGGGTGCTAGTCCATATACCAGCGTTTCCGGGAGTTGGACTGTGCCGAGCATCTCTGGTCAGCGGTCGAGTGCCGCTGCCCAGTGGATTGGTTTAGGCGGCGTGTCGAGCCACGATTTACTGCAAGTGGGCACAATCGAAGAGTTTCAACAAGGCCAACCTACCGCAAACGTATTTTGGGAACGGTTGCCCTCCTACGCCCACAACGTGATGACTGTGCCCATAGGCTCCAGTGTGTCCGCTGACATCGCGCAAGAGGCGGGAACAACCTGGGATGTTCGTTTTACAATCCACGAGCCTTCAGGGCAGACACAGACAAAAACAGTTCCTGTTCAATTGAATTCAGCCTATGCACAGGGTGTTGGAACCTCTGCCGAATGGATCAGCGAAGACCCCTCCAACGGGAACAATCGACTGTATCCGTTGGCCAATATGGGAACCGTCAGCTACACATCGGCATTGGTGGACGGCCAGCCCTTGAACTCGAGCGGGAATGAAGTACAACCGTTGGCTCTCGTCAGCAGGTTCGGCGTGGCCATGGCGCCTTCGGCTCTTGGCAGCAACGGCGAATCTTTTGCCACTTTGATGACTTCTACGACGACGCAAGTGCCGGGCAGCGGTGTACAGGGGTACGCCGGGGGCGGGTCAAGTTGGCCAGACCACCGGAGATGGAGGCACCGCCACAGTTGGGGTGAGGGCCAGGGAAATGCTTTCATGAACTTTTAATGTGAGTATCAGATGAGCACAATCTAAGCCACTTATCATTTAGACTGCCACTCTTTCAATCTTGAAACACGAACGTACGGATACAACAGATTTTGAGATTCCCAACTATTAGATTCCAACTGTTCAGAACTGAAAAAACAGGTTTCGATTCCATCTAAGAGGAGGTCTGTGGTTGGCAGGCAAGATGAGTTCGAAGTTCATTGCATTGTGTTCGCTGGCAGTTGGCGCCATCTATTCGACAGGGTACTCCATCACAGCGGCCAATGGGAGTGCATTAGCGGCACCGGCTTCCCAGCCGGCCCAGTCTGCCTCGACGGGAGCAGTCAAACAGTCGGGAAGTTCCAACGCGACTTCCGGGACGAGCGGACAAACTGGGACGAGTCATCGTTCCGGGGGAACGGGGGCCGTGGCAAGTCCGGGTTCAAGTTCAAATCGGGCAGCGTCGAGCCATGCAACAGGCAGCAGCAACGCAAACACTCCAACAAAACCAGCTGCAAAACCGGTAAACACCACGCAACAGTACTTGGACGGCACTTATCAGGGGTCGGCATCCAATCGAATCGGGATGGTTTCGGTGGCGGTCTCCATTTCTCGTGGGAAGATCTCCAATGTTCAAATTACGGCGTGTGATACCCACTATCCACAAAGTTATATCGACCCGGTCTTGCCAAACTACGTGGAAGCACACCAAACCACCAACATTCCTATCGTGTCCGGCGCTACACTAAGTACGGCAGATTTCTACTATGCAGTGGTTCAGGCGCTGTCACAAGCACAGAACCCACATTACAAGGGGTGAGTGCACTATGATGGATTCAGGGGTCAATGCAAGTTCAAGCCTCGTTTATAGCGGTTTGGCTTTAGGCACGATTGTTCGTATCCACGTCGCGTCGCAACCATCGGAAGAGACCCTCCGGTTGGCTGTACCTCGGGCTCTTGAAGCCTTTCAGGCGGTGGAACGCGCGTGCAGTCGGTTTGACGAAGACAGTGAATTGGTGCGGCTTGTGCGCGAACCGGCGGGAACCAAAGTGGCAGTCGGTCCGGTCTTGTTTCAAAGCCTGCAATTCGCTTGCGAGATTGCGGATTGGACGCAAGGGCGGTTCGATCCGACCGTGGGCGCACAGATGGAGGAACTTGGCTTTCGCCGGCATTACCTGACGGGGGAATCTGTAGCGTGGACAACCGATATCAATCGCCAAGCGACGTTTCGGGACATTGAACTGGACGCGCAAAACCAAACGGTTCGTCTTCACCGCCCATTACTCCTGGACCTGGGAGCCGTCGCCAAGGGACTGGCGGTCGACCTTGCAGTCAAAGAATTGGCTGCTTTCGACTTTCCTGGATTTGTCGTGGATGCTGGGGGAGACTTGTACGCCGCGGGAACAGATGGGGACGGCAATCCGTGGCCCATCGGGATCCGTCATCCAGTGCAGCGCGACAAGTCCATTTGGGTCTTGCCAGGGGTAAACACCGCAGTATGTACCTCAGGTACATACGAACGTGTGAGCCCGAATAATGCCAGCTCCCACCACATCTTAGATACCCAGAGCATGCAGTCTGCACGCGGATTTTTGAGTATTACGGCAACAGGGCCGTTTGCGATGATGGCCGATGCGTTTTCCACGGCCGCGTTTTTCTACTCTCCTAAGGAAGCTCTGGAACTGTTGGAAGAGGCGGGATTAGAAGGCGTCATCGTCACAGAAGACTTAGAAGTCAAAGCGACATCGGGGATGGAGGGTTCTCTCGTTGAGTCAGTATGACCGCAGTATCAGCCCGACTATGGGTGCACGTCAACCGGTTGCGCAAAGCCACGTGCGCCAGAAGGCGCCAGGACCAGTCCGGAAGTTTATTCGGACGCCAAAGGGAGCGGTGCTCTTTCTATTGTTAGGATTGATGCTCATCGCGTCGATTCACGTTTCTGACCGGCCGGGTGTAGTCAACATTGCCGCCGCCGTTGCCGCTGCCGCGACAATCGACGCGTTCGTCGGACTGATACGCAAAAACAAACGGATATTTCCGGATGGCGGCATCGTCACCGGTTTGATTATAGGCCTGGTCTTAAGCGGCACCGTGCATTGGCAGGTGGCTGCGCTCACCTCCGCGATCGCGGTCGGCTCCAAACACTTGCTGAAAATCCGCCGAAAACCCATTTTCAATCCAGCAGCCTTCGCTTTGCTCTTTACACTGCTGGTGTTTCACACCGGTCAGAGTTGGTGGGGGGACCTCGCAGACGTACCTGTCTTTCTGCTGCCGCTGTTGCTTTTGGCGGGATACGTCATTACAGCCAGAGTGAACAAGTTTCCTCAAGTCCTTACTTACCTCGGAACGTACTTCTTGCTGTTGACGTTGGCAGCATCACTGCACTTGGGCAATGCGGCCTATACGCCTGGTGATGCTATGCGGATCCCGTTGGTGAATGCCGCTTTGTTCCTGGCGTTTTTTATGTTGACGGACCCACCCACGTCTCCTGCGCACTACGGGGAACAGGTGACCTTTAGCGTATTGGCCGCTGTCGTCAGCGTCAGTGTGTATCTGTTGTTCGGCGGCTTGTCTTACCTGTTTATTGGTCTTTTGGTTGCGAACGCCTCAAAAGCTCTGAAGACGTGGCGAGCGGGCGCTTAAACGGACGCTATAACCGGTCTAGGTCAAGTGTCACGGATCGTGTACTTGGTCCAGCCGGATGGACCGTTTGTGAACCGTGTGGTACCATTTGCGGTTTTCCTTTGTGAAATACGCATGCAGCGTGACGGGCCCCCAGGTCCAGAGGAAGATGGGAACGAGAATGAGGGCGAAATAGGCCCTCCAATTAATTCGTTCAAGAAGTAACGCCAGCGGAATTTCGAGAAACAAAATCAAGGATATCCATAACAGAAAGCTTTTGGGTTGGTTCAGATAGACGGAACCTGTCTTTATTGAAAATGAAAAGTTGAATAAAAACATCAGGACGGACGTCAGAAACACAATGAGGGACCTCATGGGTTGAAACAGGTACACCGCCGTATCGAATTTCATTAAGCTGTGTTCTTGAATACCTTCTTTCAAGAGCGTAAACATGTGCTGCTTTGCGCAATTAAAATGACCTTGCTGCCACCTTAGGCGCTGCCGAAATGACGCCATAAACGTCATTGGTTTTTCGTCGTACACTTTTGCGTCATGAGCCCAAGCAGGAATGACTCCGCGCTTTACACATCTTACGCCAAACTCTAAATCCTCGGTCAGGCCGGTAGCTTCCCAACCCATCTCCTGCAATAACGCATAGTCTATGCACAGACCCGTGCCTCCTAAAGCGCAGGGCAGGCCCAAATTGTAACGCGCATTTTGCCATAGTCGGTTATCGTACCAATAGGATATAGCCAGGGATACACTCACCCAGGTATCGAACGGGTTTTTAACCCCTAGATACCCTTGAATCACCTGATGTCCTTGGCACAGTTTGTCATTCATGACGTTTAAAAACTTTGGCTCCACTAGGTTGTCTGCATCGAACATCAGGATGGCGTCTGATTCGGGCAAGGACTTTAACTGCTCAAGCATCCACTCAATAGCGAAGCCTTTACCTTTCTTTTCGTAATCGGTTCGCTCGTACACGATAGCACCGTGCCTGCGGCCTACATCCGCAGTATGGTCCGTGCAATTGTCGGCGATAAGGTAAATATCAAATAAGTCCCGTGGATAAATCTGAGCTCTCAAACTGTCGATGAGGGGTCCCACCACGCGTTCTTCGTTGTGGGCCGGAATCAGCACCGCAAATCGCTTTTGGGGCGGGTGCGTCGTATCCTCCTTGCGTTGCACCAATCCAAAAATGGACATCGCAAAGTGGTAGACAGCAATGGCAGCCGTAAGGACCTGTATCGTGAAATAAACCCCGTTAAAAGCATCGTACAATAAGGACATGTTTAGCCCTCTTTTCCAGTCCGTTGTGTGCGAGAGATACCCGACATGTTTGAGCGGACTCCACTCCAGCACATCGAGGTCCACCGAGTTGTTTTGGGTCAGTTAGAGACTGTCTTGTCGAGAATGGAATCTTGTGGGAAGTCCTGATCTGAGGGAGGTCAAAACTTCGGCCCCGTTGACAACAAAAATCCCATCACCACGTAGTAAAGTAGCACAGACCGGGCTTATTTATACAAATTTTCTACAAAGTTGTCGTTATTTAAGCCCGAATGCGCCGAATGAGGCACAACGCGAAACGCGTCATGACTTCAGTTTGAACACTGTCCAGTTTTGGTCGTTGTCGAAATCCCAATCCACAAAGATGTCTTGAACACTTTTGTTCAACAGCGTTTCAAACAGGACATTGCTTTGCAGATAGCGTTTTTCGAGATGACGTTTTGCTGCTTTGAGGTGAACTGTGGCAGCACGGCCGAGTTGAATCAATTCCCGTTCAATCGGAGCAATGACCCCTTCTCGGTGCAAAACGACAAGTTCAGGACTGAGTCTGTAAGCTGCGGCCCAGTCTGGAACTTTTTGCGTAGACTTGCTGAGTCTAAGGATGTTTTCCTTGAAGGTTGGATGAGTATGGAACAAGTCTTCGCATTCTCCGAATGCCCGTTCCTGTACCGCCGTCGCGATAAGGATGCCCGACTTGTTATTTAGATTCCAGTCGTAATAAATTTTTTCGATAGACTGGTTTGTTAAAGAAGCAAGGTTTGCTTTAATTTCCGGAATCAAGCGCTGCATTAAGGTGTCACGGGTTGACCAGATGGTTTCTTCTTGCCGTTCGTCCAACAAAATGCGTTCTAATGGAGACAAAAACCCATTGAGATAAATCGCCACAAGGGATTGTCCAAAGGTGACAAGCACAGACTTCGGACCCCGTCCAAACGTCTCTCGAAACAAGCGACCGATATAACCGGAGATGTCTTGTTGAAGTGTCATTGTGCAGAAGACGGTGATGCGTTACCACCGCCAACCTCCTCGCGTTTACAAATGCCCATGGGGTAATTGATTCCCTGGATCTGGATGAATCCGGTTTTGAAAGTGGATTTCATACAACGGACGTCTTTAAGCGACTTGCAATACAAGCAATATACCAAGTTTAGTTCTTTCATGTTCAATACTCCGTTTCACGGTGAAAAATGAAGGCAAAGACAAACGCCAAACAGCCCAAACCACAGCCCAATCAGCTCGGTTTCGGCTTATGTCTAGCTTATATCTAGCTCATTTCCACCGCTATGTCATTGTGATGGATTCAATTTAAACACGATGACACTCTTATCCGATTCCAACAACCAATCTGCAAATATGTCTACGACTTTTCTTTGAAAGATGAGGTCGAACCGATCGTCGTTATGCAGATGGCGTTTTTCAAGTTCTCTTTTTGCATATTTCAATAAGACTTCATGGTGCAACCTTAGGAGTTCTTTTTCAATGGGAACGAGGATACCTTCCCGCGTCACGACGACGGTACGACTGTCGATTTCGTACAAAGACATAGAATCCGGGCTCTTCTGAACGGCTTGACTAATCATGTCCACTTCCCGAAGCAGTTCATCCTTGTACGGTGACTCTTTCGATGCTACGCCAAACGCATCGGGTTCTGCAGCAACTCCTACAATCGTGCCGGACCTGTTATGGAGGCTCCAATCGTAGTAGACTTCGACTACGTCCTGATGGGTAATAAGTTTAATCGCAGCCCTAATGTCCGGCAAAATCCGCTTCATCCAGACTTCCCGCGTCGTAACAACCGTCCGTTCTTGTCCTTCGTCCAGCAGAATTTCTTCCATAGGAGAAAGTAAATCCCGCAAGTAGATTACCACGAACGGTCCACTGAGTGAAATATTCACGGACTTTGGACCTCGACCCATTGAATCGCGGACCAACCGACCTATGTATCCGGCAATCTCCTTGTCCACGGCAGATGCAGGCATTTAATCATCCTTCATGAAGGAAAGGCGTTGATTCCTCTCCTCAGGTATATAATAGCACACAATTACAGTATTACCGAAATTTAAGTTGTTTACCCGCAACACAAAACGGGCTGTCCCTTGGGCCACTTTCTCATGGCTTTCCAGAACAGCCCTGTTTTCATCGTGGAGATTCTGATTAGGCGAGCGTCGATGCTGCCTGGTGAATGGTATCAAAGAGCTCTTCGAGACCGCCTTCTTCAATGCAGGAAAACGCGATACGCAAATCGGTGCGCCCCAGTGCAATCGTACCAATTCCGTAATTCTCGAGCAGATGAACGCGAAGTTGTTCCGCCCCTACTCGCTTGAGTTTCAAGCACATGAAGTAGCCGGAGTTAAATGGGTAGTAGTCCCACGCGTCGTCGTAGCGGCCGCTGTTCAGAAGTTCCTTGACGCGGTTCGCGCGTCCCTTCAAAATGCGGAATTTCTCCATCTTCTGGGACTCAAACTCTGGACTGTTCAGAGCGTGCAGCACAAACGTCTGGGATGGGTGAGCGCCACTCGAAATGGTAGACCGGATAAGCCCGGAGGTCTTTTGTTCGAGCGCACTTAGAGTTGTTTCGCTGTTGGTACCGTACGTGATAAAGCCAACCCGGAACCCCCATACAAATTCCTCCTTGGTGGCACCGTCCACTTTCACCGCAAGTACTCGGGGGTGCACGTTACACAGGTGGCCAAACAACGATTCTTTGATGGAGTCCTCATAGAACAAGGAGAAGTAGGCGTCATCGACGACTACGACGAGATTGACACCGGCCTCTGCACCTGCCTTGACGGCTTCGACAATTTGACGGCTTTCTTCGAGGTTCGGTGTGTAACCGGTCGGATTGTTCGGGAAGTTGAGCAGTACAATGGCTTTGCCTTTTTCTTTTTGAGCCAGGATGGCTGCTTTTAGTCCTGACGAATTGAATTTTTGCGATTCGTCATAGAGCGGGTAGGTCACCATTTGTGCGCCGCGACGGGTGCCAAAGCTCAGTTCATAGTTTTCCCAACTCGGATCGGGAAGAATAACAGCATCTCCGGGGTCCGCGAACAAGTCGCCAACGATACTAAGCCCGTGTGTCAGCGCGTTGGTCACAATTGGATTTCCGAAGACTTTGTTTTCCATGGCGGGATTTTCTTCAATGAGTTTTTTGCGCCATGCGGTTCTAAGCGCCGGCTTGCCCGCTGGTGGCGCATACTCATACAGGTCCTTGGGCTCAAATGCGGACAACACATTCTGAATGACGCCAAGGTGCATGGGTTCTCCATTTTCAAGGGCGATCCCGATGGTGGCATTGAACCGGGTGGCCTTAGCCTTCGCTTCTGCCGATTGGCTGATAATGCCCTCTTTGGGGAAGTACATTTGCTTTCCGAGCTCTGAGAGCATGTCAAATACCTGAGGTGTCTCCCGTAAAATGGATTCGTTCAGACCTCGGGCCAGTTCATGCACGTAAATCCCTCCTTATGATACAGTTGCTCTTCACAGTATATCACGGACCTTTACGGGATACTGCCATCCGATTGAGTCAGATGTTTGACGAGGAGTTCGGTTCACGCGTTGTAGTTCTCTAATCGTTCTATTGCTGTTTGTCCCATGTTGGGGAATCCCGGAAGTGCATGCCCACTGTTGAATGCAGCGAGGTCCCGAGTCAACCGGTTTTCCAGCATGCGCAGTTGCTCGGGCGTGTGCAGGGTCCGCGGCAGCTTTATGGCCCATGCTTTCCAAAACTCTCGGATAAAGCGGGTCACGTAGCCAGATTGAGCGGTAAGTCCCTCCAGATGGATGGATGACTGTCGTAGAAAAGCCTCGTAGGACTGCAGCGCCGCAGCCGCTTTGAGGGGCGAGGCTGTGGAATTCGGGGACTCGCGCAGGCTGGCAAGGGTACGCGTAGGAAACGGGCGGTCCACTTTGTGACCGAGGTCGGCGAAAAAGGGCAGCACATAATACTGCAGCAGGATCGCTGCGCTGAGCCGGGGGTCACCGCTGCGCAAGAGTACAAATGTATACGAGCTGTAAGTATCGATGACCACCTCCGCCCGCAGTACATTTGCGTCCAGGCTGCACCCTGTCTCCAGGCTGGCATGGATCAACCTTTCTCCCGGCCAGCGGCCCGCTTGCGCCCGTTCTTCGAAGCAGGCATCCCATTGTTGAATTCGTTGCACTTGATGGTCGTCTGGATGGATGGCTCCAGCTAAAACTTGTTGCTCGAGTCGTACAACCCGGTCGCTTTGTTGCGACAGGCCCTCTTCTGCAAAGACCCGGTTTACTTTCCGCGCACTGACAAGGACTCCTTCAGACTGCAGACATTTCGTCAGGTGTGCCACACCCCATTCGGGGTGTTCCATGCTGGCGGAGACGATGCGTTCCCTGAGGGCGGCATCTTGGGGATCGCGTTTGCCCTCGTCATCCAGTTCGCACACTTTCTGTGGGGGAGGGGCTATGTGTCTCGCTTGTATAGGTGTTCCACCTGCGGGTTGCAAGGGAGGTACGCAGTAAATCGACGGATGAGACCCATCGAGATCGACGGCTGTGAGATGTGCACAAAACAGGCAGAAATCCAGTGCGATGTTGCCACGGTTTGGACATGGAATAAGCCCGTTAGTGACATATAAATGCGCCTCGGTCGCCATCCAGACACTCCCTTTCACCCCACTATTGTAGACGCCTCGTTGTCTTTTGTGCCACGTACCAAAACGACTAGTTCAATTGAGCTATGGACTGGACCTGCAGACTCGCTTTAACGGGGTGTGTGACCGAAAATCCGCCTCGAAAAAACCAGGGAAATGGTTATTTCTGTCTCGAATACAGCGCCGCTTTTCGCCGGGTGTTGGAAAAAACCTCATAGAAACCTAGTAGTCAGTTGTACCATCTCTTCATACTAATTCGCCTATGATAAAACGCCTAGCACAAATTGACTACGTTGCCAAATGGACTAAAGGGAAAATAGTGCAGACGTGTCTGTTGGTGTTCGTGCTGTTCCGCCATAGTTACATCGAACCATTCAATTCTCTGAGGAACAGACCTCAAGTGTTCCTCGCCCTAGACTTCGTGAGGATTCCCAAGACAGGCAGTACCCAACCCCAAAATTGCAATGCAAAGGTCGTGATCGCGACCTGGGTCGAGACCTCAAAGACTCGGGTTGCCGTTCCTCAGGCGGTGTACCGCAGTTGTTTGCGGGGACATTTGCCGGGAACACAAAAACCAAGTAAAGGAGTTGAACCGATGAAACGCCACTCTTTGTTTTGGAAGTTGGCCACCACACTCGGCATTGCCGGAGCGGCGTTGGCCACTGCAGGATGCGGGCAGGAAATTCGCGTCTTTAACCCGGCTGGACCCGTTGCGAGCAGTGAACTGCAGCTCATCTGGCTGCAGATGTCGCTGACGGCCGTCGTCATCATTCCTGTCATCGCGCTGATGGTTTTTATCGTCATCCGTTACCGCAACAAGCCGGGGAACACCGCGCCGTATCAGCCGGAGTTCACCGACAGCAAGACACTGGAATTTATTTGGTGGGGAATCCCGATCGTGATTGTCGCTATCCTTGGCACCGTAACGATGCAAAAAACCTTCGCGTTGGCTAAATCGCCAACTCCCAACAAGCAGCCGCTCGTCATTGAAGTCACTTCACTCGATTGGAAATGGCTGTTCCAGTACCCGGACCAAAAAATTGCCACAGTGAACTACTTGGAGATTCCCACGAATCGACCGGTCGAGTTTCTTCTGACATCCAATGCACCCATGAACGCGTTTTGGGTGCCTAATCTTGGTGGAATGGAGTACACGATGCCCGGCATGTTGACAGGACTGTATCTGCAAGCCACTAAAACGGGCGATTTCTACGGACACGGCGGCAACTTTACCGGACCTGGTTTTGCCGGCATGCAGTTCCACGTCATCGCAAAATCGACCGCTGATTTTAACGCTTGGGTCGATCAAGTCGCCAATAACGCCCCGGACATGACCATGGCGGACTACGACAAGCTGGTCAAACCAAGCACTGTCAGCGAGCTGTCGTTCTCGTCTTATCCTCCTGGCATCTTCAAACAAACGATTTTAAACGAGGGTGGAAAGTACATGCCTCACAACCTCGATATGCTCAACGCACACGGCATGAACTGAGTACGGTGTTGTCCGGGACCGCTTCGAGAGTTTCGTCCCGATTTATAAGACTGAATATTTCGAGTCCATGGAGCACTGCGATATATTTGCACATTTCAACGAAAGCGAGGAGACCCCATGTCAGGCAGTTTGTCGACGAACCACTTTTTCGTCACCGGGGACCCATTGATTCTCGGCTCGGACGTCGCCATCGCGGTCGTCACCGTCGGTATCTTGTTCACTCTGACCTACTTTAAAAAGTGGGGCTGGCTGTGGCGCGAGTGGCTGACCACAGTCGATCACAAGAAGATCGCCATCATGTACCTGATTTCAGCCATTCTCATGCTGTTTCGCGGAGGTGTCGACGCAGAGTTGCTGCGCACGCAGCTCGCTCTGCCGAACGAACACTTTCTCAGTCCCGAACACTACGATCAGATTTTCACCACGCACGGAACCATCATGATTTTATTCATGGCGATGCCGTTCATCTTTGCCATGTTCAACGCGGTTGTACCTCTGCAAATCGGGGCGCGCGATGTGGCGTTTCCTTACTTAAACGCGATTAGCTTCTGGCTGTTCTTCTTTGGGGCAATGCTGTTTAACCTGTCGTTCGTCATTGGCGGTTCGCCAGACGCGGGCTGGACTAGTTACCCGCCATTGACCGAGCTGCAGTTCGACCCGGGCGTCGGCGAAAACTACTACCTGCTTGCACTCTCCATCTCCGGCATCGGCAGCATCGCTACAGGCATCAACTTCATTGCGACCATCCTCAAGATGCGCGCACCCGGCATGAAGCTCATGCAGATGCCGCTGTTTACCTGGTCTGTGCTCGGCGCTTCTACCATTATTATATTCGTGTTCCCGGTCTTGTCTGTGGCGCTCGCACTGCTCCTCATTGACCGGTTGTTTTTCACCCATTTCTTTACCATGATGGCTGGCGGGAACCCGATGCAGTTTATCAACTTGTTTTGGATCTGGGGCCACCCTGAAGTGTACGTCGTCGTTCTTCCAGCGTTTGGAATCTACTCCGAAGTCGTTGCGACCTTCTCGCAAAAGAAGGTCTTCGGCTACAAGTCGATGGTCGCGTCGATTATGGCGATCACGATTATCGGCAACCTGACCTGGGTTCACCACTTTTTCACGATGGGCGCGGGTCCCGGAGTGAATACCTTCTTTTCCATTTCCACGATGGCCGTCGCCATCCCGACTGGTGTGAAGGTGTTCAACTGGCTGATGA
Organism: Alicyclobacillus tolerans; assembly: GCF_021739485.1. Taxonomy (GTDB): domain Bacteria; phylum Bacillota; class Bacilli; order Alicyclobacillales; family Alicyclobacillaceae; genus Alicyclobacillus_K; species Alicyclobacillus_K tolerans_A. The sequence goes on from NZ_JAJFNK010000013.1 coordinate 39,344, forward strand.
CCATGTTCCGAGGCCGCATTACACTGAGCTTGCCGCTTTTGTGGACGCTGGCGTTTGTGCCAAACTTCGCGATTGCTGGTGCCACCGGGGTGTGGCTCGCCGAGGCACCGACCGACTATCAATACCACAACAGCTACTTTTTGGTCGCCCACTTTCACCAGGCTTTAATTGGCGGTGTGGTGTACGGCATGCTGGCTGGCATGTACTACTGGTGGCCAAAAATGTTCGGGTTCAAACTCAAAGACAAGTTCGGCCACTGGGCTTTTTGGTTCTTTAACATCGGCTTTTACGTCTGCTTCACGCCTCAGTACATCCTTGGCCTAATGGGCATGCAGCGGCGCATGTACACATATCCGGCCGGCATGCACTGGACGGCCCTCAACTTTGTTTCCACCGTTGGCGCCTACATGATGGGTATCGGGTTCTTGTTTATCGGGGCACAAATTGTGCACAGCCTGGTCCATCAGGAAAAGGACGTCACGGGAGATATCTGGGGCACAGGCCGCACACTGGAATGGTCGCTTCCTTCGCCTGCGCCGCATTACAACTTTGCGGTCATCCCGACGGTCTCTGCAGCCGATGCTTGGTGGGAATTGAAACAGCAAGGCAGACAAAACGAATTGAAGCCGCGCAAAGGGGAACTCGCGGCCATTCACATGCCGTGCAATTCTGGAAAGCCGTTTTTGATGGGCGTCTCGTTCTTCGTCGCAGGTTTTGGACTCACTTTCAGTTGGATTCCGGTGGGCGTCATTGGCTTGCTGGGCGTGGGTGCCTTGCTGGTTGCCAGAGCGCTGGACTATCACACCGATTACCACATTCCGGTGGAAGAAGTCCGGCACAGTGAAGCCGCATTGGGGAGGTTGTCCGTATGAGTATATCTGGTCACGTTTTGCCGGGCGCGGCTGCTCACGAATCGGGTGCCGGAGATGAACCGCTCGAGTTTTCCACCGCAGACGGTTCCATTAAGATCTTGGGATTTTGGCTGTTCCTCGTCTCAGATGTGCTGTTGTTTGCGACGCTGTTTGCGACTTATGTGGTGGTGTATACCCGCATTGGCAACGGACCGTCTGCAGCTCACCTGTTTGGTGGCGATATAAAAGGTTTTCTCGCGGAAACGTTCATTCTGCTCACGAGCAGCTTTACCTGCGGCCTGGCTACTTGGGAGATGCGTCACGGCAGCACAAGCCGTCTGAAGCTGTGGATTGGGGTCACCATGCTGCTCGGTTTGGCGTTTATCGGCCTTGAAATCAGCGAGTTCCGGGACTTTGTCCTGCACGGTGCAACCATGCAAACCAGTGCTTTTTTGTCCGGCTTCTTTACTCTGGTGGGGACGCACGGAGCGCACGTATCCATCGGGATTATCTGGATGGGTCTCACGTTGTTTCAAATCGCCCGTTACGGCTTGACCACCATCACCGCCCGCAAGTTTTTCGTGGTCAGTCTGTACTGGCACTTTCTCGACGTGGTTTGGGTGTTCATCTTTACAGTCGTGTACCTGACGGGGGTGATGTAAGGTGTCCATGGTTCATTCCGAATCGCCAAAAACGCCGCATACTTCCTCGAACCAGGTAGGGCGCAAACGATTCCCCTGGTCGCACGTCGTCGGCTACTTGCTATCCATCGCATTTACGTGGTTTGCGTTCGAGCTGGTCTCGCACCGAGCCATGCATTTCGGGCCGCTCTTGTTTGCGATCTTGGCCTTGGGAGTCCTGCAGATTCTCGTACAGTTGTTGTTTTTCATGCACGTATTAGAAAAACACGGCCCGCGATATCACATTCTGGCGTTTGCGACCGCCATGTTCTTCGTGTTCGTGTTCGTCGGTTCATCGCTGTGGATTATGTCGTTTAACACACCTATGTAACGAATGAAACGGAGGCAGTACGCGGCGATGTGCGCAGCGGCTTGCCATCCAGGCGTTGCTTCAGGGACTCTGCTTGGGGAGGGTCCGAGCGATCGCGTATCCGTCGCCGATCACCTTCCCGGGTTGCGCGTTACTGTGGCAACCCTCGCCGGTCTGGCGTTGTCGACGGGCGGCGGGGCCGCCGTGAACATGTGGTACGACCGCGACATCGACGCGCTGATGGGGCGTACGCGCAAACGTCCATTGCCGGCCGGGGTGGTCAGCCCGGCTGGTGCCCTGACTTTTGGCCTGGCACTGGCAGTGCTGTCCACCGGATGGCTCGCCTGGCAGGTCAACGCGATGACCGCTGTGTTGTCGGCTGCCGCGTTTTTGTACTACGCCGTCGTCTACACCATGTGGCTGAAGCGCCGGACTCCGCAGAACATCGTGATCGGAGGGGGAGCCGGTGCATTTCCACCGCTGATGTAGGAAAAACGGTTTTTCCAAAGGACTCCCCCGAAAGAAGTGACACAAAAAAAGAGATAACACAAAAGCAGTGACACAAAGCAAAGCAGTGACACAAAGAAAGAAGTGACACAAAGAAAGAAGGGATCTAAATGAAGCAAACAGTGCGGGGCAGGGCGCGCCTGGACTACGTATGGTGGTTGTCCCTGCTGACGCTGATTGGCCTGTTCATTGTCAATGTCGCCGGCTTTGTCGATACGGAGACCGGATCGGCGCTTGGATGCGGGCATCAGTGGCCCCTGTGCAACGGCAGTGTTGTTCCCTCGTCCTGGGACCTTCAGACCATCATTGAATTTGCACACCGTGCCATCGTGGGCGGCATTTCACTGCTGCTCATCGCCACCGCAATCTTGGCTTGGCGGAAGTACGGGCATTGGCTGGAGGTGCGGTTGTTTATCCTCGTGGCAGTCGGGTTTGTGTTCGTGGAAGCGGGGCTTGGGGCAATCGGGGTGCTTTTTAGCGATCCGCCGGCGATTCTGGCGATTCACCTTGGCGTTTCTCTGCTGGCCTTTACTGGAGTCGCGCTGCTCACCGTCGTGTTGACACAAATCCAGCGCGTCGCCGGCAAAACTGCCGCCGAAAAAACCGTTGAACCCCACGCGAAGGTCGCTGCAGCTAAGCCCCAAGGAGAGCTCCATGGACGACACCTGCGTTCGACGCACATGCCGCGCCACTTTCGCTTTTGGACTTATTTTGCGCTGGGCTTTACCTTTGTCGCGCTTTACGTAGGGGCATACATTGCCAACATTCACGCGGGATCGTGGTTTCGCGGCTTTCCGTTCCCAACCGAGAGTTATCGCGTGGCCGGCGTAAATTTGCTGTTTGACATTTTGCACCGAAGCATCGCGCTGGGTCTGGTTTCACTATGTATCGGACTGTTGATCTCGGCATCTCGCATGCGGAAACAGCGCAAGGACTTGTACCGAGGTGCAGGGCTGGCCGTTTTGTTCGTGTGTATGCAGGGGATGAGCGGAGGATTGCTGGTCTTTTCACACCTGGCGATTTGGGCCTTCCTGTTGCACGTCTCCATCGTCTCTTGTCTGTTTGCCACGTTGGGCTACCTATCGTTGCAGGTCTCGCCTGAACCCCGCAGGCGTGTGGCCCTAAAAGGGGAAGAACGACAGGGGGCTGCTCAGGCAGCTGTCGAGGAGGCAACCCATCGTCCGAGGCACGGACAAGGCGTGGTGCAATAGGAGGAATCGCCTTGTGCTCGTGCAATCCTCGTGCAATCGCTGGGCAGAGCCAAGCAGTGTGCCAACGCGCCGCACTGGTTGGCTCGGTCCGTGGATGGGGTTGCTGCGATTCTTAACAAGCGGGTTAAGTTCTATGAAAGTTTAAGCCCTAATTTAAGCCCTAAGCAAGAAGACGTATCCGACCACCGCGAGGAGGGCGTGAACGACAATGAACGTATTCGGTATGACTTTACTCCGAAGGCGGTAAACAAAGAAAAGAAGGCCCATGGCTACGGCAATTAAAAAGAGGACCAGGGATATTTGAATGTCGGTTCCGCGTGCCCCATTCAGCATGGAGGCAATCAGGAACACGACACCGACGACCGCGATAATTCCGTGAATCATTCCCGCTGCGTAAAGGGGTGGTCGATTCCCCGTGAAATGCCCTACGGCGAGCACAATTCCCATGAGAGCTGCGGCACCTAAAACGATCAGCGCCAAAGGCATGTAAGTTCCTTGACCACTCACCCACCAGTCGAAGGAGTCTGCGTTTAAGCCGACCGACAAGACGACGGCTACGGCAACGACAAACGCGATCGAAATAAAAATGGTCACTCCATTTTGTGACTCGGGTTGTTTGTACCTCATTGGATGCATCCTCCGATTCCGTGTGTTCTCGGTTTTGATGGTATTTTTGCCAATTATAGGTACATGTATCCATGCGGCAAACTTTTCTGGATTTGTTTGTGAAGTTGTGTATGCGCAAACACGGGTTTCGGGCGAGGGGCTAGAAATTCTTTCTAGACATTGACAAGCTTTGCTTGTACTATTAGTCGTGTTACGAGCATAAGTTGGTTTTGTAGGCTAGGCACTTACAACTACATATGTCGGAGAAGGCGTTCACCCAACTGGGTGAACTTAATAGGGAAACCGGTGCAAGTCCGGTGCGGTCCCGCCACTGTAAGGGCGAACTGAGGTCAAAAACCACTGAGCCGAAAGGCTTGGGAAGGAGACCATCAGTGTTGAACCCGAGCCAGGAGACCTGCCTTTTCCCAGAACACTGTTTGAACCTACGGTCGATAGGGAGGTGTTTGTGGGCGACTTCGTCGTGTACAAGCACTCTTTTGCATTTAAAAAGAGTGCTTTTTCATTGAAGGCTCGCTCTCAAACCTTCCTCCTGAATGATGAATGTTTAGGAGGGCAACGATGAAAGAAATGACGTTATTCATTGGCCATGGCAGCCGCGACGCCGAAGGAAACGAAGAGTTCCTCGAGTTTGTCCAAAACGTACGTCGTCAGGTGCCAAACCAACATTTTGAAGCCTGTTTCTTGGAGTTGACAACCCCGACAATTCCAGACGGTATTGATTCGTGCGTCCGGCAGGGCGCGGAGCGGATCGTTATTGTTCCCGTTATTCTCCTCGCAGCTTCGCATGTCAAACTAGAGATTCCGGAATTCCTCGATGCAGCCCGACGAAAATACCCGTATGTCGATTTTGTGTACGGCAGAAACATTGGTTTAAACGAGCAAATCATTGATTTGCTGACTGAGCGCTTTTACGAACAAGTTGGGACTTTGTCCGCAAAGGAGGTTCGCGAAACGGCGATCGTCCTCATGGGACGGGGGAGCAGCGATCCGGACGCGAACGGGGATGTCTACAAGCTGGCCCGACTTTTGTGGGAGCGGACGAATGTTCTGACTGCCGAAGTCTGTTTCACTGGGATTACCTTTCCAAGCCTACCGGATGGCGTCGAGCGGGCCGTTTCGCTCGGTGCGAAGCGCGTCATCGTCGTTCCTTACTTCCTATTCACAGGTGTACTGATAAAACGCATGAAAGGCATTTTGGAAGAGCTTCAAGCTGTTTACCCCGCTGTACCCATGCTCATGGCCGAGTATTTTGGGATGCACAGACGACTGCTTGATATCGTTCTTGATGGCCGAGGAGAAGCCGCTCACAAACAGGCGTTCATGAACTGTGACCTTTGCCAATACCGAAAATTGGCGTCTCACGGATAACAGGGGGGCAAAGCATGGCTGGTATTGTCTACCTCATCGGCGCAGGCCCTGGCGACCCAGGTTTATTGACACTAAAAGCCAAGGATTGTCTAGAGCGCTCGAACGTCGTGATTTACGACCGTTTGGTGTCACCAGAAATCCTGGCGTTTGTTCCGAGTTGCGCGGAGCGAATTTTCGTTGGGAAGGAAGCCAACAACCATACACGGCCACAAGCTGAAATTGATGCTTTGCTGGTGGAAAAGGCACTGCAAGGACTTACCGTCTCTCGACTGAAGGGCGGCGATCCGTTCGTATACGGCCGCGGCGGGGAAGAAGCCGAGTCGCTCGCAGCTAGAGGGATCCCGTTTGAAATCGTTCCCGGCATCAGTTCGGTGATTGCCGTGCCGGCCTACGCTGGGATTCCACTGACGCACCGGAGGCTTGCCTCAGGGTTTCACGTGGTCACTGGACACGAATGTCTCCATTCCTCGGGAACGCCCTGGACAGTCCTTGCGCTGACCAGTCAGACCCTGGTCATTCTCATGGGGATGGGTCATCTGCGAGAGATATCTGAAAAACTGATCGTTCATGGACGAAACCCGGATACGCCTGTTGCCGTGGTGGAGTGGGGAACCACTTCGAAGCAGGAAGTGGCTGTCGGTACGCTCTTGAACATTTCCAATGTGGTTAAAGAGGCCCAATTGCAGCCGCCAGCAGTCATTGTTGTCGGGGACGTTGTCAGGCTCCGCGATAGATTGCAATGGTTTAAACCTGCTGTGGAGTTATCCCGGTGAACGGAGAGGAGGGTGAACATGCATGGACGGTAAAGTTTTGATTGTCGGTTTTGGACCGGGGAGTTTTGATCACATTACGCAACGCGCACGCGTGGCGATTTCGGAGAGTCAGGTGATCATCGGTTACAACACGTATGTCGACCTGATTCGAGACCTGTTGACCAACCAGGACATCGTCCGTACAGGCATGACAGAAGAAGTCAGCCGCGCTCAAAAGGCGGTCGATCTCGCGAGCGAAGGGAAAGTGGTCGCTGTCATTTCCAGCGGTGATGCAGGTGTCTATGGAATGGCCGGGTTGATTTACGAAGTATTGATGGAACGCGGATGGCACCGTGGAGAGAATCCCTTTGTTGAGGTTATTCCTGGGATTTCCGCCATCCATTCGTGCGCTGCCCTTCTAGGAGCTCCCATTATGCACGATGCGTGCACTATTAGTTTGTCTGACCACCTGACGCCATGGGACGTCATCGAAAAGCGGATTGAGGCGGCAGCTTCGGCCGACTTTGTGATCGCGCTGTACAACCCCAAGAGCGGCCGCCGCACACGCCAAATCGCAGAAACCCAGCGAATTCTCCTCCAGTATCGCGATCCGAAGACGCCGGTGGGACTCGTGAAGAGTGCGTACCGGGAACGCCAGGAGGTGGTGCGGACCACACTCGATGACATGTTGAACCACGACATTGGCATGTTGACCACGGTTGTAATTGGAAACTCATCGACGTTCTATCACGGTGATTTGATGATTACTCCTCGCGGATACCAACGCAAATATACACTCGACGCTGTAGAACAGCGACTGCGCCCAGGGGAACGGCTCAGGCCGGAAAATGAGCCGTGGTCGCTCAACGCAACAACGGGGGTATCCACAAGACCGCCCCGCGAGTGGGCAGAGGCCGCTGTGAACTGTCTTAACCGCACCGACAATACAGCAACGGTATCCACTAACGCACATCCGACACGGGGTTCCACGGTGCGGCCGGGCATCTTTGAAATCGCAGTCAGCCCGGGTGTGGCGAACAAAAAGTTTAGCCCGGCGCAGTTGGTTCTCATCGCGAACCTCGCGGGTGACCAAGGGGAAATCGAGTACACCACGGCGCACCAATTGGTCTTTCGCGGGGTCACAAAGGACCCGGAGCACGTCGTACAAGCTCTGCGCGATGGCGGAATGACAGTGCTTCCTGTGGGTGACGTCGTCAAGGTGAAGGCCTGCGATTTTTGCGACGGCGAAAAGCATGAGGGTATTGCGTTTGCGCAGGAGATATCGAGGCGGTTGGCGGGATTGCCGGTCGAGAAGGAACTGCGCATCGGCTTTAACGGATGTGCGATGTCCTGTTACGGTGCCGTGAACGAAGACATTGGGCTGGTATTTCGCAAAGGAAAGTTCGACCTCTTCCTGGGTGGGAAGACCACAGGGCGCAACGCTGCACCCGGTCAACGTGTGGCAGAAGGCATTCCGGCCGAAGAGATGCCGGACTTACTCGAGCGAATCGTCACACAGTATCGAGAAAACGCGTTTCCGGACGAACGCTTTCATAAGTTTTTTGCTCGCGTGGGTCAGATTGAAGGGTTTGATCACAAGGACCGACCTCAAACCGTGACGGCAGACGCGGTATGTGGTTCGTAGCAGTTTGTCCCGAAAGAGTCATGGCCAAGGCATAAGTCAAGGAGGGCTGGACTGTGATTTTCTTTATGGCAGGTACGAGCGACGCGCGCGAGTTGGCACTGGCTATTCAAGCTGCAGGGTATCCTCTTCTGACCAGTGTAGTGACGGAAAACGCCGCGCGTGGTTTAGAAGACGCTGGTCTCCCCGCACGCTTTGGACGGCTAACTCGCGAAGGGATGGCAGCGCTCTTGAAAGAACTGGAGGCCACCTTGCTGGTCGATGCCAGTCACCCATTTGCGGAAGAGGCGCACCGGACCGCGATGGCTGCGGCCAGCGAGTGTGGACTGCCTTATATTCGGTACGAGCGATCGCGTCATGAGTTTGGCGAGCGGGAACTACTCACGGTTGTCGACACATACGAAGAAGCAGCTCACTTTGCAGCACAGAAGAAGGGCAGCGTCATGCTCACGACGGGGAGCAAAACCCTGCAAGTCTTCACCGAAAAATTGATGGGCGACCGAGACATCCGACTCGTCGCCCGGATGTTGCCGCGGACGGACAATATGGAAAAGTGCGCAGAACTTGGCGTGGAGCAGAAAAACATCATCGCCATGCAGGGGCCGTTTTCGAAGGAATTGAACGAAGCCTTGTATCGACACTATAAAACCACTCTGATGATCACAAAGGAAAGCGGCGGCCCAGGCGCCGTGGATGAAAAAGTCGAAGCCGCGTTGGCGATGGGCATTGAGGTGGTCGTCATTGGCCGGCCAAAACTCGATTATGAAACGAGTTTTTCGAGTGCGGATGCGGTGCTCAACGAAATCGCAAAACGGTACAACCGATAGCAGTTGGGTCACTCTCGACAGCATCTTCGATGTCTGGATGGCAAAATCGCTAGGTGCTAAAGCGCAAGCCCATCGAACGGAGGGACATTTGATGAACTTTAATACAAAGTTTCAGCCGGTGACCATACAACCCCAGGAAATTGAAGCGAAGAGCTTCGAGATGATTGCGGAAGAGCTGGGTCCTCACTCGTTTACAGACGAGCAGTTTCCGGTGGTGCAACGGGTCATTCACGCTTCGGCAGATTTTGAACTCGGCAAAAGCTTAGTCTTCCATCCCGAGGCCATACAAGCCGGCGTTCGGGCTATTCGCGAGGGCCGGGCCATCGTCGCCGACGTGCAGATGGTTCAGGCCGGTATCAGCAAACCGCGGATTGCCCAATACGGCGGGGATGTCCATGTCTATATCTCCGATCCGGATGTGGCAGCAAAAGCCAAAGCGCTCAACACGACGCGTGCCATCATTTCCGTGCGCAAGGCGTGTGAGGCACACCCTGGCGCGGTCTTTGCGATCGGGAATGCGCCTACGGCTCTCCTTGAATTGATCCGGCTCGTCAAAGAAGGATGGGCGAACCCAAGCCTCATTGTCGGCGTTCCTGTCGGGTTTGTGTCCGCTGCGGAATCGAAGGAAGAATTGATGAAACTCGACATTCCCTTCATTGCGAACCGCGGGCGAAAGGGCGGCAGCCCGGTTGCCGTTGCGGCTGTCAATGCGTTGTCGTTGCTTGCGGATGCACAAGGCCGGTGATGACACTTGGGTGAAATGCTGGAAGTTCCTGAGGGCCCCCTTCGACATGGCTACACGACTGGGGCGTGTGCGACCGCGTGCACAAAGGCCGCGTTACTTGCGCTCATCCACCAACAACGTGTTGAGGAAACCACCATTTGGATTCCTGCCGGTCAATGGGTGACGTTTCAACTGCACGGCGTGGACTACACGCCAGTGGAAGCGCAGGCAGCGACCATCAAGGATGGCGGAGACGACCCGGACGCGACACACGGCGCAACCATTATTGCCACCGTATCGTGGTCGGATAACCCAGGGGTCGATATCGACGGGGGCATCGGGGTGGGGCGGGTCACAAAACCAGGTCTCCCTATTCCGGTTGGAATGGCGGCCATTAATCCCGTTCCGCGACAGATGATTCAGTCGATTGTAGAATCGATTCTTTCGGAACATGACATTGAACGTGGCGTCAAAGTGGTCATCTCTGTGCCACACGGGGAAGAGATCGCAAAAAAGACGTTGAACGGCCGACTTGGGATTCTCGGTGGGATATCCATCTTAGGCACCCGCGGCATCGTCGTCCCGTTTTCGACCTCCTCTTATAAGGCGAGCATTGCCTATGCCATGAACGTCGCCAAGGAGCAAGGGATTTCCACGGTCGTACTGACCACAGGTGGACGCAGCGAGAAGTACGCGATGAAGCTGTTTCCAGATTTGCCGATGGAGGCCTTTGTCGAGATGGGTGACTTCGTCGGGTTTTCGGCGAAACACGCCCAACGAGTCGGGATGAAAGAAATTCGGTTTGTCGGGATGATGGGCAAATTTTCGAAGGTCGCACAAGGCATTATGATGGTGCACGCCAAAAGTGCGCCTATCGATTTTTCGTTTCTTGCCGACCTGGCACGGAAAGCCGGGGTGCCAAATGAAAAGATCGAACAGGTTCTCACGGCCAACACCGCCAGTCAGGTCGGCGACTTTATGAAAGAGTGGGGATATCCTCAATTCTTTACGCAAGTCGCGAAGGCTTGTTGTGAACAGGTGCTCGACCACATCGGCGGGAATATGCGCATCGCTACGCACTTAACCACTCTCAGTGGCGAGTACTTAGGAGGAGCGGACATTGGAGAATCAGCGAATTTTAATTGTAGGAATTGGCGATGACGGCGCGAGTGGCTTGTCTTCCCGGGCACTGGAACGGGTCTATGCATCGGCCGTTCTTTACGGCGGTGAACGGCAACTCGGATTTTTCCCCAATTTTTTGGGAGAAAAAAGGGCGATTCGCACGCCGTTGCGGGAAACGCTTGCTGAGTTGGAACAGGATTCGGTGAACCAGTCGGTGGTTGTTCTGGCGAGTGGAGATCCTCTGTTTTATGGGATCGGGGCAACGCTAATCCGGAAATTGGGCCGGGAACGTGTCGAGGTCATCCCGCACTTGAGTTCCATTCAACTCGCCTTTGCAAAAGCTGGCGAGAGCTGGCAAAGCGCTAAGGTGGTCAGTGTGCACGGGAAGCCGCTTCGGGGCCTCGCGCAGAAGTTGCACGGGGTGCCTGTGGCAGCGCTGTTGACGGACGATGTGAATACACCCTCCGCGATCGCCAAATACCTCAAAAGTTTCGAGATGAACGAGTACGAAGCGTTTGTGGCAGAGCATTTGGGTAGTGCGAAAGAGCAGACAGGCTGGTATTCCTTGGACAAACTTGCCGATACTGAGTTTTCTCCGCTAAACGTCGTTATCCTGAAGCATCGTACGGACGCGATCGTGCCGGTATTCACGCTTGGGATGGACGATGGAGTGTTCTCGCAGCGAAAGCCAGATCGAGGTTTGATTACGAAACGAGAAATCCGAGTGCTGTCTCTCTCGGACCTCGCCTTAAAGCCCGGAGGAGTCCTATGGGACATTGGGGCATGCACCGGCTCGGTTTCGGTGGAAGCGATTCTTTCAACACCGGATTTGCAGGTGTATGCCGTAGAGAAAAACGAAGGCGATATAGAAAACCTGCGTGAAAATCAGGTGAAATTCCGCACGGATTTTGTCGCCGTTCACGCCCGAGCCCCGCAGGGCCTCGATGCGTTTCCAGACCCAGACGCCGTGTTCATCGGAGGCAGCGGAGGCGAGTTGGAGGAACTGCTCTCCATCTGCACCAAGAGACTTCGCGACGGCGGAAGGATCGTCGTGAATGCTGCTACGATTGAAAACCTCTATCAGGCACAGCAAGCCCTGTTACGGCTAGGGTTTACGGTTTCCATTGCGCTCGTCCAGACCGCTCGCAGCAAACCTATCTTAAATTTGACTCGGTTCGAAGGCATGAATCCCGTTTACCTGGTAACGGCGTGGCGTGCCCAACCACGGGAGGAAGAGACACATGTCGGTTAAACCTGGCACTCTGTATGGCGTCGGTGTCGGTCCTGGCGATCCGGAGCTCATAACCGTCAAAGCGTACCGCTTGATGCAAACGTCGCCTGTCCTTGCTTATCCGAACAAACGCATGGGCGGAAAGAGTTACGCACTTGAAATTGTGGAGTTGTATGTCAATCCTGCGGAAAAAACGATGCTCGGACTCGTCTTTCCGATGACCAAGGACCCACAATTGCTTGAGCAGCATTGGGCAGACACGGTCGCCAAGGTCTGGTCCTACCTCAGCGAGGGGCAGGACGTGGCCTTTGTGACGGAAGGCGATCCGATGCTGTACAGCACCTTTATCCACATGAGTCGGCTCATGCGACAGGAGTATCCCGAGGTGACTATCGTTTCGGTCCCAGGGGTGTCGTCGGTCAATGCAGCGGCAAACCGCCTGGGCGTGCCTCTTGCAGATGGTGACGAAGTGGTGGCGATTGTGCCTGCGAACCGTGACATGGACGCCATGCGTCAAGCCCTGATGACGCACGATTGCGTGGTGTTCCTGAAGGTCGCGAAAGTGCTCGATGACATGATTACGCTGTTAGCGGGTCTGCAGCTGCTCGATAAAGCGATGGTGTGTACGAAAGTGACTTCGTCGGGAGAGCGCATCTGGCACAACGTTCGGGAACTCCAGGGCGGCTCTCTCAACTACTTGACCCTGATGGTGGTGAGAAAATGAGTCTAGAGCCGAAAGTGTACATTGTGGGCGCTGGTCCTGGAGATGTGGAACTCATCACGGTCAAAGGAATGCGGGTTTTGCAACAGGCGGACGTCGTCATCTACACAGACAGTCTCGTCCGCGACGAGTTGGTCGAATTCGCAAAGCCCGATGCATCCGTCTACAAGAGTGCCGGTATGGCGCTTGAAGACATCGTAAACCTAATGGTGACTGCGGTAGGAGAGGGAAAAAGTGTGGCCCGTGTCCATACGGGGGACCCGTCCGTGTTTGGGGCCATCCTGGAGCAGGTTGCCATGCTTCGCAAAGCTGGCGTTGCCTACGAAATTGTCCCCGGCGTCAGTTCTGTCTTCGCTGCAGCGGCCGCTGTCGGCGCGGAACTGACCGTGCCTGACCTGACCCAAACGGTGATTCTGACCCGCATGGGCGGACGGACGCCGATGCCACAAGGGGAACAACTGTCCGGTCTCGCCCGTCACCACTGCACTATCGCCCTCTACCTGAGTGCAACCCTAGCCAAAAAAGCGGTGGATGAATTTTTGGAAGCAGGTTGGGACACACAGACCCCGGTTGCCGTCGTCCACAAGGCCACGTGGCCGGACCAGAAAATCATCCGTACGACATTGTCTGGACTTGTGCGTGCGATGGGCGATGCGCACATTTCGAGCCACGCCATGATTCTCGCAGGCTGGGCCCTCCATCCCGAGTTGCCTGAAAAAGGGGATTATAAGTCAAAACTGTACGACAAGTCGTTCACCCACCGTTACCGCAAAGGAGAGGTTGCCGTTGACTAAACCGAATGCGGTCGTTGCCATCACCAAACATGGCACCGCTATTGCCCGCCGGCTGCAAGAGCGGTTTCCGGATGTCGACGTGTATTACCCTCAGAAGTTTGCCCAGGGGGATGAAGATGCGCGGGGAATTATGGCGTTCTCTGGATCGGTTGTCGATCGCGTTCCAGCTTTGTTTTCCAACTACAGCGGCCTCATTGGGATTTTTTCACTCGGCGCCATGGTTCGTCTGATATCACCCTATCTTCGCGACAAAAAGACGGACCCTGCTGTGGTTGTCATTGACGACCGCGCTGAACACGTCATCAGCGTTCTGTCTGGCCATCTAGGCGGTGCAAACTCTCTGACGCGCCGGGTCGCCGAGGCACTTGGCGCGCGGCCGGTCATCACCACGGCTTCCGACGTGGGTCAGACGATCGCCGTGGATTTGCTGGGACGCGCTTTTGGCTGGGAGATCGAAAACTTTGAGAACGTGACGCCGGTCAGTGCAGCCGTCGTGAATGAGGAACAGGTTCACATCATTCAGGAGGCAGGGGAAACCGACTGGTGGCCCTACCCAAAACAACTGCCCGCTTACCTTTCCGTGTTTCAAACCATGGCTGAAGCTCGGCAACGGCCGTTCGACGCGGCCCTCGTCATTACACCGAGGCTCCTCACAAAGGAGGAGACCAAGATGTTTCTGACCAGAGGCGTGCTGTATCGCCCGAAGGTCGCTGTCGTCGGGATTGGATGCAACAGGGGCACTTCTGCAGATGAAATTGAATCCGTCATCGGCGATGCCATGAAAACGGCTGGGCTTTCGATCCGCAGTGTGCGCAATGTAGCCACTATTGATCGAAAAGGGGATGAACCGGGTCTGGTCGAGGTCTGTGAAAAACACCACTGGCCCCTTGTCACGTACACCGCACAGGAACTCAACACAGTAGCTGTTCCGAATCCGTCTGAAACGGTGTTTAAGTACGTGGGGGCATACGGTGTATGCGAACCAGCCGCTCGCCTTTCGTCTGGTGCAGACGGATGGGTGGTTGAGAAGGTCCGAAGCGGGAACGTCACGGTATCGATTAGCCTCGTCCCGAGCAATTTGGGAGCGAATCTGGTTTCGGCTTCAGGCGCCGGCAGGGCATTGGAATGAGGAGTGATGAACAACCATGGTTCGAGATTCTTGGAGATATATTCTGGCTGTCATCGGTTTGCATGGGGTCGGAATCTTTCTCTTAATTCTGTCATCCCCTAGTCATCCCATGTTGCTAGGTATGGGATTGTTGGCATACACGTTCGGGCTGCGGCATGCCTTTGATGTGGATCATATCGCGTTTATCGATAACACCGTGCGAAAGTTTCTGGAGCAAAAGAAAAAACCGCAGGGAGTGGGTTTTTTCTTTTCCATGGGCCATTCTACGGTCGTTGTCATCATGGCCATTATGACAGCGGTCGCCGTTCACCTTGTGCAGCACTTGCCGCAATTGCAGCGGATCGGCGGAATTGTGAGCACGTTAGTGTCGGGTTCCTTCCTCCTTGTGCTCGCCTGTGTGAATTTGTTCATTTGGGTAAGGCTCTTTGACGTTTTTTGGAGCATGCGACGGAACCAGCAGACAGAACGTGAGATTGAGCAAATGCTTGAGTCCCGGGGGATTTTCGCACGATTGGTCATTCCACTGATGAAACTGATTACAAAGACCTGGCATGTGTATCCAATAGGGTTCCTGTTCGGATTGGGGTTTGACACGGCCAGCGAGGTGGCATTGCTTGCCATTTCAGCCACTGCGTCGCAACGCGCACTCCCGATGACCGCAATCGCAGCTTTACCCATCGTCTTTGCGGCAGGTATGAGTCTGATGGATACGGCAGACGGCATGTTCATGACGACGGCCTACTCGTGGGCTTTTGCAACGCCGCTTCGAAAAATCTACTACAACCTTTCCGTGACTGGACTTGGCGTTCTTGCTGCGTCGGCAATTGGGTTCATCGAACTGGCTCAGGTGGTCACTCAAGAGGTCGGCCTTTCCAGTGGTTTCTGGGCAAGGCTTCAAGCCCTTAATTTCGGTTTGATGGGCTATGTTCTGGTCGCCTTATTTGTGCTGGTCTGGGGCGTATCCTTCGGATCCTGGAAGATTTTCAGAATTGAGGAGCGCTGGACTCAGCAGTCCGGGAAAGCTGGTTTCAAAACGGATTGATGTGAAATTGGGCGGGGTGTGCTGTGGTCGAACGGACCAGGGAAAACCAAGAATCCCGCTGGATTGGTTGAAGAGTTCCTGGAAAGAGCGTAAATTGTTGAAGTCAGTGCAAAAGTCGCACTGTTTTCCATCGTGAAACCAACATGGAGGAATGCTGACGTGGTGGCAGGCGATATTCACATGTACTCGGCTTCGCTTGTGCTAAAAGGACGTTTGTGCACTGTGATTGGCGGCGGCAAGGTTGCTCTTCGCAAAGTCGAACGGTTGCTGGAAGCCGGGGCCCGGGTTCAGGTTATCAGTCCAAACGTTGAACCGCGCCTGCTTGAGTTGGCCCAATCTGGGGCGATTGCCTATGAACGCCGGCCTTATCAAGCCGGCGATGCGGCCCGTGGTTTTATCGTGGTCGCCGCTACGGACAACCGGGACGTCAACCGTCAAATTGCTCAAGAGGCCGAGCAGCACGAACGGTTTGTGAACGTGGTGGATGCACCCGGAGAGTGTTCCTTTCAGTTGCCCGCTAGTTTGACCGTGGGCAGGTTGATGGTATCGATCTCCACTCAGGGAACCGACCCCAAGGCGGCCAAGCGGTTAAAACACGTACTCACGAAAGACCTCATAGAAGGTACCTGCGACTTTCCACAGGCTGCCAGGCTGTGGATAGAGCACAGCGAGGATGGAAGGTAAGCACAGGCAGGTTGAATGAAACTCTTTTTTTCGCCAAAAACTAACGTTGACGTAATGATTAATTTTTCGTACGATCATCGAAGGGTACGAATTCGCAGGAGAGAAGCAGGTGTACGGGATTGGCTAGGGAAGTGCGGGAGAAAATAACCGTAGAAGCGGTGAGTCAACGGTTTGGCGTGACAGCACGCACTCTTCATTACTATGAAGAAATGGGGTTAATAACCCCGACGGCGCGTACAGAAGGCGGGCATCGCCTGTACGACCAAAAGAGTATCGACCGTTTGGAACAAATTCTCCGCATCAAGGAAAGCCTCGGGTACTCCCTCCATGACATCAAGCAGATTCTAGAGGCCGAACAGTCTCTAGACAACTTGAAACAGACATTTCATCGCAGCGATACCAGTCATGCCGATCTGCGCGATGCCCTCGAACGGTACATTGTTTTGTTAGGTGACATGGTGACAAAGATGGAAATCAAAATGCAGCGGTTGCAGTCCGTGCATGACTTGTACCGGGATCGCCTCACTGAGGCGCGGAGATTGCGTGACGACCTATCCTGACTCAGGGCGTCCTTGCGAGACTAGACGAGAAAAGGAGTGGTTCCCGTGGAGCATAGCAGAAAGAATTCACATTATAAGTGGATTGCTTTGTCCAACACGACACTTGGCGTCCTGATGGCGACCATCAACCAGTCGATTTTGATTATTGCACTTCCAGTTATTTTTAAGGGATTACGCGTCAACCCCCTTCAGAGCAACCAAACCGGGCTCCTGTTGTGGGTACTGCTCGGTTTTAATATCGCCACAACTGTACTTCTCGTCATGTTCGGCCGTCTATCTGACATGTTTGGCAGAGTCAAGCTGTACAATCTTGGGTTTCTCGTCTTTACGCTTGGCTCCGTACTGGCATCGCTCACTTGGAGCAAGGGCACAGGCGGCGAGGTAGAACTGATTGTATTTCGGGTCATTCAAGGTATCGGCGGCGGCTTTCTATTCTCAAACAGCGCTGCTATTTTGACGGACGCGTTTCCACAGAATCAACGCGGGTTGGCTTTGGGTCTCAACCAGGTTGCAGCCATTGGCGGCGGCATTATCGGACTGTTGGCTGGAGGGGCGCTGGCAGCCACGGGCCACTGGAGATGGGTTTTCTTGGTCAACGTCCCTGTGGGTCTAGCCGGAACCATTTGGGCCTACATCGCGCTCAAGGAGGTATCCAAGCCTCAGGCCAAACAACGTCTAGACATCTGGGGAAACATCACCCTCACCATTGGCCTGCTTGGGATTATGCTAGGTTTGACGTACGGGATCATGCCGTACGGCACTCACAGTATGGGCTGGACCAATCCGACGGTGCTGACGGAGATCGTTGTCGGAGTCGTTTTCATGATTCTCTTTATATTCATTGAAAACTTTTCGAAGCAGCCCTTATTTAATATGAAGTTGTTTAAAATCTGGCCTTTCACTGCGGGGAACTTGGCAAGCTTTTTGGGCGCTTTGGCACGAGGCGGTTTGCAATTCATGCTCATTATCTGGCTGCAAGGTATCTACCTGCCGTTGCACGGAGTTTCTTTTGAGAACACACCGCTGATCGCAGGGTTATATACCATCCCGCAGATGTTGGGATTTCTCATCGCAGGCCCAGTCAGCGGGATCCTCTCCGACAGATACGGTCCCCGTTTGTTCGCTACTGTTGGCCTGGTGGTGAGTGCAGTCGGCTTTTACATGCTGAATACGTTGCCTATCGATTTTAACCATTGGATATTCTGGACGTATCTCTTGATTATCGGCTTGGGTATGGGCTTGTTCTCGTCCCCGAACAACGCGGCCATTATGAATGCACTCCCCGCTCGTTATCGCGGTGTGGGTTCTGGAATGCGAGCCACATTCATGAATGCAGGACAAATGCTGAGTATGGGAATGTTTTTCTCTATCATGATTGCCGGACTAGCGCGAAAGCTGCCAGGCGCCATGATGACCGGCTTGACGCAGCACGGTGTTCCGGTGCCGGATGCAGTGAGAATTTCGCACCTGCCGCCCATGGCATCCTTGTTTGCGGCGCTGCTCGGATACAACCCGCTAGGGAACCTGCTGCAACAGTTCGGAGTCCTTGGCAAAATCCCGGCCGCACAAGCCAAGGTCCTTACAGGGCGTCACTTTTTCCCGTCCCTGATTGGAGAGCCGTTCCACCACGGCTTGGCTCTCGCGCTGGTCATTTCGACAATTATGCTGCTCGTGGCGGCCTTGTTTTCCATTCTGCGCGGCCGCGCATTTATTCAGAACGACGACGTCGCGCCGGCAGGTGTGTCTACAGCGGTTGCGGATGCAACGTCTTTGGGAGCCACTGCAGAGGTTGCGTCGAGCGTCGTCTCGGAGCGGGCCCGAGGACGTATTCGGGAAGGGGCTCCCTTTGAACCAGATTCGAGGCCGGGCCAGGCAGGGGCACAACCCAACTCCGACACAGAGTTCCGGGAGGCTTTGCGGCAATTCCAGCAAAGCAGTGCGATGAAGTCAGCCCAAAAAGAAGATACCCTGACCGATGCTGGGTATCGCGAAGCGCTATTGGCGTTTGCAAAGGGCTCGAAACCTGGGATGGCCACGGAAAATCAATTTGATGACGACGATTACCGGGCCGCTCTTCGGAGATTAACGGAACGTCCCTCAAGTTCGTCGCGCGATGACTTGGGCAGTAGGGACGAGAACTTGCGACTCATCAGTAACAGGAAACCGTGAGGCCGACCATCGGAGAACTTGAGCGATCAGGGGGGCAGTATGATGAAAATTTACGTGGTCTACGACAGTGAAAGCGGGCATACAGAGCAAGTTGCCAGGGCAATCGCCAAAGGCGCAAGAGCAGTGGAGGGCGCTGATGTGTTGGTGAACCACATCAATCAGGCGGACGTTCGCGACCTGGTCGACATGGATGCAATTATTTGGGGATGTCCCGGTCATTTTGGAAGCATCAGTTCCGGACTTAAGCAGTGGATTGACAAATTGGGATACATCTGGGCTCGCGGCGAACTGGTTGGGAAGGTGGGAGCCGTCTTCTGCACCACGGCTACGGTGCATGGAGGCATTGAGGCTACCATGCTCAACCTGATTACGCCCATGTTGCACCAAGGGATGATTGTCGCCGGGTTACCAGCCAATCTGCCCGAAAATGCACTCTATGGCAGCTACTATGGGGTGGGCGTAACTTGTCCGGTTGAAGGCACTGAGGACCACTTTTCGCGAGACTTGTTTGAGCGTGGATTGGATCTCGGGGGTCTGCTCGGCCGCCGGATTGCGCTCATCACGGAGGCGCTTACGCTCGGTCGAGCCCAGTTGCCGCATGTTTCGCTTGAATCCAGGAGATAATCGGGCTTGCCGCTCCGTTCAATCTTGTTGAGATGTCACCGCGGTTATAGGCATTAGTTGTTCAGTTTCTCAAGCTGCTCTCACGGTTTTGCTGTGAAGCAGCTTGAGTTTCGTTTGTACGAAAAGTGGCACATCCCATGTTTGACGTGCGAGTTTGTCTTCTTTATTTCAGACGTTTTATAGTGGCCGTCTTTTTTGGTGGAGTGGGGGGTGGGTTTATACCTAAAGCATTCTCCAGGTCTTGTGTGACCTGTTTTAATTCGTTGTAGCAGTCCTCCATAGAAACCGAAGAATCCCATATTACGTCGCGATGACCGTCCTCGTATACAATGACGGTAGCGACATATCGAATATCACTCATCACAGTTCCTCCTCGCAAAACGACATAATACCCGCGTCCTTTATCTTATCCTCAATCTTGCGAAATTCAAACTCACGCCCGCCATGATGCACTGTTGGCAAAGTATTTTTGAAGGAATTCCTCCAGACAAACGCCTTTCGCAGCCGCTTGAGCAGGAATCGCATCCACGGCGTAGAAAGGTGTAGAAAATAGTAAAATCGAGGGAAAGTTCAGTCTTGTTGTCGCCTAATGTCTTTTTAAGGTATCTGGTTATCCAGTTTTTGTGAATAAACCCATTGCTCATGGTAGGAGTAGAGGCGCTTCATGGTTTCCGTAATGGATGAACTTTTAGATGACTCCCAAAAATACAAATGTTTGTTGGAAAACAATCCAGATGGGGTTTGTGAACTCGATTTACTGGGCAGGTTCGTAGAAGTGAATCGAACCTACGAACAACTAACAGGATATTTAAAAAATGAATTACTGGGGATGAACTTCAAGGTTCTCATGTTCCCAGAGGATATTCAAGCTGCAAGCGAGCGGTTTGAAACAGGGATTCGAGGCGTGCGTCTGAACAATGCTGAGGCAAAGATAAAGCACAAGGACGGCCGATGCATTTACATTCGGTACACCAGAGTCCCAATCATCGTTCAGGATAAAATTATTGGGTTGTATACGATTGCCAAAGACGTTACGGAACAAAAACAAGTGGAGGAGTTGTTGAAGCAAAAAGAAAGCATGCTTGTGCATTCACAAAGGATTGCTCATGTAGGCAGTTGGGAATTCGATCCCGTGCATCAAGTTTCGTTTTGGTCAGCTGAATTATTCAACATATACGGCATTCAGAATACGGGATATATATCCCTTAAGGAAGCGACCGAATACATTCATCCTGAAGACCGGGATCGTTTCATCAAATCCGCTAAGGCTCTGTCTGAAGGGCATCCATACGATGTTCAGTTTCGCATCATTCGCCGAAATGGAGAAATACGAGTTCTTCATTCAAAAAGGGAAATGTGCATCTCTCATGGAGAAATTCGTTTAATCGGAACCGTGCAGGACATCACGGATCAGACACGCACTCATGAAGCTTTGTTGAGGTCGGAAAAATTGTCCGTGGTCGGACAGTTGGCAGCCGGTGTGGCCCACGAAATTCGCAACCCACTCACGGCTCTGAAGGGTTTTCTAAAGCTCATTCCGAAGACGGACGATCCTCGACCCTATCTCGCAATTATGGAGAGCGAATTAAGCAGAATAGAATCTGTCACAAGTGAACTGCTGATGCTTGCAAAACCACAAGTAAGGCAACTCAAGCCCATTGACATCCGACAAAGTATCGACAACGTACTGGATCTGTTGAGCACTCATGCACTGATGAAGAGCATTGATATATGCGTTGATGTTGTCGGGAATGACTTCTGTCTTGAATGCGATCCATGTCAAGTCGAACAAGTCTGGATCAACCTCATCAAAAATGCGATTGAGGCTGCGCCGGTGAGAGGAAAAATTGTGGTGCAACTGAATCACGATGACAACATGGTGTTTTTGGGAGTGACGGACAACGGGCCTGGAATTCCACAAGAAATCATCGACAAACTCGGAGAGCCGTTTTTCACAACGAAAGAGAGTGGAACCGGTCTCGGATTAATGATCTGTCATAAAATCATTGCGGAACACCATGGCAAATTGGAAGTCATGAGCAAGGTTGGGGAAGGAACCACAGTAAGAGTTGCGTTGCCTTCCAGCCGGGAGCATTCGGACACAAGCGGAAGACAGGTCTGATACATGGGCAGGACATTACAAATAAAAACCGCACTGGACAAGGACCTTTGGTTTCTGGAAGCGCACTTGTCAGAGTAATCGGTCGCAGATCCTTGTTTAGCCCCAGGCATTTGTCCGCGTCACAAACACCCAAGACGGCGTAGCCTATAGTAACCATAGGCGAAAAGAGGGGTTTTGCATGTCCCACATGATGAGGAAAAGTGCAAAAGCGTTATTGGGTAAACATGTAGTTATTTATCACGTAGAGGGTTGGTCGTGTCACGGAGTTCTCCATTCGATGACCCATGAAGGTGTCTACCTCATGAATGCTCAGATGATTGACCACATTTCGTCGCCAGACACCCCGACAAAACTCGAACATGCATTTGGTCCAAACGGCAGTGCTGATGCGACAGAGGTTTTCTTCCCGTTCTTTTTTCTTCCGTTTGCAGTGTTGACCGGCATCGCGGCGGCCTCCGCAGTGCGTCCGCCATACTACTATGGAGGTTACCCGGGTTATCCCGGACCCTACGGGGGATATGGATACGGGCCGTATCCCGGATACTGGTAAAGGTTAAGACACCCCCACAAGACCAACAAGCATCGCCACTGACTCTTGTGGGGGGCAATTTGGCCTGACTTTAAGCTCGCTCCAATTGGTTCCGTTTGTCTGGATGATGGAAGAAGACGACAGCCAACACGGAAGACAGTGCTAAGATGGCGAGCAGCCAAAAGGCACCGTTAAAACTTCCGGTGGATTTCACGACCCAGCCGGTAATGGTTGGTGAAATAAAGCCGGCAATGGCGAAAAAGGTATCCATGACGCCAAGTGCTGTTCCTGTGCGCTCCCGTGCCACGTCAACATTGATGGCGTAAAACGTTGAGTTGGAACTCATGCCGAAGGCGACAGCCAATGAGACGAAGATCAGTGTGACGGTAAGGTTATGGGCATAAATAACAGGCACAATGCAGATTGCCGCAAGCAGCTGAGATATCCAAATCGGGTGAGACCGCGCTTTTCGCAAACTCCCGGTTTTTTTTAACACCGCGTCTGAGATGTAGCCCACCAACCAGAGTAAAATGGCAGCAAGCAACCAGGGGAGGATACTAAACAGACCCACGGATTGTAAGTTCAAATGATACTGTTTCGTCAAATACGTTGGCAGCCATCCCATGAAGAAAAACAGGTAATAGCCGAAAACGAAGAATGCCCAGTCATTCGCAAGCAACGTTGGGTTGGACAATAGAAATTTCCACAGGCCCCGTACGCTGCGCGATTGGTGTTGACGCATCGTTTTTGCATCGTCGGTGTGTTCTTGTAACTGACCCTCGCGAATATGTAACAATTCAGCTTGATTCACGTGTTTACTGTGTTCAGGAAAGTCGCGGAAAAAAACAAACCAAAGCGGCACCCAAATTAGACCTAAAATACCTAAGATTAAAAACATGCCTCGCCACGAAGTGTGGATGATTAATTGCGTTGCAATTGGAGCGCCAATAGCCAGTGCCAGCGGTACCGCTACCAGTGAATTGGATAAGGCAATGGCTCGTTCGGTCTTTGGAAGCCAATCCCCAACGGCCCGGTTAATGGCTGGAAAGTTAGGTCCTTCGGCGACGCCAAGGATGATGCGCATGAAATAAATCATGGAGAATCCAATTGCTACACCGGTCAACCCCATCGAAATCGACCATAACAGCGAAGATACGAACAGGACGGTTCGGGCTCCAGAACGGTCCACCCATATTCCACCAAAAAATGTCGTGATCATGTAGCCGATTCCAAATGCCCCCAAGATCATTCCTGCCTGTGCCGCGTTCAGGTGAAACAGTTTAGAAATGTCAGGGATGGCATAGGAAATGGCAGACCTATCAATGTAATTGACGATCGTGATAAAAAACAAAAGACCAATGACCACCCAGCGAAATCTAGTTGCCGTTTTCACGTTGTTCCCCCTTGTCTGCTAACGAAGATAGCGATTACATCGAATGTTATAATACAGCAGCTTGGGTGTTTTCCAAACTTGAACAATCTGAACTTTAAATGGCCTGCTGCAGGGGGGAACGTGGTTCGCTGCAAGGGCTCTGAGCCACGCTCGTTACGGCAATTTCTCGCCATTTTTAAGTTCCTCGTAGCGAAAACAGCTTGTGATGTGGTCCATCACCAGCCCTGTTGCTTGTAGAAAAGAGTAAACAATTGTTGAGCCCACAAAGTTGAATCCTCTCTTTTTTAAATCCTTGCTGATTTTATCACTCAGGTCAGAGCTGGCTGGAACTTCGTCGAGGGATTTCCAATGACCTACGATAGGCTTTCCATCTACATACGACCAGATGTACGTGTCAAAAGACCCGTACTCGTTTTGTACCTTTAAAAACGCTTGAGCGTTTTGTACAGCGCTTTTTATTTTTAAACGGTTACGAATAAGGCTCTTGTTTTGAAGTAAAGCTTCGACTTTTTCGTCATTGTAGGCAGCAACTTTTTGCGGGTCAAATCCATCAAAAGCTTCTCGATACGCCTCGCGTTTCTTGAGTACCGTGATCCAACTCAGACCCGCTTGTGCTCCTTCCAGGATCAAAAACTCAAAGAGGGTTCTATCCTCGTGTACAGGAACCCCCCATTCTCTATCATGGTAAGCATGATACAGGTCATTTCCGTCTGACCATCCACATCTGTTCATGTTTGCACCCTTTCTGCTAGAAGGCGTCATATCAACTGACCCCAAGTTCTGGACACCACCATTATCTCACCGTCTGTAGCGGTTTGTAACAAGGCCGGGGCTATTATACCGTGGTACGTCGGGAACTTGAAACGGACAAACCACCTTCATGGGAACCATGACATTTCGCAGATTGGTGAGATGATGACGAGGTTCGTTGTATAGTTGTATAATTTTTACCATCGTGAATGGGGGCCTCGTATGTCACTTTCCATGTCCTTTCGTTTAGACATCCACGGACCTAAACGTTCACCTCGCGGTCAGGCTTTTGCGAGGATATGGGCCGCACTTGTGGAGTGGGTTCGGTTGCTGTCCAAGGTTTTGGAGGTTGCGACTGGAGGCGCTGAAATGTGAGGAAGCTGTTTTCGTATCTGAGGCCGTACAGAGTGTCCATCGTGTTCATTGTTCTTTTCATCTTCCTGCAGTCCATGCTCAACCTCTACCTGCCCCAGTTGATGGCGCATATTGTGGATAAAGGAGTCGAAACGGGCAACATCGCTTACATCTGGCGTGTCGGGGGTCTCATGCTGATTGCGTCCATTGCGGCAGTCCTTTTTTCAGTGAGCGCAGGTTTTTTGTCCTCCCGGACCGCAGCGCGTTTTGGGAAGGTGCTGCGAGGAGACGTCTTTGCCCACGTGGAGGACTTTACGTTGCGCGAATTCGACCAAATCGGCACCGCCTCGCTTATTACCCGCGCTACAAACGACATTACACAGGTGCAGCAACTGGTGACGATGATGCTCCGAATGATGATCATGGCCCCGCTCAATTTTGTCGGCGGAGTCATCATGGCTGTCTATACGGACGCCCAACTCTCATGGGTCATTGTCGTGTTGATTCCACTCGTTGCTTTAACCATCTGGATGGTCTTTTCCAAAGCGACGGTGTTGTTTAAGGCTATGCAGCAAAAGATCGATGTACTTAACCGCGTCCTTCGCGAAAACCTGACCGGGGTGCGCGTCATTCGATCCTTCAATCGTACCGCCCACGAACAGCATCGGTTCGACAAAGCGAACTTCGACTTAACGGACACGGCCACGCAGGCGCAAAAGATTATGGCTGTGCTGATGCCCACGCTGATGCTCATCATGAACGTGTCCACGCTCGCGATCATCTGGTTCGGCGGCATTCGCATCAACAACGAACAAATGCAGATTGGTTCACTGATCGCGTTCACACAGTACGTCCTTCAGCTCTTGTTTTCCATCATGATGGTATCCGTGATGTTTTTCATGATCCCGCGAGCATCTGCTGCTGCCGCGCGCATCCACGAAGTACTTGAGACCGTGCCCGCGATTCGCGATGAAAATTCCGCGCTTGGGCGAACGGCAGCGCCCGCGACAGCGGATTTTGCGGCTGCGGCCGTCTTTGCGACCGGTTCGGGCAAAAGGGATGACACTGACCGCGGCTTCGGTAGGGTCGAATTTCGGAGTGTCAGCTTCAGCTACCCTGGTGCTGAACAACCAGCGCTTGACAGCATTACGTTTACCGCAGAGCCAGGACGGGTCACAGCGGTCATTGGCGGTACCGGATCGGGCAAATCCACATTGGTGAATCTCATCCCGCGGTTTTACGATGTGACCTCTGGGGCCGTCTTGGTGGACGGTGTGGATGTGAGGAATTACCCGCAGGTTGCATTGCGGTCAAAAATCGGACTTGTACCGCAAAAGGCCGTCTTGTTTACCGGTTCAATTGCCGATAACCTGCGCTATGGCAAAGAGGATGCGTCGCATGAAGAAATTCAAAGAGCTGCCGACATTGCACAGGCCAGTGAATTCATCGCGGCTATGCAGGACGGTTACGATTCGTTCATCGACCAAGGCGGCACCAACGTGTCAGGCGGTCAAAAACAGCGCCTGTGCATCGCGCGAGCGCTGGTCCGACGCCCCGAGATTTACATTTTCGACGAGAGTTTTTCGGCTCTGGACTTCAAGACAGATGCGAAACTGCGGGCGGCACTGAAAGCCAATGTGGCGGGGGCGACCGTCATCATTGTTGCGCAGCGAGTCAGCACTGTGATGGATGCCGACCTCATTGTGGTCCTCGACCAAGGACAAGTGGCGGGGGCCGGAACACATCGACAACTGCTCCGTTCCTGCCAGGTCTATCGGGAAATCGTTGCTTCTCAGCTATCCGAGGAGGAGATAGGGTGAATAACCGGAAGGGAAGTCAGCAGCCTTTTCGTCGTCCGGGCGGCATGGGGAACTTTCGTCCAGGCGGTGGGCACCCGGGATTTGGCATGGTCGTACAGAAACCCAAGGACTTTCGCGGCACACTGGTTCGAATGGTGCGGTATTTCCGGCCCTATACCCTGCGCTTGTGCATTGTCTTCGCGACAGCCGTACTCAGTACGGTATTCAGCATTGTCTCGCCAAAATTGATGGGAAACGCCACCACCCTTCTGTTCAACGGAGTCATGCGAAAGCTTAAGCACTTACCTGGCGGCGGTGTGGACTTTGGTGCCATTGTGCACATCCTGGTTGTGCTCGGTATTTTGTACGTTCTCAGTTCTGTGTTTAGTTTTATCCAGCAATTCGTCATGGCTGGCGTAGCGCAAAAGACCGTTTACGAGTTGCGCAAAGAAGTGAATGCCAAACTGTCCCGCATGCCTCTGCGTTTTTTCGACTCGCGTCCGCACGGCGAAATTCTCAGCCGGTTTATCAATGACTTTGATAATATTGGAAATACATTGCAGCAAAGTTTGACACAACTCATCACTTCATTGATCACGTTTGTCGGCGTCACAGTGATGATGCTCAGTATCAGTTGGATCATGACGATCGTTATCTGTCTCACATTGCCGCTCAGCTTTTACATCACCAAGATTGTGGCGTCGAGATCGCAGAAGTACTTCAAAGCACAGCAGGAAACGCTTGGAAGACTCAACGGCCATGTCGAGGAGATGTACACAGGTCACGCCATCGTCAAGGCATTCAGCTATGAACGGCGGTCTATCGAAGAGTTTGAAAACATGAATGAACAGCTCTACCAAGTCGGCTGGAAGGCCCAGTTTATCTCAGGCGTCATCTTTCCATTAATGAATTTTGTCGGCAATGTCGGCTACGTACTCGTCAGCGTCATCGGGGGTATCCTGGTGACCCGTCGTGCCATTACCATTGGCGACATTCAAGCGTTTTTGCAGTACGCCAGGCAGTTCTCTCAGCCGATTACGCAGATGTCCAGCATTGCGAACGTCATCCAGTCGACGATCGCGTCCGCGGAACGCGTGTTTGAGTTGCTCGATGAAGACGTGGAGGTGCCAGATACAGACGATCCGGTCGAACTGGCGTCGGCCCGCGGAGACGTCCGCTTTGAACACGTGGACTTCAGCTATACCGGGACCCAGCCGTTAATCGAGGAACTGAACATTGACGTCAAATCGGGGCAGACCATTGCGATTGTGGGCCCGACGGGCGCCGGTAAGACCACCATGGTCAATCTGTTGATGCGGTTTTACGAACTGGACAGTGGGCGGATCACCATCGACGGGGTCGACATCACGCACATGCGCCGGAATGACCTGCGCGCACTGCTCGGGATGGTTCTGCAGGACACCTGGTTGTTTCACGGAACGATTCGCGACAACATCGCCTACGGACGGGCGGGGGCTGCGGCAGAAGAAGTCGTCGAGGCGGCCAAGGCTGCCTATGCGGACCACTTTATCCGCACGCTGCCTGACGGATACGACACCATCCTGAATGAGGAAGCCTCCAACATCTCTCAAGGACAGCGGCAACTGCTGACGATTGCCCGGGCCATCCTCGCAAATCCGGAGATCCTCATCCTCGACGAGGCGACGAGCAGTGTCGACACACGCACCGAGGTCCATATACAGAACGCTATGAAGAAGATGATGAGAGGGAGGACCAGCTTCGTGATTGCGCACCGCCTGTCCACCATACGGGACGCGGACCTCATCCTGGTGATGAACCACGGCGCAGTGGTGGAGCAAGGGACTCACCAGGAGCTGCTGGCAAGGGGTGGATTTTACGCCGACCTCTACAACAGCCAGTTTACAGGTCCGGCTGTTTCAAAAGATGCGGTTCGGTAGGGGGAGTGCATTCGAGTTTCTCAAATCACACCCAAATGTGCATTCCATTGGCAAAATTGAGCGTTACACCAATCGTGAGGTACATCAGCCAAATCGCAGTGAGAAACATAAAAAGTCCGACAGACTTATGGCCGTGGATGCCGCTGGTACGGGCAACGATCTCACTGATATAAATGAGCACGAGTCCAATAAACAAAATTCCAACTGGAATGTCCCCGTTCTCCCAAAACGATATGAGGCCCAATGCACTTAAGACCAGCATTCCTATGGCCATCCATGCTTCTGGACCCGATTCTGCCCCTATGTATCTTCTCCACCCCAAAATAATCCAGTGCACTCCGTATGCGGTAAATGCCACGGCCGCCATATACAACGGTGCGGCGTTTCGATAAACGGGAAACCAACTGAGCCCAACCATGAGGTATGTACCCGTTATAAACTGCATAAATCCGCCAAAAAAAATGCCCCACAACGCGACGGTTTTATCAAGCTGGCGGCTGTCCTTGGACCAATTCGGCCCCCCAAAAAGGGCAGTACCACCCTGAACAAAGTAGTTGGTGCCTAGTCCAAAAAATCCGATTGCGACGGGCCAAAACGCAGATATCGGGAACAGTTCATTCATCGCGAAACACCTCCGGACAAATGATTTCCTGTCGTTCCCATTCCTATTCATTCGGTGAAGGTGGTTTTAATATTCATTTGGAGCCGTTCATTTGGAGCAGCGGGTTTCACGGTACCGATTTGACCCAAAAACTCATCTGCAGTACGCACGGTGGTTACGAGTCCCAAGTTCTTCTGCGTCAAACCCTCCTTTAACCCGGGCCCGCCGATGAAAAATTCAACATGAGAGAAGTTGGTTGAGAGTTTGGATAGTTCGTCCAAAAATCCAGGGTGTTCCTCGAAGGGCCTGGAGGTGGTTGCGGATAAAATGACAACACCGGGACGAAGGCGTTTTACAGCATCTGCCACCGCCGATTGGGCCGGAGACGGCCCTAGGAAGTGGGTTTTCCATCCTTGAATCGCAGCCTCCAACATAATAATTTGAAGCATAATCTCATGGCGCTCGCCTGGAACGCACGCAGCAAGCAGAAGGGCACTGTTCTCTTGCACGCTGATTCGAGAACGAAAATTCACTAAAAAGTCTCGAATTTGTAAGCTCGCGATATGTTCCTGGTACTCCGTCCACTCCCCATTTTCCCACAGTGTGCCGACCTGTCGTAGGAAGGGTATGATGATTGCGTAGATCACGTGATAGATCCCGCGTATGGAAAGTTCTAACTCAAGGAGAGAATTCATGCGGCTTGTTTCACTTTTTTCCCCGAATTTTAGAAGCTCGACAACGGCACGGTTGTCCGCTTGGAATTCAGATTCAAGTGGTTGCTGTAGAGGTTTTGCAGGAGCCAACGAATGAGCCTCATCCTTGCTGAAATGATCCGCATTCGTATTGTTGACCAACAGCACTGCATTCTTGATAGAGTATCCATTATCTACAAGGCGTTTTAGCCGAAGGAGCTGGTTTACGTGTTCCTGGTGGTATACGCGGTAGCCGTTTTCCAGACGGTGAGGCGTAATCGCTTGGTAGCGCTCTTCCCACTTTCGGATCAATTGTGGGCTCAGGCCAGTTTGTTCGGCTACTTGGCGAATGCGATACCACTGATGGTTCCTCTGTACCATTTCTGCTTCAAACCTTTCCTAACTCTAACAGCATTGTACATCATTCGAGATGCGATGCAGGCTAGAAGCTGGAGGAGAGGTTTTCGGTCGTGACAGCAATGCGGTCGTATGCCTTTTTTAACTCGCTGAGCGCCGTGAGGTTTTCGTGAATCTGATTCGTCACTTCAACCATTTGGCTGGCCATTGACGTAATCGATTCCGATATTGTGCTCAGACGATTTGAAATGTCCTGCGCCGAACTTTTGCTGCTGTCGGCCATTTTTCGAACCTCATCTGCTACGACACCGAATCCTCTGCCGTGCTCTCCTGCTCGTGCCGCCTCAATCGCTGCATTTAGTCCAAGCAAGTTGGATTGGGCAGCGATGTGTTGCACAACGTCTACGATGGACTGAATGTCCTGAATGGTACCTCGCACAGCTTGGGATTTTTCATTGAGTGTCTTCATATTGGAGGCTACGGTCGTGGAGGCATCCAGGACTTCATCCGTATTGGCGGTCATTTCCTCAACCATTGCCATCAGTTCTGCAGTACTGTTGCGCAGCACCGATTCGCGGTGGGTAATGTCCGTCGCCACCTTTACGACACCTTGGACAACGCCCTCTCCATGGACGATGGGAATGTATGTAGCTTCCAGAATCAGGACTCTTCCGTCCTTTGTAACCCGTTCAATTTTATCCTGAAACGATTTTCCTGTGCGCAAACCGCTCCAAAACTGCTCGTACTTTGCACTTGCCACAAACGCAGGCAAACAGAATTGGCGATGGTGCATGCCAATCATTTCCCGCCTTTCATACGCCATGGCTGCGGCGAAATTGTCGTTGACCCACAAGACGGTACCTTGGGTGTCGAACACAATGATTGCCAGCGATTTCGATATCGTTGAAAAGAATAGAGCTTCGTCAAATGTGGCATCGAAGTTCTTCATATTTTCCCTCCAATTTGGATGAAATCGTTTTGCATATTCGTCTTTCAAACAACTATAATCACTTTGTACATTGTTTGTCAAATGTTTGTATATACATAAAACCATAGAGAAGTGAGGGAACCAGGTGCAACAACAAATTGACTGCCCCAACTGCGGACAAGGGGTACAACGGGTGTCTCGGACTCAAGCTGTTTCGAAGGGGCCGAATGTCGCGGACATCATTTCGGCCGGTCAAATTCGCATGATGATGCAGCCCATTGTCAACGTGACGGCAGGAGAAACCATAGGCTACGAGATGCTGGCTCGGGCCGTGCGACAAGATGGTTCTATCATCTCGCCCGGTGAACTCTATGCGTCGGCAAGGGAGCAGAACCAGCTTTTTCGACTCGATCGCGCCTGCAGGATCGCCGCCATTGAGACAGCGTCAAAGCTTCGCGACGATTTAGCCGTTTTCATCAACTTTGTTCCGACCTCGATTTACGTACCGCAACACTGTCTTGCAACGACTGTCGATGCAGTGAGAAGGTGCGGCATGCAGCGAGAACGCATTGTGTTTGAAGTCGTCGAAACAGACCGCGTACAAGACCTTCGTCATCTGCGCAGCATTCTGTCGTATTATCGCGAGATGGGATTTCGTTGTGCGTTGGACGATTTTGGCGAAGGGTTCAGCGACGAGGAGACCATGAAGGCGCTTCGGCCTGACATCATGAAACTCGATCGCAAATACGTCAGCGACATCCAGAAGCTTCCGGACAAGCAGAGAATGGCCCAAACGATTTACCAGCAAGGATACAAACAAGGTGCTGCGATGTTGGCTGAGGGCGTTGAGTGCGAGGAGGAGGCTGCGGTGCTGGCGGACATGGGATACCATCTGCAGCAAGGATATTGGTACGGAACGCCTGCGTGGGATCCCGTTGACGTAGACCCAGAGAAGTTTAAGTTTAAAGACCAAGGCCGGGCATTTAAAAGGTGTTGAAGGGGTCTTATTAGAATAAACCACGAAGAGTCTGTCCATGATTTTCGTTTTGAACACCTCTCGTTCACCGCACATAGCATGTGAAGAGTCATTTCTACCCTCCTGGTGCGTGCGGACGTAAACATTTCCTAGAAATGGGGGACGGGAGAGTCATGGGACTTACAGAGTGGTTGTTGATATTCGGATTTGCGCTTTCCTCGAGCATCGACAATTTTGGCGTCGGGGTATCATACGGTGTCACCAAAATCAAAATCGGGTTCTTGCCCAACCTTTTAATTGCCGTCATTGCATTTGCTTTTAGCATACTAGGCATATATTTTGGCGGATATATCTCCAAGATCATGCCCGGGACATTGTCGACCGTCGTGGCCGCGCTGTTTGTCTTCATCATCGGCGTTCGTATCATTTTGATCACGCTTTCTTCAAAGCGAAGACGGTCGTCGAACGACGCGACAAGTCGAAAGGGACTGCAGTCGTACATTCAAGACCCTGAAAATGCCGACAAAGACAAGTCGGGTGAGATCAGTTTAGTGGAGGCTTTGGTCTTAGGGGTTGCAGTGTCCATGAATGCATTGACAAACGGTTTGGGCGCCGGATTGATGAGGTTGTCGCCGATTTATGTATCGACATCTGCAGGTGTTTTCAGCTTCTTGGCGATATGGTGGGGAGTTTCTCTCGGAGAACGAGTGGCTCATATCCGCATTGGCCGTTTAAATCTCGGCCAATTTAGTACCGTGATCAGTGGCGGTATTCTTCTTTTGATAGCTGCCCACATGGTTTTAACGGTAGTTTCCATTTGAAGGGCAGAGGTGTCGCCCGGGCGGGAAAGTGCTCAGGCGACGTTGCCATTTACCGGGCGAAATCTGCGTTTTGTCGGTGGTACGCCGACATAGGTCCTAGATAAAGCCAAGGCGATGACACCCAGAATCAGACCCGCTACACCCCAGTGAAACGTGACAACAACAAGCGCAAGCTTCGTGGCCAATGAGGCCACGCCTAGAATGGCTTGGACGACAATCAAAGAGAGGACCACAATCGCCGTTTTTGTCAGACGCTTCGTTTGAAAAGCAACTCGTGCAAACCATACACCGGCAATCATCAACAGTACGGCGGTGGCCATGTGGATATTTAACAAAGCGTGGGACACCACTTGAGAGGGAGGGACGGTTTGTCCGTGACTTAGAATATAGCTGTCTTGACCAAACAGCGCTTGGCTTGCTCCCGTATGCCGAAAAACCGCACCCGCTGCCACCGTTAACATACCGGCTGCGTACAGAGTCCACGCGCTCGGGTGAAGGGCGCGGCTTTCAATATCGGATTCTACCGGCCCATTGCCTCGATTGACTTGATATTCGCGTTGAGCAAGGTTCGCTAAATGAACGAACAGAGACAGCATAATCATGCTGTTCAGTACGTCCACAGTCGTCGCGATACCAGGGAACACAAATAGAACAATCATGCCTGCATAGATGATTTGTATCAACAGTGAAAGCAGCCCCAGAGAACATGTCCAAACCATGGCACGATGATGACGATATGAGATCAATAACCAAGCGAATAACCAAATGACTAGAACCCCAAGGAGTAGCGCGACAAACCTGTGGGTCAGTTCAAAAATCAGCGATCCGGTCATCTGAAACGAGCCCGACCTTCCACAAAATGGCCAACTTGGACAAACAAACCCGGCATCCTTGCCGACGATGATTCCTGCCAGAACCATCTGTACACCAATGACAATGGTCGTAAACCACGCCAGACGATGAAATTTTACCAACGCATCATCCCCCTCCGAAAACTACTCATCCAGCATACCATGCAAGCGCCTTGAGCCTAGCGGTTCGTCCAGATGCAGGAACGAACATTGTATGACGGAAACGCGAGAATAATGTGAACTCATGCAGGATATCTGGTATTGTTAAGGGGATGCCTTGTTGAGCATTGAAAGCAAATGACTTCTCAAATCTTTGTGCGGAGTTGCTCGCCGCCTTTTATCCGGGTTTTTCTATGTATGCTATTATATGTCCATGAGCATCTACTGCAGTCCGCATTTCTTCGCTACCAGAGGTCATTCGCTTGCAAATTTTCTGGCGGCAACAAAGCTCTTCAAAGAGGATGAATGTGGCTGTGGGGGTTGTTTAACACAACTTAAGTTATGAGAGAGGTTAAAAATTATGAGCTCATCGTATCGTTTTGACGAAGTCGCACGACTTCCTCTACCTGGAGACAATGTTGCCATTGCTACCCGTCAACTCGAAGCCGGCACTGAGATTCACTATCAAGGTGAAGTCCTCACCTTGGATTACACCGTCATGGAAGGACATCGCTTTGCTGTGAAAGCGATTGCTTCTGGTGAATCTTTACTATCTTGGGAATTGCCGTTCGGTGTGGCGCTGCAAAACATTCAGCCAGGCAATTACGTCATCAACCAAGGTGTGTTGGATGCGTTGAGTCTTCGTTCGCTGAACTTTACTCTTCCAGAAACACCTAATTTTGCGGACCAAGTTCCTCCTTATGTTCTGGATGAAGCAAATTTTCGTCCAGCAGAGGCGTTGCCTGCTTATCCAGAAACACGTACCTTTATGGGCTATCGACGCAGCCAGGCTCGCGGCGTCGGGACTCGAAATATGGTTGTCTTGTTGGGTACGACCTCTCGCACAGGGAGCTATGTCAAGCAACTCGCGCTTCGGCTCCAGAGCCAGCTGAAACACTATCCCGGAGTGGATGGGATTGTTCCGGTAGCTCATACCGAGGGGGACGTTGAAGGACCCAATAACCTGGAATTGTTACTGCGGACGCTGGCAGGCTTCATCGTCAATCCGAACGTGGGCGCGGTATTAATCGCGGACTATGGTACGGAACCTGTGACCAACCAGATGCTCGAAGCCTACTTACGCGATCACAATTACCCATTAGATGACGTATTGCATGAATTCTTGTCCATCAAAGGCGGTTTTCAAGACAGCTTGACGAGAGGGGAAGCCATCGTACGAAATTGGTTACCTGCGGTCAATGCGATAGAACGGACCCCTGAATCCGTTAGCCACCTGAAGATCGCACTCCAATGCGGTGGGTCAGATGCTTTTTCTGGCATATCTGCGAATCCTCTGCTGGGTTGGATTTCTAAGGAATTGGTGTGTTATGGAGGCAGTGCCAATCTGGCTGAAACCGACGAATTAATTGGCGCCGAGTCGTATGTCTTGCAGAAGGTCCGCAACCTTGAAACTGCCCGCAAGTTCTTGGAACTGTCAAAAGAGTTCAAGGAGAGAGCCGCTTGGCACGGCGCGAATGCGGAAGGCAACCCATCCGGTGGCAATAAATACCGCGGCCTTTACAACATTTACCTCAAGTCCATTGGCGCGGCTCGAAAGAAAGACCCGGCCACTCGCCTGGACTATGCCATTCATTATGCAGACCCTATGAAAGAATCTGGATTTTATTTCATGGACAGTCCTGGGAATGACCTTGAGGGCATCGCCGGACAGATTGCCTCAGGTTGTAATGTGATTTTCTTTACGACAGGCAATGGCTCGGTGACCAACTTTCCGTTTGTTCCGACCGTAAAAGTCGTGACCACGACGCGTCGTTTCCAATTGTTAGCCAATGACATGGATATCAACGCCGGTCAATATCAAGATGGCGTGCCGATGGATGAGTTGGGCAAACAGGCTTTTGAACTGATGATACAGATTGCCTCGGGTCAGCGCAGCGCTGGTGAGAAGGCTGGCCATGCACAGGTGCAGATTTGGCGCAATTGGCGTCAAACCGATGCCAGCCAACTGGATACACTGCTCCATAAGTCACTGCCGACAGGAGAGCCTATCTCGATTCAAACGGATGGCACTGCACTCCAAAAGCCAATCCATTTCACTTTGACTCGTCGACAGGGCCGTTTGGTCAGCGACGGCATCGGCTTAATTCTGCCCACCAGTCTGTGCTCTGGACAAGTGGCAAACAAGATTGCGCAGCGTCTGAACCAAATGGGTCTTGGTCAACCCGACCATCGCTTGCCCGTGGTGGCCTTGGCACACACGGAAGGGTGCGGCAATAATGCAGGTCAACCAGAGGAGATGTATGCTCGCACAATGGTTGGCTATGTCACGCATCCGCTCGTCAAACATTGTTTGTTGCTGGAACATGGCTGTGAAAAAACCCACAACGACTATATGCGTCACAAGCTCGAGGAAATGGGTGTGGACTACAGCCATCTAGGGTTCGCAAGTATTCAACTTGACGGTGGCATTGATAAGGTCACTCAGAAGGTGGAAGCGTGGTTTGCCAATCAATTGTCAGCAGATGTGCCGGCCCAAAAGGAAACGGTTGGCCTGGAAGGACTGCGCATTGGAATTTTAACCGACGGTTCCATTCCAGACACGTGTGGCAATCAGTTTGCGATGTTGACAAAAATGATTGTCGGCGCTGGCGGCACGGTGGTTGTTCCAGAAAACACCGGCTTGCTTTCAACACCCGCTTATCGGGAGAACGTACTGAACACATCGGAATTCCATCCGTCACTGGCCTATGGAGAACATGCCCGCAAAAACGGTTTTCACATCATGGAAGCGCCCACTGAACATTGGGTGGAGACGGTTACGGGATTGGCTGCAACGGGCGTCGAGATCATTGTGGCGCTGGTTAATCGTCAGCCGATGCAAACACATCCGTTTGTTCCGATGCTTCAAATGACTTCAGAACTGAGTATGCAGTCAACCTATGCGAACGATCTGGACCTGTTTCTCACAGGTGACTCGACCGTTTGGAACGACCAGATTTTAGAGCGTTGTCAACAAATT
The DNA here is from genome assembly GCF_021739485.1 of Alicyclobacillus tolerans. Classification (GTDB taxonomy): domain Bacteria; phylum Bacillota; class Bacilli; order Alicyclobacillales; family Alicyclobacillaceae; genus Alicyclobacillus_K; species Alicyclobacillus_K tolerans_A. The sequence continues at coordinate 76,150 of NZ_JAJFNK010000013.1, forward strand.
ATTGACCATAGCTATACGCCTCGTCTCTATCAACAGGGTAACGTGGATTTTCAATTCACGCGAGGACTTCTTGGAGTTTCACTGTAAGCGCGACGCAAGCTCAAGGACTATTCCGAGTTGTGTGCCCGGCACCTCAAAGGTGCCGGTTTTTTTCGGGCTGCTGCAGATTTATTTGTCGTTGACTCCGAAAATGCCATGAAGAATGGAAGAGACAATACTGGTGATAATGGACCCAACAATGGCTGTCATCAGCCCGTGAACTTGGAATCCTGGAACAACCGCCGAAACCAGCAAATACATAACGGCATTAATGACCAATAAAAAGATGCCAAGCGTTAGGACCGTAATGGGAAACGTGAGAACGATGAGTATTGGGCGAACAATCGCATTGACGACGCCAAGAACGAATGCCGCGATCACGGCCGCACCAAAACTGTGTACGTGAAACCCGGGAAGAATCCACGAGACGACGAGCAAAGTGACGCCAACGATGACGATGTGTGCAAGCCAGCGCATAGTATTCACCTCCGGAATCCGTCGATATCGATGATACAATACATTTTTGTGTTGTGAATACCTGGCGTGTCACCTACAGTATCCTATATGGCAATGGTGGACGTTCATTCATAACTCAACTCATGGATTCGGTCAGACTAGGGAGCACACAATACTGTTGAACGGGCAGTGGTGAGGTGGAAACGGACGACGGCCACAAAGTTGAATGCCATAAATCAACATAAAAATTTCCAACAAAGGCATATAGACCTACAAAATAAAGTGCGTTATTGTATTGCGTTATTCTAAAAAGGTGACTATCCTATAAACCGTGGTTAAATGTTATTCATTATTTCGTATAAAAATAAGGGTGATTACAACATGGGACAAGCAGCAGAAGATTTATCAAGGACGTCATCCACGGAGCAAAAGGCAAACTCAGGCCAACTGAGACGCGATTTGAAGTCCAGGCACCTATCCATGATTGCAATCGGTGGAGCCATTGGCACGGGACTGTTTGTGGCAAGCGGATCGACGATTAGCTCAGCGGGCGCCGGAGGTTCACTGCTCGCTTATATCATTGTGGGACTCATGGTGTATTTTGTGATGACGGGTCTAGGCGAAATGGCGACGTTGTTGCCGGTTTCCGGGTCGTTTGAAACTTATGCGACTCGATTTGTTGATCCTGCACTCGGCTTTGCATTTGGATGGAACTATTGGTTCTCGTGGGCCACGGTGATTCCAGCAGAACTCTCAGCAGGAGCACTGGTGATGAAGTACTGGTTTCCACATACACCAGCTATTTTGTGGAGTGCAATCTTCCTCGTTATCTTGTTTTTACTAAACGCTTTTTCGGTTAGAGGATATGGAGAAGGCGAGTATTGGTTTGCCGGGATCAAAGTTGCGACGATAATTATCTTCTTAATCGTGGGAGTCGCAATGATTTTTGGGGTTTTTACAGGTCATCCAACAGGTTTTCATAACTTTGATCTCGGTGGCTCATCGATTCACGGCGGATTCACAGCCGTTTTTGGTACAGTTTTAATCGCTGGATACGCTTTCCAGGGAACAGAAGTCGTTGGACTTGCTGCTGGTGAAAGTGAGGACCCGGCGAAGAATGTACCGAAGGCAGTACGACAAATTTTCTGGAGAATTCTGTTGTTTTATGTGTTAGCCATCTTTGTGATTGGGATGCTGATCCCGTACACCGACCCAAACTTGTTGAAGGCAAACGTAAACAACATTGCAGTCAGTCCGTTCACGTTAGTCTTCCAACGTGCTGGACTAGCGGCTGCAGCTTCTGTCATGAACGCCGTCATTTTAACGGCTGTGTTGTCTGCAGGGAATTCTTCAATTTATGTTTCCACACGGATGCTCTACGCGCTTGCAAAGGGCGGTAAGGCACCGCGCTTTTTAGCTAAGGTCGACCGCAGGGGCGTTCCCACATACGCGCTTTATGTCAATATCGCGATTGGATTTGCCGCATTTTTGTCTTCCTTATTTGGAAACAGCGTGGTTTACAATTGGCTTTTAAATGCTGCCGCATTAACTGGGTTCATCGCATGGTTTGGCATTGCCCTCAGCCACTATCGCTTTCGTAAAGCCTATGTTGCACAAGGACGTGACCTCAGCAAGCTTCCCTACAAGGCGAAATGGTATCCGTTCGGTCCCACTCTCGCCGTCGTGTTGTGCCTGATTGTCATCTTTGGACAAGACTACACAGCCTTTACTGGGGGCAAAATCGATTGGGGCAGTGTAACGGCCATATATATCGGCATTCCGCTGTTTTTGGTGTTGTGGCTGGGTTATAAATTTGTAAAGAAGACAAAAGTTGTGCCACTCCAAGAATGCAATTTTGAAATGGACGAATAGAGCACCCGAGGGTTGCACATTTAACTGGAACTAAGCGAGGAGCAGTGTAGTCGCGGTTACTGGGTGACTTGAAAATGGACAACATGCAGATGATGTGATTCGAGTTTGTGATCGAAAAGTCGTTCCCTTGGTGGAGCGGCTTTTCGTTTCGAAACACAATCGTTCCAAACGTTTTAGGCAATTGGCTGCGACTCGTACATAGAGGCATGTTATAATCCTATTACGATTACGAAAGCTGCCCGAACCCTGTTTTGCCTCGGATATGCTGCGCTTAAATGAGTGAACTTACTGGGTGTTCTTTGAACAACATTTTGTTTAGAGATGGGAGTCACAATGTCGGAACAATATCTAGCGCATTTTGCGGTGATTATACTGCCATTATTTATTGTTCAGATATGGTCGTTCCGGAGACCTTTTTACACACTTCCGTGGCGCTCTTCCTTAATGGCCGTCTACGGTGCCACGGGTGCCATCTGGGATCAACACTATCCGATTCACATCTTAGGCATTTCCGCCAGCTTTGCTTCCATCCCCATCATTATCAGCTTCTTGTATGGAAAGAGATGGGCGGGAGTGCTTTCTACTGCTATATTTGTCCTTTGGACTTTCGGGTTGCACCCCCCGTCTGTCTATGCCATTATCCTTTCCATCGTTTTGTATGCTCTTTTACCGCTCATGCTGGCTCGTCGTTATGAGGATTTCTCGCGCAAAACTCGGTTGCTGCTCGTCATTCTCGTTTCCTTGTGGACCATTGTGATGCAAGGACTGATGTGGGTCATCCACGCAAGGATGACCCACCCGAGTCTGTTCACTCACCCGAGTGTCGTTTTCCATAACATTTTCGTACAACTGATCCCGATCCTCAGTATTGCGTTTATCGTTCAGTCCATTTTGACCATGATCCCGATGCTCCTGTTGGAGAACGTCATTGAAGATGGAAGAATTCGGCTTGCGATGGCTGACAACGAGCATCGGTACCAGTCTATGCTTGAATTCAATCCCCTTGGAATCTGCATTATTGACAGGAACAACTGTTTTGTCTATGCCAACCCGGCGTATCAAAAAATCACGGGCTACGCACTGGCAGATCTGCTTGGGCATAGCCGGTTTGAGTTGTGGTTTCCGGAAGACCGCGAATACGCTTCACAGTTTAGTAGAACGTTGGAGACCGGTGAGGTCCTCATGGGGGTTCCGGGTGCACTGCGTCACCGGGATGGACATCGGATCGAAGCGCGGTTTAGCAATGTGCCCATCCTTATTAATGGAGTGGTCACAAGTTACTTCAGCGTGGTAGAAGATGTCACCGACTCGATCCGCATGCAGAAACACCTCCAGGAAACGGAAAAGTTGTCCCTCGTCGGGCAGCTCGCTGCGAGTATCGCTCATGAGATCCGCAACCCGATCACTGCGCTTGGCGGGTTCCTCACCTTGATGGGAGAGCAGGCTGCTGCTCGCGATGGGCAGGAGAATGAGTCAGGGACAACAACCTACCTGAATATCATGAGAGATGAACTGAATCGGATCAATCTCATCGTCAGTCAATTGCTGATGCTGGGTAAGCCACAGTTGGAACACTTCGAAGAACACGATTTAAGAGTCATCGTGTCGGAAGTGATGAGCCTGCTTGAGCCGCAAGTCAACATGTCCAGCATTACCCTCCGTGTTCAACTTCCTGAGACAGACGTCCTCTTGTTGTGTGAGAAAAACCAAATGAAACAGGCCCTAATCAATGTCGTGAAAAACGCGATTGAAGCGGCGGGAAACGGCGGCTTCATCTCGGTCACCGTCGAGCATGAGCACACCGTCCCGCCTGTACTCGCCAAAATTGTCGTTCGCGACTCCGGACCAGGCATCCCCCATGAACTGCTCGGGCGCCTCGGTGAACCTTTTTATACCACAAAAGCGGCAGGCACTGGACTTGGATTGCTGGTTACGAAGCGCATTATCCAGTCTCACAACGGAACCCTCGAATTTCACAGTGCCCTCGGGCAAGGTACAACCGTCCAATTCGCATTTCCGTTGACGGTCGAGGCTGCAGACCATACTTTGTGTGTTTGACAAATGAATTGCGTCTTTCGTTGGTTCACCAAAAAGGCGCAGTCTATGGTTGGATTGGAGCACTGGGGTCGAGAACGACATCTTTTGAAGAAGTTTTGTAATAGTGTTTGGGAACGTTCACGATGTTGTGTCTATGGACGTGAATGATGGGATGAATGACAGGAACTTCCCTAGGAATGAAGTGGTCATGAATGACATATTGCGGATCACATACAATCGGTGCACAGGAATAATGCTTAGAATGTTTTACAGTCGTATAACTTGGTTTGTAAACCTTGGTCGTTTTTTTGACCACTTTGTGACTCTCGGATACATGGCCTGCAACTCCATAGCTCACTTTCGGCTGCGCCATCGACCAAGATTGACCATGAGACGGTGATTCGTCCGGTGCAGAAGGTGATTCGTCATGTGATTCTTCGTTGTAGCCATGAGCTCCGTACCACGGTTGTTCATGATTCTTTTCCGTCATTTCAAAACTCCCCTTTATCCAAAGATACCCTAGGTGTATGAACGTCCATGAGCGAATGTCCTAGTCATTCGTCCAATTACCAACTGACAACCCACTAAAACATCAAGCTCTTTTTTTTGAGAAGGCAAGAATGGATTGACGAGTTTTGGCGGACTTTCAGCAAACCATGGGCGGATTCGCACACGTAGGTCACTCAGAAATTGGGAAGTTACTCGCTCTCTGTATCGCCTTAATCTGCATATGGGTTGAACTTGGCTCTGCGAGGGAATGGACAATTCCCCTAATTCGTCTTTGTGCGTACCTTTGAAGGACACGGGTGCAAAGGACTGAGGAAAAGAAGTTAACAGTTACCGGACAGAAAAACGGTGGCGGTTTCGGTCACTTTGAATGTCCTGAAGCAAATAAATCTGAGCTGTTGGTTGTCTGTTTCGAGTAAACAATTGCCGAATGCAGCGCACTAACATTCTGAACAGTTTCATGGTTAACCTCCTCGTGATCTGGAACCATGGCCACGCAAAGAGCCCGCTACTGGGCGTCCAGCGATCCATGGTCATCCTTTTTTGCCCAACTACACTGTAGTCGGATTCCCGTATGCTGCCGCATCGCGTTCCAAACTGAACCATGCAAAATATATGCCGAGTAAAGACACATATACCGCTGGACGGTTAGAGCGCTGGATAACCGGTTTCGAAAATTGTGGGAAAGATGTGCGAATACCTTGAGACAAACACCCTCCCGGTCTACTTGTCCACTGACATAGAGTGAGGCATATCGTCTTGACTCTGTTGAACTGTGACTGACATGCGTCGTTGAAGGAGGTGAAGAAAGTGTGTTCCAGAGCACAGTGCCAGCGGTACGTTGGGCAGTATGTTCGTTTTCAGACTCCGTACGGTTATCACGAGGGCGTTATTGAGAGAATTAGGGGCAATCAGGCGATTGTGCTGTCTCCTCGAAAGTTCATTCCCGTCCAGTTCGCCAGTGAGCCGCTCGATACCGACGAGGAAAAGCGCCTAGACCTTGCTTTGGCCTGGGGAGGCGGTTATGGCGGCGGTTACGGGGGCCGAGGCGGCTATGGTGGATACGGAGCCTGGGGATATGGCTGGGGCCGATGGGCGGTTTCATGGCTGATTATCTTCGTCCTTTTTGGTCTTTGGTGGTAGTGACCGAAGACCGCCCCCGCTCGTTATCACGCGTGTTACGACCCGTTTTTCATCTTCGTTGTGTCTTCCAGGGACGTTTAAAAAGACCACATAGTCTATACACACAACGCGCCGTTTGCCCAATGCCTCCAGATGACGGTTCTGGAAGAAGGGCAGGCGGTTTTTTTGCGGAATCTTTAAAGCGTTTGCAAAGCAAGAAGCGCGAATATGCGCATGGAAACATGCCGTGGTCACGTACAGTAGAGTATTCATGGGCAAAGGGGGGGACGAATGTGCCTGTGCTGGCTGTAATAGGCGTCTTGAATAGTCATACTCCTCAGCAAAACTCGAACGGGGTTCTTGTTGGACAATTTAACTCCAGTGGATGGGACGCGAACATGAAAATGAATCTCGGTCAAGGTGGGAATTTTGGGATATTTAGTGTCAGTATGGCGGTTGTCAATCTCACGTTGGATAACTTCGAGCTGATTGACGGAGTCATTAACGACCCAGACCTAAAACCGGCACTGAACGGGAACATCTAAACAGAGGTTCTTACCGAACGTGACCTTGCTTTGAAACATACAGTGACATGGACTCTGCCTGTAAAGGACTGGTGAATGTGCCGAATTTGATTTGGATCGGGTTTATAGCCGTCGATACACCCCAGCAAAATGCGAATGGCGTCAATGTCGGACAGTTCAACTCGAGTGGATGGGACGCAAACATGAAATTCAATACGGCTCAGGGCGGTAATTTTGGAACCGGAAGTATACAGATAACAGGGGGCAGCCTCATGTTTGACAACCTTGAGGGTGCAGACGGGAATTTCAACGACGCGGACTTCAAACCTGCTATAGACACAAACGTTTAGTGGGTCAGTCGTGGAAAACAAAAGCTCCTTGTGTCATGTGGACAAATCGTCCAAACATATGCTCCTCTATACATCTGAAAGCGGGTGAGCCGTGTGCCAGTCTTTGTCTTCGGAGGTGCTATTCACAGTAATTCTCCGCAGCAAAATGCTGTTGGGGTTACGGTGGGACAGTACAGTTCCAGTGGGTGGGACGCAAACATGAAGCTCAACATTGCAGAAGGCGGGCTTTTTGGGATTTTTAACGACCGAATTGGTTCAGTAAACCTTACCTTTGACAATGTTGAAACGATGGACGGTGTTCTCAATGACCAGGATCAAAAACCGTTGTTTGGGGGGAACTTATAGACAACGGGAGAGACAAGCCCCTTTACAAACCTGCGCACATCAAGCTCACAAATGTGCCGCTCTTGTTGCTGCTGCTGCGGTGGGTGGGAGTGGCTTTTAAGGAGGATGGCTATGCCAGTATTGGTCGCCTTTGGTGTCATTAATTCGAATTCTCCCAACCAAAACGCGGGGGTTTTCATTGGACAAAACTCAATTACTGGATGGGATGCAAATCAGAAGATCAATGTTGGGCATGGTGCATCGTTTGGCTGGTTCAATTATACGTTTGGGGGATATAACGTAACTTTTGACAACTTCGAATACAGCGATGGTGCGATGTACGACATGGATAATAAGGTTTCCTGGAGCACGAACGTATGACGCAAGCGAACATTTGGCTGCCAAACATCAAACCCGGTTCCTATTCGCCAACAGTAAAGCAGCAGTTACACCAACAGCAAACTCCGGCCCAAACTACGAACCTTCCATCGGTGAACATTCACGTAGGCAACGTATCCGGGAATTCGGGTATTTACATTGGAGGTACTTTGACTGTATTCGGATTAAGTTCCCATTCCAAGACCAATAGCGGCTTTGGAAGTATTGGCGACTCGAATACTTTCTATCGTTGCGTTTCTGTGGTTTACGACCCTGACCTCGTTGACACACCGATTGATGACCGAGATATTCATATCTTGCAGCAGGCCCCCCCGCAAGGGGCAACAAACATCGGAGTTCAGTCCGTGTGGGTGAATACCTTACAACAGAACGCGGGGACCTTTATTGGATCCACAAATGTTACTGGTATGGATTCCCATCAGAAACAAAACCTTGGAAGCGGTCAAGTTTTCGGAAATCACAACGTCAACTGCGCAAGTGTCAACGTGACAAACGACCAAGACTATATTGATGGGAACATGCTAGACAACGATAACAAAGCAGGGGTGTTTTTCAACGGCTGAGACAAGGGCAACATGAGAGGGATTGTATGAGCCGGACTCTAGATGAACTGAGTGGTTCCAACCGCCCCCTGGACCTGCCATAACCTCGGATTCACCGTCCACATTTTCTTTTTACCCCGACAACCTTTCCACCTTAAGAATGTGAGTGCGCATTTATTTGTTCCGGATACAACTCGAATGACAATAGGTCATCCCCTCTAGTCAAATGCCGACAAGCGGGAAAACATCCAATTTCCGCCTGCACAGATGCCGGTGGGATAAAGATGGGTTAGACTATAGTTGAGTTTTGTTTACTCGAATAAATACATAGTATTTCAGTATTCTGATGAATCGAACCGAGATCACCGTCGACGGCAACAGCGTGGTGAAAGAGGACCTTCGCGCAAAGGAGAGGCAGGCATATGGGAAAAAGAGTAAGATCGGTGTGTCCCCTAGATTGTCCGGACACGTGCAGTCTCTTGGTGGATGTCGAGGAGGGAAAAATCACAAGGGTCACCGGTCATCCCGACCATCCTGTAACAAAAGGTGCGATCTGCCACAAAGTTCGCCGGTTTCCGGAGCGGGTACACCATAAGGACCGACTTCTCTATCCTCTGCGGCGAACGGGCTCGAAAGGTTCCTCGCAGTTTGAACGAATCACTTGGAGCGAAGCCTACGACGAGATGAAACGCCAGTTCCAGTCTGCGATTGAAACGCATGGTGCGGAATCAATTCTTCCCTACAGTTTCTACGGGAATATGGGGATTTTGAACGCAGAAGGAATGGACCGGCGCTTCTTTCACCGACTGGGTGCAAGCCAGCTCGAGCGCAGCATCTGCAACTCAGCGGGTGCTGTGGGCTTTAACTATACGATGGGCGCCAATGCTGGAACAGACCCTGAAGATACAATCTACTCCAGACTCATTATCGTCTGGGGTTGTAACGTGGTGAGTACCAACATGCACCAAATGCTGCTGGCCAATGAAGCGCGCAAGCGCGGTGCCAAGGTTGTCGTCATCGATGTCCACAACAATCGCTCAGCTAAGTGGGCAGATTGGTTTATCCAAATCCGGCCCGGAACCGATGCAGCATTGGCGCTGGGCATCATGCATATCCTGATTCGCGATCGACTCGTTCAGGAAGACTATGTAAGGCAGTACACCATTGGGTATGACGAGCTTAAAGGTGATGCGGCAGAGTACACGCCGGAAAGGGTTTCTGCAATCACGGGTGTATCTGTGGAAGACATCTGCTCGCTGGCACACTTGTACGGAACGACGACACCTTCGTTTATTCGCATTGGCAACGGTCTTCAGCACCATGAAAACGGCGGCATGATCGTGCGCTCGATTGCCTGCCTGCCGGCTCTGACCGGCCAATGGGGAATTCGCGGAGGGGGTGCAGTCAAAGGGAACAGCTACTACGCCACTTTGAATACGCGAGGGATCCAGAGACCGGATTTGATGCCAAGACCCTTGCCGCGATCCATCAACATGAACCAGTTGGGAGACGTACTGCTTGAAAAAACGCGGCCCGTCAAGGTTCTGTTTGTCTATAACTCCAACCCGGCGCAGGTTGCGCCTGACCAAAACAAAATACGGCAAGGGCTCTTGCGTGAGGACCTCTTTACCGTGGTTCACGACCTCTTTCTGACGGATACTGCGAAATACGCCGACCTCGTTTTACCGGCGACCAGTCACTTTGAAAACCTGGATTTATACAAATCGTATTGGCACTTGTACGTCCAACTGCATGAACCGGTGATTGCGCCTCTTGGCGAATGTAAATCCAATTTTACCCTGTTCAAAGAACTGGCCAAGGTGATGGAGTTTGCCGACCCTTGCTTTGACGATACGGAAGAAGACGTGATTGAAACCGCTCTTCACTACGAGAAAAATGCCTATTTGCACGGTGTTTCGCTCCAGGCCTTACGAGAGAAAGGATGGGTGAAGTTGGCCGTCCCTAGAGCGGAAAACTTGAAGGAGGCAGAGCCCCGCAGCGGCGCAGACCCGGACAAGGCAGAGGTCGGCGGCCCCGGAACGCCAGCCCCGACCCCAACAGGAAAAAAGATCGCTTTATACTCTGAGGGGTTGAAGAGTGCAGGGCATTCGCCGCTGCCCACACATGTCGAGTTGTCTGAAGACACGGCTTACCCGCTGTATTTTATCACCCCGCCCAATCACCACTTTTTGAACTCGACGGGAGCCAACATTCCTGCGTTAATGCAAGCAGAGCGGCGGCCCGTTCTCCAAATTCACCCCGTCGACGCCTTGGAGCGTGGAGTCAAACACGGACAGCGTGTGAAAATTTTCAACGATCGGGGTTCCGTGGTTTTAGAAGCTGACATTACTCCGGATGTTCAACCTGGTCTCGTGATTTCACAGGGGCTGTGGTGGGATGACGACTTGCTGGGTTACCAGTCTGTAAATGTGCTCACTTCGCAAAGGATTGCCGATATGGGAGGAGGGGCAACATTTTTTTCGACGCGCGTTGAAGTGGCAAGCATTCCAAACGCGTGATTGTCATCCCCTCCATGTTTTCATTTTATCCACAATCCTCCTAACCCTCCTTTTTTGTCAGTCTACACGCGAAAAATGGATTCCACATAGAAATCCGCCTCAAATGAACCCCGGGTCATGTGTTCTCTCAAACATGGGCTTTAAGAGGTTTGTAAGAAAAACAGAAGATACTTCATTCAGGAGCAAATCACCTGTAGTGCAAGTCAAGTTGTTTTCGCAGACCACTAGGCAATGCCGACTACCAACATTTCATTCCCCCCCAATGAACTGCTTGATTCAAGTGATTGTGGTTTTGAATTCGTCCCGAGAGGAAGTTGAAGCACTATGAGTGCGAGCGTAGAATACCAACCTGAGTTACTGCAGGGCTCCAAAAAGAAATCCAAGCGTAAGTGGCTGTATACCGGCGCAGCCGTTGTTCTAGTGCTCGGTGTGGGCATCCCGGTGATGATGCAACAGCTTCGCAGTGGGAAAAATGTTTCAGCTTCCCGACTGTACACGGTCGGCTACGGTTCCGTAACACAATCGGTCAGCACTTCGGGTACGATTCAAGCCCCAACCGCTTTGAACCTGGACTTTCAGGGTTCCAACACTGGGAATGCGCTGATCACGGCAGTTCATGTGAAAGTCGGGCAGAAAGTGAAGGCCGGTCAGGCGCTGGCTCAGTTAGACGACTCTACCGAAAAGATCTCGGTTGAACAAGCGCAGTCTTCGGTCAATCAGGCCAAAGCCGGGTTGGCCTCTGCACAGGCCAGATTGGCCCAAGACCAACAAGGCGCGACAAGTGCTCAAATTTCGACCGATCAATTGGCAGTGACCAAGGCCCAAACAGCGCTCTCGCAGGCGCAGCAACAATACAAGTACCAACTAGCGACGTACAATGACCGAACCAGTGCCGAAGCCTCGGTGCAAAGTGCACAAAACGCCTTGGCCCAGGCGCAACAGGCCCTTAGTAGTACCGGCAGCAGCGTGGCATCGGATCAGCAAAAGTTGCAAAATGACGAGGCAACGCTGCAAACTGACCAGGAAACCTTAAGCAACGCGAGCGCGCAGTACGGCAACGTCACAGAGGCCCAGGTGCAGGACGCCTACCAAAAGTACCAAAGTGAACTGAGCTTTTCGAACAGTTGGGCGAACGGCGGATACACGGGTTCGAACCCGTATACGACGGCTGTGAACACGGCAAGCAGCCAGTATCAACAGCTGCAAACAGCTTATAATGCAGTCGACTCAGCGCAGCAGACGGTGACGAAAGACCAACAGACGGTGGCTAATGACAAAGTGACTTTGGCAAACGATCAGGCGAATCAGACCCAGACTCAGCAAAAGGACGAATTGGCCGTTCAAGCTACTCAGCAGAACCTGGCAACTGCGCAGGCCAATTACAACAACCGCACGAGCGCCCAACAATCACTCAGCACGGCTCAAAACGCAGTCACCAACGACCAAGAAGCCTTGCAAAGCGCCGAGTTGACGCTAAAAAACGACCAACAACCGGCCAGCAATGCCACGATTATGTCGGATGAAGCCAGTGTGGCCAGCGCCCAGGCATCGGTTCAAAACGCACAAGCTCAGTTGCAGTCCGCTCAACTTGCGGAACAAGAAACAACGTTGACGGCTCCCATCAGTGGCGTTGTAACCCAAGTGAATGCCACGGTGGGCCAGACACCTGGGACGTCGAATTCCAGTGGTTCCAGTTCATCCAGCGGAGTTATCGTGTTGCAGGACTTAAACGCCAAGGACCTGCAAGTCAATCTGCAAGTCAGCGAATCGCAAATTGGTTCGGTCCACGCTGGGGATGCCGTCAACATCACCGTGCCCGCGTACCCGAATGACACCTTTACAGGGGCGATTTCACAGGTGTATCCGACGCCCCAAGTGACCTCGAACGTGACGCAATACACGGTGATTGCGACCGTAGATAACTCCTCTGGCAATTTGAAGCCAGGGATGACCGCGAGTGCGACCATCACCACGGCACAGAAAACCCACGTTTTGACGGTGCCGGCCATTGCATTGCACCAGGTGGGCCGTCAAGAAGGCGTGTACGTCGCGGGACAGTCGTCTAACGGCAGTACCAATGGCAGTACCAATGGCAGTACCAATGGCGCACCCGGAACCCATTTCCAATCGGTGCAGACGGGGCTGATGGGTTCGAATACCGTGGAGATTACCCAAGGGCTTCAAGCGGGTGAACAGATCCTGATTGTATTGCCGGAGCAAGCTGCTGCAGCGCAGGCGCAAGCGGGCGGCGGTTCATTCGGGGGCGCAGGTGGAGGCGGTTTCGGCGGGGCGGCTCGCCTAGCCGCAGGAGGTGGCCGGGGTTGACCAATGCCCTCATTGAAATCGACAACTTGGTTCGGGAATACGTCATTGGGGGTCAGACCATCCGTGCATTGAACGGAATTGATCTGATCATTCAAAAAGGGGAATTTGTGGCGATTATGGGTCCTTCGGGTTCCGGAAAGTCGACGGCCATGAACATGATCGGTTGTTTGGATGTCCCTTCGTCTGGGCGTTACGTACTCGATGGATACGACGTTTCCACGTTGACAGAAGACCAATTGGCGGAACTGAGAAACCACAAAATCGGTTTTGTGTTTCAGAACTTTAACTTGTTGCCCCGGACAACCGCTTTGGAAAACGTCGAATTACCCATGATGTATGCCGGGATTTCTCCGCGCGTGCGGCGAGAGCGCGCCATAGAGGCACTGGAACGAGTGGGACTCGCGGACCGCATGCACAACCGACCCAACGAATTGTCCGGTGGACAACAACAGCGCGTGTCGATTGCTCGGGCTTTAGTGAATCATCCGGTGTTATTGCTGGCCGACGAGCCTACCGGTGCCTTGGACAGCCGGACGACGGTGGAAATCCTGGCCCTGTTTGAAGAACTGCACAGTCAAGGAAATACCATCGTCATTGTGACGCATGAAGACGAAGTCGGAACTCGGGCGAAACGAATTGTGCGGTTTCACGACGGGCAAGTGGAATCTGATGTGCACAACGAGGCACGAGAGGCGGCCGGAAGCCATGTTGATTGAGATTATCCGGGTGTCCTGGCGCAGTCTTCGAGCTAATAAGATGCGTTCGTTCTTGACCATGCTTGGCATCATTATTGGGGTCATGGCCGTGATCCTCAGTTCGGCCATTGGCCTGGGAACGAAGGCAGGGGTGACCAAATCCGTAGAAAGTCTGGGGTCCAACGTATTGACCATCATGAACGGTTCAGCTTCTTCTGGAGGCGTCAGCCAGGGATTTGGCAGCGGGTCCTCCTTGACCGTTTCGGATGTCACAGCCATCGCCAATCAAGACCCAGATGTGCAGTACGTCTCTCCGGTCATTTCTCACAATGCGCAAGTCGTGTTCCAAAGCAACAACACCAACACCTCGATTGAAGGGGTCAGCGACCAATACCAGCAGATCAAAGGGATCAACATGGCCTCAGGCCGTTTCTTCCTTCCGCAGGAAGTGACTTCGGCATCGAACGTAGCCGTACTGGGAAGCACCGCTGCGCAGACCTTGTTTGCGGGAGAAGGTAATCCGGTCGGGCAATCCATTCAAATCCAAGGGATTCCGTTCACCGTCGTTGGAGTGGCGGCACCTCAGGGAGGCAGTGGTTTCAACAGCCCGGATGACGCGATTGCCATTCCGTACACTACGGAGATGAACCTGATGACGGGGACGAGTGGTGTCAGTCAAATTGTGGTATCTGCGACGTCGCCCAACGTGATGTATCAGGCGCAATCCGAGATTGAGTCGACCTTGCGATTGACGCACCAGTTGTCCGCAGCGACTCCGGATGACTTTCGCATTATCAATCAGACCACGATTTTGAGTGCCTTAAGTTCGGTGAGTCAGATGTTGACCATGCTGCTTGACGGGATCTCCGCAATTTCCTTGTTGGTCGGCGGCATCGGGATCATGAACATCATGTTGGTTTCTGTGACGGAGCGGACGCGCGAAATAGGGATCCGGAAAGCGATTGGGGCGAAACGGGGGGTCATTTTGACGCAATTCCTCTTGGAGTCCTTGACACTCAGCGTGGCTGGGGCACTCATTGGAGTCATTGTCGGCGGTACAGGGGCCATTGTGACAGGCAACATCATGAAGGATGGGAGTTTGCTTTCGGTGTGGGCTGCGGTGCTGGGCGTAGTATTTTCCGTCGCCATCGGCATTATCTTCGGCGTGTACCCAGCCCGAAAGGCCGCCCACCTCAAGCCGATTGATGCGCTGCGGTTTGAGTAGCTTTGAAAGCCCGTTGGTCAATGATTCGGTGAACCTTGGAGCTGGGGAATGCAGGATTGTTTTCATGGTTGTTGGCCGATATGATAGAACGGAAGTGTTGATTTACACGACATCGAACGAGACGTGCACCACGAGATATGAGGCGTTGAACGCCAAGAATCCATCATCGGTGGAGAGCCGAATGGAGGATTCGAATGGTTGAGGAGGATGGGACATTGAAGAAGATTGCTGACGGAATTGCACTTTTGGACCTCTCTGTTGCAATGGGAAACCAGCAGATGGTCGTCCATCCCACGTTGTTGTGGGACGACAAAGACGTCATCTTGGTGGACACAGGATTTCCTGGAATGTTGACTTCGATACGGGACGAGATGGAACGTGCCGGTTTTGCTCTGGAACGTTTGTCAAAAGTGATCTTAACGCACCAAGATTACGATCACATTGGCGGATTACCGGAAATCCAGCAATCGGTGGGCCCTGTTGAAGTCCTGGCCCACGACTTTGACAGACCGTACATCGAAGGGGAAAAGTTGTTGATAAAACACGACCCAAGCAGAGGAACGCCTCCTCGGGCAAAGGTGGATCAGTTAATTGGGGAAGGAGATATCCTTCCGTATGCCGGTGGCTTAAGGGTCATATTCACACCGGGGCATACACCAGGACACATTAGCCTGTACCATCCGGAAAGTCAGTCGCTGATAACTGGGGATGCCACCGTTTCCAATGACGGGGAACTCCTTGGACCGAACGAAAAATTCACACCCGATATGCCATTGGCCTTGAAATCCCTTGCTCGCTTTACCGACTTTGATATAAAAACAGCGCTTTGTTATCACGGAGGTATATGCGATCACGACGTCAACGCGCAATTTGCGCGGCTTGCGACCCGGGCATAACTTTCGTTATGAAATCTCATAGGCCTCTTTAGAAGTATCTACCATTCCAGGCGATTCAGTCGAACGACAGAGCGGTATCGAATTTCTAAGACCCTCGCGCTGGTTTGAACGACCCAAGATTCAGCGACAGATACCAGCGCGAGGGCATTACTTTGGCATTCTTGCTAGAATGGAAAAGGTGAAATTCCCCAGTTGACACGTGAATCTTTGCAGTACGTACTTCGCTTCACGACTCGCTTCACATTTTGGCAGGAGTGCCATGATGCCGGCTTGGACTTGGATTGTAAGTATCCGTAAGATTCGAACTCTTGCGCACACCTGGGCCTGGAGTCCCCAACAGATTCTGACCTTTTTTATAGCGCATATATCCATCAATCCCGATAAGGCTTGCATAGCTCGGGAATTTGATCCAGACGACGTCTGTGACGATGTAGCCGAAGTTGTTCGCCGCTCCCGCAGTGATATACTGCAAATTCAGGAATAACGCAACCAAGATACTCCACACAAACCCAAATCCAAAGAATACGAAGGCGCCAATCAAGATTTCTAAGACGACAACTAGAAAATCTACAAGCCCTCCCATGTTGAGAAAAAGGTGGTTGGCAAACCACACCAGTAATCCGTTTAGATGCAGCGGGTCAGAACCATGTGAATGTTGAATCCCTTGAACCATGCCTACGATTTTTCCTTTTGCGTCGAATTTACCGTCCCCGATCCAACCACCCGTGAGTTTTTCCCATCCCGCTTGAAACCAGTCCCAGCCAAACAATAATCTGGCGATTGTAAATACAATCACAACAACAGCGTTCCACCGACTCTTTTTTAGTTCTGCTGCTACGGTGCTCCAGTACCCCATTTCTGGTTCCTCCTTGAATCGTGGATATACAACATAAACCGGGTCTTTCTAGACAGGTTCTGTGACGCAATAAGACATCTGTTAACTGTATATTTGAGCCTAGTTATGTTGTTCACATGGCCCCCTTCCAGGGAATGTTAGGAACGGTTATTACGTCTTCATTGTGATTTGGGTCACATTCAAACGGGAGAGTCATTCAGCGCATTTACCTGAGACCGATATAACCAATCCAAAGCAACTGCTTCAACTAGACAAAACTGGTATCTACCTATCTGTTAGGTCGTGGTGATCTAGAGGGACTACCTATTCGGCATAGTCCGAAGGTCATGGATGCACTAGGTGCTTCAGAGTGGTATCAACGCATTGAAGTTGGACACGTGGATTTGTTCTTGTGAAAGCCGTAACGTGAGTTCGTATGCCGATATTGAGGGGGTGTGTAGATGCTGTAAAGCCGCCCCGAACGGGTGGGGCGGCTTGGGCCTATTCTACATAGCATATCCACAGCATGGCACAGCCAAGCCATGAATCGTCACGAAAAATTGCAATTTACGCCGGGAAAAAGTTGATTCCTCCCGCCAAGGCGTTGCCCCCATCGATATTGATGTACTCTCCGGTAATGTAGGCTGCCGCTGGGCTTGAAAGATATGTCACGAGCCAGCCTAATTCCTCAGGGCGTCCGGTTCTTCCAAGGGGGACTGCTTGCTGCGTGCGGGTGACGAAGTCCTTATCTGCTGCTTCTTCCATTTCTTCACTGAATCCCTGTGTAATAAAAAGTCCGGGTCCGACGGCATTGACGCGAATATGATGCTTTGCCCATTCGAGTGCCAGAGTCTTAGTCATGCCGTACACGCCGCTTCGTGCAGCCACGGAGTGAGCAATACCAGGTATTCCCCGGTGGACAGAGTTAATGATAATGTTCGTAATCACTCCACCCGTACCTTGTGCGATGACCTGACGACCAAAAGCGCGGGTCATGTAAAAGGTGCCATTGAGGTTGTTGTTTACTACGGCGTTCCAACCATTGACGCTAAGCTCTTCGGCCCGCATAGGGAACTGCCCACCAGCATTGTTCACGAGGATGTTGACTTGGCCATATGTATCTACCGCTCGCTGAATCAGGTTGTCCACTTCATCCGGTTTACGGATATCCGTTTGCACGGAGAGGATTGGAATGCCCTCCTTCTGAAAATCCACTTCTGCCTCTTTGAGAACCTCAGATCTGCGTCCTGCTATGACAATCGACGCACCCGCTCGACCCAGCTCGATGGCCATTTGTTTCCCCAGTCCTGTACCTCCGCCACTGACAATTGCGATGGAGCCCTTTAATAAATCGGATGTAAAAATACCCAAGAGTCTCACACCCTATACTATATTTGGTAAAATCAAGTTAGATCAAGAAACAATCACAGGATTTCGTACTAACATGAAAAGTATAACGTATTTGTATTTTGATTTCTTAGAGAAAGGTTTTGTTTCATAGATCCGCAATTTGTACTTTCAATAGACGTCTTAAAAAATGGAATTTGAAAGGGTGGTACTGGATGGATATTGGGTATGTTTTGCGGCGTACGACCAGTGAATTGAGCGATACGTCACCCTGTACACCAGCGCTGTTGCTGGAAAACGATGAGGAATGGTCCTTTGGAGACCTGCGTCGAGAGGCAGCAAACTACGCGCGAGCTTTACAAAGCCTTGGCGTAAACAAGGGCGACAGAGTAGGGATGCTGCTCTATAACTGTTTGGAATATTATGCCCTGTACTTTGCGATTGTGCAGCTTGGGGCCATCGCGGTGCGGATTAACTTCCGGCTCAAGAGCGAAGAGTTAAAGTATATCATTTCTAACGCGGCCTGCAAGGTTTTATGCCTGCATTCGGAACTGGCCGACGAAGTGGCATACATACGTGACTCCTTGCCGGTAGAGTATTATATTGCGGGATCTGTCTCTCGTCGCGGGGAGAATTCGGCAACCGCCATCCAAGGTGCAGAGACTGGCCCGGCTTCAGCTGGTTCTGAAGCCGAACGTGTTTGGGCACTCCCGTGGTCCGTTTTGGAGAACGGCGGATTGGACGATGCCGATGGACGAAGCGGGAGAGTCCCCGCTGTGGGACAGGGCAATGCTGGGGATCGCGTTGGGGACAAGGATACCCACGAGATCGAGCCCATTGACTTGACTCTCGACGATCCCGCGATGCTGATGTATACGTCCGGTACAACCGGTCTTCCTAAAGGGGCATTGTGGACGCACGGAAACACACTATGGTTCGCATCGATGCAGATTGCAAAGTGGAATTTTGATACCTCTACCGTTATTTTTCCGACCGGTCCGCAGTATCACGTCGGTGCGCTTGAAGACCTCGCTTTGCCCACGCTGGCAGTAGGTGGTCGAGTTGTTATCCTTCGCAGCGGCCATTTTAACATGGAAAATGTGCTGTCGATCATCGAGAAGCGCCGCGTCACCCATACGCTATTGTTCCCCAACATGATTTACGAGCTCATCAACCTTCCAACAATCGGTTCCTATGACCTGTCTAGTCTCAAAGTCATCTACACCGGGGGCGACCCGCTATCAGAAGTCGCCATAGAAACCCTTCTGAAAAAGTTGCCTAGTGTTCAGCTCATGCAGATGTACGGATTGACCGAAGGAACGCCGATTGCGACTTGCCTCGACGGGGAGTTCGCTCTTCAACACCCCGAAAGCGCAGGGAGGCCACTGCCGTTTACGGAGATAAAGGTCGTCGGAGAAGACGGTCAGCCAGTCAACAAGGGCGCAGTGGGCGAGATCTATATCCATAGCCCTGCAGTTGCTAAGGAGTACTGGAGGAACCCAAAGGCGACCGCAGAGACGTTTCAGAACGGATGGTGCAGTACAGGCGATCTCGGCCGCATCACGGACGACGGTTTCTTAGTCGTTACTGGGCGCAAAAAGGACATGATCCGCAGCGGTGGAGAGAACATTTATGCCACTGAAATCGAGAATGTCATTGCCCGGCATCCTAAGGTGCGCGAGGTGGCGGTGATTGGTGTACCCCATCCCAAGTACTTGGAGACAGTCTGTGCCGTCGTTGTGTTACACAACGGTGAGGTAATGACGGAGGATGAGCTCATTGACTTCTGTCGGGATAAGCTTGCTGGATACAAACGTCCACGGCATGTACGGTTCGTGGAAAAATTCCCGCGAACGCCGTCATCGAAGATTCAAAAGTTCATCTTGCGTGAACAGATTGTGCAGACACACGTTAAGGATTGGGCGTAAGGGAACGCGAACGTGCACACCAAACACAATAGGTATTTTCCATCGATGAATCGCCTCTACAACTCATGTGCTCGAGACATATACTGCGCAGAGGACAATGAACTAGTGTCAAATGCATAATCACGACTTCGAATCAATTGGGGGAGGAGGAGTCATGCCAAAGACAAATGACAGCGATGCACCGTCTTCCAATCGTATCAGAAAAACAGCGATTGCAGTGGCATGCGTCGCAATCCTGGCCTCGATTGCCAATACATGGGCGACCATTGTGAACAACTGGGCGACCAATCTCAACACGATAGCCACCATTGAAAACACTCGAGCAGCGAGGGGAAAAACCCACACAGGTACCGGCAGGGGTTCTCGCGATCGAGTACGGCGAATGAAAAGCAAGAAGAAATGACTCTCAGGCTGTTGGATCCTTCAACCACACCAGTTTCTTTAAGGTGCTCATTTTACATATAGACTTGTAATTTTATAACATGTAATTTTATAACTTGAAATTTTCAAACGTCCGTCTCCGGCTGTTTCTTCGGATGGACAGATGTACGCAGATCACGTTCATGCGGCCTGCCCCGCAACAGTAGGATGAACGTTATGAAGTGCAAATTCTTGGGGATTGCCCGAATTTCTGACCACGGGTCATAGAGATTGTATAGCCACTGCATCGTCTTTCCTTCCGATTTCGACCCGAAGAATACCATTCGTGTTTCTTTGGACCATAGGGTGGCTAGAAGAGACTAGTTCATAACACTTAATACGAATCGTCGGATTGGGCCTTTTTTGATGCTATGACCAAAATGTATCCTAAAGATGTTAGTTCTAGCATCAAAGGGGGTCTTTACCAATGAAATCAAAAAAAGTACTAGTCTTTAGCGGGGTTGCATTACTGTCAATGTTCAGCGTTTCGGCGTGCGGGGCGGCCAATTCCCAAACGGCCTCGTCGCAGCCGCAAGCTAGCACTGCTCCGACGAAACCGGCTGCGAGTTCGACAAGCTCTGCAAATGCAACGAACGGTGGCAACGGCGCAGGGACTTCCAAGGCCGTGGCGAAAGCCAGTTTCACGATGACCGTTGAAACGGGCAAAATGGATGGTAAATCGGGATGGCCGGAGTATACGCCGGCAAACCTCACTTTACCCGCAAACGCAGATGTCACCATTACCGTAAACAGCTATGACGATGGGAATGCACCCATTCCGTCGGGTGACAACAAGGTAACGGGCACGGTTGACGGAACTATGACGGTTGACGGTAAATCCGTAACTTCCATCCCAACGAAAGACGTCGCGCATACTATCACCATTTCGAGCATCGGTCTCAACATTCCTATTGCTGTAAAAACATCCTCAGAGAAATACAGTGCGACTGAATTCACCTTCCATACACCGTCCAAACCGACAACATTGGACTGGCAGTGCATGGCGGCATGTGGGAGTGGAAGCAGCGGTTGGCAGGGGGCTATGGCAACGGACGGCTGGATGAAAGGAACATTTAATGTCCAGTAAAGCACCGTTTGGTCAGTTACCCAGGGTCTTCAACCTTGCCACGGTTTCATCATGAAAGAGGTGCTGTCGCAAAACCTTTTCACCTCATGGCATATAAGGAACAGGGCTGCCGAAATGGTCGGCAGCCCTGTTCAGTTCCAAACTCGGTCCATAGTATGTTAGCATGATTTGTAGAGTCTTAAAAGGAGAGTACATTTCTATGCCATCATCGCGTGTTCATATTGTCGGACTTTGTGGAAGTCTTCGGAAACATTCGTGTAACCGAGGTCTCTTAAACGCCTTAAAAGACCAATTTTCAAGTGAGGTAGTTTTTACAATTGCCGATCTTTCGGAGATTCCCCTATATAATCCAGATAACGAGCTCCCTTATCCAGATTCCGTACTAGCGCTCGCATCGATGGTCAACCAAGCGGATGGCTTAGTGATCAGTTCCCCAGAGTATAATTTATCCTATACAGCTGTCCTAAAAAACACGCTAGAATGGCTCTCGCGGCGCAGCTTGGGAGCACATTTGGCGGGGAAGCCAACGGCGCTTATTGGAACCGCTTCGATAAATGTCGCGGTATCACAAAGCCATCTTCGGGATGTACTTCTAGCATTAAACCTCGATGTACTCACTCGTCCGATTGTGCAAATCGTCGATACAGAACATGACAAATTCGATGATCTCGGAAACCTCATAGATGTGGATACTGTAAACATGCTAATCCGGGTGAGAGATGCGTTGCTTGAAGCCATCGGCTGACAATTAAGATGCCCAGTCTTTGCAAATGTTGATCCATTCGCAATATGCGGAGTACCGTTCTAACTCCGGAATTGAGAGTTCAATCGCGCTATTTCTGCTTCCACATGCCGGGAATACGGTTGCAAATCTCTTTAAAGATACATCCAAATACACTTGAATGTCATCCCGAATTCCGAATGGGCAGACACCACCAACAGGATGACCAATCATGTCGCTGACTTCGTCAGCTTTTAGCATTTTTGCCTTCGTTTCAAATTGTGCTTTAAACTTTGGATTGTCCACTTTAGCGTCCCCAGACATTACAATTAGAACCACCTTGCCATTCACCCAAAATGCCATGGTTTTGGCAATTCTATTCTCCTCGCAATGTAATGCCGCTGCTGCTTCTTCCACCGTTGCACTGGAGATCGGAAATTCCTGAATTCGTTCTTCCATACCCCATTTCTTGAAATAGGCTTTCACCGTTTCAACGGACATGGTATCCTCCTGATTATCAAGCTCTGATGAATCTCGCAGTTTCATTGTACAAATTAACCAAGCCCCTTGCCATAACTCAAGGTGTGTGAACCCAAATGGGGAAACGCGTTCCGCCTTGAGACACGGAAAGAAAAATCCGGGCTAGTGGTTCATACGATCATGAAAAGGTTCACGTTTTCGTATTCTTGTCGCATTGCGCCCTGTACAGGCGGCCATTATTCACGTAACATGGGTGAAACCAATGCGTTCCCAAATGCCAAATGGATGGTGCGCGTTCAATGAGCTTGTCCAAAAGGGGACGTCTATCATTTTGTAATGAACGCGTGTATCTTTTGCTTAGGCGCTTTGAGAAAGGAGAGTTATATGACGCCCAAACAAAAGAGACGTTTCTATGGCTTAACTGTGATCTCGGCGCTGATTGCCCTTGTGATTCGCTTTGCGACGGTGAACGCTGTGGTGCTGCCGGGTCTTACCAGAAACGTGCAACGACAGGTTCAAGCACCGGGGAAGACAGATGGTGTTTATGATGGTGTTCTGATGAAAATGACCGATATCTCCTATACCAACCTGACGGCCGATGTGGGAGAGACTCTTGGGCACTTGAAAAGTGTGCCGAGCGCTATTACCAACGAGATCGAGACGGTAAATCAGTTGGATTGGCATTTGTCGGTTCGAGATGCCAATCAGAAGTTTTTTTCAGACTTGAACGGTTGGAAAATCATTGATGTTAAAGATGCTGAGTCCATTTACGGATTTTATGCGATTGCATTTAAAAAGGGAAATACAGTCGTGATTGCCTATCGGGGAACAGATGACCTTCAGGATGTCGTTTCAGATACTGGGATTTATTTGCAGGTTCCGGGAGAGGTGGAACAACTGTCTTTGGCGAAACAGTTCGAGAAAGATGTTGTAAGCGTATTACCGGTTGGGTCTTACCATTTGATTTTTACCGGACATTCCATTGGCGGATGGATGTCGCAAGAAATGTATTTATTTGCGAAACAAACCAAGTCCCCTTTATGGAGTAGTGTGGATGCCACTGTGTTCAACTCGATTGGCACGGAGTTTCAGGCATCGCCACAAGCAATGTCCAAGGTTAAGGACTATCACATGCAAGGCGACTACTTCAGTGATTTTGGCACGTCACTTGGGCAGGAGATTGAAGTGCCGAATCCGAATCTGACCGAGGGAATTTATGCTCGCCACCAGATGTTCAATTTTTATGGATATTTTTACCCGTTGAAGTTGTAAACACGGACCCAAAAGGGCCCTTTTTTGTACTAAGAGGTTTTGCTCTTTCGAGTGCATCTCTTTCGAGTGCATGTTAAATTTTCGTCGCGAGACCTGACACGTTAACTTTATAGGTTTTGGAGACTGAATTTTATGTAAAGTTAAAACGCCTAGGGGAGTATGCCGAATTGAGCGGTTTGTTCCACAGTTTCGCATCAAGGAGATGAAAGCGGTGCCAAAAGATAGCCAGATTGTTGAAGTCACGACAGAGATGTACCACATTCCCCTGCCTGAAGTGATGGGGGACGCAAAGCACGGCATGCATACACATTTTGATGTGCCCATTGTAAAGATCGCGTTACAAGACGGAAGAGTCGGTACAGGTTACACCTATACCGGAGGTATTGGGGGTCGCGCGATCGCGAGTCTTATCGAACACGATTTGAAACCATTCATCATCGGGAAAGACGCCGCCTGTGTTGAGTCGCTTTGGGAAGCCATGCAGTGGAAAATCCACTATGTAGGACGTGGCGGCATTGCATCGTTTGCAATTTCGGCGATCGACATAGCGCTTTGGGATTTGCGTGCGAAAAAAGCGGACGAACCTTTGTGGAAACTTCTTGGCGGTTCGAGTAACAGCACCAAGGCATATGCGGGAGCGATTGATCTCAATTTCCCGCTGGATAAGTTGCTTCAAAACAATGCAAAGTATCTTGACCGCGGATTCCGTGCGGTCAAAATCAAACTGGGCCAGGAACACCTCGAAGAAGACATTGAACGGATTGCCGCTGTTCGGGAACTCGTTGGGCCGAGCATCGATTTCATGGTGGATGCAAACATGAAGTGGTCAGTTGCGACTGCCATTGACGCAGCGAAACGAATGCAGCCGTACAACATCCTTTGGCTTGAAGAACCAACGATTCCAGATGACTATGAAGGATACCGCGTCATCGCGGAACGGGGTGGACTTCCGGTCGCTGCCGGCGAAAATTACCATACGATTTATGAGTTTGAGAACGCAATTACCCGTGGCAAAATCGATTTCCCACAGCCAGACGCTTCAAACATCGGCGGGATCACCGGTTGGCTAAAAGTCGCACACTTGGCGCAAGCACATAACTTGCCGGTTTGCACCCACGGTATGCAGGAACTCCACGTGAGCTTGATGTCCGCAATGCCCAACGCTGAATACATGGAAGTGCACAGCTTCCCGATTGATGAGTACACCGAACGCCCTCTCGTACTCAAAGACGGTCGCGCGATCGCTCCGGATGTGCCAGGAACCGGTGTCCAATTCCGCTTTGATTTGCTCAAGCCGTACGAAACCCCTTTCTAAATGTGGTCACAACGAAGAAGACATGTCCCTGAAAGCCCCGCACATGGACATGCTCAGAACGTAGACAATCTTGGGAAGGATAGTCGCGGGATGTCTGAGTTCGTCCAATAGTCTAAAAACGAAAACGATGAAGGGCCGCCAAACAGTGGGAAATCCACTGTCCAGGTAGGCCCTCTTTTTGGTTCGGGATGACCCAATGGCACTTTTCATCGCTTGAACTCCTTCCAACTGGTCCCATTTAGCTTCCTGTATGGATATTCCATCCAAGCAAGGAAACTATTACGAGAAGGTTTTTCCTGGCTCGGGACGAATCCAGCAAATATGGGAGAAAGTATCTGCAAAGGTAGAACGTATCTCTCCCGGTACAACATTTCTCTGTCTCTCGGTGATTACCAGACAAACCAGCATCTTTACACAACAACCAGCTTATTCACGAAGGAGAGAATTACATGAAACCCATCCAACGCGTAACCATAGCAGGATTGACCGCCTTTGCACTGTTGACTCCAACTGCGTTTGCGGCAACCTCTCAGCAAGTCATCGAGACGAATCACGGTTGGGTTTCCTACCACAGTGAAGCAAAACTTTCAAGCCCAGTGCTAGGACGCCTGGAGCTTGGGCAAAAAGCACCACTTGTCAAGAAGGCGAACGCTTATTGGTACGAAATTGATGTCAATGGGCGGAATGCCTTCATCACCGCCAACACCAACTATACGCATGTGGCCAACGTCACAACGTCGACATCGGTCGCAACACCAGCACCGTCGACCTCTAGCAACACAACGTCGGGTGACTTGGTTGTCGTATCGAACTGTTACTTGAAGTCAGAACCGAATCTGAATCCTGCTGCACGTTTAGGTTTGCTTTCAAAAGGTACGACGATGACGCTGCTTGGCAAGTACAACTCCTACTGGTATCACGTCTCAGTCGATGGAAAGACGGGCTACATTACGACAGCATCTAAGTACGTTCAGGCCGTCAGCGGACAAGAAAAAACGTCCGTATCAGCGCCAGCAACTACGCCGAGGCCGGCCACATCAGCAGCAGCACCAGCACCAGCAACTCCTTCGTCGACGCCAGCATCGTCACAGGACGTGATTCACGTGACTGCCGGAAATGGTGTCCCAGAGACAATCAACCTGACGAACGATACTCCACAACAGCAGAAGTTGATTCAAACGGCATTGACACAGCTAGGCGTTCCCTACTGGTGGGGCCACCAAGTGCCGAACTATGCACCGGTGAACGGGCGTGACGGCTTCGATTGTTCAAACTTCGTCGCTTGGACATACCGAACAGCCTTAGGCATTGACTTTTCGGGTTCGTCTATCTATCAGCGCTTCCACGTTGGTGCCCCGGTGACGATTGATTCGACGGACAAGACTAAGTATCTACAACCGGGCGATTTGCTGTTCTTTGCAAATGCCTCACAGCCAAATGGTCAAGGCCACGTTGGCATATATATCGGGAACGGTTTGATCATTCAAGAAGGCGGCGGACGAGGCAAGGTCACAGTCGAATCGTTGAACAACAGTCGAGCTTGGTTTGGACGTTCCCTTGTGTTTGCCAGAAGGGTGTTGAATTGAGGAGTCGCGTGTTTCAAACTATCCGGTCTGATCTCGGAGGCGGAAGGACCTTTCCAGTATCGAATCCTAGTCACCGTGGTCAATAGGAACCGAAGTTTCACAAAATCGCCGCGTCCGAAATGGACTGCGGTGTTTTTGTGATGCCACGTAGCTAAGTCCTCGAACAAAGTGCTCCGTTGGCTGACTAGTGTTTAAGTGCTCAGCCGTATACGATGAATGGTACAAATCGTTTTTCCGTCTTTTTTCGAATGACTGACCGAAAATTCGTGAGGTGTTAGAAATGCTCGGACGCACACATATGATGATTGGTGTATTGGGGGCTGCCATAGCGGTTCCAATATGGTTACATGATCCAAGTGCACACGCGATGTTAATGCATCCTGGACCTAACGGGATCACTTCTGTAAAGTCAATGACGGCGGGAATTGTGGCTGGAGCATTAGGTGGTATCCTACCAGACCTAGATCAAAGAGATGCTCTCATGTCGCGGCGCGTCGAACGAATTGGACAACTCATGACACTCCTAGCCATTGTAGGACTGCTGGTTGCACTGCATCTGTGGATGTCCCCCGTTGCACTCATAGTTTCACTCGTCGCGTTTCTCGCGCTGGTGGGACACACCGAATGGATGCGAAAAGTTTCCCTCATCTTTCTTGCGACAGGAGCCCTTGGATTGGGCGTGACGCATAAGTCCTGGTCGGAGATATCCATATTCATTGCGATTTGGCTTGTCTTAGCGACTCTCTCGTCCCATCGAACCTTTACGCATTCACTTGTCGGAACGGCGATAGCAGGGGTTGCTATGATCCAGCTGGGGAACCAGGTGCATTTACGCTGGTTAGCAGATACCGCAATCCTTGGATACGTGCTGCATTTATTCGCAGATGCTGTCGCGGGTGGCATTCCGATTCTGTGGCCGTACAAAAGGCGGCAAGGAATCTATCTGGTGCGTACAGGGGGGATTAGGGACCGTTTGTTAGGTCATATATGCATACTCGCAGTGCTCTCACTGCTATTGATATAGACTTAAATTTGGAATGTGGAAAATTATGAAGGAGAAAGGCACTTTTTTTTAAATCGTACTGCGACAGAAAGGTGGTTTCAACCGTCTATATTGGATGACTAATGTTTTTGATAAAAATATTCAGAGGTGATACTGCAATGAAGTTTCAAACAGTCGCATTTCGTGTTGTTACCGCAGGCGTTGTTGCTGCACAGGTTTTGATGCCACTGACCGCATATGCGGCTTCCAACACGAACAGTCCCAAGATCCAGTCAGCGAACACGACACTTGCAATGGCTGGACACACGCCGTTGCACTTTGAACACATTGTCGCGAAGGATCCATGGTCAGGTAAAGCCACGAGTTGGGTTTCGGTGTCCGATTTGCAAAAAGTTCTTCAGTTAACGGGAGTCCAGTCTACATGGAACAATGCAACTACACTAAACATATCTTCGACACCCGCGGGGTGGAAACTCAGCACGAATAGTGCCTCATCCGTCGGAAACCTACCCATGGGCGAAATGCAGTTTTCAATCGGTGGAGCTCAACATGAATTTATAAGGTCGCCCAAGCTGGTTGCGAGAGACCCAGTAAGCGGCGTCGACATCACCTATGTACCCGTCTATTACGCAGGTCTTTTTCTCCAACATCAATTGAGAATGAAAGCCACATGGGAAGGCAATACATGGAGCTTGTTCCCTCAAGCGACCTTTTCACCCATCACGTCCATTCAATCGCTCATGATAGACAGTAGTGGGGCGGTTTCAATAGAATACGTACCTAAGACCTCTGAAACAACATCCGTTACCCAACAAGTCCTCTCGTGGTTGAAGAGTGCAACAACTACGACAATGAACTTATCTCCCTCAACCCCCGGATTGAGATTTGAAGGTTACGTCGGACCTTCTCGTTTGTTGATCACCACGGCAGACAAGTCGCAAATTAAAATTCACCCCGCATACACCATTACAGCAGTTGGGAAGCAAGGCAAATATCAAGTGAACTACGAGCCAAACGTGGTGGCGTATGTCGCTGGCAATGAGACCACTTACTTAAACGCTCCGAAGCTGTATACATGGTTGAAAAATAACCAGTGGCAAGCGGAATTCACGACCAACTGACATTCAAAATGATTTTACAAAGGATGCTCATAACTATAGAGTGTTAATGATAAAGCACGATCGAACGATGGGACAGGGGGGCCAACGGCTTGTTTACACCATGTGAAAGATACCCAGATCCGCGGGTACACGTGATCGATCCGAAATTTGAAAAATATCGTGTTAATAATGCTGCTGTTGAGCTTCTGGCAACGGGATGCCGCTGGAACGAAGGCCCTGTATGGTTCGGCGACTGGCAGTGCCTGCTGTGGAGTGATATACCGAACAACCGTATCATGGGCTACTATGAGCCGGACAACAAGGTTTTCACTTTCCGCAAACCGTCAAATTTTTCAAACGGCAACACTCGTGACCGCGAAGGAAGGCTGGTTACCTGCGAACACGCTACCCGGCGCGTGACAAGGACCGAACGGAATGGCTTCATTACGGTGCTTGCGGACAGCTTCCACGGGAATCGGCTGAATTCCCCCAATGATGTGGTTACACCTTCTGATGGTTCAGTGTGGTTTACAGACCCAACGTTTGGCCTGAATAGTCGGTATGAGGGCGGCGTGGACGCCAAACAGGAGCTAAAGCCAGCCGTTTACCGCATAGACCCTGTTAACGGCACAGTAGAGGTCGTAATTGAGAACATGCTTCAGCCGAACGGCCTTGCCTTTTCACCGGATGAATCGATGCTGTACGTGGTCGATTCCGGGACCAATCCTCGACAGATTGTGCAGTATCCCGTAACAAACGGCAAGATCAGCGGGGAGAAGCAGGTTCTCATCACATGTTCCGTGGATAACGGCACGCCAGATGGGCTTCGTGTGGATGTCGACGGAAACCTTTGGTGCGGTTGGGGTGAAGGCGAGGGGAGCGACGGTGTTCGGATATTTGATCGCACAGGGAAACTGATCGGCTCAATTGACCTACCTGAGCGGTGCGCCAATCTCTGCTTCGGTGGTAAGGGCGGAAATCGCCTTTTTATGGCTTCCTCAACCTCGCTGTATGCACTGTACGTGAATGCGCAGGGGGCCGGAATCTAACGGTTCAATACAGGGGTACTGGACGTCCATCTTGTATTCTCCAAGGAAATGGTTGTACCAGGCTCAAATGGCGCCTATGATGAAGCAACCTTTCGCCAAGACAGGCAATCACTGCCGCATCACACACATGCAGGTTTCGTCTAAAAAGCGAAATCTGTTTTTTTATGAAACTAAATCCATTTATCCACAGTCTTTTCATATTATGGGTTATTGTGGTGAATTAGACTGAATACTTAGTACAAAACAACTTGGTTATAGAGGGACTGCCTTAAAGGAAAAACACGCATTTTTGGACTGCTTAGGCCGATACTTTGCTGACTGGTCAGGTATA
Source organism: Alicyclobacillus tolerans (assembly GCF_021739485.1). Lineage (GTDB taxonomy): Bacteria > Bacillota > Bacilli > Alicyclobacillales > Alicyclobacillaceae > Alicyclobacillus_K > Alicyclobacillus_K tolerans_A. The sequence goes on from NZ_JAJFNK010000013.1 coordinate 106,456, forward strand.
AGTGTTTTCGTTTAAGATACATAATATTAGAGAACTTGCGGGTCAGGGGGGAGCGCTTTGCCACCTATACCACATTGGTTTGTCCTTGTATGTGCCGTGTGTCTTCCCATGCTTTCCTTTTTTTTGAGTCCTCCGACAGTTTGGGTAGACAAGTTCGTCGAATCCTTGGCTATTCATCCGAAGTTGTCTAATCCGGAAATAACATCTATTAATGTATATGGAAAGGAACTGCTCGGCAGAGAGAGAGACAGATTTATACTCGCATTTAATAATGCGAATTTTCTTTATAGATACGGGATGGTCCCTGTGCTTAATCAGAATCCTATTATGGTTAAGGTCAAGCAGGGGAAAAAGACATATGAATTCAAGATGTACCTGTATGGAAATCACATGATCGAAATTATTCGGTACAAGAAGAAAAAGCGTATTCCGTATAGAGTCAGTTCTCAGGTTTTAGAAGAGATCCTTGAATTGAGAATGAGAGACCAGTGGTGGATGAAAGACCAGTGGTGGATTGAGTTCTAAAAAATTAAAAAAAGGTGATACCCGGGCATTCATTAGAAAACCATTATGTCTTTATAAATATATCGTTTCTCCTAGTGCTTTTGAGGTCTGTTAGGATGATAGCAGGTCAAATTTATCCTCAGAAGGAGAGACGTCAATGCCGTTAGTAACAACTACGGAAATGTTTGAAAAAGCCTATGAGGGCGGTTATGCGATTGGTGCTTTTAACGTAAACAATATGGAAATCATCCAGGGTATTACGGAAGCAGCCCAAGAAGAAAAATCCCCTGTGATCCTGCAGGTTTCCGCAGGAGCGAGAAAATACGCGAACCACACTTACTTGATGAAACTTATAGAAGCTGCCGTTATCGAAACGGATGTTCCGGTCGCTCTTCACCTCGACCACGGAGATACATTTGAAATCTGTAAAACTTGTATCGACGGTGGTTTTACTTCCGTGATGATTGACGGCTCCCATCATTCTTTTGACGAAAACATTCAGTTGACCAAGCAGGTTGTTGAATACGCGCACGAAAATGGTGTTGTCGTCGAAGGGGAATTGGGAAGGCTTGCAGGGATCGAAGATGACGTCAATGTGTCCGACGTAGATGCTTCATTCACAAACCCAGACCAAGTTGAAGAATTTGTAGAGCGGACGGGAGTGGATTCACTGGCTATCGCCATTGGCACGAGCCACGGCGCGTTCAAGTTCAAAGGTGAGCCGCGGTTAAGATTTGACATTCTCAAAGAAGTCCAGAAGCGTCTCCCGGGTTTCCCGATCGTGCTTCACGGCGCATCTTCGGTCACGCCGGAGCATGTGGAGACGATCAATAAATACGGCGGCAACATTTCCAATGCGAAGGGCGTTCCTGAGTCAATGTTGAGGGAAGCGGCTTCCATGGCAGTATGTAAAATCAACATCGACTCGGATATACGCCTTGCTATGACTGCGGCAGTCAGGAAGCAAATTGCCGAAAATCCGACTCAGTTTGATCCAAGGCAATTTCTTTCCCCTGCCCGGGAAACCTTGAAACAGATTGTAAAGCACAAGATGGTGAACGTCCTCGGATCTCATGGAAAAGTATAGGCCTGGCACAATCGTGTACCAGGCCTATGAGAAAATAATAGACCGTTGCAGAGAGTCGTTTTTTGTTGAACCTTCTCTCGGGACCTTCCATGAGTTCCTTACCTGCATCAGCAACAAGGGGAAAACACGAGATACCTATGCACATGCCATTCAAAACACTGCTGCATGTGCCATAACACCGTCATACACGCCGCGATTGTAGTGTACCTCACATTTGTCTTATTCAATCGCCTCATAGGCGTCATATACATCGCCTGGGTTCAAGTGCGGACCGACGTCTGCTCCCAAAATATCGTACCCAAGCTCTTTGGCCTGGCTAACTATAGCATGCACCTTGCGGATGGCATCGTTAATGGTGGGACAAGGTTTGGTCTCCGGCTTCATATCTTCATCACTCGCAATCTTCAAGTCTAAGATCAATTTCCGATGCTCACTACAGTCAGTCTTAAGTTTCCGAGGACGGCGGTAAGTGGGCCTGTTCGGTGTACTTCCGGGTTTTGTGTTCTGCTTCTCGCAGCATTAAAACTTCATCTTTCTTTACCACTGTAACGGCTTGTTTCACGATTATGAGGTGGAGAACAATCCAGACCACCACCGTGAAGTAAATGTCGATTCTGAGCACCGAAACCCCCTCCTTGACTGTAATGTACAGAATGCTATCTATGAATTCTGTAATCTCGATCACAGCCTGCATAACCTTTGACTTTCCACCCACCCTCGTGACCTCTGATGGCACCAGGCCGTGCCCAATTTACATCAATTTTTAAGAAGCGTGACCGAGCACACACCGTAAACACTTCCAACGCTGTACTTTAAGACTGGAAATACTTGATGGTTTCGAGTCAAGGAGATGAGGACATGGCGACGAGCCTGACTTCGAGCTTTTATGGAGCAAACTTGGGTTACCTCTTAGAGCAATACGACCAGTATGAGCAGGACCCGCGTTCCGTCAGTGAGTCGACAAGGAAATTTTTTGAACAGCTTCGCATGGACGGTTGGCGCGCCCAAAATTTTACATTCTACGAGTTGAAAACCGCAGATGTCGAGCAGCGGGATCGGACCGTAAAAACCGGCCCGTCGGACGAACCAAGCGGAGATACGGGAAAACAGACCAAGGACCTGGGGCGGATTTCAGATATTGTTGGAGTCGTCGAATTAGCGCGCAATATCCGGCAAAATGGGCATTTGGCCGCCCATTTTAATCCGCTTCAAGAGTCTCAGAAACTGTCGGCCATGTTTCAAATAGGCACTTACCACTTGACTGAACAGGCCCTGCGGACAATGCCGGCAGAAATCATTGTGGGTCCGGCAGATCAAGACCTCCGCAGTGCTTGGGATTCCATTCTCAGACTCAAAGAGGTTTACATGTCAGACCTCGCGTTTGAGTTTGCACACGTCAATCCAATGGAAGAACAGGCATGGTTATACCATATGGCGGAGGCGGTTTTGCCGCAGTGGAAGTTGTCTGTTGCAAAGCGGAAAGCGCTATTGCAGCGTCTATCCGAAGTAGAAGCGTTCGAGCGGTTTCTCCACAAAACATTTCCCGGTCAGAAACGATTTTCGATTGAGGGAGTGGATGCCCTGGTACCGATGATGGACCGATTGGTCCACGACGCGGTCAGTCAGGGAGTGCAGGACATTGTGATTGGGATGGCCCATCGCGGGCGCTTAAGCGTATTGGCACACGTACTTGGCAAACCATATCAGGCTATCTTTTCGGAATTTCAACATGCTCCAAATAAGGAGTTAGTGCCATCCGAAGGGTCAATGGGCATTAACTACGGGTGGACCGGAGATGTGAAATACCACTTAGGGGCGTACCGCACTTTAAACTTAGCTCCGGACGTTCGTCAAAAACAAGGACCCGTGCTTGCGCATCTGCGTTTAGCTCATAATCCGAGCCATTTGGAGTTTGTCAATCCGGTAGTCGCAGGCATGACTCGAGCAGCCCAAGACGAGCGCTCCAGTGGAGGGTCTCCTAAACGAAATGCCTTGCAGTCCCTTGCCGTGCTTGTCCACGGAGATGCAGCGTTTTCCGGGGAAGGGGTAGTGGCTGAGTCGCTCAATTTGTCGAGACTCCCAGGCTACGAAACCGGCGGCACCATACACGTCATTGCGAATAACCTGTTGGGTTTCACGGCTGAAGGGCAAGAGGTGCGTTCCACATTGTATGCCAGCGACTTGGCCAAAGGGTTTGAAATCCCTATTGTTCATGTCTCAGCGGATAATCCCGAAGCCTGTTTAACGGCTATCCAATTCGCTTATGCCTACCGGACGAAGTTTCACAAAGATTTTTTAATCGATCTCGTTGGCTACCGCCGGTTTGGACACAACGAGATGGATGACCCCACTGTGACCCAGCCTCAGCTCTATGCGAAGATCAACCGTCACAAAACGGTGCGGGAACTCTACGCCGAGCAACTGGGTTCTGCAGGTTTGGTAGATCCCAAAACGGCGCAATCGATGGTAGAGGCCAGTACGGAAAAGCTGAGGCAAGAATATCAGAAGGTGTCCGAATTGAGGCCGGATCACGACAGCCAGAACGAGTGTCTTACACCGAGTGAACCCCGGTTCGTTCCCATTTCTGAACTCCAACGTCTGAACGACGCTTTGTTGCAACGGCCCGAGGGTTTTACCGTCTACCCCAAACTGGAACGGATTTTATCGCGCCGCCGGGATGCGTTCTCGGGTAGTGGACGCATTGATTGGGCACATGCCGAATCTCTTGCATTTGCTGCCATCCTCGCCGACGGCATGCCAATTCGTTTAACCGGGCAGGACTCCGAGCGCGGGACTTTCGCACAGCGGCACATGGTGGTCCATGATTTTCAAACCGGCACACGCTACGTCCCACTGCAACACTTGCCGGGGGTTGAAGCGACTTTCGACATTCACAACAGCCCAGTCACAGAAGGAGCCGTGTTGGGGTTTGAGTACGGGTACAGTGTGCAGGCACCGGGAACGCTCGTCATCTGGGAAGCTCAATTCGGGGACTTTGCCAATGCGGCCCAAGTGTTGATCGACCAGTTTCTTGCTGCCGGACAAGCGAAGTGGAAACAAGACAGTGGATTGGTTTTGTTACTACCGCACGGTTATGAAGGCCAGGGCCCAGAACATTCGAGCGCTCGACTAGAACGGTTCTTACAGTTAGCGGCCCACCACAACTGCACAGTGGCCAATGTCAGCACGGCGGCGCAGTACTACCACCTGTTGAGAACGCAAGCCGCCAATCTCACTCACAAGCCTGTTCCATTGATTGTGATGACGCCAAAAAGCCTGTTGAGAAATCCAAGGTCGTCCTCGCGACCCAGTGACCTGAGCGAGGGGAGTTTTCAGCCTGTGCTGGACGCGGGCAGCGAACGCTTGCCTGTCGAAGCGGATCGCGTTTCGCGCCTGATCCTTTGCAGCGGGAAGGTATCCATTGACTTGGAGGAAGCCATGGAGAAAACTCCCCCGGAAGGGGATGGCAGCATCGCCTGTGCACGATTGGAGCAGCTGTACCCATTTCCGAAGTCCGAGATCGCCCGCGTCTTGAAACGCTACCGCAACCTTCGCGAGGTTGTGTGGCTGCAGGAGGAACCCATGAACATGGGAGCCTGGACGTATGTTCGTCCCTGTCTGGAAGAAATGCTTTCCCCATCCGTGCAACTCCGTTACGTGGGGCGTACGGAACAGGCCAGCCCCGCAGAGGGCCAAGCCGGCGATCACAATCGCGAACAAGCTCGACTGCTGCGCGACGCGATCGCACCGATGAACGTAAACGCCCGCACCCCAGTGAATGGGACGGGGGTCAGCCAAGATGCTGTACTTGGAGGTGTTTGGAATGAGTGAGATCAAAGTCCCTGAGTTGGGCGAATCCATTGTCGAAGCGACGGTTGGAACCTGGCTGAAAGGCGAGGGGGATACCGTCGAGGCTGGTGAATCCGTTGTAGAACTTGAAACGGACAAGGTTAATGTCGAAGTGATTTTCGAAGAAGCGGGAACGCTTTCATCCATCCGTCAGCCAACGGGTCAGACCGTTCAAGTTGGGGACGTACTGGCGGTCATCGAATCGGTTCAGACTCAGCAGCCAGCGCTGGGGACATCCGGAGACGAGTCGCGCGAATGGCAGACAAAGGACGTGGATAAATCTCCATTGGAGACGAGTCAGCGAGAGGTGACCGGCTCGCCTCTTGGGGGTGCCCAACCCCTGGACGTACATCGGCTTCCTCCTCGTGCAACGCCAGCCATGCGCCGCGCGGGGTTGCAACAGGGCTCGAACTCGGCGACTGACGCAGTGTTGGAGGCAAAACTCCCGAAAGCGGTTGAGGAAAACAAAGGTACAAGACAAGAAGTCGGTTTGACCACAAACTCTTCTCCAACTTTGGATGCTCGGGCATTGGCCGTCCAGACAGAGAACTTGGCATCCCCGCGAGAGGAACGGGTGAGGATGTCCCGGCGCCGGATTACGATTTCCAGAAAACTGGTGGAAACACAGCGCACCGCGGCGATGTTGACTACGTTTAATGACGTGGATATGAGTGCCATTTTAGACATTCGCAAACGGCGTAGAGAAAGTTTTAGGGAACTGCACGAAGTCAGCCTGGGTTTGATGTCCTTTTTTACCAAGGCCGTGATTGGGGCACTCAAAGAGTTTCCAAGGCTAAACGCAGAAATCCAGGGCGAGGAAATGATTCTAAAACACTATTACGACATTGGAATTGCGGTGTCGACGGAATCCGGGTTGGTGGTACCCGTCTTGAGGGATGCGGATCGCCTCAACTTTGCAGGGATTGAACAACAAATTGCTTCCCTGGCAAAGCGGGCAAGAGAAAACGCGCTGGAGTTGTCCGAACTGCAAGGCGGAACGTTTACCATTACCAATGGAGGGGTGTTTGGGTCCTTGCTATCGACACCGATTCTCAATGGACCTCAAGTTGGGATTTTGGGGATGCATAAGATTGAAGAGCGTCCCATTGCTAGGAATGGGGAAGTCTTAATACGTCCAATGATGTATCTTGCTTTGTCCTACGACCACCGCATCGTAGACGGCAGTGAAGCCGTGCGTTTTTTGGCAACCGTCAAAAAGCTGCTGGAAGACCCAGAGCAGCTTTTGTTGGAGGGATAGAAGTTGGCTTGGATGAATGTTGTGGGGGCTGACGAGATTCCTGTAAATGATATGCGTAAATACACCATTGACGGTGTGGATATCCTCGTGTATCACACGTCGGATGGCTTCTTCGCTACGTCGGATACGTGTACCCATGCAGATTGTTCTCTGTCAGAAGGAGATATGGAAGGAGGGGAAATCGTTTGTTGGTGTCACGGGGGAGCCTTTAATATCCGAACGGGAACCGCGACTCGTATGCCGTGTGTAATTCCTGTGGAGACATTCCCGGTCCGATTGCAGGGTCAAATCATTCAAGTGGATGTATCTTAATTTTGCGCGGTTATCGGAGTGGTCGAATGCCAATGGATGCGCTGACAGCCAGAAAATCGATGCCGTTTCAGGATGTGGTTCGGCGGCTGCTCGAAGTTGTGAAGGACGATCAAATTAAGGTGAACGAACCATTGGAATACTACACTTATACAAAGATCGGCGGGAAGGCTGATATTTTAGTCCTTCCTGCAACCTTTTCACAAGTGAAGGGTATCCTTCTTCGAGCCAAACAATTGCAGGTACCGTTTATGGTCATGGGCAATGGTTCCAATGTCATCGTCAAAGACGGCGGAATTCGCGGGATCGTCATCGTGATGACAAGATTGATTTCCATATCGCTTCAAAAAAATCAAATCACCGCACAAAGCGGGATACCCCTTGCTGTAGTCAGCAGATATGCGTGGTTGCACCACCTCAGTGGACTGGAATTTGCTGTTGGAATTCCCGGAACAGTCGGTGGCGCAGTTTGCATGAACGCCGGCGCCTATGGGGGGCAAATATCTGAGGTGCTTGAGCGTGCAGTTGTTCTGACAAAAGATGGCCAGTGTCTGAGTCTGACCCATCAACAACTGCACTTCGAATATCGGGACAGCGTGATTCAACGCGAAAGCCACATCGTTCTTGAAGCGACCTTTCGCTTAGAGCAGGGTGACGGTGATGAAATTAAAGCTAAAATGGATGACTTGACTCAGCGTCGTGCTTCAAAACAGCCTCTGGAGTACCCCTCCTGTGGCAGTGTCTTTAAACGTCCTCAGAACGATTATGCCGCAAGGCTGATTCAAGTCTCAGGACTGCAGGGGTTTCGCATAGGAGATGCACAAGTTTCGACCAAGCATGCCGGGTTTATTGTAAATCTCGGCCACGCAACAGCTTCTGATTATATTCAAGTCATCCGGCATGTTCAGCAGACCGTTCTTGAAAGGAATGGGATCGCGTTGAATCATGAGGTGAAAATCGTCGGCGAAGATGTGTAATCCACTTGGGTATCACTGAGGGCTTCTGCGTACCCAGCGTTACAAGCGTGTTTATAGGATGTGTGATACAGATAACGGCTGTGCCCTTTGTTACGCAGTAAAGTAAGTGGGAAATCATGAGGAGGTGAATGACTATGACGTGTGAGACCCATGGACATCATGGTTTGGACTCGTGTGTTTTACATGTTCCGATCTTTCGCGGAGCGTCGCAACAGGAAGTTGCCCTTTTACACCATGCTGTTCATTCTCGCCTCTACCGGAAAGGGGAACTTGTTTTCCAAGATGGTGAGCCGTCGGATGCCTTGTATGTGGTCAATCGAGGCGTTGTGAAAGTTTCGAAACTGGCGGATACAGGCAAAGAGCATATCTTGCGATTTCTATTTCATGGCGATTTTGGTGGAATGTCAGCCTTGTTTAAAGAGGGATACCACCACGCAAACGCAGAGGCGGTTGAGGACGCGGTAGTGTGTAGAATTTATCGCGATGACCTAAGGCCTATTCTCGACAACAACTTTGAGATGGCCTATCGATTTTTGGCTGCGCTCACCGAACGTCTACGCGATGCTGACGAATGGGCCGGATCTATTAGTTTGTTATCCTCCGAGCGTCGTCTCGCGAAAACGCTGCTCATATTTAATGACAAAGTGCAAAATTCCGATACAAACGAACTTCCGGTAGCGAAAAGGGAGTTGGCCGCTTTGATGGGGATGACGCCGGAAACTCTGAGTCGCAAATTGACCTCGTTCGAGTCCCAGGGATTTATTTCTCTCAAAGGAAGAAAAGGCATTCAGATTCTGGATACGAATGCTCTTGTAAAAATTGCGAGTGGATTTTCATAATTACGGTCCAAATTTATGATTTACCCCTCTTCTCATTACAATCCCTTCTCGATAAGTTCTTAGCCTCCACACAATGCGGCAAGTAAATTGAATCCGTCAGTTTGGCGAAGTGAAAGGTCACACTCTCCCGAATCCAATCAATCAACCAATAATCATACATATTCCAGACTCTGTCGGGAAGCGTATGAAGAGTTACCCTGGGTTTTTTCGGTTTAAATGGGAGGTATCCGAATGACCGGACCAGCATTACGCCATCTGGAGTCACATCACGCGATTCACGAGTCTGCCCATCAAGAAGCTGAAGCAATGACGGCTTTGCTGGAGCGAGCCGTAGAACGAAAAGACATGGGTTTGGCCGTGCAGATCGCCGTTGTACTCATCGAACACTGGGAAACGCGCACCCTTTGTCATGCTGCATCGGAGGAACAGGGGCTGTATCTTGAAATTTCTCAGGTAGAGCCTGATAAAGAATCGGTTGTTCAAGCCCTGACACGGGACCATGAGCTCATGCGAATGGCAGTGGAAGAAATCAAAGAGTTTCTAAATAACACCCAGTCCATGGAAGAAGTGGTCCGAAGATTTCATCTTCTGCTCTGGATTGAAAATACGCACAGCCGCGACGAAGAACGGCGACTCATCGCGACGTTAAAAAAGAAACCGGGAACTGCTTCATGATTGTTGCGTTTTTTATCTTGAAAATTATCTAACGGAGGACTTGCATTGACAAGCCAACAAAGACATGTGTCATTTCCGCTTCGGCTTCACTATCCTGCCGTTTTTGACCGACTCGTTGAACTGCTGACGTGCGCGGGATTGAATGCCTACGATGTCATCGCCGAGAGCGTCGGGCCGACCGAGGGGGGCGACGTCGTTGTGCGTATCCATTATGGTCGTCGTTACGATCAACGTATAGAGCAAACATTTGACGAGGCATCGCTGCTCACTCTGGACGCTAAAGTAATTGCCTTTTTTCAAGAGGTAGCAAGGGAATGCCACAAACAAAACATCGCGGAATATCGAACTTTCATGGGACGGACGAAACCTTAAAACACAAAAAAATGAAGGTTCGTGAACTTGCCACTGGAGATGAATGGGAATGTCGATGGATTTCAGAAATCAAGAGCATCAAGAAAATCTTCGAAAAGCTGCTTTAGAAATTGACAAGTCCGACTTATTAGCCATTCTTGAACTCCGTTTTGGAAGTGTATCTACGGAAGTAGTTAGCCACGTTCAATCCATCACAGAAGTTGCCATCCTTGAACGCCTTATCCTCGTTGCTGCGAATGTACCGGACTTGGAGTCGCTGCACGGCGAATTAACATCTGGCGGTACGCCTTTTGGAATTGTTGGAGAGTCGTTCAATCCGATACCTACACCTGCGAAAGGAACTTGTTAAATGACGCGACATGTACCCGTACTTCAAAAACTAACGTATCTGAAACCCGGCAACAAAATTAATAGTGGATGGACAGAGGAGTGTCCGCGCCCAAGAGAGTGGGAAGACCTGTACCGGCATCGTTGGGGCCATGACAAAATTGTTCGCTCGACCCACGGGGTCAATTGTACGGGCTCATGCAGCTGGAAGATCTATGTGAAGGACGGCATCATAACCTGGGAGACCCAGCAGACGGATTATCCGTCGCTCGGCCCGAACTTTCCTGAATACGAGCCCAGAGGATGCCCGCGCGGAGCGAGTTATTCCTGGTATATATACAGTCCTGTTCGCGTCCGCTACCCCTATGTGCGTGAGGAACTGCTGGCCCTGTGGCGCAAAGAGCGGGATGTAAAGACCTGACACCTCCTTACTGGATTAATATGGGGGCCATGGCCATTACCACAGTGGCCGGGTCAGAATTATTGGAGGCATTCGTCTCAATTTTTACCAGAAGTTTTACCGTTCACCGAAGGGTTTACCACCATGTTATGGGTGTGGGGAACATGGTGGATTCCATTTTTGGTCATTGTCGGTGTTTGGAAAATCTTTGTGTTTAAGGACCCCATTCAGTATAGTCCAGCTCTGTGGAGCATTGTATTTCCGTTAGGGATGTACACGGTGGCTACGGATCAAGTCAGTCAGTTTCCAGGCCTATATTTTTTCCATACGTTAGTTCCCTGGTTCATGTATATTGCCCTTTTAGCCTGGTGCCTTGTTAGTCTCAGCTTGCTTGTGACACTCTTGCTGCGCGCGATTGATGGACGTGTTTGATACCCAGCACATGTGGCTCGATACTTATCGCATAAAGTGTTGCTTTATGGGGATTTTAGCTCTTGTCAACTTTAAAGACCCCTATGAACACACGTATGTCGCCGTTATCGAATGATTCAATACACAGACAATCCATGAAGGAGTGAAAGCTGTATGGCCAATCCAAGTCCCAATGAGTCGGATAGCAGAGAAAAGTATTTCGTGGATATTGATCGGATGGTTAATGAAGGCCTCGGTGGGGGACAGGTAACCACGGACAATGGGCTCATTGAACATTCGACAACGCATACGCTGGAATTTCCCGAATCAGCGCTTGACGATACGAAAAAGTCCCAAAAAGACGATTGACAAAACTCTGCTTGGATAGAGGTTGGCTTGAAGGGGAGGCATTGAAGATTGGCAACTCATGACTATTCCTTTATGTCTGCAGATTTAAACGTGGGTAACCGTTCAGTGAGGTATTATTCTCTCGCAAAATTAGAGCAAAAAGGATTTGAGCAGATTTCGTCCTTCCCTTTTTCGATAAAAATTTTATTGGAAGCCGCAGCCCGACAATGGGATGGAAAAACGATTACCCATGATCACGTGGAGAAGTTTGCTCGGTGGAATGAACACAAAGGAACAGGAGAAGTCCCATTCAAACCGTCGCGCATCTTATTACAGGATTTCACTGGGGTACCAGCCATTGTTGATTTGGCTGCGATGCGAAATGCGATGCGGGACCTGGGTGGCAACCCGGACCAGATTAATCCACTTGTTCCGGTGGATTTGGTCATAGACCACTCAATCATGGTGGATCGTTTTGGTACTGAGGATGCTTTGGCTTACAACGCAGAAATGGAGTTCAAACGCAATGCGGAGAGGTACAAATTTTTGCGTTGGGCTACAACCGCGTTTCAGAACCTGAAAATTGTTCCACCTGCTACTGGGATTTGCCATCAGGTCAACTTAGAGTACTTGGCAAAACTCGCCTTGACAAAAGAAGCCGACGGAGCAACATGGGTTTATCCTGACTCGCTGGTCGGGTGTGACTCCCATACGACGATGATCAACGGACTGGGCGTTGTCGGATGGGGAGTCGGCGGGATCGAAGCCGAAGCATGCATGTTGGGTCAGCCCCTTTATTTCATCACCCCTGAAGTCGTTGGATTTAAGTTAACGGGAAAGTTGCGAGAAGGGGTCACGGCAACGGATATGACACTTACGATCACTGAAATGCTGCGCAAAAAAGGCGTTGTTGGCAAGATTGTCGAGTTTTACGGTACAGGTCTGTCGAGCATCAGCCTCCCAGACCGCGCCACCGTGGGAAATATGTCACCCGAATACGGGGCCACCATGGGCTACTTCCCCGTCGATGAAGAGTCGCTGAATTATTTGCGTCGCACGGGACGGAGCGAAGAACTCGTCCAACTGGTGGAAGCGTATTTCAAAACGCAAGGAATATTCCGTACGGATGACACACCGGATCCGGTTTTCTCGGACACGCTGGAACTTGACCTTTCCACCGTCGTACCGAGCGTTGCAGGCCCGAAACGCCCACAAGACCGGATCGCTTTAACGCACATGAAAGAAAGATGGAATCAACTCCTTCGGAAACCGATTACTGAGGGAGGATTCGGCCTGTCTGAAGATGACATTAAGAAAGAAGTTGAAGTTGCGTTTGCAAATGGAGAGAAGACCAAGATCGGTACAGGGTCGGTCGTCATTTCCGCCATTACAAGTTGTACGAATACATCGAATCCCTCCGTCATGCTCGCTGCAGGTCTTGTTGCTAAAAAAGCTGTTGAAAAAGGCTTACGTAAACCCCCTTACGTCAAAAGCAGCTTAACCCCAGGGTCCAAGGTCGTCACGGACTATTACGAGAAATTAGGGTTACTTGAGTACTTGGAAAAACTCGGATATAACCTAGCGGGTTATGGCTGTTGTACATGTATTGGAAACAGCGGTCCATTGCCCGATGAAGTTAGAGTCGCCATTGACGAAAATGACCTCACAGTTGCGTCCGTTTTGAGCGGAAATCGAAATTTTGAAGGGCGTATTCATGCCCAGGTCAAAGCGAACTTTCTGATGTCTCCGCCGTTGCTTCTCATTTACGGGTTGGCCGGTCGTATAGACATCGACTTCGAAACCGAACCGGTTGGTTACAACGACCAGAAAGAACCCGTGTTCTTAAAGGACATTTGGCCGACCTCAGAAGAGGTCGAATCGGCCATTCGTAAAGCGATTGACCCGGAGATGTTCGTAAAAGAGTACGAAAACATTTACAGCGTGAATGAACGTTGGAATGAACTTCCTGTTGGGCAAGGAACGCTGTACGAGTGGGATGAAAGTTCTACTTATATACACCATCCTCCTTTCTTTGCCGGGTTAACAAAGACCATCGGATCCGTCCAGGAAATCGTGGGTGCAAAGAGTTTAGCATTACTCGGTGATTCGGTGACAACCGACCACATCTCTCCGGCAGGCAGTATTGCAAAGTCAAGCCCTGCAGGAATCTTCCTTCAACAAGCGGGTGTGGATACCCGGAATTTCAATTCATACGGTTCTCGCCGAGGCAACGACTTGGTTATGACGAGGGGCACCTTTGCTAACATCCGTATTCGAAACCAAATGGTTCCGGGAACAGAGGGGGGGTTCACAAAATACCTCCCGACCGAGGAAATCATGCCGATCTACGATGCTGCAATGAAATACAAAGAAGGCGGCATACCGCTCGTGGTGATCGCAGGAAAGGAATATGGGACGGGAAGCTCACGGGATTGGGCAGCAAAAGGTACGCTTTTGCTTGGCGTCAAGGCCGTGATTGCAGAATCCTTTGAACGGATCCACCGCAGCAATCTTGTTGGAATGGGTGTGCTTCCGTTGCAGTTTAGAGAGGGCGAAAGCTGGAAGTCCTTGGGCATCGAAGGCACTGAAACGTTCGATATTCTCGGCTTGAATGACCAGTTGCAGCCGGGTCAAGTTTTGACCATCAAAGTAACGCACACAGACGGTTCAACGTTTCACTTTGAAGTAATAACACGTCTGGATAGCACCGTTGACGTGGAATATTACCGGAATGGCGGTATCTTGCAAACCGTTCTGCGGCAAATGGCATGATCGAGATGTACGCCCGGTTGTTAAACCCGGGCGTAGTACTCGACGATGAGTGATGTGTCAATATCTACTGGGACTTCCGAGCGCTCGGGGAGCTTGAGCAAACCTCCCGACCAATCCTCTCGGTCAAAGGCGAGATATGTTGGAATGTTTGCTTGCGCACTTAGATTGTCGATGATGACGGCAAACTTCTTCGCTTTGTCTGTTAGTCGAATTACGCTGCCGACTGGAACGTGGTAGGATGGCCGATCCACACGCTTCTCATTCACAGTAAAGTGACCATGGACCACAAGTTGTCTGGCACCATGAATCGTTCTAGCATAACCAAGCCGGTACACGATGCTGTCAAGTCGGGTCTCTAGACGCTGCAGTAATGCACTCCCCGTCAGCTGATTTTTGTTCTTCGTCGCCTCTTGATAAAATCTGTGGAATTGCCGCTCGCGTATTCCGTAAATAAACTTCAGCTTCTGCTTTTCAAGGAGTTGAAAGCCAAACTCACTATTCTTTCGAGAATTTCTCTTCTGGCCATGTTGGCCCGGGGGATATGGACGTTTTAACGCCGGGCAGTTTCCTAATCCGCACAATGGTCTGCCGACGATTCGGCACATGCGGTGCTTCGCTTGATTTTTCGCCGTGAACCTCTCCCTTTTATTGGAATGTAGTTTTATGTCCAGCTTTTTTGGAAGCCCAACCGGTGTATCTGTTCTTTATTTTGCCAGTGGAATGCCGACTACTGGAGCCATTTTACCTACCAGAGAGGTTCGAGACATTGATATAGATCAAGATTGTCTTGCTAGCGGCGAGTCATTGTGTTGCAAAGGGTGGGATAAAACGCCTTCGGGATAGGATGAGTAACCCTAAATATGTCTCGTATGAACTATGAATACATTGCTGATAATAAGTGACAGTTGTTTCAGAGGGAGGTGCGACATATGGAAACTGTTGTACAAAAGGAGAATCCAACGGTCAAAAAGAAAACGGTTCACTTGATCATCGAACGCCAGGATGACCCCAATTCCAACCCATATATCGATGAATTTGAAGTGGAATATGCCCCGGGGATGAATGTGATCGCGTGTTTAATGGCTATTCAACGCAATCCAGTTAATAAGGCCGGGAAAAAAGTTGCTCCGGTCGTCTGGGAAATGAACTGTCTGGAAGAAATTTGCGGGATTTGCATGATGGTCATTAATGGGAAACCCCGGCAGGCGTGCACAGCTTTAGTCGACAAATTAGAACAACCTATTCGGTTAAAACCAGCTCGGACATTTCCTGTGGTTCGCGATCTGGTGATCGACCGCAGCAGGATGTTTGACGCTCTGAAGAAAGTGAAGGCTTGGGTACCCATTGATGGTACGTATGACCTTGGCCCTGGGCCAAGAATGCCCGAGAAAGATCGGCAATGGGCTTATGAACTGTCTCGTTGTTTCACATGCGGCGCTTGCCTTGAGGCCTGTCCGAATGTTAACGACAGGCAGCCCTTTTTAGGACCATTTATATTCCCGCAAGTGCGATTGTTCAACGCGCATCCCACAGGAGCCATGCATAAAGCAGACCGACTGGAGGCTTTTATGGGTGAGGGAGGCATGCAAAACTGTGGAAATGCTCAAAATTGCGTTGAGGTTTGTCCAAAAGGTATACCCATCACGACTGCGATTGCAGCAGTTAACCGGCAGGGAACGTATTATGCGATCGGGGCGTGGCTGAAGAAATGAGTCAGAGGGTGGGCTGCAGAACGCGGAGCACTTCGGGAGAAACCATACCATTGGATCCAACTGTTCTGTTGACGTATCGGTTGCGAAGGTTGACCAGAGAAACTGCCCACAGGATCGCTGTTCGTACGCGCATGTTTGATTCGCAACGAACCGAAGAGGACCTCAGCAACGCTATAGAATATTTTCCGGTGTTCCTGGCGACCCATCTCGCCATTGCATGGTCCATTTACATTGCAAATGCGGTACCACATGAAGACAGCAAGATTTATTCAAATCGATATTTAGACCTCGACATTGGTTCGCAAAGTTTTCTGAATACCCTCGTTGGCTGTGTTTTGGAGGAAAACCTTTTATCAGATTATCGTCTCGGTTTTCTCGTCGGATTGATTACGGCGTGTCATACAATGAATCAAGAAAATGCTCAAAAGCAGCTGTGGCACGAATGTAAATCACAATTATCGAATTTATTTGCTTCGATGAGCGTACGTACTGAACTAGGAGTTGTCATTTTCCTTCGTTATACTAATTCCCCCAAAGGATGTGATTCGAATAAGAATCGCAATGGGACAGATGTTGGTCGA
The DNA here is from genome assembly GCF_021739485.1 of Alicyclobacillus tolerans. Lineage (GTDB taxonomy): Bacteria > Bacillota > Bacilli > Alicyclobacillales > Alicyclobacillaceae > Alicyclobacillus_K > Alicyclobacillus_K tolerans_A. The sequence continues at coordinate 122,877 of NZ_JAJFNK010000013.1, forward strand.
AGGCGGTGAGGTTGAACGGAATCTGTTAAGAGCGGAACGAATGATTGAATTGGCAGCAATGAAGGGTGCAGATCTCGTATTGCTGCCTGAGTGTCTTGATACGGGGTGGACACATCCGAGCTGTAAAACCGCCGCACAACCGATTCCTGGAAAAACAAGCAATCGATTGGCGGAAGGTGCTCGGAAGTGGGGAGTCTATGTCGTTGCTGGCATCACGGAACGTGATGGGGAAAAAATCTTTAATTCGGGTGTACTTATTTCACCAAATGGTGAAACCCTTTTAAAGCATCGAAAAATCAACGAGTTAGATATTGCTCAACATTTATACTCGACTGGGGATAGCTTAGCTGTTGCAAACACACCAATCGGGACTATTGGGATTAACATATGTGCAGATAACTTACCTGGATCACTTCCACTTGGTCACGCCCTTGCTAGGATGGGGGCACAAATTATTTTGTCGCCATGCGCTTGGGCAGTACCGGTAGGATACAACCATATCGAGCAGCCGTATGCCGACGAGTGGATTCCATCTTATACAACACTCGCAAACCTCTATAGAATATCGATGGTTGGAGTAAGTAATGTGGGAGTTATTTCAGAAGGACCGTGGTCTGGGTGGAAGTGCATAGGGTGCTCACTAGCCGTGAATGCGGAAGGTAAGGTCGCATATGTTGCCTCTTACGGAGAAAGTGCGGAGGAATGTAAAGTCATTGATCTTCAGCTTGAACCGCGTTTTTTTACGGGTACTGCACTTGTTGAAGAAATTTGTCGACGGGGCTATTGCGAGTAGAGAATTTGATGACACCGACTCTTTTGGTGAAAGAACCTTTGATGGTGAGAAATTGGGTTGGCTGCAAAAAGTCAGGAGGTCCCTCTTGGGGTTGCGAGGTCTCCTGACCGTGCCCCTGTAGTTTTTAATTGCTGGGGGTTTTAAAGTTGTAGGCCCTTACGTCTTTTAACGACTTCACCTCGTTGATGTAGCCATACAAGGTAACGCGAGAAACACCGAGCATTGTGGCAACACGTTCCACGGACCTTTTTACCCTGAACACTCCCTGTGATTCCAACAAACTGACAACTTGAAGTTTATCATTTCTATCCATATTTGAAACTGGCTTATTGTAATGGAATATTGTCTCCTCGATAGTTTTATGGATCAACTCGTTGACGTCAGTAGCAAAAGACTCATCAAGGTCTGCAGTCGTTGAAATTAAGTCACGAATGATGTTATTGGCTGCAGTGAGAGTCGAAATATCCCAATTAATACAAATGGCCGCAAAGTTTCTACCGGTTTGGTCTTTCAAATACATTGAGGAGGATTTGAGTGGTTTTCCTTGATGAGTACAGGTGCGATAGTGGTACATATCGTAGTCCCCATATGGATTTTCGTATACCGGTAATCCGAGATTTGTACTCGGGTCGCCGACCTTACGGCCTGTGATGTGTCCGTTTTCGATGGCCACGATGGACGAATCCGGCGACTGAATATCATGCAAGACCACTTCATAAGAATCCCCCAATGCTCTAGATAAACCTCGAATGATTGACTTTAGTAGTGCCCATGTGAAATCCGGATCCATTTCTGACCTCCTCTGATATCAAAGTGGTTATAAATCACACAGTGGTATATATATTTAAAATTCGTCGTATTTAGAGTATAAAAATTCAATAAAACAAATAAATAATTCTTCATATGCATAAATAAATTTATGGATAATACAGATGTTCCAAGCCTGTGATTTGTCTCATTACTATGTAAAAATCTACGTGAAAGGGGATGACCACGATGCAACCACCACTATCCACTGGTACGGGACCATCGAAACCGGGGGTCTTTCTTCGAGAGGCGACTGGGTTAGTTCGGAGCTTGTCCGCATGGGATGCAATGGTTCTTGGTCTAGGTCAAGCCGGTTTGTTGTATTTTGCTGTAACCATGGTTTCATATCCGTATACGTATCCCGGCGCAAATTTAATTCTGGGAGTCATTATTGTAGCGCTTCTTTCTATCGGTTGGGCCGGAACTTATGTTCTCTTTACAAAAGCCATGCCACGTGCGGGCGGAGATTACGTATGGACCAGCCGTGCTTTCCACCCAGCCATAGGGTTTGCTCAAAATTTTACGGCCATGTTTGCCTGGGGCGGTATGGGTCTCGGTATCCTAGCACAGTTTTTTAGCAACTTGTATATGGCTGCTGCGTTGTTCGTTCTCGGTTTTTCCTTCCATTCTGCGGCATTAATTCATGTCGGTGTCTTAATTAGCACGAACAAGGGATGGGAAATCGGGATCGGGACACTGTTCCTTGTCGTTGTTACATTTATTGCAATTGCTAGGATGAATGTCATTAAAAAATTTCAAACTATTATGATGATTCTATCCATGATTGGCGCATTGCTGGCGGTTGGGGTACTGGTTTTCACAAGTCATTCCAGTTTTATTCAGGGATTTAATCATTCATTACAGGCGGTTGGTGATCCAGGCTCTTATAGTCAGGTCATCCAAACCGCTGGAAAATATGGGATCCATCCTAAAGGCATGTGGGGGGAACCCGCTACCCTAGGATTGACCATTGCGGCAATCCCAACACTGATGTGGCTCTTTACCGGATTTCAAACACCAGCCTATGTGGCCGGTGAAGTGAAAAATGCCACGAAAAGTATGGCCATTGCTCTAGGATCCGTCTTGCTCATTGGATTGGTTGCATTCCTGCTGTTTGTGCCTATAACAATCCACGTTGCCGGAGCTGATTTTTGGAACAGCGTGTCTTTGTTAGTAAACAGCCACCCCAACGCATATCCATGGTTAAGCTACGTTTCACCGTTCATCTTTGCAGGTATGGTAAACCATAGTCCCGTCATCAGTATTCTCATAGCTGTTGGATTGTTTACTGCGGGATTTCTTCAGATTTTGCCAGTGTACTTTGTATTAGGAAGAGCCATTCTGGCATGGTCCTTCGATCGCGTGTTTCCGGAATGGCTTGCCCGGGTTAACGATCGTACGCATACCCCAATCTATGCCATGCTGCTGGGGGGTATCGTGGGTGAAATGGGTCTCATACTCACGGTCTCCGTCGGGCTGTGGGCATTCTGGGTATCTTCAACAGCAGTGACTGCATTCGCGTGGTTGATGGTTGGGATCGCTGCGATGCTGTTTCCATTACGTAAACAAATCTACGCGCAGTCGGGAATCCAAACTTACCGCTTCCTCGGCATTCCGCTCATCGTATGGTCTGGGGCACTGATGAGTATTGAAATGGCAGTGGCGTTTTATTGGGGGCTGATTCCCGGAACCCAATTAAATGTGATTTGGATCAAGCTCGGTATGTTGGTCTTGTTCTTTGGGGGCGGGTTAGTTATCTACTACATCTCTCGCGCGATCCATCGTCATGCTGGACTCGATATTGACTTGGCCTTTCAAGAAATTCCCCCAGAATAAGGAGTTGAGCCGCATTGCGTAATTTGAAAATCTATTTTACGACGGACATCCACGGATCTGAAAAGTGCTTTCGAAAGTTTCTCAACGCAGGCGCCTATTATCGCGCCGACGTGATTATCTTAGGTGGCGACATCACGGGGAAAATTGTTGTTCCCATTGTTTCACAGGGGAACGGGAAATTTGTAGCCACATTCCATGGTGACACTATTCACTGTGGGACACAACAGGATTTGCTGGAACTCGAAAGGCAAATTAAATATGCTGGTTACTACCCATACCGTTGCGATCCCGATGAATTGCAATACCTTAGAGACCACAAGAACGCATCGGATGAGATGATTAATCGCATGATGATTCAAAGCGTCACAGAGTGGATGGAACTTGCTGAGTCCAAGCTGCGCGGAACTGGCATCCGTTGCTTTATAAGTCCAGGGAATGACGACGTTCTCGAACTTGACGCAATTTTGTCCAGCTCAGACTATGTCGAGTGCCCAGATGCCCGAATTGTCGATTTGGACGGCTATGAAATGCTGAGTTATGGCTGGGTGAATGTCACGCCGTGGAACAGCCCCCGCGACCTTCCGGATGATGAATTGGCGAAACGGATTCAGTCATTGGCAGCTGAATTGAAAAATCCGAATCGTGCAATCTTTAATCTGCATGTTCCTCCATATAACTCGGGTCTTGATACGGCGCCAGTATTGGACAGCGAGCTCAAGCCGGTGGTCGCCGGGGGAGAAGTACAAACTGCGGCTGTAGGTAGTCAGGCTGTGAGAAGTCTAATAGAGCAGTACCAACCCATTCTCTCGCTCCATGGGCATATCCACGAGAGTCGGGGTGCCACCCGGATCGGACGCTGTGTATCGTTGAATCCTGGAAGTGAATATGGTGAAGGTTTGTTGCATGGAGCAGTCGTTACGGTCACCCCGAAAGGTGTAAAAAACCATATTTTAGTTATTAATTAAAATTTGAAGGAACTTTAGAGCTAGGGTAAAGAGTTCTTGGAGGGATGTTGTGTGAAGGCAGCGGTGTGGCACAATCGACGCGATGTTCGCATAGAAACCGTTCCGGATCCAGTTATCAGGCACTCAGATGAAGTTTTGGTGGATGTATCCTATTGTGGAATTTGTGGTTCGGACCGGGAAGAATACTTTTCCGGTCCAGTTACGCTGCCTGTGAACTTGCATCCGGTATCGGGCTACAAGGTGCCCTTGATATTGGGGCATGAAATTGTTGGACGCGTGCGCACCGCACCGAAAAATTCCACGTTGAGCCCGGGGGATACGGTTTGTATTGAGTCTTTGAGAAGCTGTGGAACGTGCCGGTTCTGTATGCAAAACCAAGAGTATTTGTGCCGCAATCTGATATGCATTGGACTTCAAACAAATGGTGGCATGTGTGAACAAATCATCGCACCAGATTGGGCTTGCCATAAGTTGCCGAAAGAAACACCAACACCAGCTGGCGCATTGGTTGAACCTATGTCTGTTGTAATGCATGCATGGGAAGCCGCTGCGGTTGGCCCGTATGACCGGATTGGAATTATCGGGGCTGGCACCATTGGACTCGGGTTGGCTATCTGGTGTGTAAAGAACGGTGTTTCTCCCACAGTTTTTGAAGTACAGGACGATAGAAAAAGGTTGGCTTTACTGGCTGGGGCAACAGCAACGTCCATAGAACAAATTGAGGACTATACCGAGAATTTTGATGTTGTATTTGAGTGTTCTGGTCAGGGCCTAGTTCTTCAACACGCAGTGACTATCGCATCCAGGGCGGGGCGAGTGATAGCCCTCGGGATTCACGGTCATTCAAGTCCCTTTAATCCTACGCCTGCAATTTTAAAGGAAGTGACGATTAAGGGCGTAGTGGGCAACACGCATGAACACTTCACAAAATCGCTGGAATGGGTCTCGAGCGATCCAAACGTATTGAATCTGCTCGTGGGCAATGTCGTGAATCTGGAAGAAGTCGTTCCTTTCGGATTTGAACAACCAAAAACAGACTTAGGTAAACCAAAGATTCTTGTTGGAATGGGATAGACGGATACTGAATTGTCGGAAGCCAGGGAGGGAGTAAACTGAATACACCGTTGGCAGCAGCGAACGAGATCCTTATGAGGTCAAAAGAGTACGATGTCCCCGTCTACTTACTTGGCGGCATCGGCGTTTACATGATATCCCCGTCCGTGCGCGAAGGAAGACTAGCTCGGTCATACAATGATGTCGATGTTGTAATCCCTCGCCGTGCAGCGCGCAAATTTACAGAAGCTGCAACGGCCGCGGGGTTCACAGCAGATAAACGTTTCAACTCTTTGCAGGGTGATAAAAGGCTGTTATTTTATATGGATGATATCCCCATGGACGTTTTTGTCGGTGTATTTGAACAGTGTCATATGCTAAATCTTGAAACAAGGTTTCCCAGACAAATCCCTTCGCTCAAACCGGAAGACTTATTGTTGACTAAACTTCAGGTCGTGCAGATTACGGAGAAGGATCTAAACGACTCTGTTGCTCTCGTATTGGACCACGATATCGGCCCTGATGAGACACACATAAATCCTGGAGCCTTTTGCAGTGTTTTGACCGGTGACTGGGGTTGGTATACAACAGTGACGGATAATTTGGAGAAGCTCATCGAGTGGACACCCCATGTTTTGGAATCTGGAGATGCATTACAGGTTCAGGAACGGTGCAAATCCCTGTTGAACTCGGCTCAAGAAGCGCCGAAATCAACGAAGTGGAAACTCCGTTCTAAAATTGGCCGGAGAAAGATTTGGTATGAGCTGCCTGAAGACAAGAAAAGGTGACGGACGTGGTGAGCCAACAAATAGGAGTCACAAATTGTGATGACGGATGAAAAAGGGACGTGCAACCCAATGTACGAGCAAATTGAGACCCCAGCAATCCTTGTAGACCTCGCTATTATTGAACAAAACCTTCGCGCAATGGCAGCCAAAGCAGCAGACCGCGGGCTTAAGCTGAGACCACATACCAAGACGCACAAGAATCCAGACTTTGCCCGACGACAGGTCGAGTTAGGAGCCGAGGGAATTACTGTGGCGAAGCTGTCTGAGGCAGAAGTGATGCTTATGGCGGGTTTTACAAACCAACTCATTGCATACCCGATTGTTGGGAAAGAAAAAGCCCACCGGTTGGCCGCTTTGATGGTGAAGGGGTTGTCGCCCACAGTATCCACGGATTCTCTGGCGTCGTTACAAACTTTACAGTATGCAGCTGAATTAGCTGAAAGTACCGTGGATATTCTGATCGAGGTAGACACCGGGTTTCACCGATGTGGATTGGCACCAGGACCGGCGGTTCTTGAGTGTGCCCAAGCCGTTGGACGATTTTCCCGGCTACGTTTTCGTGGGTTAATGTCCTTTGCTGGTCACATATCTGGCAGAGCGAGCGAAAAGGAGATTCAAGTTGCGATTGAGACGGATGACGACCTGCTGCACCATGAGGCCCAGGCCCTCGAGAAGGTAGGCATCCCCGTTCCCGTGATTAGTGTGGGAGGAACCATTTTGTCTCATAACATGGAATATCTCCGATACGCAACGGAGATTCGACCCGGAATCTACATTTTTAACGACATGGGGATAGTAACGGCAGGTTGTGTCACATTGGAACAATGTGGTCTCCGGATCCTGGGGACGGTGGTCAGTCGACCTCATCCAAATCGACTTGTATTAGATTGCGGCAGCAAAACACTGTCATCCGACGGCCCCATTCAAGGCTCATTCGGACATGTAATTGAACATTCCGATTGGAAAATCGTGCGTCTCTCGGAGGAGCACGCCGTTGTAGAAACACAATTACCCATTTTGGCAGACGTCATAGGCACCAAGGTTCAAATCATCCCAAACCATGTTTGTCCAGTCGTGAATCTGCATGACGCACTTGTCGGTGTAAAAGGTGACAAGGTTGTCCAATCGATACCGGTAGTTGGCCGCGGTAAGATCCTCTAGTTTTGTTGAATGGCGACAGGGCATAAATAATAAACTCACATTCCTATTTCAATGTACTGCCAACCAAACTGTATTCTTCAGTCATCTCGGTCATCCTCGATTCGTTCACTCCTTTTGAAGTCCCGCGCCGCGTTACTGGATTCGTGGAGCGGGGCTGTGGCTTATTGTCAACCTGAGTTGCGACGCAGTATTGGCAGCAGCTCATGACAGGGTAGCGTACATTGCCTAGGAACGTGAAATTAGTGCGCAATGTGCTTCTTGTTCCGGTTTGTCGAGACTTATTTGGCCTGGATCTTGACGGGGAAGCCATCGAGAGCAATTCCTTGAGATTCTAACAAAAAGAAATCCGCAATGGCAGGCGCGGCGTACTCCTGTGCTAAAGAGCTTGTAGGACCGGGTACGGCCAAAATGGAAATAAACCCTGGACTGAGTTGGATGGTACGTTCGTTGCAAATTGACGCTTTTGTATCACCCACAGACGGAGGCTTCGTGATCACGGCAACAAACGCTAGGGCAGCATTTGCCCTGGCAAAGAACAGATATTTTCTCTTCGACAATTATTAGATGAGATTCCGGATCTTCAGGAAGGCAGAGTCGTTGAAATGGGGGGAGAGTAGTAGTTATTTCTATGTGGTCTAACCTGCACATAATGACTATGGACTAAGGAGCCATGCGTATGGAGCGAGAAGTTCTTCGAGAACGGCATGATTTACGAAAAACAATCCTTGCCAAGCTAGACGAAAAATATCGCAGGGTAAGTTTTGCCCATCTCCCCACTCCTTTAATTTTTTGCCCAAGACTTAGCGAAGAGACGGGCGTAGAGGTATGGATGAAACGCGATGATTTAACAGGGATAGCTCTCGGTGGAAACAAATCCAGGCACCTAGAGTACGTTTTGGCAGAAGCATTAGCGGCAAAGGCTAATGTTGTTGTCTTCGGTGCAGCGGTTCAGTCGAATTATGCGAGACAATTGACAGCAGCCTGCGCACAGCTTGGCTTGAAAGTATATTTAATTCTAACAACATACTATGGGCAAAGTCGCGGTCAGGGTAATGTGTTGCTAGACAAGTTATTTGGTGCTGCAATTGAATATGTAAATGTTCCATTAAATTCTATGGGCCCCTTCAAATTCGCTGCTCGTGCTCAATTGCTTGAAAAGGGTCATCGTCCATATGTCATTGAGCCACCATCGTCTGAAGTGTTAGGTGCAGCGAGCTATTTGCGGGCAGCTGTTGAGCTTGATGAACAATTAGAGTCGATAGGATTAGAACCGAAGTCTATATTTTTGGCTGCAGCCGGGCCTACTCAAGCAGGGCTGGTCGCCGGGAAAAAAGCCCTCAATTGGGATTTGTCTGTTGTGGGGGTTGCCCCTCATGCCCATCAAGGTAAGAAAACAGATTTCCCCCATATCGACAAAAATGAAGCCGAGACTCAGAGATCGAGTTCGAA
>NZ_JAJFNK010000140.1 GCF_021739485.1 Alicyclobacillus tolerans
CATGAGTTATGCAGTTGTTGGTTGAATTAGGGAATGAGTGATTGCGAACAAAGTTAGAAAAGTGCAAAAAATGACTTGACTTTTTTGAAACACCCCAACAATCGCCGAGGAGGCACTTAAGTGCCTATCTCTTAGCGATCTGGGTGTTGAACATGGCTGATTTATGCAAACCAAAGTTCAAGGAACTTTCGTCTTTCAGCAATGTCGGTGGTGCCCCTGTTCTGCGCACCGTTTGGGACCGGTTCGACTTTTCTCTGCTTTTGTCTCAGTCGGGTATCTTCAAGGTGCGTGGTGTGGCCACCTGGATTCTCGCCTTCATCTATGTCGTTGGACTCATCAACCGCTGCCAGTCCGTCAATGCGCTCGCTTCATTCTTCAACAAAGATGGCTTGTTGCAGGGCATGACGGGCATCCAAAAGGTTACGCAATCGGCCCTAAGCCGCTTTCTGACGGGGTTTTCTAAGTGGGATGTGTTCAACCGAAGGCGTACAGCTCGTCTTCAGGAAGACCCGGACACAGCTCTTGCTGAAGGAGATGTACTTGCGCTGGATGATACACATGCGCCACACCCATATGCCAAGGGAATCCCGTTTCTCTACTGGCTCTACGACAGTTCAACGAGGGTCTATACCTGGGCGATGAACATCGTGGCGCTGCACGCCGTTCGTAAAAACGGAGTTGAATATCCCTGGTCCTATGCGATCTGGACAAAACCTGAGAACGATGCGGACAAGAAACAATCAAAACTCGATTTGGCATGGCAGATGCTTCAGGTAGTCCGGAAACAGGTCACGTGTCGTCTGTGGGTAGTCATGGACCGCTGGTACTTTAGCAAACCATTCCTTTTACAGTGTGAGTCAGCGAATTTTGACTGGGTAACAAAGGCCAAACGGAACACACAGTTGTTTCGCCGAATGATTGAACCAGGCACAGGGCGTGAACGGTTTGTGCCAATCCGTCCGAAGGACCTCATTCGGGAGGTCTATCCAATGCTCATGGCTCAAACCAATGTGGATGTTGCCTCAGTCGCTTGTGAAAACATCTATGTGAAGATGCCTAAGACTTCGGTAAATCGACGGGGCGAACTGAGTACGAAAATGAAATACACCCCTATCGCCGCAATCGTCGGCAAACGGATGAAGCCAAAAGAAAGCACGGCAACCACGGACGCCAGTGAACTGGTAAACCTGAACGAGACCCAGGAGGCAGACGAGGTGGCAGCAGAGTACAAGGGAGCCTATCTGCTGTTAAGCAACCGTTACGATGCGCTATATGAGGTGATGGGAGCATGGCTGAAACGTTGGCGAATTGAAGTCTTGTTCCGTACGGCAAAGCAAGAACTTGGAATGCTCAGTTGCCATTCACCGAACGCAAACCATATTCATGCTCACCTGACGTTGCTCTTCACGGCTGAAACGCTTGTCCGGTACATAGCTTGGCAACAAACAACAGCGGGCGAAGAAGATTGCACCCACGGCGAAGTGATCCGCAATCTGCTCTGCATCCGCTGTCGTACCCGTCAAGCCGTTCGATTCAACGAGAAAGGCTCGATCGTGATTGATCTTGACACACCTGCAAAATGTTTTGCAAGACTCATCCACAAATTGTGGCCAACAACGTTGGAATTGCGGTGGTTCGAACCTACCAATGCCCAGTTATTGGGAGCAACTGCATAACTCATG
>NZ_JAJFNK010000141.1 GCF_021739485.1 Alicyclobacillus tolerans
GCCACCGGTTCCGGAAAATCACAGCCACCTTCCAAGTGTACTTTTCCACCATTTCGCCTCGTAGCGTTGGTTCCAAATTGTTATGGCAGGTAGACCAACATCGCTCTTGAATCTGTCTCCGTCTAAGACAGAAAGGAGTCGTTGTCACCGTTGGCCAGAAGGAGGACACCAATGCGCAAAATCCACGAAGTACTCAGGTTGTACACTGAGGCAGGACTCAGTGAGCGCACTATCGCGAAAAGTGTATCTCTGTCCCGCAGCACAATTAGCAAGATTATCACTAGATCGAAGGAAATCGGCCTGTCGTGGCCACTTCCTACCGGCATGGATGACTCGGTGTTGGAGTCCATGCTATTTCCTGTGCCCCAAGGCCGTCCAAAGAACTGCTTTGAGCCAGAGTGGGAAAAGGTTTACCAGGAATCGAAACGTAAGGGAGTCACCTTGCTACTACTGTGGATGGAATACAAGGAACAGCATCCAAATGGGTACCAGTACAGCCAGTTTTGTGAGCGGTACCGAGTTTGGAAGAGGCAGTTGCAGATCAGCATGCGTCAGGAACATCATGCTGGAGAAAAGATGTTTGTGGATTACGCCGGTCCTACACTGCCAGTAGTAAACCGGGAAACAGGAGAAGTCCAGCATGCGCAAATCTTTGTGGCTGTACTGGGAGCGAGCAACTATACGTTTGCCGAGGCACACCCGGCGCAAAACATGGAGTCATTCATCGGGGGTCATGTACGTGCGTTTGCATTTTTCGGGGGTGTACCGGAACTAGTTATCCCAGACAATCTCAAATCTGCGGTTTTTAAGGCAGATCGCTACGAACCTACATTGAATCGAAGCTATCAAGAAATGGCGTCACACTACAGTTGCGCCATCCTACCAACACGTCCCAGAAAACCAAAAGATAAGCCCAAAGCGGAAGTCGGGGTTCAAATCGTAGAGCGTTGGATCATGGCAGTACTTCGGCATCGAGTATTTTTCAGCTTTCATGAGTTGAATCAAGAAATCGAGACACTGGTTAAGCGACTGAATCAGAAACCATTTCAAAAGCTGGAGGGCTCGCGTCAGTCCCTGTTTGCGGCCACGGACAAGCTCGCCCTCCGTCCACTACCTCCAACACCCTACGAGTACTCGGAGTGGAAACTATGCAGTGTACACATAGACTACCATATCGAAGTCCATCGAGCGTTTTACAGTGTTCCATACTCATTGGTCGGTCAACGCGTAGATGCCCGGATTACACAAAACACGGTTGAGATTTTCTTTAAAGGCAAACGGGTGGCTTGCCATGTCCGCGCACTTGCAGCCGGCCAGGCACGTACTGAGCCACTCCATCGCCCAAAGTCTCATCAGAAACACCTCGAATGGACCCCTTCACGACTCATCTCTTGGGGGAACAACGTCGGTCCAAACACGGGCATCCTGGTCGAACGGATTTTGCAGAAGTTCAAGCATCCAGAGCAGGGATACCGTTCGTGTCTAGGGTTACTAAACTTGGGTAAACAGTATTCTACTGAACGACTAGAAGCGGCGTCATTGCGTGCACTCACAATCAATTCGCCGTCGTATCGGAGTGTAAAGTCCATTCTTCAGAAAGGACTGGATCAGGCCGACC
>NZ_JAJFNK010000142.1 GCF_021739485.1 Alicyclobacillus tolerans
AACAGGTAAACAGTGCTGTGATTACGTACTACCTCTCCGAAAATGAATTGCGCCAATACCGTAAAATGAAGCCGCCCGTAAAGTTTAATGCATTTGTGCCATCAAAAGGCCAACACGTACCTGGGTGGTAAAACAAAAGAAGTCAGGTCTTAGAAAATTGCATGATTATTAAAGTCCAATCAAGCCCCTTGCCGTTATGATAAGGGGCTTGTGCTTAATTTCGACCGTCACATGAGATATCTGTTGAAGGGGTAGAGTTAGATTTACCTGACCTCCAACCACAAATTTGTTCGCGGGTCTCGCCGCACGCATTGAAGGCCTGAAAGCGTATGATATCGTCCGTAAAAAAACATTGAAATTTAAACCGCATAGAAAACGCTTTCATTTTTATAAATATACGCTTATAATAGGTAAAAGGAGGGGCAACAAATGTGGTTGCCAGCACTGTACAGCGAAGGTGGAGCTGACAGTATGAGCCAATATGGCTCTTTTTTATTTGGAGTTGTAAGGGAGAAATTGTGTAAGGTGCTCAAAGCAAATCTCCACGAATGGCTGGGGTCAAAACATGATGGATGGAATTGGATGAGGTTGTGTGTCCATTATCCCTTTAAGTAGGAAGTTGTCTTTCTGCGTTATAATCGTTATGACGGGTATAACGTGTTTTGAATAAAGTAAGGATAAGAAGAGAAACCCTTGGCAATGGAGGTAGTTCAGATGGAACCTGTACACCGGAAAGTCACGAAGATAGGCAACAGTTTGGGCGTCACTCTTAATAAGGAGTTATTGAACAAAATTAATGCAGACCTTGGCGATGACCTTGAAATTATTGTGAATCAGAATGAAGGTGAAATTGTGCTTCGTAAAGCTCCAAAAGTTCCGCAAGGACTTGATTCGCGATTCTTTGAACTCTTACAAGCCAATGTGGAGCAATATCGTAAGACCATTGAAGGTCTGAAAGACCGATGACCCGATTTTTGACTGAAGACGAAGTGATCGCGATAAATCTGTATGTCATACAGGAGTTTTCGCCAGTTGAACAATCCGGAGTGAAGTTTCCGGATTTACTGAACTCTGCGGTACATCGCCCTCAGCAATCGGTGTTCACCCAGGATGCTTATGCAACGATTTTTGCAAAGGCAGCAGCATTTTTTGAATCTTTGGCACAAAATCATGCATTCCATAATGCCAATAAACGAACGGCGTTTCTATCCCTGCTTCAGTTTCTAGGGTACAACGGGTACACCTTCGTTATGGACCAAAAGAAAGCTGAGGATTTTGTAGTCGATGTGGTGAACCATCACTATACTTTTGAACAGATTGTTGAGATTATCGAGTTGCATTGCAAGCAATAAGCTATCGAATTTAGTGAGAGCGTATTTTAACTATGTGTACCCTTACTTTCAGTAACCGTAAAATACCAGTTGCAATCATGGGTTGGGCGTAGTATATTAGTCGATGTCGCCGCGAGAGCGGCGCCGCAAAAACGCTTCAAAACCCCATCGCAGCAAGGTCTTTTGAAACCCTCGGAACCGGGCAAGTCGCCAAGTTCAAACGGTTGAAAGAGATTCTTCCGCAAAGCTCAGTTGAGCTTTGTGCGCTGAGAACAGCGGGCGAT
>NZ_JAJFNK010000143.1 GCF_021739485.1 Alicyclobacillus tolerans
GAGCCATTCCTGTAATGAATTAATTTCGGGTTTGAAACAAAAAGAGCGCCTCCTGTATGCTGGGTTCCGAATGGTAGACATTCATTCCCTAATTGAGGAGGACGCTCAACGTGAAGTATAAGATGCAGCAGAAGCAAAATCAACGAATTCAACAAATTACCGATGCTACCATCATTGTGGGAGCGGACATAGCAAAGCAAACACATGTAGCGAGAGCCATTGATTTTCGTGGGATTGAGCTCGGTAAAGAGTGCGTTTTTAACAATGACGATGAGGGCATGACGAAACTCGTAACGTGGATGAAGGAGTTACAACGGCTGTACGGCAAGACGGATGTCGTCTTTGGCGTTGAGCCGACCGGACACTACTGGTTCCCGTTAGGTGCCTTCATGCAAGACTTGAACGTTCGATTCGTGCTTGTGAATCCGCACCACGTCAACAAAAGCAAAGAGTTGGAGGATAACTCGCCGACGAAGAACGACTACAAGGATGCCAAGGTCATTGCAAATCTCGTGAAAGACGGCAAGTACACCGAACCCAAGCTCCCGACTGGTGTTTATGCGGATTTGCGAATCCTCATGAACCTCAGAGAGAAGGTCATGGTGAATCTAGGTCAGGTTCAACTGCGGATACAGAACTGGCTCGACCGGTTCTTTCCGGAATACACCCAAGTGTTTAAGGACTGGGAAGGCAAAGCATCTCTCATTACACTGCGTGAGTCTCCGTTTCCACAGGAGCTCGTCTCTCTAGGCGCCAGTGGGATTGTGAGTCATTGGAAAAGTGGCGGGATAAAACGGGCTGTTGGGATGAAACGAGCCCAACGACTTGTCAGTACCGCTGAAAAGTCGATTGGTATGAAAGAGGGGCTCACGGCTGCTCGGTTAGAGCTGACGGCTTTGCTAGAACAGTATGAGCTGTTCACTCGGCAACGTGATGAAATCATGGCACAAGTGGAACAACTGCTCAACCAGATTCCTGGCACGAAAGAAATGCTGAGTGTGCCAGGGATGGGTGTTACGACGGTCGCCGGGTTCCTAGCTGAAGTGGGCGACCTCAAGGGATATGACCATGGACAGCAAATCATCCGACTTGCTGGACTGAATCTGAAAGAGAACAGTTCTGGCAAAAGGAAAGGGAAAACTGGGATTTCCAAACGTGGTCGTTCTCGACTGAGGGCATTGCTTTTCCGGGCGATACTGCCCATGGTCGCTACCAATTCAGAGTTCAAAGCACTGCACCATTATTACACCACAAGACCCTGTAATCCCTTAAAGAAGAAGCAGTCACTCATTGCACTGTGTGGAAAACTCATTCGTGTATTACACACATTGGGGACAAAGCAAGTTCAGTATAACGCTGAGGATTTATTGGGACCGCTTCGGAAGTCCCAACTACAGATGGCAGCTTAACCGATTCAAACTCGATAGTTCGATTTACTCGATTAAATAACGATAATACCAAGACAAACAGAAGCACGGATAAGCCGTAGTAACCATTCCATAAGGGCAACGACCCAGTTTAAGAGCAAGAAACGGCATCCACCCCTTGAGAGGTAGTACGAAGGAATGTGAGGGCATAGACCCAGTGTGACATGGGAGG
>NZ_JAJFNK010000144.1 GCF_021739485.1 Alicyclobacillus tolerans
CCTGGAGGACACACTTGGTCGCCTCTCCTACGCAGCACAGCGGCAACTATTTTGTGTGGTCACGGGTGATTGCGGAAGGGTCTGTCAAGAGTTTTGTGTAAACTCCTTCAGAAAATTCGCTAGTTAATATATGGATCTATCCTCTCTCCGAAGTAGATGGAGAGTTGGCTGAGGATCGTGCCCCAGTTCTGAATTCGCATGGTCCACTTTTTCGTAACTTCCATCGTTGCCAGGTATAGCATCTTGAGGAGGGACTCATCCGTTGGGAAAATGCTCTTGCCCTTGGTGACCTTTCGTAGTTGCCTATGGTAGCTCTCAATCATGTTCGTGGTGTAAATCAGTTTGCGCATCTCTGTGGGGTAGCAGAAAAAGGTTGAGAGCTCGTCCCAGTTGTTGCGCCAAGAGCGGATGACCATTGGGTACTTCGCGCCCCAGGCCTCTTCAAAGCGGTCCAGTTCGGTCTTCGCAGCTTCCTCAGTGCTGGCCTTGTAAACAGGCTTGAGTGCAGCGGTGACGGCCTTGTAATCCTTGTACGCCACGAACTTGAGCGAGTTGCGAATCTGGTGCACCACGCACTTTTGAATGTCCGTTTTCGGGTAGCAAGCAGAGATGGCTTCGCTGAATCCAGTCAAATTATCCACAGAGATGATGAGGATGTCCTCTACGCCACGTCCCTTGAGTTCGTTGAGCACAGTGAGCCAAAACTTCGAGGATTCGTTTTCTCCGACCCACATGCCCAGCACGTCTTTACAGCCTTCCAAGTCGATGCCTACGACCATGTAAGACGCCTTATTGACTACCCGGCCTTCCTGTTTCACCTTGTAGTGAATCGCGTCCAGAAACACGGCGGCGTATACCGTTTGCAATGGACGATTCTGCCATTCTTTGATGAGGGGCAACAACTTGTCTGTGATGTTGGAAATGAGGGTTGGGGAAACCTCCACGCCGTACAGGTGCTGTAAATGCGACTGGATGTCCCGTGTGCTTACGCCCCGTGCATACAAGGCAATCACTTGCTCTTCGACGCCGGTCGTTTTCGTTTGGTGCTTCTTGACGATTTCAGGTTCAAACTCACCCTGGCGGTCTCTGGGGATGGCGATTTCCACCTCGCCATATTCGGATGTTAGCGTCTTACGGCTGTGCCCATTGCGGCTGTTTTCGGTCGCCTTGTTCTTCGCGTCATGTTTCGCATAGCCCAGTTCCGTCTCAAGCTCCGCTTCCAAGATCCCTTGCATCGTGCTCGCGAATAAATCTCGTACTGCCGACTGGACATCTTCTGCAGACTTGAGGTTGTTTTCCTTGATGAACTGTCGCAAATGTTCTTTCGAAACCATCGCCATATCTTTCGCCTCCCAATCTTGTACTCCCGTCAGGGGATTGGGAGTTTACACAAAACATTTTACACCCTCTTGCGGAACCGGAAAAACGACAACAATTCGCCGATTTACGGACACACTCGACGGTGCCAAGTTTCATGTTTTGTACTTGTCGGACTCCAAACTCACACCCCGTCACTTTTACAAGGGCATGTTGGAGCAACTCGGATGCGA
>NZ_JAJFNK010000145.1 GCF_021739485.1 Alicyclobacillus tolerans
ACTCAAGTTTCGCACCCCTAAGCAGCCAATCTTTCCTTGATAGGACTGGGTAAACGGGTTATAAACTGTTCGATTATCATATCAATCACGCCCTGGTCAGTGAGGTCAGTTTCCTGTAAGGCAGAGCGCAGTAGGCTCATGAGCAGGCGTATTGCATCGATAAATCGGATGTCATCTAGTTCGTCACAACAGTCGAAGAAGAGCACACCTATTGTTCTTGGGTCCTGCTCGTTCCGAGATGCTGTTGCTAACATGATGTAGCGGGCAAAGACCACAGTGGTATGAGCAAACATCTGGTCGTATGTACGTCCCTGCAATTCCTTCGCCAGTCGAAGCTGGGATTTGCTGACCTTGAAGAAACACTCGATGTCCCACCGTTTTCCGTAAATGCGAATCACTTCATCGTCCGACAAGTTTGTGTCCGTAGAAAGCAGCGCCAGCCATTGGCGGGAACGGTTGCGGTCTCGCACGAAAACAATCTTCACTGGAACCGGAGCACCATTTGTGTATCGCCCGATAGTCACGATTACGGAGGCAAGAGTTTTCGCTCGTCCACGGCGTTTCCTCAGAGCAGCATACAACTCTTTGAGTGTCACATGACGCCCCTCGTGTTCGTATCGAACTTTGGGCATGGCTTTAAGCATGCACACAACATGCATCGAATGCTCTAGTACTTTGAGAATGGTTGCCGGGTACGCAAACCAACTGTCAAACAGCAGATATTTGGCGGTGACGCCCATGGCTTGTGCTTGGGTCAGCAATTCGAATAAAGCGTCCGTTGCCTTTTGCATGCTCTCTTTCCGACGCTTGTAACCGCAGGTGCGCTTGTCGATGGAATCTTCGACGTGACGAAGCCGGTTGCGGTCATTCTCCGAGCTGAGTAATGAAAATGCAAGCGGTACAAAAGAATTCCCGTCCGACCAGCCCAGGGTAAGCATACGGAACCCACGGACAAACTTGTGAGACACATGGTCGTACACCCGAGCCAGCAACTCAACTTTCTTACTCCGGTTGCGACTAAACAGAGAGTCGTCGACGATGAGCACATCTGCCCTGTCATCTGAAGTGAGTCGAGTCATCCGTTGTATGGCGGACGAACTCAGCAAAAGTAGGAACCGTCTCCAGTTGTGACGAGGGGAGTTCAAGAAACGATATACCGTGTCTTTGCCAAATCCAACGTTCGACTGGTTGAGACAACGGTTTAGACTTCGCTGGGCGAATACGAGACCGAAGATGAATCGGAACACATCCAGTACAGTAACACCAGCTTGCTTGGTGATATTCGACTGCTTCAGCAACCGAGCAATCTTGTACTCTTTGAAGAAAGCAAAAACCATAGATTGGAGTTGATCTTGGTGTTCAGGTTCACGTACCATTAGGGCAAACATCCTCTTCTCTGTAGATTGTTGTCTCAGCAACTTCAGTCTAGCAGAAAATGAGGGTGTTTTTGCCTTTTTACCGCCTGAAGTCTCCGCTGTACCAAGGGATTACAGGTTCAAATCGGGTGCGAAACTTGAGTT
>NZ_JAJFNK010000146.1 GCF_021739485.1 Alicyclobacillus tolerans
ACTCAACTTTCGCAGGGCAAAAATGGATGTAGCTGGCCGAGTCTACTGGGCTTGCAGGCTATTTAATATCGCTCTTGAAAAATGAAAAACACCATTCTGCGTGATATAATTGGAATTGTCGAGATCCCAAATCCACACAGAAAAGGTGTTTCCTACATGATAACTCATAATGAGTCGATTGATCAATTGCCTATCGAGATTCGTCCGGCGTTTGGAGAACTTAACGTGCTTAAGCATCTGCGGAAAGCCGGCATTACTAAAAACTTCGGCTATGCCTGTTCCTATTTGTTCCAACTTGTATTTGTTCTCATCTTCCACCATCGGAACTGGTTCCAACTCCTCGACAGCACAAAGGCAGAATCGTTTCCGGGGAAGGACACTGTATATCGTTTCCTCAATCACAACGGATTCGCATGGCGACGCTTCCTCTTACTTCTTAGTGCGGAGGCCGTTAGCAAAACAAGTTCGTTGACGTCTGACAAGCGTGTCGGTGTATTCGTTGTCGACGACTCCATGTACGAACGGAACCGGAGCAAGTCCGTGGAGCTATTGGCCCGGTTTAAGGACCACGCCAGAAACTGCTACTACAAGGGATTTCGCATGTTGGCGTTGGGTTGGTCGGACGGACACACGTTCATTCCGGTGGATTTTTCTCTCCTGAGTTCGGTTAAGTCACAGATTCGTGGTGTAAAGCAGTTAATCGATAAACGCACACACGGATACAAACGGAGGATTGAATCTCTTCTTCCGGCACCTGAGGTCATCCCAACGATGATTGACCGTGCCCTGTCGGCTGGAATGAACGTCTCATACGTTTTGATGGACAGTTGGTTCACGTACGCCCCGCTGATACAGGCAATGCTGGATAGGGGGCTGGATGTCATCGGGATGGTCAAGGCGGACAACAAACGATATCTACTTCACGGACGACACCTTTCCTTGCAAGAGTTGTACTACGCTGCTACGCCCGTTCAGAGTACGAAGAAAGGCATTTTACGATCCATACATACCCAACTAAGCCCAGGGATCCCGGTTAAAATCTTGTTCGTTCGTCACCGAACCAACAAGAAGGAATGGCTGGCCATCCTATCCACAGATACCACGCTAACTGTCGAGGAAATCATACAGATTTATGGCATTCGATGGGACATTGAAGTGTTCTTCAAATGTACCAAATCATTGCTGCGTCTACAGAAAGAGTTTCAGGGGCGTTCGTACGACATGCTAATCAGCCATACGACGATTGTCTATTCACGGTACATTCTACTGGCTTGGCAGCACAGACAGAGCACGGACGACCGCACATTGGGGAGTCTATTTCTACTGCTCTGCGACGAAGTCGGCGAACTGGACTGGGCTGTCGCATTGAGCCAATTGGTCGAACTTGTAAATGACGTTTCCAAGAAGGCGGGCAAACGACTTTCAAAACTGATTCGCAGTCAACTACAGAAGTGGATCGACGGTCTACCCAGCTATATCAAGGCCTATCTCCCTGTTTTGGTCTGCGAAAGTTGAG
>NZ_JAJFNK010000147.1 GCF_021739485.1 Alicyclobacillus tolerans
GAGGGTGAAATGGATGGGTAATAGTTACAGATTCCGAAATAGGATTGAGTTGAAGTGCATTTTGCACTGACCGTCCCCTCTATCCACGACAGAGCGTGCCAAGCCATTCACAAAATGGCAATGGAACCCGAGTGGGACATACAATTCGAGTCGAACATGTATGGCTTTCGTCCGAACCGCTCCACTTGGGACGCCATCAGTCATGTGTTTCTTGCGCTATGTAAATCTAGTTCTAGTCAATGGATTATTGAAGGGGACATCAAAGGATATTTCGACAACGTAGACCACGAAAAACTCCTCAATAAACTCGCACCGGAAGACCGCGTGTTCGTAAGGAGAATCCTAAAAGCCCCTATCATTGACCCAGAAGATGGGCGCATACCCACCGCAAAAGGCACACCGCAAGGGGGGATTTTGTCTCCTCTTCTAGCGAATATTGCTCTACATGGGATAGAGACAGGACTAAGGGAAGCATTCCGGAAGAAGTTTGGATTACCTAAATACCACACTGGCTTTAACATTGTTACTTACGCGGACGATTTCATCATTACGTGTAAGACGAAGGAACAAGCCGAACAGTTCGTTCCGGTTATCGCTGAGTGGCTTGCTGAAAACGTCGGAGTGGAACTTAGTCTCGAAAAGACACGTGTCACGCACATCGACGACGGTTTTGACTTTCTCGGATTCAATGTTCGTAAATACCGAGGAACGCTCCTCATCAAGCCTTCCAAGGATAGTAAACTGTCCGTGCTGCGGAAAGTAAAGGCGATTCTCAACGCCAATAAATCGGCTACGGTCTCAACCATCATCCGACTGCTCAACCCTGTGATTAAAGGGTGGAGCAATTATTACAGTACACAGGTGAGTTCCCGAGCGTTTTCCTATTGTGACCACAAAATTACTGGCATGCTCTGGCACTGGGCAAAGAGGAGACATCCGAAGAAGAATTCCCAGTGGGTGTACCAGAAATACTTTGCCAGAAGTGGTTCGAAAAGCTGGGTCTTTGGACAGGACAAACAAACTGTCGTATTCATGTCGGACTTGCGTATCATCCGGCATACAAAGATTCAAGGGAAACGTTCACCGTATCGCCCGAGTGACGCTGAATACTTCGAGGACAGACGGATGAAACTTACGCTCAAACGGCTAAATGACTTCCAGAAAAAAGTGGTGCAAAAGACGAACGGCAGATGCGCTCTATGCGGGTGCACTATCTCCGCTGAACACTTTCGTCGATGGCGCATAAACGGAGGAAACGACATCTCTTTCAACCAAATTATATCTGAGCAGGCGGAGAGAATCGATACGCATGAAAATGTGTATGTAACTCACCGATGGTGCTATGAACAACATAGCGTCTCAAAGAACCTTGCTTAGATGACGACTGCAGGATGGCTTGAGCCGTATGACGGGAAACTGTGCGCCGTTTCACCAGGCGCTGGATACCTCTTGTAAAGAGGAGAGGCTCGGAAGAT
>NZ_JAJFNK010000148.1 GCF_021739485.1 Alicyclobacillus tolerans
ACCGGATTGACACCCTTAGTCTGGACATAACTCCCGTTTTCTAGCGTTATCTCAAACTTTCACGTTCGACTTGGGCATCATACCCGTTGCAACATGCACCTTGTGAAATTCTACCGGAGACAGATAATTCAGACTAGAATGCATCCGTCGGTTGTTGTAAAGGTCCATGAAATTAACCACGGCTTCATACGCCTGTGTATAACTCTCGAATTCGTACCTGGATAGGCAATCATCCTCAAGAATCCTGTGGAAAGATTCGATGTGCGCGTTCATATTTGGCGTCCTTGGTGGAATTCTTTCGTGCTCCACACCTAGATCCTCACATGTGGATTCAAACGTATAGCTCACGAATTGTGGACCGTTGTCAGACCGGATTGTGGGTAAGCCAGATTTCTTCTCAGACAATCGCCGTTTCCACAACGCCTGTTTCAAGGTATCCACAGCATCTGCGGCTTCGCAGCGTAAGCCAACGTGGTAATCCACAATCTGTCGGTCAAAGACGTCTATGTAGGACAGAACAAAGAAGAACCGGTCCTCTCCATGCACATACCCATACTTAATATCGACCTCCCACAATTGATTAGGGGCTGTTACTTCTCGATTTCTGGCCAATTTTCTCGGATGTCTCTCCTTAATTTTACGTTGCGGTTTGAGTATCCCCAGCTCCTTGCATAGCCGATAAACCTTCTTCTTGTTGATAACCAAGCTAAACTTCCGCTTTAACCAGTAGGTCAGCTTGAGATAACCATAGGCAAATCCGTCTCCCTCTATGGCGTCCATAATCCAATCTTTGACCTGTTCGTCGCTGATTTTCCGCCCATCCTGCGTATGGGTATATTCGGTCGCAGGACGTCCTCCCAAAGACGTTCTTGGCTTCGGCTTGTGTGTCTGTTGATAGTAATAGGTGGATCGAGAGACCCCCACGATGCGCAGCACGATGGTGACTGAATACCCGGCTGTGATCCACTTGTGTGCAATCGCTACTTTGTCCGCAGGTGAGGGTTTGCTTTTTTTAACAGGTCACGCAAGATAGAAATCTCAAGGGCTTGTTCGCCCATGACTTTTTTCATCTGTTCATTCTCTGTAGCCAGCTCTTTACGCTCAGCCTGCAGCTGAAGTAATTCCTCAGATGTGACATTGGTGACGTTGCCTCTTGTCTTTGGACTGGATTTCCCCCCAACACCGTTCACCTGCTTAATCCAGCGGTGAACCATGTTTACATTGAGGTCGTGTTTTCTTGCGACGAGGGTAATATTCCCAGTCTCAGAACACTCCTGAACGATCTGCTGTTTAAACTGTGCTGAAAAATTCCGGCGTTCCATTATCTCATCCTCCTGCTGCTTCTAGTATGCTATCCAGCAGGGAGTCTGTCCAACCTGATTACGGGGCTTAAGAG
>NZ_JAJFNK010000149.1 GCF_021739485.1 Alicyclobacillus tolerans
CTCTTAAGCCCCCAAATCAGGTTGGACAGACTCCTTGCTGCATAGCATACTAGACACAGCAGGAGGATGAGATATGGAACGACGGAATTTCTCAGCACAGTTTAAGCAGCAGATCGTTCGGGAGTGTTCCGAGACTGGGAATGTTACCTTGGTCGCCAGGAAGCACGCCCTCAATGCAAATATGGTTCGCCGATGGATTAGGCAATTCAACGAAGTAGTCGGGGGCAAGACCCCGCCTAAGACAAGAGAGCAGGTCACCAATGTAGCCCCAGAGGAATTGAAGCAGCTGCAGGAAGAACGTAAGCAACTGACTGCAGAGAATGAACAGATGAAGAAGACCCTGGGCGAACAGGCTCTTGAGATTTCCATCTTGCGTGACCTGTTAAAAAAAGCAAACCCTCACTTGCGGATAAAATAGCGATTGCGCACAAGTGGATCACAGCCGGGTATTCAGTCACCTTTGTGCTGCGCATTGTGGGGGTCTCTCGATCCACCTACTATTTTCAACAGACTCACGAGCCGAAGCCGAGAACGTCTTCTGGAGGACGTCCTGTGACCAAATACACCTTGACGAAAGATGGGGAGAAAGTCAGCAATGAGCAGGTCAAGGAGTGGCTTATGGAAGCGATTGAAGGCGACGGTTTTGCATATGGGTACCTCAAACTCACGTATTGGCTCAAACGTAAATACAACCTGGTTATCAACAAGAAGAAGGTTTATCGGCTGTGTGACGAACTTGGGGTGTTAAAACCCCAACGAAAGTTGAAAGCGAAGCATCCACGCAGACTTGCCAGAAACCGCAATGTGACGGGGCCAAATCAGCTGTGGGAGGTCGACATCAAATATGGATACGTTCATGGCGAGGACCGTTTTCTGTACGTGCTTTCGTATATAGATGTCTTCGACCGTGCAATCGTGAATTACCATATTGGGTTACGGTGTGAAGGAAAAGATGCTGCAAATACACTGGAGCAGGCTTTGTGGAAGAGGAAACTCTACGGAGGAACCCAGTTACCTACAATCCGGTCTGACAACGGACCGCAGTTTATCAGCGAGGCGTTTGAATCTACGTGTCAACGACTTCAACTTGAACATGAAAGGATTCCGCCAAGAACGCCGAACATGAACGCACATATCGAATCATTCCACAGGCTTCTTGAAGACGATTGCCTGTCCAGACACGAGTTCGAAAGCTATACCCAGGCGTATGGCATCATTGTGGAATTCATGGACTACTACAACAATCGGCGCATGCATTCGAGTCTGAGCTTCCTGTCGCCTGTGGAGTTCAACAAAGCACATCTTGAAACAGGATTGATGCCGAAGTCCGACGTGAAAGTCTGAGAAAACACTAGGAAACGGGAGCTGTGTCCAATATACGGGGGTCAATCCG
>NZ_JAJFNK010000014.1 GCF_021739485.1 Alicyclobacillus tolerans
TGGGAACGGAGGTGATGTTCATCTCGAAGCGTACGGTAAGTGAGGGTATGCAAACTGGCTTGAACCAAGTTCTTCGTCGTATGCACCAAGGCGGAGGCTATACCGCTGACTTGGCCCTCGTGGTCGACACCAGTGAGTTGCACATCCAGGGGCAGGGCGGTGTCATCACAGGATGGATCGAGATCGAGAGCCCACAAACGTTTCACGACGGCATCCGCTCGAAAATGATTCATGCGGGCGGCAAGGTGTATGGTGCAAACGCGATCGAAAAAATGATGAAGGTCATCGCCACATTGCAGGAATTGGAACGCCACTGGGCCGTCACAAAGTCGTATCCGGGATTTCCGGCCGGCATGAACACCATCAATCCAGCCGTCATTGAAGGTGGACGGCACGCAGCGTTTGTGGCAGACCGTTGTGCGCTTTGGATCACGGTGCACTTTTACCCAGACGAAAACTATGAGCAGGTCGTACAGGAAATCGAGGAGTGCGTGTTGGCCGCCGCTAAGGCGGACCCGTGGCTGCGCAACAACCTGCCAAAATTCCGTTGGGGCGGCAAGTCGATGATCGAGGACCGCGGTGAAATCTTCCCGTCTCTGGCTCTTCGACCGGAACAACCCGGCGTCGAGGTGCTTGCCGAAATGCACCGCTCCATCATTGGCACTGAGCCTGTCATCGATATGTCTGGCACCGTCACGGACGCGGGATGGCTGGGACGAGCCGGCATCGAAACGGTGATCTACGGGCCTGGCGACTTGAAAAACGCCCATGCAGTCGACGAAAGCCTTGCGCTTTCCGAACTCCTCGACTTTACGAAAGTCATCGCTAGAATGATTGGCTATTGGTGCAATACGCGAAAATAACCTCGGCGGACCCCGGCCGAAGTTTTTCTTGACGCTTGTCATTGAGGAGGCCTGGGCAAATGACAATTACAAAAAGGCGCGAGCGGAACGGGGCGCGGCCCAGCCCCGCTTTCGCCCCTCTTCCCGTCCTCCAAAACCGGCCCGCGCGCTCTTTTCAACCCTTACCTACTCCTTGGTCCCAATTTTGACACGCATCGTGTTTTGCAGCCTTGCCTTCATCAGGGGAATCAGCCCGCCGGAATTCAGGATTTCCCACACCGGCCCGCTTACAGGTGGAAATTGCAGTTTCTCCCCCGTGGTCAGATTTTCAAGGGTGCCATCTATCAACGACATCCGCAATTGGTCACCCGTGCTGACGTGTTGAGTGATATCCGGCAGCGAAACCGCCGGCATCCCAATCGCGATGGAGTTTCGAAAGAAAATGCGCGCGATGGAATCTGCGACTACCGCTTGAATGCCAAGCGCCGGCAACACCAAATTGGCGGCCTCCCGATGCGACCCCAACCCAAAGTTCCGGCCAGCCACCAAGATGTCTCCTGGGGAGACCGACTTGTAGAAATCCGGCTGCACCGCCTGAAACGCGTGCTGTTTTAACAGCCCCATCCCCTCGTCCCCAGCTTCGGCGCCCAATAAGTATTCCGTCGGCGCGATCACGTCCGTATCGATGTCGTGACCGACGACAACCGCCCGGCCTTCGATGTTCATACCAGCACCTCCCGCGGATCGGCGATACAGCCCTTCACAGCAGAAAACGCAACCGTAGCTGGATTGCCGAGGTAGACTGAGGCCTTTGGACTCCCCATCCGTCCGGCGTAGTTCCGAGTCGAAGAACTAATGCAAACCTCCCCGTCGGCCAAGTAGCCACGGTAACCGACACAGATCTGGCAGCCGGGGTCGAGAAACTGGGCACCGGCGTCGATAAAGATTTCTGGAAGCCCCGCCTGCAGGCACTGTTTGTAAACATCCCAAGACGCTGGGGAAACGAGCAGCCGAACGCCCGGGTGAACGCGCCGCCCTTTGAGCACCTCCGCTGCAGCCTTCAGGTCCTCAAACCGTCCGTTTGCGCACGACCCAATAACGGCCTGGTCAATCCGGATGCCTCGCATGTCCTCCACCGGAAACACGTTGTCGAAACTGTGCGGTGCCGCAATCTGCGGGCCGATGGCGTCGAGATCGACCTCGACTTGTTCGGAGTAGACCGTGTCGGGGTCCGGAACCACGGGTTGAAAATCCCGGTCCGTCCGGCTTTTGACGTACTCGAACACCTCCTGGTCGGCTTCGCAAACCCCAAACTTTGCACCCAACTCAACAGCGTGGTCCGTCAGGCACATGCGTTCGTCGACGGACAAGGCGAACAGGCCATCCCCGCCGTATTCAATCGCCTTGTACTGAGCAAAGTCTGCTCCAAAACGCCCTGCAAGCCAAAGGATCACGTCCTTGGCAACGGGCCATTGCGGCGCCCTTCCCTTCAAGTTGACGCGAATGGTGTCCGGGACGCGCAGCCACATTTCCCCGAACGTCACGGCGTAGGCAAGTTCAGTCTCGCCGATCCCAGTGCTCACCGCGTTTAACGCTCCGTAAAGCACTGTATGGGAATCAGAGCCGAGAATCAGCTCGCCTGGCACCACGTGCCCTTTGTCGACCATGATTTGGTGACATACACCGCACGTTACATCGTAAAAGTGTTTGACACGAAGCGCTTTCGCGATGTTGCGCAGCTTGAGCTCCCGGTCAGCCTGCAGCTTGCTGCTGGCCGGCTGATTGTGTTCGACAATTAAATAGAACTTTTCCGGGTCCCAGACCCGCGGCACCCCGCCTTCAATACCCTGGGCAAGTCCGTGCTCCACCGCACTGACAAACGACTGGTATCCCATCACGCCGTCTAACCGGGCATTCACAAAATCCCCCGGTTGAACGCTGTCTCTTCCTGCTTTTTTAGCGAGAACTTTTTCGACAATGCTAGCCACCGGCTGCGCCTCCTTCTCATCGTTTCCATCAGCAACAATCCCAGGCCAAACCTGTGCTTGGGCTCATCCGCGAGTCACGCCTGCTTGCTCCAATTCACGCAGTGCCTCTTCGTCGTAGCCGAGGCCGCGCAGTATATGGTTTGTATGTTCACCGAGCTCCGGGACGTGGGCAACGCGCCGGGTTCCCGTATCCAACGCAGCGCCCTCCGCCGGGTCGTCCCGTACCTGGTCCTGGGTTGCCTGCACCGCGTTCCACGGCGCCGACAGCGCCATGGATGGAACTTGGATGAGTTTCCCTTGGTATTCCACCGTTTTAAACGACTGAGCGGTGCTTCTATCGGACAGCACTTCTTCCGGCGAGCGGACGGGAGCAAATGGAATCTTAAGCCTCAACAGCGTGCTTTCAAGCTCCTCGTACGAATACCCAGACAACAGCTTTGCCAAACGCGGAATCAGCACATCGCGCATGGTCACCCGGTCTGCATTGTGTCGGTAAGCCGGGTCATCGAGCAGGTCAGTGAGTCCAAAGTGCTGACAAAAGCTTTGCCAGTGTTTATCCGAAGTGATGGCCAAGAACAAGTCGGGTTCGTCCTGGCACTTGAAAATATCGTACACGCCCCAACCGTTGCGCCCGGCTACGCCGCGTTCGGGAAACGGCAAGGACGGTTCCTGGGTGAGTTCGTACGTGGCAATTTGCTGCCCCATGTAGAACAGGCTTGCTTCGTACAGTGCGCTTTCCACGCGCTGGCCCACTCCTGTCACTCGCGCTGCCAAAAGGGCGCTCAAGATTCCCATCACGGAAAAGCACGAAGCAGTCATGTCGATAACCGGAGCGCCGGCGCGCAGCGGCCGCCCGGCGGGTCCCGTCATAAAGGTCAAGCCGGACATCATTTCGATAACTTCGTCCAAGGCCGGCCGCTCGTGGTAGGGTCCGGGCAAAAAACCCCCTACTTGGGCGTAGACCAGCTTGGGATTGAGCGGCCGCAGACTGTCGTAGTCCACTTTCAACCGCTCAGCGACCCCGCTGGCGTAATTGATGACCACCACGTCAATTTGGGGAATCAGCCTCTGAATCACTTCCAGTCCTCTAGGGTCTTTCAGGTTGACAGCGAGACTTTGTTTATCCGCGTTTAAGTAGGGGAACATGCCGGAACCCGAGGCTGGCATGCTTCGGGCTTGGTCACCCCGGTCCGGCGGTTCGACCTTAATGACAGTGGCCCCGAGTCCTTGCAGCAGCATTCCGACCGTAGGACCTGCAACAATGTGACCAAACTCTAACACGCGTACGCTGTTCAATGGGGGAACCGTATTCATGTCATTAACTCCTTGTCGCTGAGATTCCCAGTTGATTCTGCGGACCCAAACCGTTGCGCTTGAGTCCGCAGACCTTGCCGCTTGGGTAGGTTTTACTTGTGTTGTTTTTACTTAAGTAGGTTTTTACTTGGCGATGTCCTCCAGCGCACGGCGGTTCGTCCTGGGCCCAAAGCCGCCGATGACAATAGCGACAATCAGCATGGCGATCGAGATCGCGACAAATACACCGGTGACTCCGTAACGATTGAGCAGCCAGACGATGATGAAACTGGTAAATATTGCGCTAAACCGGCTCCAACTGTAGGTGAATCCCACTCCCGTGGATCGAATTCGAGTCGGATAAAGTTCCGCTTGATAGGAATGAAACAATGCGCTAAACCAGTTGTTGAAGATGGTAATCAAAAGGCCAAAGACGATAATCCACAGGGGAATCCGCATGGCGGAGAAAATCAACCCGAACAAGCCAATTCCAATCGAGACGATTGCGATGAGCCACTTGCGCTGGAACCGTTCTGAAGTCCACATGCCCACTAAGGGCCCTACAGGGTTGGCAATTGCAATAATAAACGTGTACAGAAGAGAGTGAATTATTGTGACGCCTTCTTTGACCAACAGGGTCGGAACCCAACTGGCAAAACCGTAGAATCCGAGCGTTTGAAACAACTGAAAGACCATCAACATGATGGTGCGGCCGCGCAGCGCCGGAGACCACAGTTCGGCGAAGCGCCCGCTCTTGTCTTCAACTTCTGCGGTTTCAGTAATGGGCGGTAGCGTTTTCATGGATTCCTTTTCAACAATTTCCTCGATTTTCGTCATCACACCGTTCGCTTCTTCGAAGCGTTTTTGGGTTTCGTACCACCGAGGTGACTCATACAGACCGGCTCGAATCCACCAAATTAAAACAGCGCCGAGTGCACCAATCAACATGACCCAGCGCCATCCGGCCATCAAAAAGTGGGTCGGAACCAGTAAGTAAGCGATCAGCGCGACGACCGGGACCACGCAAAACCCGATGAATTGGCTCAGTGAAATGTAATAGCCGCGGCGAGCAAATGGAGTCATTTCGCTGACGTACGTATCTACAATGACAAGCTGTGCGCCGACGCCAATGCCAGAAATCAGTCGAAAGACGAGAATCCAAGTTGCAGTTGGGGCGAAGGCCACGAAAAGCGTCCCGATGGAGTACAACAAAACCGAGTACGTGTAAGCCTGCCGCCGCCCCAGTTTGTCGCTCATCCGGCCGAAGAAATTGGTGCCTAAAAACATGCCCGCAAAACCAGCACCGACAAAGTAGGCCAACGAACTCACGGTAAACAAGTGCGCGGCGACCAGCGCGACGGCCACGTACCCGGTCAGAAAAAGTTCGTACATTTCGAAGATGGCACCAAAAGCAGCACGACAAACCAGTCTCGTAAAAAAGGCAGTGGGTGGAAGACGGTTCATTCTCGAAGCGACTGAACCCATTTGATCCAACGGCAGTGCCATTAGGCTTCCCTCCGAGTTCCAGATTTTCGAGCCCCAACTAGGTGTACCCTCTCGCGCATTTGTCTGTAGATTAAAACAAGGTTCTTTTGCAACCGACTGAAATATCACTTGAAATAAATCAGAAAATTATGTTTATAGAGTTTGTGTCGGTCAACATCGCCCCCTCTTCATTGACCTGCAGACGACTCACAAGAATTATATTCAATAAATTCAGAATATTAATATCAGAATATGCGAGAAAAATTTTCATATGAGGGAATCGATTACTGGGAAGTACCTAATAATTTCCCAACAAGAGAAAGCCCAGATTCCTAGAATCATCATAATAGTTAGATAATTATAACTCATGAAGTCATATAATACGGTTGAGTGAACCGATCGCGATGGGCGGTTGCCCAAAGAAGGGGGTCAGAAGATGACAGTGAAACATGTCTTCATTCGCGACGTGGCGCCGCGGGATGGGTTTCAAATTGAACCAAACCTGGTTCCTACTGACTTGAAAGTGCACGTCATCAACGCTTTAGGAGCGGCGGGTGTCCCCGGAATCGAAGCCACGTCTTTCGTGCATCCCAAGGCAGTTCCGCAAATGGCAGATGCAGAAGAAGTGATGAAACAGATTAGGCGTTATCCTAGCACCCGTTACAGCGTACTCGTACCGAACCTCCGAGGAGCACAGCGGGCCCTTGCCACAGGGCCGGATCAGTTGAACTTGGTAGTTTCGGCCAGCGAAAGCCATAACAGGGCGAATCTCAACCGCGGTACGTTTGAAACCCTCGCCGAGCACAAGGCTGTCGCTGAGTTGTCCTTAAAAGCCGGCATCCCGGTTCAGGGAGGCATTGCAACTTCGTTTGGCTGCCCGTTTGAAGGACGTATTCCCATCGAACGGGTGTTGACGGTGGTTGAACGCTATGTAGAGATTGGGGTGACAGGCATCGGGTTGGCAGATACGACCGGCATGGCCAACCCCATTCAAGTGCGCCGATTAGTGAGTGCAGTCAAAGACCGCTGGCCAGATTTGGACGTTCACTTGCATTTCCACAACACGCGCGGGATGGGTCTGGCTAACGTGTACGCCGGTTTTCTTGAGGGAGTTACCCATTTTGACGCTTCTTTAGGGGGAATTGGGGGTTGCCCGTTCGCACCCGGGGCGACTGGAAACATCTGTACGGAAGATACGGTTCACATGTTTTCTGAAATGGGTTTGGAAACTGGTATCGATCTCGATGGCTTAATCCAGCTTTCACGTAGGATGGAAAAAGCCCTCGGGCACAAATTGCCTGGCCAGGTCATGAAAGCAGGCAAGACGATGGACTTACATCCCCTGCCTCCGGGAATCTCCCGGTAGCCGTCAACATTCTGCTGGCCACAACTAGACGACAAGCAAGCAGGCTGGCAGCCAACAGGCCCCGGATTAGGATGGAGCCGCCAAAAGCGGCCCCATGTTGTGTTAATAATTCCGCTAGAGGTGGTGACATGAGCGGGAATGCCGCCTAGAACCCGGCAGTAAGGAAACTTGCAATCGCTTCGATTTGCTCTGGCGTGTTCAATGCCGGGGCGTGACCGCAGCCGGCGATCTCGATACCTGTACAGTTCACGGGTCCACTCTTCATTCGCGCAAACACATCGGAAGGCAAAATGTCCGAGGTCTCTCCGCGAAGCACAAACACTGGACATTCAATCTGGTTCCAGGTCTCCCACAGCTCAAGTTCCGCGGGGCGCGTCATCTGCACGGCGATGTTGGGATCGTAGTCCGGGGAGAAACTGCCGTCTTCCGTCCTGCGGGCCGAATTCTCCGTAAAGTGGGTCCAGCCTTCCTCCGACTGAATCCCAAACGAAGCGTAAATGCCTTGATAGTAGCTGACGAGTTCACGGAGGCTGCGAAACCTGGGAGGCTTTGAGAGGTAAGAGACAATCCGTTGAATCCCGGCGTTTAAAGTCTCCGTGGCCGATGCCGAATCGGCCATGGGTCCGGGGCCAATGTCGTTCAAGACCAGGCGGCTGATACGGCCTTTTAAGGCGGAACCCGCCAAGCGAATCCCGAGGGCACCGCCCATGGACGTGCCAATCCAGCGAACGCGATCGACTTCCAGGCTGTTAACGAGATGGACTAAATCGGAGACATAGCGATCAAAACGGTAGTCCGCGTCCGGGTTTTCGGACCATTGACTCAGGCCGCGGCCCATCACGTCTGGACAGACGACACGAAATCGCACGGCCAACTCCTCAGCAATGGCGTCAAAGTCTCTTCCGTTCCGAGTCAAGCCATGCACGCACACCACTGTCTCTGGGTTCTCTGACCCCCATTCAGAAAAGTGCATTTCCATTCCATTCGTCGAGATATACCTGGATTTTCGCGTGCTCAAACTGGCATCCTCCTTCATTTGGCCGTATCCGGGGCTGTATCCGCGACCACATCCGTCAAACTAATAAGAAAATTATACCCCGTTTTGCCTCAAAGACTAGGACTCAAACTGGAACAATGCAGTGGACAGGTACCGTTCTCCTGTATCCGGCAACAGCACGACAATGGTTTTGCCATGGTTTTCGGGCCGGCTGGCGACGACTTTCGCCGCATGGATGGCCGCTCCTGAGGAAATGCCGACCACGACTCCCTCCGAAGCCGCAATACCTCTCGCAGCCTCGAACGCCTCGTCGTTGGTCACTCGGATGACTTCATCGTAAATACGGGTGTTCAACACCTGCGGCACAAACCCGGCGCCAATGCCTTGAATCTTGTGCGGTCCAGGGTTTTCGCCCGACAAAACGGCAGAATCCTCCGGTTCGACCGCAATGACACGCAGGGATTCCTTGCGGGACTTGAGAAACTCGCCAACCCCAGTAATGGTTCCACCTGTACCAATGCCGCTGACAAACACGTCCACTTGGCCGTCCGTATCTTCCCAAATTTCCGGTCCTGTGGTGCGAAGGTGAACCTGGGGATTCGCTGGGTTTTCAAACTGCTGCGGTACGAACGAATCCGGGATCTGCTTTTGCAGTTCCTGTGCTTTGGCGATGGCCCCTTTCATCCCTTTTGCGCCTTCGGTCAACACGAGCTCCGCTCCGAGGGCTTTGAGCAGGTTGCGGCGTTCCACACTCATGGTGTCCGGCATGCACAAGATGCAGCGGTATCCCTTGGCCGCAGATACAAAGGCAAGGGCGATGCCCGTGTTTCCGCTGGTGGGTTCAATGATAGTGGTGACGCCAGGGCGAATGGCGCCGGCTTGTTCTGCCGATTCGATCATGGCAGACCCAATCCGGTCCTTGACACTGCCCAGCGGATTAAAGTACTCCAATTTTGCCAGGACCTGAGCTCCGGTCTCACGACTGATGCCGTTCAAGCGAAGCAGCGGCGTTTGGCCAATTAAATCTGTAATGTTTTGTGCAACCTTCGGACGTGTTTTCAATGTAATTCCTCCTCTGGTTTCTCGTTTATATTTAAATTCTGATGTGTTTACTATGAATAAAGTCTAATCCAATCTCGAATATTTGTACAGCGCCTGAAATCGAATCTCGCAATGGGCGGGAACTGCGCCAAGTACAGACCCTGGTCAGTCGCTGTCTTTGTCCGCCGGGACTTCGTGCGCAAAAAAATGTCCGTTTTGCCATGCCCTTGAGACCACCCTGGGTATTGACGAAGGTACAGCCGCCTTGTAGACTGCATTTATCGGCTAAATACCAATTAAATTAATCGGAATACGAGGTGTTGGAACGTGGCGGTTGTGACTGAAACCGAAATAACCTCCTTGGCCCGGAAATATGAAACGGCATCGCCCAAGGAGATTTTGGCTGCAGCAGTTCAGCAAATCCCAAATATTGCACTGGCATGTAGTTTTGGAGCGGAAGACATGGTTTTGCTGGACTTGTTGATGCAGGTTTCCCCGTCAACCAAGGTGTTCTACCTGGACACAGACGTGCTGTTTGAGGAAACCTACAGCCTCGTTGAAGCGGCGAAGGCAAAGTACGGAATCGAAAACCTCATCCGCGTCCGCCCGGCAGCGACGTTGGAACAACAGGCCCAGGAACACGGGGAAGCCCTTTGGTCCAGCCAGCCAGACCTGTGCTGCAACATCCGCAAGGTGCAGCCCTTAACCCAAATGCTCTCCACCTTGGACGGTTGGATTACGGGAATCCGGCGCGATCAAACCTCCGCCCGGGCCAACGCACAAGCGTTTGAGCACGATGCAAAGTTTGGAATCGTCAAGGTCAATCCTCTCATTCTCTGGACACAAGAAGATGTCTGGCAATACATCCGCGATTACGAGGTTCCTTACAACCCGTTGCACGACCAGGGCTATCCGAGCATCGGCTGCGTCCACTGCACGCGTCCCGTGAAGCCCGGCGAAGACCCCCGCAGCGGGCGTTGGGCCGGCTTTCAAAAAACGGAGTGCGGGCTCCACAAGTAGCCCGACGGGTGTCGTTTTTCAGCGCTTTAGACACAGACCACAGGAGGCACATACATGAGCAACAAAGCGAATTCTCTCGAAAAAGCTCTGGACGCAGCCCCATCGCAACAGCCGCCGCTCGTAAACCGGCAACTCACGGGAATCGAGCGCGACCGGGCGCTTGAAGCTTGCGCTCAGGGACAGTTGGCGCGCATTCCCGTTAACGCGTGGGCGCTGTCCGACCTCGAAATGATCGGCACGGGCGTTTTTTCGCCGCTGGAAGGTTTTGCGTCAAGCGCCGATTGGGAAAGCATTCTGGACTCGATGCGGCTGGCAAACGGGGCCATCTGGCCGATTCCGATTACATTAGCTGTATCCGAAGCAGTCGCCGCAAAGTTGGAAGTCGGCCGCACCGCTGTGCTGGTCGGCGAAGACGACACCATTTACGGCACCATCGACGTTGCGGAAATCTACCTTCCGGATAAGCAGAAAGAGGCACAAGCCGTCTACCGCACGACCGATGAGGCGCACCCGGGTGTGAAAAAGCTGTACGAACGCGGCCAATTTTACGTAGCTGGGCCTATTCACCTGCTCCGCCGCAGACAGCCGGAACGCTTTCAAGACTACTACTTCGATCCGGTAGAGACCCGCGCTGAGTTTAACCGTCGCGGTTGGAAAACAGTGGTCGGCTTCCAAACGCGCAATCCCGTGCACCGGGCGCACGAGTATATCCAAAAGACTGCCTTGGAGATTGTCGACGGGCTGTTCCTCAATCCACTCGTCGGCGAGACGAAAGCCGACGACATCCCGGCGGACGTACGCATGGAAAGCTACCAAGTCTTGCTGAAAAACTACTATCCGAAAGACCGTGTGTTCCTGGGTGTCTATCCGGCCGCGATGCGGTACGCAGGCCCCCGCGAAGCAGTGCTGCACGCGATTGTCCGGCGCAACTTTGGGTGTACCCACTTTGTCGTCGGACGCGATCACGCCGGCGTTGGCAACTACTACGGCACCTACGACTCCCAGGAAATTTTCAGCCATTTTGACCTTCGCGAGCTGGGAATTACCCCCTTGTTCTTCGAGAACAGTTTCTACTGTGAAAAGTGCGACGGAATGGCATCCGACAAAACGTGCGTTCACGACGCACAGTACCGGTACATCCTCTCGGGCACGAAGGTTCGCCAGATCCTACGCAGCGGACAGCGTCCTTCGCCCAAGTTTACACGGCCCGAAGTGGCCGACGTTTTGATTGCGGGATTGGCGGAGGTGGTGAGTGTTGAGTAACGAAAAGCTGTCCAAAGTCGAAGTCATCAAGCTCGAAGGGAACCAGTTGCGCGGCACGATTGCAGAGTCGCTTAACGATGGTACACCCAACTTTGAAGAAGAGAACATTCAGCAATTGAAGTTCCACGGCGTGTACCAGCAAGACGACAGGGACTTGCGCAAACAACTGCGCAAGGAAGGCAAAGAACGCCACTACATGATGATGATTCGCGCTCGCATTCCGGGCGGAATCCTCAATGCGGACCAATACCTGCAGTTTGACGACATCTCCGAGCGCTACGGCAATCAAACCATGCGCATCACGACCCGTCAAACCTTCCAGTTGCACGGCGTGTTGAAGGGCGATTTAAAGGCGACCATCAAGGCCATCAACGACGCCCTCGTCACGACGCTCGGCGGCTGCGGCGACCAGGTGCGCAACACCATCGCCTGCGCCATGCCGCGCCGGGAACCCTACGCACAAACCGTCCGGGAAGACCTGATGGGTTTGGTGGACCGCTTTGCCGCAAAAACGCATGCCTACCATGAGATTTGGCTGGACGGAGAAAAGGTAGACCTCGCGACGGAGGACCCTGAAACGCCGAAAGTATCCCAATCGTCTATAGCATCTGGAGCCTCCGAAGAACCGCTGTACGGCCGCGCCTACCTGCCGCGCAAATTCAAAATTGGCTTTACGTACGAAGGTGACAACTGCGCGGACGTCTACTCCAACGACCTGGGCATTGTGGCGCACGTGGAGGACGGCGAAGTCGCCGGCTATACCCTTTTGATAGGCGGCGGCATGGGCCGGACCGCGAGCGACGAAAACACCTATCCGCGGCTGGCATCGCCATTCGCTTTCGTGACGCGGGCTCAATTGGCATATACCTGCGAAGCCATCGTGACTGTGCAGCGCGACTTTGGCAACCGCGAAAACCGCAAGTTTGCCCGGATGAAGTACCTCATAGACACCATGGGGCTCGACTGGTTTAAAAAGCAAGTCGAAGAGCGGGTCGGCTTTTTGCTGACCCCCCCGCGTCCGCTCGTCTGGCAATCGTTTGAAGACCACCTGGGCTGGCACTTGCACGGGGACAGTTCGCAGGGTTTCTTGGGTCTGTTTATCGCCAACGGGCGCATCAAGGACGAGGGAGACTACAAACTGAAATCAGTCCTGCGCGAGATTGTCCGCGAATACCGCCCGACCATTCACCTCACCACTCAGCAAAACCTGATTCTCGAAGGCATTGCCGAATCGGACCGTCCGGCCGTCGAAAAACGGCTCCGCGAGGCCGGGTTGCCGCTCGTCGACGACTTGAGCGCACTCCGCAAAAACGCGATGGCGTGCCCGGCGATGCCCACCTGCGGACTGGCTATCGCAGAGTCAGAACGCGCTTTACCAACCGTTCTGCCGCAGCTCGAAGGCCTTTTGGCCCGCTATGGACTAGCCGACGAACCCATTGCGGTCCGCATGACAGGGTGTGCGAATGGCTGTGCGCGGCCTTACATTTCCGATATCGGATTCGTCGGCAGGGTTCTTGGCAAATACGATGTCTTCTTGGGCGCCAGTTCACTGGGAACCCGGCTCAATGAACGTTTCCTAGAACAAGTCCCGCTCGAAGAACTGGCTGTCGTCCTGGAACCGGTCATTGCCCGCTACGCAAGCGACAAACACCCTGGGGAGCGTCTCGGTGACTTTTGCCATCGCGTTGGCCTCGAAACCTTGCGCGAGGTGGTGTCGGTAAGCCGATGAGCGCCTATCGCACCGCCTCCATGACCACCATCGGCAGTGTGGCTCTGGTCGGGGCTGGGCCGGGCCATCCCGGCCTGATGACCGGCCGGGCGAGACAGGTTCTGGCCGGGGCGGACGCGGTCGTCTACGATCGGCTGCTGTCTCCCCGGATTCTCGGTTTCGCTCCGCCAACAGCAGACTTTGTCTATGTGGGCAAACAGCCGGGACACCACGCGATGAAGCAAGAGCACATCAACGAACGGCTGGTGGAGTTGGCACTGCAAGGCAAAAATGTGGTGCGGCTCAAAGGCGGCGATCCGTTCGTGTTTGGCCGCGGCGGCGAAGAAGCGCTCGCCTGCCGCCAGGCGGGTATCCCTTTTGAGGTGGTGCCGGGAGTCACATCCCCCGTTGCCGTCAGCGCGTTCGCCGGCATCCCCGTGACACACCGGGGAATTGCGACATCCTTCTCCGTCATCACAGGCCACCAGTGCGCAGACGGCCGCGAGGAAGACGTCGATTGGCGGAGCTTGGCGCTCAGCACTGGAACACTCGTCATCCTGATGGGCATCCGCCAATTGGAAGACATCGTCCATCGCCTCTTGGTTCACGGCCGCAATCCAGACACGCCAGCTGCCCTCATTCGCTGGGGGACGCGCGCAGCACAGCAGACCTTGACAGGCACGCTCGACAGGATTTGCCAACGCGCGAAGGAAGCGGACTTTGGGTCGCCTGCCATCGCGATCGTCGGAGAAGTCGTTAGTCTTCGCGACACACTCGCCTGGTTTGAAAAGAGACCGCTGATGGGCAAGCGGGTCTTCGTTGCGGCGGACACACAAACTCAAGGGCGAGCCATGGCGGAAGCGGCAGAGTCTTTGGGGGCGGAGGTGCTCGATATCTCTGTGGAACAAGGGTCGTTTGTGGATGAACGCGCCGTTTTACGGCTGCTCAAACAGCCGGCAGACCCCGTTTCGCGAGTCGGCAGACTCGATTCACCAGAATCTGGGTTGCTGTTTTGCAAGGTACAAGCCGTGCACCATTTCTTTCATGCCGTGCGGTCCCTGGACCTGGATTGGCGCACCCTGGCCCAATACCGATTTGGCGCCCTCCATCCGGACGTGGAGCATGCACTCCGACAACACGGCATCCATGCGGACTTCGTGACCCCGTTACGGTTCGGTCACCAAGCTGCAGACTCTGACGCCGACATCGTGCGAATCGACGGCATGACCGAGGCCGAATGCTTTCAAATCTGTCATGAGGCACTGGATACCGCACAGTTTTACGCGATGTTCAACGCGTGCGACGCGCCATTTGACGTGTGTTGGGCGACTTCCCGCGAAGCCCTTCAATTTGCAAAAAGTGTGCAGGCCAGATGCAACCCAAGGTTACCCGTTCCCTCCATAACGGCCTGGACAGACGCAGCGGAAACAGGTGCGTATGAGCGGACAGCCCGTGTGGTCGACGACCTTGCGGCCGTGCTTGCGAGGCAATCGAGTTTGGGTTCTTCACATCAAGACCCTGTGCGATGCGGCAATCCGCGTGCAAGCCTTGTGGAAGTCGCGCGATGACAAGCCATGCAGCCGACGCGGTGCTGTTTCTGGGGCATGGAAGTCGCAGCCAAGCTGGCGTCCAGGATTTCATGGAGTTTACGGATGAGGTACAAAAACGCGTGGTTCGAGGCCTCGCTTGCGCCAATCGCGGACAGGATGATGTGATTTTTGCAAAGGGGTTTCTCGAACTTTCACAACCAGACGTTGCAGCGGCGCTGAGGCACTGTTGCGCGCAAGGCTCGCAACGGATTTTCCTGGTTCCTGTGTTTTTGTTCGCTGCCGGTCATATGAAAAAAGACATTCCGGAACTCGTAGAGCAAACTCGGCCGTCTTTAGGGCAAGCCCGAGTGCACCTTTTGCCCGAGGCCGGAGTGGACCCTTGCTTTGCCAAAGCGGCGGCGGACCGGCTGCACGAGGCCGGGTTTTGCGGAGACAACGGGGCGGTTTTGCTGGTGGGGCGGGGCAACCGAGACGCATGCGCCCAAGCGGACTTTGAACGCTTGGCGCAGCTTGTACGAAAGCAGTCCCGCGCCTGCGTTCTCAAAACCGGGTACTTGGCAGGCAGCGGTGTCGATTGGAGGCAAGCTCTCGATGCACTGGTTCAAACGGGCGTCACCCAGGTGTACCTCCAGCCCTACTTGTGGTTTCACGGCAGGTTAACTCATAACATGCCTAGATGGGTGTCCGACTGGCAAGCTTCTCACCCGGCCCATTGGAACCTGCAAATTCACATTGGAGAGCCACTAGGCGCACACCCTGTACTGATAAAGTGTGTCGCCAAGCGTGTCCTTGACGCGGTTCGAGGAGCGGTTTAATTTACAGAAATCCATAAATACAGTAATTCATTTCTACAGGTTCATAG
This sequence comes from Alicyclobacillus tolerans, assembly GCF_021739485.1. Lineage (GTDB taxonomy): Bacteria > Bacillota > Bacilli > Alicyclobacillales > Alicyclobacillaceae > Alicyclobacillus_K > Alicyclobacillus_K tolerans_A. The sequence continues at coordinate 15,416 of NZ_JAJFNK010000014.1, forward strand.
AGGCACAACTCAGAAAAGCTTCGCTCCTTGCTTTTGCATCAGGGAGACGATCGGAGGAACTGTGAGCTGCTGCTCTTTCGGGGTTTTTATGTCGTACTGTTGCAACCACACATGGCGGCTGAAATCCCGTTCTTTAATCACAACATGGTCGTCATAGACATCCACGGTGAGCCCTTCGCTGTCTTTCGGACTTTCCCGGAGCCGCCCTGCCGGGTTCCGGACACTTGAATCGTTCACCATCGTAAACTTGTCTTGCACCACCGTTTTGGGCTGATTCTTGAAGGTCCGGTGACTGTGGCCGGAAAACAAAATGACTTGCGGATATTGGCTGAGCAGGGTTCGAAGCCTTTCGAGATTTTCCGTGCCCTTATTTCCGCTGTGTTCACTGCCCGCCACAGTGTTCGGAATAGGCTGGTGTAAAAAGACAAATACCGGCTGGTTCACAGGGGTTTCTTGCAGTTTTTCCTTCAGCCACTCCAACTGTTTAGCTGACAGTACGGCGTTATCCGTGTACCGGGCCCGAGACAGCTGGAACTGTTCGGAGCCTAAAACCACAAAGTGATAGCCTTGTACCCAGCGGTCATAATAGACTTTGTGGCGATTCGTGTTGTACGCGTTCGTGTTGTTTAGAAAACGCTCGATACACATCCCGTCTGTCACACCGTTGGGAAACGTCTCTTTACTCAGCTTCCCGTCTGAAGTGCGAAACTGAGAATAGAATTCGTGGTTTCCGATGCCAAACAACAGGGTTCGAGGGTAAAAACTGCGACGCAAAACTTGGCACAGGCTGTCGTAGTCCCCTTGCAACCCTGTGTTTGTCAAGTCTCCGACAACGACCAACGCCGCTGCACGGGGGTTCACGGTATAAAGGTCGTCCAGAGCATTTGCGAATTTCCGCTCCGCCTCGACGTCGCGGTATGGATACCCCCAGTCATCGGTTCCTGCCCGGCAGTGAACATCGCTGATCACGTTGAAACTCAGCACCGGCGGCATGAGCACCCATGGCTCGGCCCTTGGTGGTATGAAGTTCTCTGACACGGACGCATAGGATTCCGGGAGGCCCGTCGCCCTCAGCGAAACTACAGTACATAATCCAGCCAACGCCGCAAAGGCCGGTTTCGTGAATTTCAAGGCTGCTGTCACCTGCTCTTGGTTTGGACTCAGGCGACCGTCAATGAAAACGAGACGCACATGGATATTGTGCGCCTCTGAACAGAAATTCATGATTTGGTTTGCGAATCCTCGCGGACTGCCTCCAAGACCTTTTTCACCAATGCGTCCGAGTCCGGCGCTTCAATCGTCGTCAACTGGATGCGGCAGAACGGTTTCACGCGGCACTGAAGGCAGCGGTGAAAGCAGTCCACAATTTGTACGTCGACTTCCTTGCGATGGAACTTCTTGAGCCGCTCCACCGCCTTGCGGGATAACCCCCGCGACACATTCCGTTTGCAAAACTTCGCTACTCTCATACCTTGGCCACCTTACAGCAGCGCGCCCTACGGAAGCAGAGCACCCCAAAGGGTGCTCCCTTGTAGAGTCTTTACGGATTAGATTCATAAAACGTAAATTGAATATCCAGTGTGCGCAAGTAAGTTTGCAACCCAGCATCCTGAATCGGAATGATGAATGCCGCTTCTCCGGACTCGTTGTGATGGGAATGCCATAAACCAGGAGGCGTGACGAACGCCTTGCCAGTTTCCCACTCGACGCGAACTGGGTCGATAATCTGACTGGTTTTTGGGTCCACTTTGTCGCCAATCAACGTATACGTCCCCGGAGCCGCATAGGCGACAAAATCCAAAGCAACGGACTTATGGCTGTGGGGCGCTTGGTTGGAACCCGCCGGGACGATGCCGTACATCGCCCACAAAACGTGGGTAATCGTCAGCGTCTGGTCGAACTTCTGGTTATTCAACAAAATGGAGATGCGGTTTTTGTCTTTCGCATCTGGTGCATTAGCCACTTCCTGCAGGTTCGCGCGGCATTGTTCGGCTGTGAATAAAGTCGGCTCAAAGCGAGCTTCTGCAGCGCGTGCACCCAAGTAATTCAACAACGGACTGTCCACAATGTAGTACAGTGCAGCATCCTCCAACGCCGTATGCTTGCTTTGCGACTGTGCTGGCAGCGTTAGAAAGTCCCCGGTTTTCCAAGGAATCGTTTTTCCGTTGACGCGAGTTTGGCCAGCACCGGAAATGACGTAATACAATTCACTTGTGGCGTTTGGCGCAGTTTCAATGGAATCCCCTTTGTTGATCCGTACGAAGTTAGCCAGCAAGGAAGGACTAGTCGCCGGATAAGGCGTCTTCAGGCCGGATGACAAGTCGAGCGGAACCATCCTTGTACTGCCCGTGTTATACAGCTGCGGGCCGAATTCCTTTGCTGGAACCGGTGTAGTAAGACCGCTCCCAATCGGATCGGCTGCTGAAGAGTATTCGTAAAAACGGGCGTCGCCCGACCAGTTTTCTGTTACAGTGCCAAGACCCAGCTTACCGGGTTGAATCGTCGTTGTCATTTTCTTACCCCCTCGAAATGGTGCATCCCTATCTTAGTCCGGCGCGAACCATTCGTCTAATATATATTTCATGTGTTTATAATATCGGTGATAAATAGGTGGGCGCCGTGAAGACCGGATTCGAAAGGAGGAACGGTTCACGCCTTCAGTACAGGAGGGAAAGCCGTGGAACTTCGACAGCTTCAATACTTTTTAGCCGTCGCCAAAGAACGAAACTTCAGCCGGGCCGCGCAAACTTTGAAAATGAGCCAGCCTCCGCTGAGCATCCAGATTCAACATTTAGAACAGGAGTTGGGTGTTTCCCTGTTTACGCGATCGAATCGGCAAGTCGAACTGACATCCGCCGGTGAACTGTTCGCTGCCGAAGTTGAAAAGATCCTTGGCGATCTCGATTTGGCCGTCGATAAAACACAGCGCATACACCGCGGAGAAACCGGGGTCCTGTCCATCGGATTTGTGGGTTCGGCCACGTACAGCCTGTTGCCGGCCTTGTTGCGGGAATACCGATCGCGTTACGCCAACGTCGAAGTACACCTCCATGAAATGTCCACCCCCGACCAATTGCACGCTCTTCACCAGGAGCGCATCGACGTTGGCTTTTTGCGCCCGCCGGTCAAAGAGCCCGATGTGGAGGTGCGGTGGACCGATGAAGGGCAGTGTGTCTTAGCCGTACCCAACGGCCATCCGCTGCTCGAGCACCCGATCGGCAACGGCCCATTGGCCTTGGCCGACTTAACTCCGTATCCTTTTGTGATGCTCTCGCGCAAGACGTGGGCGGGATTGTACGATGAAGTCAACGCCATCATTCATCCGTTCATCGCACAGGAGGCGCTTGAGTTTCAAACGGTCATCGGTTTGGTGGCTGCAGGCCTCGGGGTGGCTGTCGTACCTCAAGCGGCAGCGAAACAGCACACCCAAGACGTTCAGTACTGTGAAGTTGAAGGTTTGCCCGTTGTATCCATGGGCATCGCCTGGCGCTCGAAAGAACGCTCTCCGTTGGTCCGCCAGTTTTTGGCCATCGCTGCACAACATTTGAGTTGATGGATGTAATGGACGTCCCATACACTTTACTCTGAGTTGTATGAATATTTCTTTGTCAAAACAGCCATTCCTCTGCTATATTGTTCTCGACACTCGCGAAACACCTGACAATATGAAAAAATGAGGGATCTCTGTGAAGGTCTGTGCCTTGTATGGCAGTTCGCGCAAACGGGGAAATTCAGAGTTGCTCGCAGAAAAACTGTTGGAGCATTTGGATTATGCGAAGCGCTATTTATCCGATTTTCAAATTGACCCGATCGTCGATCAACGACATGTTCCGGGCGGGTTTGCGGATGTACAAGACGATTACAGCGGTCTGATTCGCGAACTTCTTGACTATGATATCCTCGTTTTTGTGACCCCCGTGTATTGGTATGGAATGTCCGGACGGATGAAGAACTTTGTGGACCGGTGGTCGCAAAGCCTGCGAGACAAAAGTTTGTCTTTCAAAGAAAAAATGCAAAAGACTCAGTCTTATGTCGTGATTGTTGGTGGAGATGACCCCCAACGCAAGTCAAAACCTTTGGTCGAGCAGTTCGAGTTCATCTTTGACTTCATGGGCATGCAACTCGAGGGCATCGTTGTCGGCGATGGGAATGAGCCTGGTGATGTTCTCAACGACCAAGCAGCCATGCAAACCGCTGCCAAATTCAATGCCAAACTTCGCAGGATGGCGGGGATGTAGAACCGGCGAGAACCGCAAACACGCTTGTCAGAGTGACCGTCTACACCAGTACCCACCTGAAACCTTTTTACATGAAGCCCCAAACACCCCCTAACCGAGTTATTGACCACCCTTACACCTTGTTCAGGCAAATCATTTTCCAAACAGCTATAGTCGTGAACCGTTTCACAATGGCTACACATGACCACGAATGTACTAGTCCTTTGGGGAAAATAATTCAGTCCGTTCGATAGTCACAGGTTAGTCGTTCTATGTCTCCTGGCAATACGGTTGTCAGACTTACAATAAAACCGTAAAGAAAACCAATTGCCACAGGGGGCATTGAAAATGAAAAAAACAGCGATTCTCACTTCCGTTGGAGTATTGACCATGCTGGCTGTCAGCGCGTGTGGTGCTAATACAAGCAATTCGAACCCTCAGCCTGCCACCTCTGCCAATCCGGCGCCAACTGCCAATGCGACGCAGGGTGGTGCAGCTTCCAACAGCTCAGCAAACAACACGGCAGCAAGCAACGCGCAGGGCCAATCGGCAACAACAGCAAAACCGGTGAATTTAACGGTTCAGATTGTGACGGGTAAAATGGACGGCAAACCGGGTTGGCCGAAGTTTGAACCCGCCGACACGACGCTTCCGGCGAACACCGTAGTCAACGTGACGGTCAAAGACTACGACGATGGCCCGGCCACGGTTCCTGCAGGGTACAACGCGGTCAAGGGCACGCAAAACGGAACCATCACCGTGGATGGAAAAACGGTCTCGTCCATTCCTGCAAAAGACGTCGCCCACACCATCACGATTCCGTCGATGAACTTAAACGTTCCGATTCCGCCTAAGACCAGCGCGGAGAAGTACGCGACCGTGCAGTTCTCCTTCAAGACGCCGGCGACCCCGCAAAAACTGGATTGGCAGTGCATGGCGGCTTGCGGCAGCGGATCGAGCGGATGGCAAGGCGCGATGGCTACAGATGGCTGGATGAAGGGCGTTTATACCGTGCAATAACCCCATCAATGGATGTATCCCATTGGGTCACTACGGGGGGGAGGGACTTCCCCCCGCGGGCAAGGAGATTTCGGTGAGGGCATGGTCGTCAGCCTCTCGGTGTCGCACGGATGCTTGTGACTCAGGTGCCGAAGTTTACTTGCCCCCTGTCGAGTCCTTTGTACCTTGAAAGTTCGCCAGCACCGCGACCAACCCCGTTACTACCGGTTCGAGGGACTGACGACCATGCCCTTACCGCAAGGAGCCGCAATAGCCGCCACACATGGCGCGCTTTGCGGCTCTTCTTCATAGCCTGGAGAAATTGACCAACGAACGCAATCAAAGTCCACATCCCGCGGCTTGTCGTACACCCCCTTTCCCTCCCGAACACAGTCGAATCCGCTTGCTACGCTACATTAATTTTAAAATTTTCGGTTATTTTGTACCCGTTCTATCTGCTTTTCATTTATAATATAGTTAGGGTGTCCACATTATGATACAACACGTCACAATATGGAGTGAATCTTCCCAATGACGACTGAATATTCCGACCACAGCATCCGGGTATTTAAGAAAATCGCCAGGGTGCTCGACTACATTACCGACGCAAAGGACCCCATTTCAGTGACGGCCATGGCAAAGGATTTGGAACTGCCCCGGGCTACTCTCTACCGGATCCTCGATGCCTTGGAAAAAGAGGACATCTTGGTACGAGGAGACTCAACTTACCGTCTGGGCAGGCGCTTGTTGTACTGGGCAGTCGATACGCTGAATCACTACAATCTGCGCGACCTCATCCGCCCCCACATCGAGCGGCTGTCCGATGAAACCGGCCTGACCAGCTCGTTTTACATTCGAGTTCAGGCGAGCCGCGTCTGCATAGATCGCGTCGACGGTCGCACAAACACCCGTCCCTACGTCAAAGTCGGCCAGCACCTGCCCCTGCATGTAGGTGCCCCAGGACACGTTCTTGTCGCTTGGCTGCCTGAGGAAGAACGTAGCGAAATCCTGGCTCAATCAAAGGCTCACTATCCCGGGTTTTCGGATTTGACCAGTTCTATCGACTGGGAACAGATTCGCCGCGACAAATGGGCGGTCTCTTTGGCGGAGCACTTTCGCAACGTTGCCTCTTTATGCTCGCCCATCCTCGATGGAGAAGGTTATCCAGTCGGTGCGATCTCGCTTTCTGGCCCGCTCGATCACCTAAACAGGGATACCTTTGCCTCGTTTTTGTCTCTGCTAACAGACGCAACAGATGAAGTTTCTCAGTTTGTCAGCAAGATGCCAGGACTCTATGCGCAGGAGATGATTCGCGGTGGATTTTGACCTGAGTGCAGAACAGAAACTGCTCATCGATTCAGTGACAGCTTTTGGCGAGCGCCACTTTTTCGAAGGGGCGTACGCCGATGAAGAACCCGACGGCTATCCGCACCGTTTTCTGAAGTTATTAGCCAGCCAGGGGTTGACCGGAATTTGTTTGCCGGAGTCCCACGGCGGTCAAGGAGGGTCTTTGTTCGATGCCGTTCTGGCCATCGAAGCCATGGCACAGGTGTCACCGCGTGCCGCCGACATGATCCAGGCGACGAACTTTGGAGCCATCCAGCAAATTGCCGCTTATGGTTCGGACTCGATGCGGGCCAAGTTCCTGCCAGCCATCCTGGCCGGCGACAAGATCGTCAGTGTGGGGATGAGTGAACCTAATGCCGGAAGTGCGACCACCGAGATCGCAACCACAGCCACCCGTACCCACAACGGAGTCAGGATTCGCGGCGGCAAGACGTTTAACACGAACGGCGCCCACGCGGACGTGTGGGTGGTCTGGGTCCGGTTTGGCCCCGGTACGCGCAACATCGGATGCGTTTTGATGGAACGAGGTACGCCAGGCTTGGAAGTGAATGCGACGTCCAAGTTCATGTCCGGTGAACCGTACGCGATCCTCTCGTTTGACGACTGCCTCATTCCAGAAGAAAACGTCTTGCTCGATCGCGATGGCTTCAAAAAGCTGTTTACGGTTTTCAACATCGAGCGCTTGGGCAATGCAGCGCGGTCCCTTGCACACGGAGAGAAAGCGCTTTCGATGTCCATTGAATATTTGAAGAGCCGCAGGCAGTTTGGCGAACCGTTGGCCAACTTTCAAGGACTGCGCTGGAAGATTGCAGATATGAAAGTGCGCTTGGAGAGCGCAAAAATGCTTCTGTACCGCGCAGCCGTCGACGCGGACAAAAACGACGGGATTCCCAATCCTGCGTATTGTTCGCTTGCGAAACTCGCTTGCAACGAAGCCGGTTTTTTTGCCGCCAACGAAGCGCTGCAGTTGTTTGGCGGTTATGGATACGCAGCCGAGGGCCCGATTCAATACATTTTTAGAAGGACGAGAGGATGGATGATTGCCGGAGGAACCGTGGAAATTCAACGCAATCAAATTGCGGCACACCTCCTTGGCAAACCGGAACGAAAGGAGGACCGTTCATGAGTGAGAGAAGCCGCGCTCGTGAGGCAAACCTCGCTGGCGCGATGATACGCACATTGGACGAGTGGGCGTCCAAGGAGCAACTGGCCGCATCCGGAATTGCCGTGCCTTTGCAGCGGTTGGTGACAACACCCGAAGAAGCTGTCCAAGCGGCCGAAGACATCGGTTATCCGGTGGTACTTAAACGCGCGAACGAACTGCACAAATCGGATGCCGGCGGAGTACGGCTTTGCTTAAGCACATCGGAAGAAGTGGCACAAGCCTGGGGCGAGATGTCCGAGGGGGCCGTGGAGGCCGTTGGCGCTGCACTTGCAGCTACGCCGGTCACTGCACCTCGGTCGACGGTGAGTCCGCGATTCAACCTGCAAAAAAGTTTGCCGGCAGGTGCAGAGATGCTCGTGGCCGTACGGCGCGACCCCCAGTTTGGCCTGAGTTTACTGCTTGGCCGCGGAGGCACAGAAGCGGAAGCTTGGCAGGACACCGCTTACCGCTTGTGGCCGATGTCTCCACACGACGTTTTGGACCAACTGCGCTCTCTGCGCACTTGCCGGCCTTGGGTGGAGACATGGCGGGGTAAAGAACCGCGCATTGACATCGTCGCACTGTGGGGATTGCTCCAGCAGCTTGCTGACCTGTTTGCGGCAAACCCACTGCTCGTTGAAGTCGAACTCAACCCGGTGTTGTTTTGGGGAGTCGGAAAAGGCCTCGGCATCGCGGATGCCCGGTTGTCCGAGTACGTTTCCAACCCTCCAAGTGCATTAGAGAACAACGCGCAGGGCTGGGCGGTCGCCTCCACAGACAGTGCCATTGACCATGCTGAAGGTGGCTCCACGGACGGCGCCATGAACGGCGACGCGGTCAGTTCAGCGAACAATCCCGCTGTGCGCCGAACCGGACCCGCGAACCCGGCGGCGCTCCCGCGGCCTTCCTTGGAGTTGATTCAAACCTTGTTTCATCCCAAGCGGATCGCGATTGTCGGCGCGACCCCGGAGCGAGCCAAGCTGGGCGGTCGCCTGACGCGCTATGTGACCGCTCACCGCTTCCCCGGCGAGATTGCTTATGTCAACCCGAACTACTCGGGGCAACCGGGTTGGTATGCGTCGCTGTCTGACGTTCCTGACCCCGTCGACGTGGCGCTCGTGGCAGTTCCCTCCCACCGCGTCCCGCAAGTCCTTGCCGAGTGTCGAACGTGCCGTGTGCCCGCCGCGATCGTCTATGCGTCCGGATTTGCTGAAACGGGCGATGCGGGACGGCGCAAGCAACAGGAACTGCTGGATGCCGCGGGAGGGGAAGTTCGCATCGTCGGGCCGAACACCATGGGCATCGTCAGCCAAACGAACGACAGTTACTTGGCGTTTGGCATGACACTCGAAATGCAAAATCCCCCTAAAGGCAACATCGCCGTTGTCTCCCAAAGCGGGGCCTTATCCAGTTCCTTGGTTGGGCGCTTGTGGGAATCCGGAATAGGGTGCAGCCGATGGATCACCACTGGAAACGAGGCCGATTTGACGATCTCCGACTTCCTCCCGGCGTTAATCGACGACGACGCAACCTCGGTGATTGGCTTGTTTATCGAGTCCATTCGCGACATTCCTGGATTTGAAGCCGCAGCCCGCCGCGCCTTGGAACTGGGCAAACCCATCGTAGCCCTCAAACCCGGAAGAACACAGCAGGCGCGGCAGGCCATCGAAAGCCACACGGGTTCATTGGCGGGTGAAGATGCCCTGTATGAAGACTTTTTCCGACGTCTCGGCGTATTGCGTCCGCAGGACTTCGCCGGGTTTTCAAACGCGCTGCGCGTTTTGTCTCAGTACCGCGGGATGGGCGGCCGCCGCATTGGCGTTGTCTCCACTTCTGGCGGGGCCAACAGTCTGGTGGCGGACGAGATGGCTCGACTCGGTCTTGAACTGCCCGCTTTTTCCGAAACCACCGCTGCCCGCTTAGGCGAACTCATTGCAGATTTTGGGGCGGCCCACAACCCTGTCGACGTCACCCTCCAGTTGACCGTCCACCCGGAGACATTTGGACCGGTCGTCCAGGCCATTACAGACGACCCGTCAGTTGACGCACTGCTCGTCGTTTTGACGACCAATTCCGATCCTCCCGCGGCAGTCATGGCGGAAGCGTTGACTTTGCAAATGCGCACTTTGGATAAACCGGTGGTCGTTGTCCGGATGGGTCCTGCTGCCATTGCCCCAAAAGCCCTTTCGGTCTATCGACAATGCGGCATTTCCGTTTTTACCACGCCGGAACAAGGCGTCAGCTGTTTAGCCGCACTCGCGGCTTACGCCGAATTTAGGAAGCGAGGTGTCGTTTTATGATTGCAGAGAAACTGGCCCAGTTTTCACAGCAGCTGCAGTTGGAGGCCTTGCCTGAACCGGTCATTGGCGCCTTTCAAACCCATTTGCTCGACTTTCTCGGCGCAGCAGTTGCCGGTGTCCACGAAGAGGTTGTGCAGGCAGCTCTCGCGACCCTCCTGCGCGTCGGCAGCCTCCCTCAATCTTCGATTCCCGGCCGTGCAGAGCAGGTATCCATAGGGGACGCCATGTTCCTCAGCGCGGTCAGTGCGCACAGCCTTGAACTCGACGACGGACACACAGGGGCTTCCTTGCACCCCGCTGTGGTCATTTTTCCGGTTGTGCTGACATTGGGGGAACGGTTTGGCCTGACGCTTCAAGATTTAATAGTGCCTACTGTCATTGGGTACGAAGTGACCATTCGCATCGGCATGGCGATGCACCCGAACAGTCGTCGCAGGGGCTTTCACAACACCGCGATTGCCGGGGTCTTTGGGGCTGCGGCTGCGGCTGCCAAAATCCTCCGGTTAAGCGAACTCGAGACGGTACATGCGCTTGGGCTCGCAGGGAGCTGTGCCGCTGGGCTGTTTGAGTTTTTGGCCACCGGTGCCGACAGCAAGCGCATTCACCCTGGAAAGGCGGCACGGGATGGGTGGCTGTGCGCCGAATTGGCCCAATCGGGTGTGACCGGACCTGCGTCGGTGTTTGAAGGAGCCGATGGATTCTTCCACGCCTACTCCGGAACCTGGCAGGAGAGTGTGTTTGAAGGACTGGGGAACCCCTTTCAAATCAGCCAAAGCTATCTTAAACCGTACCCGTGCTGCCGCCACCTGCACGCAGCAATCGATGCTCTGCTGGAAGCCAAAATGCAAGGAGCCTCACTGCAAAGCGTAGACCGGGTCGAAGTCTACACCTATGAAGTCGCAGCTCGACACAACGGGCGGAAAATCCGCTCGATGCTGGATGCTCAAATGAGCCTTCCTTTCGCCATTGCCCTGGCCTTGGAAGAGCAAAGCATCCCGCTCGCTGCCTTCCGGGCCGCCCCCGCGAACTCTGAGTACTGGGAAACCAAGATGCGGCAAGTAACGGTGGGTCCTCAGGCCGCACTGAACGAAGTCTACCCTCAGTCCCGTCCCGCCGAAGTTCACCTCCATTGGCCAGACAGAACCATGAAGGTTCGCGTGAACTCGCCTGCCGGCGAACCAGACCGGCCGCTCTCGCCCACTCAGGTTCAACACAAGTTTCTGGATTTAGCCGAACCCGTTCTTGGCGTAAGGCAGGTGCAGGCGGTTCTGGACTTGATTGGGAAAGGAGGCGATGTGCGGGCGCTGTTGACCCGATTGCAGCCCCACAGTTCCTGATTGCAGTTCAAAAACACCCGTCATTTTAGGAACCTTCATGTGACGAACCTTCATTTGACAAAAAGGAGGAACTGTCCCTGGAAAAGTTACTGACTCCGGCATCGATCGCGTTGGTTGGCGTATCGAGTGACGCCGAAAAAATTTCTGGACGAATGCTGCACATTTTGCACGGATACGGGTACTCGGGAAAGTTGTTTCTGATCAACGCCAAGCGTTCCGAAATCAACGGCCACAGGTGTTACGCAAAGTTATCTGAATTACCTGAAACACCTGAATTAGCGATTGTTCTGGTCCCAAGCCAAGCCGTGCTCAGTGTCGTGCAAGAAGCGGTGGAAATGGCCATTCCGTACCTCATCATCTATTCATCTGGATTCAGCGAGGCCGGACCTGTGGGGCAAGCCATGGCGCAAGACTTGCTGAAGGCTGCGCACGGAACCAACACCCGCATCCTGGGGCCGAATTCGGAAGGGCTCATTTGCGTACAAAGCGGCATCCCGCTGTCCTTCAGCCCAGTGGTCGACCCCGCCCGCAACCGGCCCCGGTTCAGGTCGGGCGGGACGGCGGTCGTGTCGCAAAGCGGAGGAATTGGCTTCGCTGTGGCCGACCACTTGGAACGGGCCGGAATCGGCATCCACTCCGTCGTGAGTACAGGCAACGAGATCGACCTGGAATTAACCGACTTTGTACGTTACCTGGGAACGCAGCCTGACGTCGAAAACATTTGCTTGTTTTTAGAAGGACTGAACAACCCAGCGGCGTTCGTAGAGGCTTGTCAGACCGCTCGCAACTATGGGAAGCGCCTCATCGCCATCAAAATTGGCGAGAGCCCGGCTGGGCGCAAGGCGGTAACCGCACACACGGGCAAAGTCCCGGATCCAAGCTTCGATTACAACGACTTGTTGCAATCGGCGGGAGTCATTTCGGTAGCGGATATTCCGGATGTCATTGACGTCATTCAGGCCAGCCAGCTCCTGCCACAGGTTCATGGCCGGCGCGTTGCGGTCGTCACCGTTTCCGGGGGCGGAGGAATCTGGGAAACCGATCAACTGAACTCCCTTGGGTTGGAAACGCCCCCGCTCAGCGCAGAGTTGACGGCTTCGCTGCGCAAGTACGTCCAGAAGTACGCCAGTCTCCTCAACCCCGTTGATGTCACGGCCCAGGCCATTTACGACGGCGCGTTTGCCCCCGTCATCCGGGATATCGTGGCCTCAGGCGAGACGGACGCGGTCCTAATTGTCGGCACCTTTGGCTACGACCACAAGCTCTTGCTCGATCCGGGGTTCCGGAGGGTCGTCTCCCAATCCGACCAACCGATTGTCGTTTTTTCCTACACGCCGCCGTCGTCTGGCGCCATAGACGCGCTCAAAGAACTCGACATCCCGTGGTATACGTCCCCGCGCCGCGCTGCCCTCGCGTTGGCTGCAGTGTGCCAAAGACCGTTGCAGGACACGCAGTAACCCACTTGCGATTCACCAACAAAACCACAAAACCACCAGACCTTTTGAGGAGGCGATTTCAATGTCTGAAATGGAACGGGAAGAGGAGCTGTACGTCGAACGGGACGGCTATGTAGCCACCATCGTACTCAACCGCCCGCACCACCTGAATGCATTTACCATGTCCATGATAGACCGCTGGGTACAGGTGCTCAACGAGTTATCCGAAGACCCAGAATGCCGCGTGGTTGTACTGACGGGACGCGGCCGAGGATTCTGCAGCGGCGTGGAGATTGAGAACCTGGGGCCTGGCGGTGAACCGACCCCGCTCGATCGGAAACACACGCTGTGGAAGCGCATCCACAAAATCCCGTTGACCCTCGAGGCCATGGATAAACCGGTCATCGCGATGGTCAACGGAACAGCCGTCGGGGCAGGGCTGGACATGGCTTTGATGTGCGATGTCCGGATTGCGGCGAAGTCCGCCAAACTCAGCGAAGGATACGTCCGCGTGGGCCTGGTGCCTGGAGATGGAGGCGCTTATTTTCTGCCTCGCCTGGTCGGGGCCGCAAAGGCCTTGGAACTGCTGTGGACGGGCGATTTCATCACGGGCGAGACGGCGGAACGCTTAGGAATGGTCAACCACGCCATCGACGACGACCAATTGCCGGAGTTCACGTACGCCTTAGCCCACAAGATTGCGTCGATGCCACCCCTCGTCGTCCAGACGGCAAAACGAGCGGTGTATCAGAGCTTGCGGTCTGACTTGCGCACCTCGCTCGACCTCATTTCCTCGCACATGGGGGTTATCCAAAGCACAGAGGACTCCAAAGAAGCGCTGCGCGCATTCAAGGAAAAGCGCCTAGGCAACTACAACGGACGCTGATGCGGAAAGGAGGTGAAATTCGTGACATTCTCTGGATTTGAACTGACGCGTGAAATGAAGATGCTGCAGGAGACGATCTTAGAGTTTATCGACGAAGAAGTGGTGCCTGTGGAAACCGCCCTCCCTGGAGATGCGAGAGAAATCCCGGAAGACGAACTAATGAAGCTTCAGCGAAAAGCAAAGGCCGCAGGACTGTGGAACCTGCCTGTCCCGGCAGAGTTTGGCGGCGGAGGGTTGGACACCTTCGAAATGGTCATTGCGGCCGAAGCTGGCTCGCAAAACCGGTTTGGAATGCCAGAATTGGCCGGTGGCGCGTTTGGCCATCAGGTTCCTGTTGTGCTGTACAACGCCAGGCCCGAGCAAATCCAGACGTACCTCATCCCATCGGTGGAAAACGGGTGGCGCTGGTTCACGGCCATTACGGAGCCGAGCGGCGGATCGGACCCGGCCCGGTCCATCCGTACGAAAGCCGAGCGCGTCGGAGACGAATGGGTCCTAAACGGCACCAAGTTGTTTTCGACAGGGGCCGACGAGTCGGAATACGGGGTGGTTTACGCGCGCACGGGCGAAGGCCGGAATGGAATTTCCGCCTTTGTGGTGCCGGCCAATACCCCTGGCATGTCGGTACGGCCGGTTCCGGTCTTGCGGGACCACTGGACGACCGAGATCCATTTCGAGGACTGTCGCATTCCTTACGAAAACCTGCTCGGTGAAGTCGGGCAAGGGTTTCAGTTGGCCCAAAAGTGGCTGGTTCGAGGGCGCGTGGTCATGGCCGCGCAAGTCGTTGGGATCGCGCAAAGGGCCTTGCAGATGGCGATTGAGTACAGCAAACTCCGCAGCACATTCGGAGCGCAGCTTTCGAGCCGGCAGTCCATCCAGTGGATGATCGCCGACTCCGCGGTCGATATTCAAGCAGCCCGTTGGTTGACGTGGGAGGCCGCATACAAAGACGTGCAGGGCCAAGATGCCCGCTACGAGGCCTCCGTCGCCAAGTTATTCGCCACAGAGAAAGCGTTTACAGTCCTGGACAGAGTGATGCAGATCCACGGCGGCATGGGGGTCGCCAAGGAGTACAACATCGAGCACTGGTTTCGGTCGCTGCGCGTCAGCCGCATTGTGGAAGGGCCATCGGAAGTGCACCGTCACTTGATTTCCCGCGATTTGCTGTCGGACCGAAGAAAACTTCAGTCATGAGAGACCAAGGAAAACAATTACAGTTAGGAGGAATGTGAAATGTCCGTGCAACCGCAAGAGGACCGTATTCAAGTTGGCCGGATCCGGTACAAACGGTCATCGTATGTGAGCATAGTCGTGATCATGACGTTCATCGGGTGGTTCTTGGCGTCCTTCGACTCGCAAATGCCAGGTTTGGCGCTGCCGATCATTTTGAAAGACTTGCACATGACCATTGGCGTCGGAGGATTGATCCTCAGTCTCGGATTTTTGGCGTCGTTTTTGTTTGGGCTCGTCATTGGACCGATGATGGACCGTCTGGGCAGAAAGCGCAGTTTTCAGATTGTATTGATTGGAACAGGCATCTTCAGCGGGATCACGTCGTTTGTGGGCAACGCTTTGCAGTTTGGCATCATCCGCTTCCTCGCCGGCATCGGCATTGGCGCCGAATATACCGGGAACGTGCTGGTGGCCGAGGAAGCCCCTTCGCGGGCGCGAGGTATCCTGATGGGAATTGTGCAAGCCGGATTCCCGGCGGGTGCAGCGGTGGCGGGAGTCGTAGCAACGGCCATCTTGCCGACCGGTAACTGGCGTTTGTTGTTCCTATTCGCGTTTCTGCCCGCCATTTTTATCATTTTGTTTGCGTTCCTGCTGCGTGAACCGCCCCGTTTTCGGGACCTGAGCAAAGTCATTCAGGCAAAGGACCAAATCGAACACGGACAAACCGTAGACACGGTGTATGAAATCGACGAACACAAGGCGACCAAGCAAGGCTTCAAACAAATCTTTAGCATCGACTTGATCCGGCAGACCATTGTCACGTCGCTCTTCGGTCTGTTCATCAACGGCGGGATTGGGCTCGTACTTTCCTTGGCCACCGTGTACCTCACCACCGTCGATCACCTGACCATCGGGCAAGCCGCCGCTGCTGTGGCCGCAAGCAACTTCGCGGCACTAATCTCGCAAGTGGCGGTCGGCTTTCTAGCGGATGTGGTTCCCGCGCGCAACCTGCTCATTGGCTTGTCGATTGTAGCTGCCGTCTTCATGTACTTGTTGTCGATTCCCGGTTCAGACGGCTGGGTCCTGTTCTCGCTCATCGGGTTCGGCCTGTTCGGCAACGGTACGTTCGGCTGCTACACCCGCTACACGGCAGAATCCTTCCCGACCCGCGCACGCGGAACAGGGACCTCGTTTGCCCTTGGTGTCTCCCAAGTCTCACTGTTTTTCATGCCTGCCATTGGCGGTGTCATCATGGGCGCTCACCATCCAGGAGCTGTCCCAGTTTTGGCGGCGGTGCTGGTCTTGTGCGGCGGCATCATCACCTTCTTTGGCCGCAAAATCAGCCCGCGTTTGGAACTCGAAGAAATCGCCGTTTAACTCTTACAAAGTTTGGCCTGCCGCTAAGGCCCTGTTCGCGAAGGGCAAAACGCAAAACAGGGCCATAACGCCACAGAGGAGGGACCACTTTTTGAGCCGGTTTACGTTTGAATCCATTGAACTTCCTGATTCCGTGGAAACGCTGCGTCAGCAAGTGCGCCGGTTTCTCGCCGAAGAGCAGGCGAAGATGACATTCACACCCCAATGTGATTCCTGGTTAAGCGGGTTTTCTCCCGAGTTTAGCCAAAAGCTTGGCGACATGGGATGGATTGGCATGGTGTGGCCAAAGCAGTACGGAGGCCATGAGCGCTCTACACTCGAACGCTATGTAGTCATGGAAGAACTGTTGGCTCAGGGAGCACCCGTTGCCGCACATTGGGTGGCGGACAGGCAAATGGGGCCAATGATTCTCCGCCACGGTACAGAGGAGCAAAAGGCCCGTTTTTTGCCGGACATGGCCAAAGGAACGTCGCATTGGGCCATTGGAATGAGCGAGCCAAATGCGGGGTCCGACTTGTCGGCGGCCCAGGCGAAACTTACCCCGGATGGGGACGGGTGGCGGCTGAGCGGACAGAAACTTTGGACCAGTGGTGCCCATCGGTGTCAGTACATGATCGCGTTGTGCCGCAGCGGGCCAAGCGGAGAGGACCGGCATGGGGGATTGACGAACGTCATTGTCGACCTGACCGACCCGGCAGTTACTATCCGGCCTATTTACCTAATCAGCGGTGAACACCACTTCAACGAAGTCATCTTTAACGACGTGTCGATTCCGTCCAATATGGTCATCGGCAATCCCGGGGATGGCTGGCATCAAGTCACCGAAGAACTCGCCCATGAGCGAAGCGGACCGGAGCGTTTTTTAAGCACGCTGCCGCTGCTTGAAGCCATCGTCGATGTCACCCGGGACAGCTCTGACCGGTACTTGCAGCGAGAAGTTGCTGCCCTGGTGAGCGAACTGTCTGCGCTTCGCCAACTGTCCCTCTCTATTGCGGGTATCCTCCAGCATGGCGGTAATCCGGTCGTAGAGGCCGCCCTCGTGAAGGATGCTGGCACGCGGTTTGAACGAAAAGTGACCGAACTCGGCGAGCGCGTATTGTTGGAAACAACCGGAGTGGGTCGCGAAAGCGGTCCAGAAGGTGGCCTGAACCTGGACTTCCGACACATGGACCCCGGACCTCGTCTCGAACTCGGTCACAGTCTCGAACTCGGTCACAGTCTCGAACCCGGTCACAGTCTCGAACTGGAACAAAGGGTTGAACCTGGGTCTCCGGCCCATACCTTGCTCACTCAAGCGGTCCTGCACGGACCAGGATTCACCATTCGCGGCGGAACGAATGAAATTTTACGCGGTATTGTAGCAAGGGGGTTGGGTTTGCGATGACCACGGACATTCAGCAAATGATTGTAGACACTGCTCATCGGGTGTTCCGATCCACATGCGACGCCGATACGGTGGCCCAGGCGGCCAAAGGCACCTGGCCTGTACAGGTGTGGAACACACTGGAAGAACAGGGTTTTACGCGCGTGGATGGCGAGGGACTGACATGGGTAGATGCGTTAGCTTTACTTCAAGTGGCCGGGTACTACGCTGCACCAGTTCCTCTTGCTGAATCTCTGCTTGCCAGTCGTCTGCTTGGTGCCGCTGGGCTGCCCGTCCCAAATGGGGTACTGACAATCGCGCTGTCCTCCTCCGGGGTGCAGCGGCAGTCAGAAGCTGCAGGGCACGGCGTACGCCTGTTGGGTTCGTGGAATTCAGTCCCTTTCGCGCGGTATGCCAAACACATTGCGTTACTTTGGATGGAAGAAGGTCAACCTTTCGTAGGGCGCGTACCGTGCTCAGCCCTGCGCGTCTTTGAGAACGACAGCATCGCAGGTGAACCTAGGGACCGAATTGAAACGGAGAACACGTGGATTGAGGACCCCCGCCCTCTTCCCAGGGAGGTTTCACTGCAATCGATCCAGGCGGATGCCGCCGCAACCCGAGTCATGCTGGCCGCCGGGGCACTGGATAAGATGCTGGAGATGACGCTCGAATACGCAGGTCAACGCAAGCAGTTTGGCCGCCCAATCGGCAAGTTCCAGGCCGTGCAGCAGCAAATCGCGGAAATGGCCGCAGAAGTGGCTGCTGTCCGCGCTATTGCAAATCGGGTCTTGACGCAAGTGGAGCAACCCGGCTCGCGTGAGGTGTCGTCTGCCGAATTGAGCATCGGGATCGCTAAAATCCGCCTCTCCCAAGCCATTCAGGTTTCCACGACAATTGCCCATCAGGTTCATGGCGCGATGGGCTTTACAGAGGAATACCCACTCCATCACCTCAGCCGTCGGCTGTGGAGCTGGCGCCAAGAGTTCGGGAATGAAACCGTTTGGGCCCCGGCGGTGGTTAAGGCTTTGCGGCAGCGTGGAGTGTGGCAGACCGTAACCGGCGTTTAACAGAAACTTGCGGCCCCTGAAAAACCTCGTACCCACCTCGAGACCAACGGCGTTTACGAAAGGGTTTTTCAGGGGCACGGATTAATACCGACGGGTGACTGAGCGAGTTCCCCCTTGCCACGAAGGTAAATGGGCCATCTTTACCCCGACACCTCCAGTGACAACAAGGACAATGTCACCAGGTGCGTCCGCGACAGTGTAGGTCTTCCGCTCCGGAAACCTTTCAGTAATAAGTTCTTGAGTGGCTTTGGAAAAGGAATCGATAGACACCACGGCGTGTTCAAAAATGTACTCTTGGAGATTGGACAGCGTCCAACTGGACGAATGAAAAATACGAAATACTTCTTCTGGCATGAGCAGGAGCTGTTCTCCCCCTCCTAACCGATTCAAACTTCCAGACAACGCACCGACACTCGTCATACTTCCGCAAATGGTATCCAAGATATCTTTTGGCGAATTGAGTGTCATATCGACAATTTCCTGGGTTCCAGAGACCCCAAAAACTGTCACAGCACTATCCTCTTCTTCCATTCCTCTTCGGATGTGCAGGGGCGTATACCCCTTGACGTCCATGCGTTCAGCAGTCATAAAGACATACTTCCCAGGCTGCCCTATCGTTGTCATATCTGTGAGTCCTGGCTTTGACCATCCGATGTTGGCCAGGGTGAGCTGCACGGCTCTACCAATGACCGCATTACTACGATTTCCGGGACCTAGGGAGTTCGAAAGAGAATTCATCTGTAACTGCTCAACCATGGGGCCGTGACACATGGTGAAAACTGCTGCAGAGCCTGTTGTCGTCTGAATCCCAAGCAAATTAAAAGAAGGTTCTAAACAAGACAAAACGGCGGTTGCGACGACTTGGAAGTGTCCGGGGAAACACCCTGCTATTACCGCGTTATACGCGATGTTTTCTAAGGTAACACGTCCGTTGAGCGGTGGAACAACCCCAAGTTCCTCGTGAATTTGTAAATGCCCTTCCAGCATACTTTCCATTTTACGCCTCGTAGGAACAACCAGAGGCAACCCATCACCTAACTGAGCTGAATATAACGCCTCTTGCGCCATTTCATAACCACACTCTTCCGGAAAAACAATGAATCTCTCCGACAAACCCGTCATATTGGAAGCCCCCAAATGTGGTTGATTGACAGCAGGCTTGCGTTTTGAAAACGCAAGCCCAGCGATCCTAGTCATCAAATTTGGTTTTTTCTATTCAACAATAGCGGCACTACACGCATATCCTCCCATGTAACCCCAACCTGGAAGAATCATCGAGAATGCGCCTTGCCCCCCACTTGAAGTGAGTAAGATGTCTTCCCGGTAACGGACAACGGGCACGCGGTATTCGGCGTCCGTTTTGTACTTTTCCATCACCCATACAGGCCAGGACCGGGGGTTATCAAACCTCTCTCCGACACGGTCGATATCCGTCATCGCGACACGGGCGTTTTCATAAAGGTACGATTGGACATCTCTCCTGGACCACCCTTCTTCGTGCAGCGTGTGAATGTGCTCTTTCCCGAAGATGACCATCATTTGGCCGCCAAACATCGTGTTATTGTTCCCCAGTGTCGACATCGTACTAGCGACACTATCAAGAATGGTTTTCCCGTCCAATCCGTGTACCACGACGCTGTGCGGAGCTTCGCAGGCAAAGACGGTGACGCCGCTGGAACTAGCGGTCCCTATTTCACTGTGAAGCGGCTCCCAGGGAAGAACCCCTTCATCTTCAGCAATGCAAAATGTGTATTTCCCTGGGTGGCCAAACGTAGATTTGTCGCCCTTCTCAGGCAGGCCGCCCCCAATGTTCAGCAAAACAAGCCTCAAGGCCCGGCCAATCGTGGCATTGGCCCGGTTCCCGGAACCAAACACGTTATGGCCGCTGTTCATCCCGATTTTATTTTTTATGGATCCCCCGACAACCGCCAAAGGGGCACAATTGTGTGTGGTCGCTTGAACGCCCAACAGGTTAAATGCCGGTGAAGTAATTGCGTTGACGATGGCCAAGAGAACCGGCATGTAACTAGGTATGCATCCTGCCATCACGGCATGAGCCGCCAGGTCTTGAACGGTTAGCGGATTATTCAACGGAGGAATGCTGGCCAAGACCTGTGCAGGTGGCAAGCCTGCTGCTTCAATCATAGTTTGGATACGAGACTCGGTTGGGGGCACAATGGGCAATCCGTCTGACCACGGTTTTTGCATGAAGTATTCAATCGTCTCGAGTACAGCGTCAAAAGAATCGTCCTTGACGAGCCAGGCCATCAAACATCCCCCTCTCCTTGCACAAGTCTGCTTCGAATGTCTTTAGCGATCCGGTTTGCCAGTTGAGACACTTCCTCCGTAGACAAGGTGCCAAACGGATGTGCAATGACGAGCGGACGGTACGCCATCGCACCTAGAGCCCTTCGCTGTTCCGTGGTGATCACCTCAAAAGTCTCCGTAATAATGGAAATTGTCGGGATGCCGAGCTGTTCTAGCCTTATTCCGTCGCGCAAACTGCACGATGAGCAAGACCCTCAGTCACCAACCCCGGTAATGACAAAATCGCACACTTTGGATAGTTCCTCGATTTGCGATTCGGGCGCAGTTGCCGAGATGCTGGGTTTCATGAGACTTATGGTGGTAACAACCCCATCTGCCTCCTCCAATCTCTGACTCAGAAATTTCAGTAAGTGATTGGAGTTTCGCTTCCCATTGTCCAACAACCCCAATCTGGCTTTCCTTAGATCGGGTAAACGTTTTGCAAATGTCAGTTCGCCAGGCTGCATGGTAACTGACGGATCCCAAATCTTTATCAACCTGTTCTCCTCCTCAACCGCGAATCACCTGTGAAACCATGCGAGACGCCCCGAAAGTGGGTATCCAATTCGAATGCTTTCCATATCCGCCAGATACCAAAATCTGTATGTCTTTGGGGCATTCCCCAAGGTAGTAGTACTCGCCGATCGGTTTCTTCCCCACTTCCTCAAAATGTCGACGGTTGCCGTTTGAAATTCTCGCAACGTGTACGCGAGAGCGTTCGTACAGAGCGTCTTGTATCTGTTCAATGGACCACCCATCGCGATGTATGGTTTGTGCATGTTCAGGTCCGAGAACGACAAAGTGCTCGCCGCCAAGGTACAAATTATTGTTTCCCGCCGTCGACATGGTACTGGCGATGGTGGTGACAAGTTCGTCTGCAGAAGTGCTGCCATGGTCATTGATATTGTGGGGCGGCTCCGCTGCAGCAACCGTGACGACGCTGTCTTCCCGGCGAAAACCTTGGCGCACGTGGTACGGTAACCAAGGACTGTCTTCTTCGTTTTCAGCGAGACAGTAACTGAACTTCGTGGGCGCACCAAAAGTTGCCTTATCCATCCCCTTAGGGACAGCACCGCCTAGATTGACCATCATCATGTGCAAGGCCCGACCCATAGTTGCATTTGAGCGCGTTCCTTGCCCCAGAGAATTTCCCTGACAGTTCATTTCCAATTCCACCCTTTTCGGACCACTCACCAACATCATGGGCGTACAAGGATGGGTTGTTGCCAGCACCCCGAACAAGTTGAACTTTTCCTGAAGCGTTGCCTGGAGGGCTGTCAACACCGTTGCAAAGTATTCAGGTTTGCATCCAGCCATCACAGCATTGGCAGCAAGTGACTCCCACGCAGGAAGCACCCATCGCGGAGGAATTGGAGTGAATGCGAAAGCCCCTTCTTGGCAGTGACTGTTTTCCAGAAACTGATGGACCTTTGCGACTATAGGCATGGCTACAGGTAATCCATCTCCAAATCCCTTATCTTCGGCGAATTCAAACCAATTGCCTTCGGAAAGGTTTTCATCCTGAAGGATCAAAGGAAGTTGCTGCTCTTTCGCTTTTGCAGAAACACCACGATTGTTGTTCTTTTCCCACTCCGCAATTTGCTGGATGCCCTGCTCGGCGCGAGTTTGCAGTTCTTGTAAATTCAACCCCCCGACAGGGTGCTTCACCACGATGAACCTCAAAGCTGTCCCTTTTGCCTGTGCCTCAGCCTGAGCCAACGGCAAAAAAGCATCCGTTACAATTGTGAAAGTGCGCACTCCCCGGTTTTCCAACTCCACTGAATCGTGGACACTCCACGATGTACACGACCCTCAGTCGCCAATTCCGACAACTGCCGTTTTAAACGTCTTGGTGACAACGTCTAAAACCTCTACTGGGGCAGGATTGGATGCGGAGGTTTTACGTATAAACCCAATCTCATGCTGAACGGTGGCACCTAACCCCGTTCGAATCGATTCCAAAAAAACCGTTGCGTTGGGTTTTGAATTTGAAAATACGCAAACCGGGAATTGCAAAGCTTCCTCTGGAGTCTGAACGTCATCTGCGAGATTGTCCTGTTGAATGTTGTGATACGTTGGATTAATCACTCTCATGGCGATACTCCTTTCTGCCTTATTCGATCGCGCCAATATCGCGGCCTTTTCTATCCGACAAAAACCACGCAAAGACGAATGCGAACAGCACGCCAAGCAGACCTGTTGCAATGCCTATGGTGTACCCTTCTGAAGAGGCCAGCGCTCCGACCAAAATTGGAGCAACACCTGCAATTCCGCGCCCAACCGAATACGCGAAGGCGGACATCGAGGAACGGATGCGAGTGGGTACAAGCTCTCCTACCCAAACGCCGTACAAACCAAAATAACCAAGACCTAGGGCAATCAAGTAGTAGGAAAGGACGACGGAGGTACGACCTGTTGCCGAAAAGGCAAATACTGTAAACAAAACAAATCCAACGATTTGAATGGCTGTAAACCAAAGAAATATCTTTTTGCGTCCGTATTTGTCACTGAGCCATCCAGCTAAGACGTAGCCAATCCACTGGATTGCCGTAATCACGTATAAGATGTTCGTTGCAGTGGACTTGCCATAATGCAGCCCTGTCCTTAACAAAGTCGGCAACCAAGGCCCCGTGACATAGGCTTCAAATTGCCCGCCAAACACAACAGCGGTGGTGAGAAGCAAAAGGCCTATGTTCTCTTTCATAAACAGTTGGACTAAGGGTGTGTGTTTAGCTTGGTGTGCAACCTGCACTGGCAGCTCGTTGCGCCGTTTCTTTTCCATATAAGCCATCCACTGTTTAGACTCGGGAGTATAGATGCGGACCCAAAGAGCCCCAAGTGCTGGGACCGCGCCAATGGCAAATGCAACGGGCCAAGCTGGTACGAGTGAAGCAACCAAAATACCGAGGGCGTAGCCAATGAACAGGGACCCCTGGATAAATCCCCCCGCTAATCCCCGCCTTTTTGGAACCCAAGCTTCATTAAGCAGCGCGAAGCCAATCGCCCACTCGCCACCGGTTCCAAGACCTGTTAGGAACCTTAAAACAATAAACGCAGTCAATGTGTGCCAAAAATACAGTGCCCCCGTAGACAGGGAAAACAGCAAAATCGTCCACGTGAGTGTTCTCCTGCGGCCAAATATGTCTGCCAACCACCCGAATACGATGCCCCCTACCGCCGTCGCTACCAATTGAACAGAATAGACGGTACCAAATACCACGGGACTGATATGCAGCGACTTCATGACTTCAGGTGCTGTGAAGGACAAAATCATAAAATCGTAATACTCGAGGCCCCAGCCCACGCACGCAGCAATCAGCACCAAGACTCGCTCATTACTGGAATATTGCGAGACATTGTTTGCTTCGTTTGCGATGTCGAGACTCAATTTGTATTTCACCTCTTCGCTTTTAAACTGAATTACAGTTCATGTTTGTCATGAAGGAACTGGTTGATGCCGTAGTTTACAACGTGAGCCGGGGGTCCTCTAAGAAAACGTTTACATCGTGTCCAGTACGGTCGATGATGGCTTTCCGGAAAATTGGTTCAAGGACTTCCTTGGGCAGTAAACATTCCATGCAGCATTCAGGGGTAAGAACTAATTGCAAGTACACATCCATCCCATCAATCCTCTTTAACTTCACATCTGCTCCATCTGCTTCAAGACCTGGGCGAAAATGTTGCAGTGCTTCATTGATGGACTGCTCCACGTTCTATCACCTCCGTTTCTCATAGTGTCAAAACATCCCTCGCGTCCGCATTGTGGGCATTATTCTATAATGTGCTACATCCACATGGTGCATATTATGGCTCTTCCATTCTAAATATTCTGTTTTATTAGGGGGTTGAGCTAATTACCAAAGTGCTAACCGTACTGTGTACCTTGGATTCGATAAAAAATTATTTATAATCAATAAAAAACTCTTGATCAATCGGATGATTGTAATATCATGAGGATTATCTAGATATCTAGTTGAATTCGGGGGTTCGCTTTGTGGAAGATGAACAACAGCCGAATGAGTTTGTGGTCCGACTCATTCCAGTGGCGGAAGCCATGGCGGAAACATTCGGGTCTCGATGTGAAGTCGTTTTGCATGATTTAACTCGTCCACAGTCGTCCGTCGTATTTGTTAAAAATGGGCATGTTACGGGACGCAGCGTGGGCCAGTCTTTTCGTCACCTGTTCCAGCAAGTGTTAACCTCTAAAAAGTTCCACAACGACTATGTCAGCAACTATAAAACGGTGACTCCGGATGGTCGGGTTGTAAAGTCCACAACCGCACTGATTCGCGACAATCACGGTGTGACAGTCGGTGCCTTCTGCGTCAATGTGGACATTGATAACTTGCTGCCCTCTCTTAGCACATGGACTGAGTTTGTGCGTTTGGAGGAAGACGAGTCCGCTGTGGTCGAACGCGAGGTCATTGGAAACGTATGGGATGTCGTTACAGATATGATTCACCATGCGGTTAAGGAGTACCCCGTTCCGCCTGCAGACATGACTAAGGCAGATAAACTGAGAGTCGTGTCGTTTTTGAACGAAAAGGGACTGTTCCTGATTAAAGGAGCCATTGACGAGGTAGCCGAGAGTTTGGAGGTGTCAAAGGTCACGATTTATGGATATTTGGAGGAGTTAAAAGGGAAATAGCACTGCATTTTAGGCCGTGTCAAAGCCAGCGAGGGTCGACAACAAGGAGATGGAGTTATGTCGCGCATTATTTGTCTCTCTACTGAGGATTTGAAACAACTGCTCGATTTTACAAACGTCATGGATGCGGTCCGGCAATCCTATATCGCACATTCACTAAGAACCGCTAACACCTTTCCGATTATTCGCGAATCGTTGCAGCCGGGGGCAACTTTCGGTGTGAAGTCCGGATATATGCCAGAAGACAAAATTCTTGGGTTGAAAGCTGCGGGTTACTGGACTCAAAACCGTTCGAAAGGAGATGAGGCACATCAGGCCACGGTGATCTTGGTGGATCCGGACAGTGGGAAACCCCAAGCGTTTTTAGACGGAAATTATATTACGACAATTCGTACGGGAGCCGCTGGTGCCGTAGCCGCTGACACTTTTGCCAAGAGGAACGCTAGACACCTTGCAGTTCTTGGAACAGGAGTTCAGGGAAAAATTCAGGCTGAAGGAATCATGTTGGTTCGACCAGAAGTCGAAGAAATTCGCATATGGGGACACTCAGGAGCGTCCACTGCTTCGTTTGTAGAGCAGTTTCGCGATCGCATTCGTGTTACAGTGTGCAGCACCGTCAGCGAAGCTGTACGAGACGCAGACATTGTCGTTACGGCTACTCCATCAACCCAGCCTCTTGTTCTTCTTGAAGACCTGTCTCCAGGAGTTCACATTAACGCTATGGGAGCAGACACAAAGGGAAAATCAGAGATTCACCCCTCAGTCATTTCCATTGCGGAGGTCTTTGTGGATGACGAAACACAATCTCGTTCCATTGGGGAATTACAAGGACAACAACAAAAAGTATGCAAAGAAATTGGCTTGATACTCGCAGGAAAGCAACCAAGCAGAACGTCGTCCGATTCGATTACGCTGTTCGATTCCACCGGAATAGCGCTGCAAGACTTAAAAACTGCGGCTTTGGCCTTGAAACTCGCCCAGTTGCAGCAAGTTGGGACCTATCTGGATTGGTCTTAACACGGCGTTCGAAAACGGCTGTATAAGGTCATCATAAAGGGGGTATTAACGTGAGCCGGGCAAACGCATTATACAAACGTCTTGACAATTCGGACTTTACCGGGCGCCACGCCGGAATGTACTCGGTCATTATTTTAGGCCACCTGTTTGACGGTTTTGATATCAACATGATCGGGTTTATTTTAGCCGGAGTTATTGCAACGTTCGCACTAAAGCCCGCACAGGCAGGCTTTCTCGCTTCCAGCGTTTTTCTAGGTATGGCCGTAGGTAGT
Source organism: Alicyclobacillus tolerans (assembly GCF_021739485.1). GTDB lineage: Bacteria > Bacillota > Bacilli > Alicyclobacillales > Alicyclobacillaceae > Alicyclobacillus_K > Alicyclobacillus_K tolerans_A. The sequence continues at coordinate 42,309 of NZ_JAJFNK010000014.1, forward strand.
CTTGTCATCGGATTCGTTGTCGATAGAATTGGTCGCAAACGAGGCCTAATTCTCGCAATATTAATTTATGCCGTCTTTAGTTTGCTGTGCGCCCTCTCCACGAGTTACCAGGAATTAATATGGTTCCGCATATTCGAAGGAGTAGGGTTAGGTGCAGAAATTCCGGTTATGTTTACGTATTTAGGCGAATTCATGCCAACGAAGTACCGGGGTCGGATGCTTGCTTCCAGCGTCTTTTTTTGGCAGGTAGCCAGCGTTGTTGCAGCCATTGTCGCTCTTGCCCTTGTTCCTCATCACGGATGGAGGTCTATGTTCTACGTCGGGGTCATCCCCGCGGTCATCGTACTCTTTGTTTGGGGATTTATTCCCGAAACAGTACGGTTTCTAGTGCAAAAGGGGAGATACCAGGAAGCCGAAGCCATTGTAAATCGACTTTCAACTGTTTCTGACGCAGAGGTGTCCCACATCGAGGATACAGTCGACGTGTCACCGCAAAAGGTTCCTTTTAGTGCTGTATTTAAAGGGAAGTATGGTCGATTTACATCCGGTATTTGGATTATGCAGTTTACCGGCGGATTTGTCTTCTTCGGATTGGCTACCTGGCTGCCCTCCATATTTTTAAAAATGGGATTTAGCTTTGTTCACAGCCTAACTTATACGGCCGTGATTACGGGTGCTGGCGCACTTGGGAATGTGGTTGGAGGTTTGATATCCGATAAGTTTGGAAACCGCAAAACGCTTGTCACGTTTTTTGCCTTAGGCGGCATCTTCCTCATGTTATGGGGGACGGCGTCATCCTTAGCCATGCTGATGACCCTAGGCGTTCTTGCAGCTTTCTTTGGATTTGGTGGAGCCGGCGGAGTGTTGTTCGCTTACACCAGTTCGTTGTATCCAACAAGTATTCGAGCAACCGGGACCGGATGGGCAGCGTTTTGGCAACGGTTTGGCGGAATTGTTGCTCCTTACGGACTAGGTGTTTTGATTGGTATGCATGTTTCAACGTATGTTTTCTTTGTATTTTTGGGTGCTTTGCTCCTCGTTGGCGCTTTGGCAGCGGCATTTCTGACCTTTGAACTCACCGGAAAATCACTAGAGCAAATTGACCGAGAAATCGCAATGTAATGTAGGGAGGAAAACAGTGATGCCTAATTTTCAACACGGCTCTCAAATCATACACTACGAAGTTCTGGGAACAGGACGTCCAGTCGTGCTCATCCACGGATTCACGAATCATGGGCTGGTTTGGCTTCCTCAAGTTACAGAACTGGTATACAACGGGTTTCAAGTTGTCCTGCCGGATCTGCCAGGTCATGGCCTGTCGTCCTTTGTGCGTGATGTGATAACGGTTCAGCAGATGTCAGACTTGATGATTGGACTGTTCGATCATTTGAAATTGGAGAAGCCAGATGTCTGCGGCTTATCGCTTGGCGGCATGATTGTGCAAAACCTCGTCGTCACTCATCCCGAACGCATTCGCAAGGCCGTCATTGCCAATTCTTCCCCCAATTTTAATTCAAATCAATCACGGGCTGCGGTTGAGCACTGGAAGAGCATGTTTCTCCAACCCAACGGGCCGCAGGTGCGACTTCAGCAGACTTGGGAATTGTTATTCAGCCCTGATTTTTTAAGCACCCCCCAGGCAGCCGTTCAGTATGCTACTTGGACGCGCGTGCTGGAACGGATGAGCGGTGAATCTCTAGCCTATGTTGCTGAAGGAATGCTGCAGTTCGATGTACGAGAGAAATTGCCAAATGTCCAGACTCCAACTCTGGTTATCGCCGGAAAACTGGACCGTCTTATTCCCATGGAGGCAGCACAGGATATCCAATCGAAAGTCCCAAATGCACAGTTTCTCGTCTTGGAGAACGCGGGTCACATTTCGAGCGTTGATTCTTCTGCGGAATTCAACAAGGGCCTTTTGGATTTTCTCAAAGGGTGACGGTGTTCGACTATAACTCTCTTCGAACAGACCATTCCGTTTCATGGCGATCGATTCCAGGTCGCCTTTTTTGTTGTACTGCCGCACAGGTTCCAACCACTAGGCCCTGCTGATAGTTCAAGACCTGACCTTCCCGCAATTCGTATTCCTGAACAAATAAGCTATCATGGAAATGCCCGGGAAATGGCGACCCATTGCTGGTTTAATCGTCCAACGATACAATTTTGCTTCTCTCGAGGGGGTGTGCTGCCGTGTGGTTTTGGCTCGTGGGTGCTGCGGTGCTTATTACCTGGGTGTTATTTGCCATCAGGGCGCTCCCGGGTCTACTGCGATCCGCTTCCCTCACCCCATCCTCGTCCGATGCCCATCCAAACCTACGCAGCCGTTCTGGCTTCGTGGATTTCGAGGCACAAGGCACTTTTCCCAAGGTGTCCGTGCTGCTTGCCGCCAGAAATGAAGCGCGCAGCATCTCCAAGACCCTGGCCTCCTTACAGGCCCAAACCTGGCCAAACCTGGAGGTCATCGCTGTCGATGACCGTTCCACGGACAATACTGCAGGATTGTTGGACGCAATGGCCGCATCTTGGCCAGAACTCAAGGTTGTCCATATTCAGGAACTGCCCGGCGGCTGGCTGGGAAAACCCTATGCGATCCAAACCGCGTCCAAACTCGCCACCGGCGATTGGCTGCTGCTGACAGACGCAGACGTGGAGTTTGCAAAGGATGCTGTGGACACAGCGATGCGCTATACGCTGGCCGCGGACGCCGATCACCTGGCCCTCTCGCCCACTCTCATCGCTCGCGGGTTTTGGCTGCGAGCCACGGTCTACTTTTTTCTCTATAACGTGGTTTTGTTCTTCCGCCCCCAAGATGCGGACCGGCGGGAATCATCGGCTTCGGTCGGCATTGGCGCATTCAATCTCGTGCGCAAAAGCGCCTATGAAAAGGTCGGTGGCCATGGTAGCGTCGCCTTGCGCACGGATGAAGATTTAGCACTGGGCACTGTTCTCAAAAAAGCCGGGTTCAAACAGGTCTTTGCCGGCGGCAGCCGCCTCCTGTTTGTGGAATGGTACCCGACACTGTCCGAAATGGCGCGCGGATTAGAGAAGAATGCCCTGGCTCCGTTTCAATACCGGTTCTGGAAATTTACACTTGCCATGCTGACGATGCTGTTGTTCTACGACGGGCCATTCATCGGCACACTGGCCGTGGAGCACTGGCCTAGGCTCTTGTTTGGACTGGCTTTCGCCATTGAACTTTACCTGTTTCACATGACCCGACGATACAGCGGGGTGTCCTCGGCTTGGGCTTTGGCCATGCCGTTGGCTGCTCCCGTCCTGTTTGTCATCCTGGCGCGCGCCGCCATCCTTTGCGCCGTTCGCGGCGGTGTCCAGTGGAGAGGCACCTTCTACTCGCTCAAAGAATTGCGAAACAAATCGTAAATCGCATTCCGAGCTTTCTTCGCAATGTCCGGCGTATTGGAAATGACGATGTCGGCTCCATACCGAATGGATTCCTTGATGGCAGCGGGATCGTCCACGGTCCACAGACTGACGCGCAAGCCGTAATCGTGACAAGCCGCGATGAGGTCGGGTGTCGCGTAACGGTAGTCGAGGTTAGCGGAGTACGCCTTCATATCCAAGGCGGTTTTCCACGGTTTTTCAGGCCGGTTCTCGAAGAGCAGCCCAATTTCGGCATGCGGGTGCTTGGCTTTGAGGTACGCCATGGCCGGATGATAAAAGGAAGAAAACACGACGCGGTTGCCAACTGGGTGTTTCGCCGCAACAGATACGGCCGTATCGACGAGCTCCCGCCAATTGTCGTTGTAGACCTTGACCTCGATGTTGAAAAAACCGTTTGGACAGAGCCGGTGTGCATCATTTAACACCTCCTGCAAAGTGGGGATGGACTGCCACCCCACATCCGGGCGGTCTTTGAACCGCTTTGCCGCATTCAGTAGGCGAATTTGCGCGAACGTCAAACGGTCAACCCGGCCCGTTCCATCCGTGGTTCGATCGACAGTCGAGTCGTGGATGACGATGGGCACGCCGTCTTTCGTCAACTGAACATCAAACTCCAACCCGTCCACGGCCAGTTCCATCGCCTTCGTCATAGCGAGCAGGGTATTTTCTGGATACTTTGCACTCCAACCGCGATGAGCCAACAACCACGTGGAACGCTTCAACAACTCTCTCCCCTGTCGTAGGAATTCACTGCATTTCAGTTCAAGTCAGTGCCCTTGGAAGCTTTTCGTTTTGGAGCTTTTCGTTTTGGAGCTTTTCATTTCAGTGTATTGCATTTCCGGGTACAGTGTACGTTGCTGCACGTCATCCCCTTGGGATAGACTAGGTACGGTGCAACAGCGAACTGGTTAAAGGCGAGGTTGTCCTATCGGAGGTTCGTCTATCCTTGTATAATCGATTTGGGCAGTACTAAACGCATGCAAACTAAGGGCGGGTGTACTTGAAGTCAAAGTCCCAAGTTGTCCTGTTGCCAATACTACTTCACTACTTGATTCTCTTTCTCTCGGTTTCTAAAGGAACACCAGATGTGCCCGGACACTATGTTCACATTACCGGTACATGGTTGGACCATTTTCTACAGTTCGATTCGGTTTGGTACGCGTTAATAGGCAAATACGGATATGCGATTCATCATCATGCCGATTCTGTTTTCCGGATTCTCGACTTTCCGCTGCCTGTGCCATTCCAGGCCGTTTCGGCATTTTTCCCGCTTCTACCATTTCTGTCTCATATGTTGAGCCCGATTGGAAGCCTGATTCTTACAAACGCATTGTTCGTATGCGAAGTATTTCTGCTCGATAGTTGGCTGCGACACAACCACTTAAAGTCGTTTTGGGCGCTGTTGTTGTTTTGCGTGAATCCTGCCGGAGTTTTCGAATCAGCCTTGTACCCAGAACCTTACTTAGTATTTTTCGGACTGCTCGTTCTTCTGTTTTCGGAAACCAAGAACCGCTATTGGTTGCTCAGTCTGGTTTCCGGTTTCGGGATGTCCATGGTTACAGGTTTGGGCATTTTATCTGGAATCCTGTCTTTGAATTTCTTTGCGAGAAAGGAATGGGGTAAAGGCATTTTATATTCGATCTCGGTACTGCTTGGATGGTTTGTTTTTGCAGGCGTTATGGTTAGGTACAAAAAACCCCCGTTGTTGTTTTTGCACGCGCAGCGTGTATGGGATCGCACCTGGACATTCCCGTTCGTTCCTTGGGTGAAACAACTGTTTGACCACTCTGCGCTTGGTGGTGCAATTTTTTTCTACTTGGCCATCTATATCGCAGGATTTCTTGTCGTCGTCTTTCAAATGCGCAAAAATTTTGCATTTGGTACATACGTTTGGATCGTTGTGTACACGCTGTTTACCTTGTCGACACAAGCCCCAAGAATCCCGGTTTTCAGTGAGCTCCGCTACATTAGTGCCGTATTTCCTCTGTACAGCATTCAGTGGTTCTATTCAAAACCAGGCAAGTGGTTAGCATGGCTCATTAGCGCGTTGTTTGTCGCAGCATTTGTGCTAGGTGCGGATGCGTTTTCGCATGGTCTGCCCTATGAATAGCCGCCATCTCAAGACGCCTAAAAGTTGATGGCACACCGCCCGCGCACTGGTTATACCTTCAGTGGTGAGACATTCAAAGTGGTTATCCACAAACAAAGGGGCTGTCTCAAGCAGATTATACGGCTCTGGGACAGCCCGTTCTCGAACCTGACGTCTCCGTCTCAGTTCCTTATCGTCTTCCTGCTGTTCATGCAGGCTAAAAATACGTAAGGTGAGACTTGTTCAGTGATGATGGTGACCGTGATGGTGATGGGATGCTAACCGTTCTTCAGAAATTTCCACTGAGTAACTTCTAGACGCGGTTTCCTCACCGTTCTTCCATAGGTCATCCCAGGTCGTTTCCGAAGGGACGTCCCAGAATCGAAGTTGATTTTGCTGAGCAACCTTGTACGAATGTGCGCAAAATGTTTCGGGTGGATTGACCACAACATCCACTTTTTGACGCATGATTTCTTGCAATGCGACAATCCTTCGAGCTTGTGTAGCTGAAACAGCTGGGTTCGCGACTTCCAGTTCCTCCCCGCTCTCCGTATCGCGAATACGGATGACAGGACCTCCGACGAGTGGCTTTACAGTCTTTCCGTCCGTTCCAACGATAGCGGCTATCTTCATGAAAACACACCCCTTTTACCTAGGTTGGATTCGTTTTTAATGGGCCCTTCGAAACTGCGTTGTAGTTAATACTATCTCTGTTCGTAGATTTAAAAAGGTCCTATGGGACTATCCTTTGCCCGTTAACACGACGCTCACATCCGTGATATTCTAACCTGGCGTACAAAGTCCGTTTCATCGCAACTGTACCCGACTCACTTCATCAACCCGCCACATCTTATTCCTCTGGTCGAAGTGGTTCCAAACGCGACAACGGACCGCCGCTTTGTTGACAGGGTGATGGCTGAATTGTACGACTGCAGTTTTCAACCCATCGTTCTCAATAAAGAGGCACCTGGCTTTGTCGCCAACCGGTTACAGGGCGCTCTGTTCCGGGAAGTTCTGAACATTCTCGAGCAGGGTATCGCTGACCCCGAAGCCATCGATACCGCAGTTAAAATGGGTGTAGGATTTCGCTGGGCCGTGACGGGACCTTTAGAAACGGCTGACTTCGGGGGATTAGATACTTTCGCGCTCGCCGCAGCGAGTCTTGTACCTCATCTGGGCACAACGACACCCGTTGCAGTGCTTCAAGAAAAGGCTCAGGCAGGTCATTTAGGCGTCAAAAGCGGAAAAGGATTTTACGATTATACGGGCGTGGATACAGCCGAGCTAACGGAGCAACGCGATCGACAACTCATCCGCTTAAAATCTCTAAAGTCCTAAAACTGCCCCAGTCGAATCCTATCCTGGTTGTCGTCACACTTAAGACGTTGCGCATGTGCTGTCTTAGGCTTTTGCCAACGCCCTGGCCAATACGGATACATATTCTGCTGCAGCTCTTTTGCTGATGTCTGCATCCGGGATGGTCAATTCAAAGCCGTGGAAGCACCCCGGATAAAGATGAAACTCCACCGGGACGCCCGCCTGCTGCAGACGCGTCACGTAATCCATTGTCTCGTCTCGGAATGCATCCAGTTCTCCGACACATATGTAGGCTGGCGGAAGACCCGAGAGGTCCTTGGCTCTCGATGCCGCAGCGTAGGGGGAAACATTGTCTTTGGCTTCTTCACCGAGGTACATTTTCCATGCGGCAGCGTTCGCGTCTCGATTCCACACGCGGTTATCGGTAATTTCGCGGCTGGAAGGCGTCACATTCCGATCGTCGATCATCGGATAAAGCGGCATTTGAAAACACACATGCGGTCCACCGCGATCCCGGGCCAACAGCGCCAGCCCAGCCGTTAACCCACCCCCAGCGCTCGAACCGGCAATTGCAATGCGTGTATCGTCGACGCCAAGCTCGTTGGCAGATTCGGCGAGCCACTTGAGTGCGGCATAGCAATCCTCCATCGGTGCCGGGAATGGATGCTCAGGTGCAAGTCGGTACTCTACGGAAACCACCAGACAGTTTGCCGTTTCAACAAAACGCTGGCATAGCCCGTCGTCTTGTTGATAGCTGCCCAGAATGTACCCCCCGCCGTGAATCCAAAGAACGGCGGGCAGCAAACCGTTTCTTTCAACCGGCTCAAAGATTCTTACCAAGACACCTGGTGCGTCATTCGATCCGGCGATTTGCCGGGTTGAAATGGATACGCGTTCCGATCTCGGTGCCGGTTCCAACTGTGCGCTGTCTCGCAGCGCGGTCAAGTCCGTAAAGTCCACGGCTGGGGTTTTCGCAAAAACTGCCTTCAAATCTGGGTGAATCTTCTTGTCCATGTCCATGAAAACCGCCTCCCGAAACTGCGCATCATCGATTATTGTACGCATCAGGCGAGTCAAAGGACAACGTGGGTAAACCACTTTCGTTTTTACATGGCCAATGGTTCTTTGGGTTAGCTGTATTCTTTGCGCAGCTGTGCGGCGATGATGTTTTTCTGAATTTCCGAGGTCCCTTCGTAGATGCGGGTGATGCGCGCATCGCGATAGAACCGTTCAATCGGGTAGTCCGCAATGTAACCAACGCCGCCGTGGATCTGAACCGCCTTGTCTGCGACGCGGTTGTATACTTCAGAACCGTAGAGTTTGAGCATGGCCGCCTCTTTGATGACCTTTTGGCCTTGATCGGACATCCACGCCACGCGGTACGTCATCCAACGCAGCGTCTCAATTTCCAACGCCATGTCTGCAAGGTAGTGCTGGATAATCTGCTGGTCAAAAATTGGCTTCCCAAACTGTTCCCGTTCTAGTGCGTAACGCGCGGATCGGTCTAATAGGTACTGGCAAGAACCCAGAGACCGCGCTGCCAGACCCGCGCGACCGTTCGCAAGGATTTTCAACGCGTTCACATAGCCTTGTCCGACTTCGCCAAGTACGTTCTCCTCGGGCACTTCCATGTCCTCAAAGTAAAGCTGCGCTGTATGCGAACCGTGAAGACCCATCTTCTTTTCGATGCTGCCGACGTGAAAACCGGGGAAATCGCGATCGACGATAAACGAAGTAATCCCTTTGGCACCCTGGCTTGGGTCTGTGACTGCCATCACCGTGAACACCTTGGCGTATGGAGCGTTCGTGATGTATATTTTTTGACCGTTGAGGATGTACCTGTCACCTTTTTTCACCGCCGTCGTTTTGAGAGCCGCCGCATTGGAGCCGGCCTGCGGTTCGGTCAGCGCAAAGGCCCCAATCCACTCTCCGGTGGCCATCTTCGGGAGGTACCTCTGCTTTTGTTCCTCTTTGGCCAGTTCCACAATCCCGACCGATCCAATGCCGTTGTGAGCCCCGAGAATCGTGGTGTATCCGTTGATGGTCTTCCCCATCTCTTCAAACAATGCGCACTTGCCGAGCATGGAAAGCCCCATTCCACCGTACTCTTCCGGGATGCTGAGCCCAAACAAACCCAATTCTTTAGACTTTTCCAACAGCGAGTCCGGCACGTGGTCTTCCTCTTCGATTTGCATGGCCAGAGGTTCCACTTCGTTTGAGATAAAATCGCGGATGACTTGCTTCATCTGCAACAGTTCTTCCGGCAATTGAAAGTCCATGTTCAATCTCCCCTTGTGCTTGATTGTGCTTGTTGTCGCGCGCCCAATCCGCCCCACACTGCAGATGCTTGACGCAATTCGGTGCCGCGCTGGTTACGAACTCTGCGCGCGCTTCAGCTTTTCGGCTTCTTGCTCTTGCAGCTTCCTCCAGAGCACCTTGCCGCTGCCGGACATGGGCAGCGACTCGACGAGTTCTACGCGCCGAGGGTACTTGTAGGCTGCCATGTGCTGCTTGGACCAATCGATAATTTCCTCTTCCGTCACCTGGCCCCGCGCGGCATCGTTCAGGACGACGAACGCCTTCACCGTCTCGCCCCTGCGCTCATCCGGCACGGCGATGACGCATACCTGCTGAATGGCTGGGTGTTTGTGCAACACCGACTCGACCTCGACCGGCCAGACCTTGAAACCGGATGCGTTGATCATGCGTTTAACGCGATCGACGATGTAGAAATACCCTTCTTCGTCCACCCGGCCGATGTCTCCGGTCCGCAAAAACACCTTCCCGTCCAGTTCTACGAATGCCCGATCGTTGTCTCCCGGCCGCTGCCAGTAACCTTTCATCACCTGCGGGCCATTCACGACGATTTCCCCGTCTTCGCCTGGAGTAAGCTCCTTGAGCGTATCCGCGTGAACGACGCGTGCGTCTACACCGAACACGGGGATGCCCGCACACTGGTCCTTTGGGCGATCCGGTGGGTTGGAATGGCTCGTGGAGATGGTTTCGCTCAACCCGTATCCTTCGATGTACGGGAGGCCTAAGGTGGCTTGGAACTTTTCGGCCACAGCCCGAGGGACCGGAGCTCCGCCCCCGCCCACCGAACACAGCGAACTCAAATCGTAGTCAGCCAAGTTTGGATGTGCAAGGAAGTCGATGACCATCGTCGCAATGAGCTTCCAGTGTGTCGCGCCCGTTCTTTGAATCAGTTGAGCGGCGGCATCGCGGTTCCAACGGGTCATGACAACGATCGTGGATCCCGTCTGAATCGGGGCATTCATACTGTGAACCATACCCGTAACGTGAAACAGCGGCAGCGTGCACAAGACGATGGAATCACTCGTCAAGTGCTGCCATACGGTGGCAGACATGGTGCCGGCCTGGACGGAAAAGTGAGTGTGGATGCAACCCTTAGGTTGGCCGGTTGTCCCGGACGTATAGGGCAACACGGCCATGTCCTCCGGACCTGTTTCGACGACGTGCGGCTTTAAACGCAAACCAATCGCTTCGTGCCAGTGTGTTGCTCCTTTCTGTCCCGCTAAGGAAATGCGGGGTAGGCGAACGACGTCGGGAGGGTCTGGCATCCCAGCGAAGTTCCCCTCTGCCTGATAATCTGAATAGGCGGCCACGATAACCTCTCGCACAATGCCCTCTTCCAAAAGCGGCGCGGCCTGAGCGTACAGTTCCTGCCCGGCGATCACCACATTGGCGCCGCTGTCCTGCATGAGAAACCGCAGTTCGTCGGTGACGTTCATGGGATTGACGGGCACAACGACACCGCCGCCCCACAAGACCGCGTAAAATCCAACGATGTACTGAACGCTGTTTTGCATGTACAACGCGATCCGGTCGCCCTTTTTCATGCCGCATTGCTGCTGCAGATAGCCTGCAAGGGCTTCCACCTCATCCCGGAGTTGGCGAAAAGACAGCGTGAATCCGTAATAGTCAATCGCCGTCTTCTCCGGGTACCGGCGTGCGGTCACCCAAAGATTGTCATGCAGCGGAGTCTGTGGAACGGTCAGAGACTTTGGCAGCCCTTTGGGCCAAACCTGAAAATGGCGGTTCATTTTTTGACCTCTCCTTTCTCGCGACAGCGCTTTCATAAAGATAGAGATGAGCATTTGGGTTACCCGGAATCTGAGTTAACTTTAAATTTGGGTTGCCCAATTTTGGTTGCCTGCATTGAATTCGGGTTGCCCGCATTTCTGTATAAGAGAAAGAAAGGTGTGAAATACGTGATAGTTCCAACAAGTTGCATTATACATGTAAAATGCGTTTCGTCAATCCGTTGCATACTACATGTATAATAGTTTTGTAAAGCTAGGCGTTTCAGTTACGACTGCGTAAGGGGCTGCGGCTATGGACTGCGAAAACGTGGATCGCGAAAAGGATTCGATTGATCGGATACAATCTGAGCTCAGCGAATGGATTCTTCACATCGAATCCGCCCGCCGCAAGGACCGCAAATTGGGGAAAGTCGATCGCTCCGCGACCCGTCTGCTCGGACAACTGATCGAAAGCGGGCCTATGAGCGCAGCGGCGTTGTCCGAAGTGTTTCAACTCGACCCTTCCACCGTAAGCCGACAGACTTCAGCCTTAGTGGGCCGCGGACTGGTACAACGCGTCTCGGACCCGAAAGACGGCCGTGTCAGCCTGCTCGAAGTCACAGATGCGGGACGGGACGCATTTATGGAGATGAGAGAGGCCCGCAGAAGCTTTTATACGGAACTTCTGCGAGGTTGGCCTGAAGAAGATAAATTGAAGTTTGGAAACTATCTCAGGAAACTGAACCAGGACACCGTAGACCTGCTCAAATCTGCAGCAAAGCCTTCGAAATGAAAGTGAACCCCCTTACGTTCCCTTTGCTTCAACAAGGACGGATTCACGCACGATACTCAATCTTTCAAAGCCAAGTTGGCCATTTTCATGATGCTCTCAAAACTCATTGCGCCGCCGATGAAGCGAGCGGGATGAACAAAAATGGCGTCTTCAATTCCAATCGCCCGCCCAAGTTCATCATCGCGAAGCCCTGCCCAAGACTCCGGTAAATTCTTTCTTGCCTCAAAGCTAGACGGCTCCTTTTTCACGGTTTGAATCCGATAGCCGCGATGTTTGTCCGGGAAAACCACAAATAACACTTCCTCTTCACGGTCCAAAGAAAGTAGGGTTTCCAGCCAAGGGCATCCCTTGTCGAGGACAAGAACACGTGGGTCTGCTCGATGCTCAAATGCCTTTTTGACAAAATCGCGAGCGCGAAACTGATGAAGGCGTCCGTTCAAGTAGTTCAAGAAAATCGTCTTAACCATGTCTGCAGAACGGTTAAATGCCGCATCTTCATCTTCATCGCTGTCAAACGGTGGATTAAAACCATCTACGATTGTAGGTAAGGAAATCAACGGAAGCGAGGTTTCTACATTGACCCCGTTATCCACCGCGTCTATTCCTTGAAAGAACAGTTCATCCATATCCTGATGAACTTTCAAACGCTCATCGTCCGTAAGGAATGAAGCTAATTTTTGAAGCAGCTTCAACCCGTAGTCTCGCCAAACCAACCCCGCAGCTGCATAGGGTACGCCGTTCTCTCGATAGGGCTTGTCTGTAAAATGGTGATCGAGTGCCCCGCCCCCAACATCAAATACGATGTCTTGTTTGCCGAGAAGCTCGTCATCCCGTGTTCTAGTCAGAGTATAATCGCCAAACAAAAGAACCAAAATCACAAAAGCGACGACGTCATCGCAGTGAAAACTTCCATTGTGCGTGCCAAACTTAATTTTCAAGCTGCATCTCTCCTCTGGAACCGTTTAAGAATGGCTTGTATTTTATCGTCCACTTGCCGCCCGTTTTTGATGTGAATTTCTTATTTTGTATAATGTGTTCTGAGGTGACGAAAATGTTATACGATCCAAAGAAAACAGCCATTGTCGTAATCGACCTTCAAAAGGGTATTACAGCGTTTCCGACAACCCCGCTTTCTTCGAGCGAAGTCATTGAAAATGCAGCAAAGCTCGTCAAGAAATTCCGCGAACAGGATTCCCCAGTCTTCTTGGTCCACGTAGGTCCGCACGATGGAAAAGACGCACTGCAGCCGGTGACAGACCTTCCGCCGCAACAAGCGCATGAGCGTCCCAGTGATTGGGCTGAATTCGTCAGCGAGTTGAATCGGCAGCCAAGTGACCTTGTCATTCGCAAGCGTCAATGGGGAGCGTTCCACGGTACAGAACTCGATCTTCAACTTCGTCGACGCGGCATAGATACCATTGTACTTTGCGGCATTGCAACGAGTATTGGCGTAGAAACAACCGCAAGAGAAGCATTCCAACATGGGTACAATCAAATTTTTGTCAGTGATGCAACGACAGACCTCAACGATGAAACACACAAAACGACATTTACATATGTATTTCCAAAAATCGGCCGAATCCGTACAACAGAACAAGTACTTAAAAACGAATAACAGAAGGATAAAAATTCAATAACAACGGAAACGACGTGTCAATTGGATGGCCAATCCACACGTCGTTTCCCATGTCATTTCCAATTTTCTAGCCTAAAACGGAAACCGTCCCCTTTTAAACGGCCTCCCCTTGGTCATTAGTCCACGATTAGTTTTGTACGAGCAAAGGCACCGGCTGTGATTCGCACATTTTATTCACTGCGCTAAACAATGCTTTGACCGAGGAAGTCATGATGTCCGCATCAATTCCGCAGCCCCAGTACTCGGTTCCATCCGTGGCAGTAATTCCGATGTAAGATACAGCTTGGGACTCCGACCCGACCTCCAGAGCGTGCTCCTTGTAGACCAGATTGGTGTACGAAAAGCCCAGATTCGTCCGGAGTGCGTTGCTGATGGCGTCCAGCCTTCCCTTTCCGGCACCTGTCAGTTCTTTGACCACGTCGTCAATGCGCACGTTGACCGTCGTTTGATAGTTGTCACTGCGCGTAAAGACATACTCCAAAAACTCGAGAGGCCGGGTCAAATTCACGTACTCTTGCATAAAGATATCGTAGATTTCGCTGGGCATGAGTTCCTTGTGCAGTCGGTCGGAGACACTCTTGACGCGATACCCCAAGCCTTCGCGCATTTCCGCCGGCAAGTCAATCCCGTAGTTCTGCTCTAAGATGTAGCCAATGCCGCCTTTGCCGGACTGACTGTTAATCCGGATGATATCTCCTTCGTATTCGCGGCCGATGTCCTTCGGATCGATGAGCAGGTACGGCACCGTCCAGTACTTGCGCTTTCCTTTCTCGCGCCACTTCATGCCTTTAGCGATGGCGTCCTGGTGCGATCCGGAAAACGCTGTAAATACCAGTTCTCCCGCATACGGGTGCCTTTTCCCGACAGTCATGTTGGTCAGTCGCTCGCATTCTGCCCGAATGGCCGGGATGTCTTCCAAGTTCAATTTCGGGTCTACGCCATGCGAGAACAGGTTCAGCGCGAGTGTGACCACGTCCACGTTGCCCGTGCGCTCTCCGTTGCCAAACAGCGTTCCTTCAACCCGCTGCGCGCCCGCGAGCACGCCCAGTTCTGCGTCGGCCACGCCCGTTCCCCGGTCGTTGTGCGGGTGTACGGACAAAATGACGCGATCGCGGTAGTTCAAATGGTCGCTCATAAACTCAATTTGGCTCGCATAGACGTGCGGCATGGACATGGACACGGTCGCCGGAAGATTGATGATGACCTTGTTGTCTTCAGTCGGCTGCCAAACGTCGAGCACCGCGTTGCAAATCTCGAGGGCAAAATCCATCTCGGTGCCTGTGAAGCTCTCCGGAGAATACTGGAATTGGAAGTTGCCTTCCGTTTCTTGGGCAAACTCCTTCACCATTTCCGCACCGCCGACTGCGATGTCGATGATTTCTTCCTTCGATTTGCGGAACACCTGCTCCCGCTGAGCCAAAGAAGTCGAGTTGTACAAGTGGACAATCGCCTTTTTGGCGCCTGTGAGTGCTTCGAAGGTTTTGCGGATGATGTGATCGCGCGATTGGGTCAAGACCTGAATCGTCACGTCGTCCGGAATCAAGTTTTGCTCAATCAAGGTGCGCAAAAAAGCGAACTCCGTCTCCGAGGCGGCCGGAAAGCCCACTTCGATTTCCTTGAAGCCAATCTTCACCAGAAGTTGAAAGTATTCCAGCTTTTCCTGCAAATTCATGGGCACGATTAAGGCCTGGTTTCCGTCCCGAAGGTCTACGCTGCACCACGTGGGAGCCTCTGTGATGTACTCCTTCTGGGTCCACTTCATGCTCGGTACAGGGGGCATAAAATACTCCCGGTGATACTTCGTGTGGTTTTTCATGCCGGCAACCGCGTTCTCCTGTTTCAAAACCATTATCAATCCCTCCCAGTCATCTGTGGAAAAAGGTTATGTGTACAAACAGTCATCTGTGTACAAAAAAGCAGGTTCAATCATCCTCAAGGGACGATCGACCTGCTATCGACCGCGGTACCACCCTCGTTGATTTGGCAAGCCAAATCCAACTCAGTGCAACGTGTGCTTGTTGCGACCCCATAACGCAGGTCAGGCGTTTGAACTTACTAAGCTTTGGGCTTTTCCCTCAGCGTCGACTGCAAGGCTTTCGCGTTGTGTCGTTCGCCTGTTGGTTTTTAGCCGGTTGAGCCGTTCTGTTCAACTACTCAGGGGTGAGTACCGAAACCGGATTTCACTGCGTCGCACCAACCCGCAGCTCTCTGTGCAAAGCCGACCTCGTTTGTCCCCGTCATCGCGTTTTCGAATTTAATATCCGTTTTTGGTTTTCAAGGCTCGCTTTGGATCCATGCCCTTGGTTTAAATCACGAGTCAATGACGATTGTTAAACAATAAACCCCTTAGAAACGAAAACAGACCACCGCCTCGAAAAGAGACGACTGGTCATAGCCAACCGCGTTACCACTCTTGTTGGTCCGAAATACGGACCCCCTCTGCCGCAGGACAACCTGCGCAACCGATTAACGACGGTCAGTCGTCCAGGCATACTCGCGGTTCAAACGGTTCTGCCTAGCCGCTCCCGGGCGAGATTCAGGAATTCACTTACTGCGTTGCACCAACCCGCAGCTCTCTGGCAAGCTCTATTTCCTGAGTGCTCCCGTTCTAAGCGTTTTGAACAAAGGCACAATTTGTAGTCTTACGGTACCATAATTTTCTGAATGCCGTCAAGAGCAAGTTTTGTCTGTTGCAGCTAGAATCTCTGATTTGCATTTTTGACACTGCGCAAATGAGCCGTCAACGTCTGCGTCAAATGGTACGTATCGACGGCTGGGCTGGTGACAAAACTCGCACCGAGATCCACCACTTCCTTCGCCTGTGCCGCGTCATAGGCTGGCACTCCTACCTTCATACCGGCTCTGCTGGCGTGTTCAAATACGGTTTTGATAGCGGAACGAACCGTAGGATGAGTGACTTGATGCGGCAAGTTGTAAGAGACGGACAAGTCGGCAGCACCAATGAAAAGCAGGTCCAATCCTTGCACTTGCAGGATTTCATCGATGTTTTCAACAGCTTCCGCGTCTTCGATCATGCCGATGACAAGCAGGTGGTCGTTTTGCTGTTGCATGTGTTCGGTCATCGGGACGTTGCCGTATTTTGCAACCCGCGTCGAACCATCGATGCCCCTCCGGCCGATGGGCGCGTATTTGGCCATATCGACGATCCGCTTTCCTTGCTCCTGGGAGATGAGGTGAGGAACCATCACTGCATCCGCCCCCGCCTCAACCGCCCGTAAAATGGTGGCTTCGTCTTTTTGCGGGGTTCGGACAACAGACGTAATATTAGCAATTTTTGCGGCGCGGATAAAATGTTCCATCGTCATGAGGTCCAAAGCGGAATGTTCTAAGTCAATCACGGCAAAATCGTATCCTGCATACCCTAAAATTTCGATAATAGCGGGGTCTTTGAGAGCACAAAACGTACCGTACGCAATTTCATTTCTGGACAAAACCTCTTTGAACTTATGCATCGTTTAAACCTCCTTGGGATATTGAGAGCAGACGGATGGTCACGCTAGATATTCATCGACTTTGCTCTTCAGAAATACAATCGATTCTCTCATTTCGTCTAAGCCGTTCATCCCGTCTTCGATAGAAATCCAGCCTTGAAACCCGACCGACCTCAATTCGCGAAAAATCGCATCGTAGTCGTTCATGCCCTTGCCAATGACACCGTGCTGCAAAACATCGGAGTATCCCTGAGACGCGTATTCCTTCAGCTGTTCCAATGTAGCGCCTGGTTTCAGGTAACGGTCGCTGGCGTGAACGGTCATTACCCGTTCTTTTACCTTCTTCAGTAGTTCCAATGGATCCTCCCCGGCCACGATGGCATTGGACGGGTCGTAATTGACCCCAAACCAAGGCGATGAAATTTGGCCCACGATGTCTAAATAGACGTCGCTTTGCAAAGCAAACTCGGGATAGACCCAAAACCCGTCTTTGTAGTGGTTTTCCATGACAAGGTGTACCCTTTGTTTCTGTGCGTAATCGAGCAACTCTTGAATGGATTCGACCGTCCACAAAATCCCCTGTTCCCGGGTCACCTCAGGACGCTTCTGTCCAGACAGCACGCGGCAGCTGCGGAAGTCGTCCGGTCCCAAAAACGCCATGACGTCAATCATCTGTTTCATT
Source organism: Alicyclobacillus tolerans (assembly GCF_021739485.1). Classification (GTDB taxonomy): domain Bacteria; phylum Bacillota; class Bacilli; order Alicyclobacillales; family Alicyclobacillaceae; genus Alicyclobacillus_K; species Alicyclobacillus_K tolerans_A. The sequence continues at coordinate 59,723 of NZ_JAJFNK010000014.1, forward strand.
TGTTCAATTTCCCGGGTTCGAAAGGACCTATCCGGATGGGTAAAATCCGGCGAAGAACACATCATGGGAATCTGAAGTCCATGACTGTCAGCGCGTGCTTTCACTTTCATTAAGTACGCTTCGCCATACTCCTTTAAAAAACGATAATACAGTTCGAGTCCTTGTGCTCCAAGGGTTGCCGCCTGGTCAAACCAGTCGAACAAGTCCATTCTGCCATCTACCAATGGTTCTATGAACGCCTTGGGAAACGCCGCGATTTTTGCCGTCAACTGTTTTTCACCCTCTCTACTAAGTTTCGCAGGATCGCTTTCAACTCTTCACCGTTGGTGCTGGGACGAAACTCTTGGTGATCGATGACCAGCGGAGCCCCGACCACCACCAACGGAGCGCCGTGCTTCGGCATCTGCGCAGCTTGGTCGATGCTCAGTCCTCCTACGGCTTGGACGGGGATGTTCACCGCTCCCACCACGTCGCGCAGGTGGTCGAAAGGCGTTCTTTCCGTATCTTCTCCGCGCTCGTCGAACCCCGTATGTACGATCACGTAATCGACCCCGTTTGCTTCGAGCATCTTCGCGCATTCGACCTTGTCGGGTGCAGCGAGAATGTCTCCCATGACTTCAATCCCGTACTTTTTCGCAGCTCGGACGACAGCGCGAATGGTGGCTGGGTGTGCAACTCCCATCACAACCACGTGAGTGGCACCCGCTTTCGCCATCATTTCCGCTTCCAAGTACCCCCCGTCCATGGTCTTTAAATCAGCGACAATCGGGTGATTTGGAAACGCCTTTCGCAGTTCTTCGACAGCGTGTAGTCCTTCAGCCAAAAGCAAAGGCGTGCCTGCCTCCAGCCAGTCCACGCCGGCTTCCACGGCAACTTTGGCGACCTCAATCGCCTCTTGAATATTGGTCAGGTCAAGAGAGATTTGCACAATCGGCTTCATTTCTGTTCCCTCATCCTTTCAGGTATTGGATGGATTCCATGACGCACAAATGACGGTCAAAATTCCGGACAAAAAGAGAACCCCGAGATTACACCGCCGCTGTAGACTCCCGGACAATCAGCCTTGGCGTCATGAAAATATGCGAGACATCCTGCTCAGCCTGACCTGTAAGCCGCCGCAAAATGAGTTCTGCGGCTTTTTTCCCAATCATGACTGGCGATTGAGTCACGGCGGTGACGGAGGGTGTGATTAAATTCCAGGAGTACTCCAGGTCCCCAAAGGAAACCAGCGAAACGTCGTCTGGAATTTTGATTCCCAAGTCGCGGCAGGCGCGCAAGATGCCTGCCGTCATGTTGTTGTTGGCCGATACAAAGGCCGTCGGCAGAGGACCTCGATTTAAGAATTCCTGGACCGCAGCGTAGCCGCCCTCATACGTGAACCCGCCATCGACTTGCAGTTCGGGAACAAACGGGATCCCGTGAATTTGAAGGGCTTTTACGACCCCTTCGTAACGCAGTTGTCCATGGATGGTATCTCGGTTGCCGTGAACGATTCCAATCCTGTGATGGCCAAGGTCCTTCAGGCAGGCAACCAGCATCTCCATTCCCAACAAATTGTTGTCTGCGACGATGTCAACAGGCAGGGATAGAACCGGCCGGTCGACCAAGACCACCGGGATCTCCCTTTGGATGATGGAGCGAATGTCGTCGTTCACCCGCCCTGTCGTGCAAAGGATCAGTCCGTCGACCCTTTTTTCGTAGAACATCCGAAGGTTCCTGTGTTCAATTTCCGGGTTCTCCTTCGTCGAACTAATCAAAATATGGTAGCCGTGTTGATACGTCACCTCTTCAATTCCGCGCGCCAGCGCCATTTGGAACGGATTCATGATGTCTGCAAGCAATACGGCCAACGTTTTCGTCGAAGAAGAACGCAGGCTCCGGGCAATCCCGTTCGCCTGGTAATTTAACGCTTTGACAGCCTGCAAAACCTTGTCTTGGAGTTCCGGTTTGACATTCCCCTGATGATTCATCACCTTGGAAACCGTTCCTACGGAAACCCCAGCAAGTTTGGCTACGTCCCGAATCGTATTCACGGTTCCCCCCACCACACGTGGCTTCAAAATGAAACGTTTCACAGGAAAATTGTAGCAAAGGTAATCTTGTAACGTCAATCGCAAATAAAACAAGAGCCACAAGTCGGGGTTTTTGTCGCTTTCCAACTCGTTGGAGTCTGTCTAAGCGCTTAAAAGCCGACAAAACCACGATGGATGGCGCCCAAAACCACTTTACTTCGGGTGTTGTTGACAGACTCAGACTGAATTATCTATAATTTTCCTGTGAAACGTTTCATAACATCTTAAAATCATTGATAGACCTGCCTGTTTTCGTTTTCGGAAACGCTGCGTACACAAACTAGAAACGATGGCATCCATGTCTATGTCTTTGGTGGTTCAACATGGCTTCGCCTCGATTCGATTTTTCGTTGCACAAAACGCAAATCGGTTCGATACGAAGGCAATGGATTTTCAGTTGTCGATTTCCAGTTATCGATAAGAATCAGTGAGAAAGGTGGTTTTCGGTTTGAAAGCGGTTGTAAACTTCTCCGGCGGTCGAGGCAATGTGGAACTGCGCGACGTCCCAGTTCCTGAGATTGGACCCCATGACGTGCTTTTAAAGGTGAAAGGCGCAGGAGTCTGCGGCAGCGACCTGCACATGTATCACGACATTCAAGGGTTTCCGGTGAAACGGCCCGTGACCTTAGGACATGAATTTTCCGGCATCGTTGCGGATGTCGGTTCTGAAGTGAAAGGCTTTCAGGTCGGTGACCGGGTCGTCAGCGAGACTCCGGCCTACGTATGCGGCGTATGCATCTACTGCCGGACCGGCCAGTACAATTTGTGCCCGGACCGGCGCGGCTTCGGCGTTCTCGAAGATGGGGCGATGGCTGAGTATGTTAAGACGAGGGACGCGATCGTACATAAAATCCCCGACGGTGTTTCTTTCGAAAAGGCGGCGTTAACAGAGCCGTGCTGCGTAGCCTACAACGCCGTCGCCCACCACTCGAGAATCCGCCCTGGCGATTACGTGGTCGTGTTTGGCCCAGGACCGATTGGCCTGCTGTGCGTACAGATTGCAAAACTCTTTTCCCCGGGGCAATTGACCATCGTGGGGACCCAAAGGGACAAGAACCGCCTGGAAGTCGCCAAACAATTCGGGGCAGACACGGTAATTGTGGCCGAAGAACAGGATGTTGTCCAAGAGGTCCTTTCTTACGGAGACGGCTTCGGCCCGGATTTGGTGCTCGATGCCGTCGGCATTTCGATCACCTTAAAGCAAGCCATTGATGTCGTCCGCCCCGCCGGACAGATCACGAAAATTGGCTGGGGACCGGCGCCAGTGGATTTCTCCCTGGACCCGCTGATTCAGAAAGCGGCTCGTTTACAAGGTTCCTTCAGTCACAATTACCCGATGTGGGAGAAAGTCCTGTTGATGATGGCCAAAGGTGAAATCGATCCGCTCCCGATGTCAAAAGTCTACAGCATGGAAAATTGGAAGGAAGCCTTCGACGAAATGGACTCCCTCCAACATGCCAAATCTGTTTTGGTTCCGAACCCGTAGAACACACCGCCCCACTGGCCGATTCGGGTCAAGCGGCCGCTCTGCGAAAGGGGATTTTGGAAGGACGCGCACATACAAAAATTGAACGATAACCCCATCGTGTACAAGTGTTATTTGCCATTGCTGGTTCAGAGGCAGACCCATGATGCAACCGTCAGTGCTATGGCGTGTTTGCACAAGAGGACTGAACCTACCCTGCAATGGCAACCTTTTTGTTACAAACCCTTGTGTTTGCGCACTCCACAATATATGATTTTGTAAAATAATATATTATTACAATAAACAATATATTAGTTGCAGAAAGGAGGACAGGTTTCTGCAGTACAGGACAAAGAGGGAGAAAGTGTACTTCACATTGCAAGAGGAAATCATCAAGGGAATCGTTCGCCCCGGATCGAGATTGGTGATTTCGCAAATTGCCAAACACCTCAATGTCAGTGACATTCCGGTCCGCGAAGCCCTGCAAATGCTGGCACACGAGGGGTATGTGCTGCTTAATCCACACTCTGGATACATCGTGAGCAGCCTCTCCGAGGACGACATTCGGCAAATCTTTGAAATTCGAATTCAGTTGGAGGGGTTAGCCGCACGGCTGGCCGTTGAACACCTTTCCGATTCACACATCAAAACACTGAAGCAAATGGTTAACCAGTCAGAGACCTTTTTAGAAGTCAACGATTTAGAAGGATATGGGCAATTTAATCGGTCCTTTCACGAGTTTATCTACCAACACGCAAACAACCAGCGCCTGGCGATGACCATTGGTGAATTGTGGGACTTTTCCACCCGCTACCCGGCTTTTTTTAAGAGCCAAAAAGACATTGAAATTTCAATGCGTGAACACCAGGAGATGGTCGAAGCATTGATGCACAGAGACCACCATTTCGTAGAGCAGTTGATGAGAGACCATACCACGCGAACCTACCAGCAAATCATACAGTCCGTGCAGCAAATGCAATTGGAAGGGTCAGGAGGATTGAAATGAAGATTACGGGTGTCACAACCTATGTTTTGCGAACCAGTGTAGACAAGCCCTTTACCTCAGCCAGAGGCTGGTGGTACAAGACCAAAAACGCCATGCTTGTCAAGGTCAGCACCGATGAGGGAATCGAAGGATGGGGCGAAGCCTATGGACCTGCTGAGGTGACAAAGACCGTGGTAGACACACTCCTCGCCCCGAGTATCAGCGGTCATAACCCGTTTGACACGGATGTGCTGTGGGAAAAAATGTACCAGCGCGTCGAAGATTACGACCCCCAAGGTTTCGGTGTTGCAGCCATCAGCGCCGTCGATATTGCGCTGTGGGACATCATGGGCAAAGCCCTCAATCGTCCGGTTTACGCACTGTTGGGCGGTGCCCACCGAAAGACCTTCAGAGCTTATGCCACCGGGTTGTATTTTTCGGCGGAAGAAGGGGACTTCAACACACCGGCGGTGGAAGAGGCGCTGGCTTATCAAGAACAAGGGTTCACGGGTGTAAAAATGAAGATCGCCCTGCCGCCAAAAGAAGAGCTGAAGCGGGTTCAACAGGTCCGGCAGGCCCTTAGCGACGACGTCGAACTGATGGTGGATGCAAACCACGGTTACAATCTGACGAATGCGCTGTTTCTCGGTAAGGCATTCGAAGAGATGGGCCTCGCGTGGTTTGAAGAACCGGTTTCCCCCCACGACCTCAACGCCTATGCAGACCTTCGCAACAAACTCCAGATACCGCTTGCCGGCGGGGAAAATGCATTTACTCGTTACGCGTTCAAAGACATCATCGAAAAGCGAGCCATGGATATCATTCAGCCGGACGTGTGCTGTGCGGGAGGCATTACGGAAACCAAAAAGATTGGCCAAATCGCCGAGGCCTTCGGCATCAGCGTGATTCCGCACGTATGGGGGTCGGCCGTCGGCCTGCATGCCGCGCTGCATGTGATGGCTGCATTGCCGCCGGCACCCCATAGCTGGCGTCCCGTACCGATGTGGATGGAGTATGAACAAACCGAAAACCCGTTCCGGGACCACCTCGTCCAAAATCCAGTGGAACACGACGGCGGGATTGTCCGTGTACCGGAAGGGCCTGGTCTGGGCTTTTCAATCGACGAAAAGGTCATCGACCGCTATCGCATCTCCTAGGAGGAACTATGGGTATTGAAGTGAATGTGCTCAAACATTTCTACTTAAAGGTCCTGGCCGCCGTCGGCACACCGGTGATGGAGGCAGGTGTTACCGCAGATGCGCTGGTCGACGCGGACCTGCATGGATTAGAGACGCACGGTGCCATGCGCATTCCCGCGTATGTCCGGATGGCTCGCGAGGGTGTACTGCAACCTGACCAAAAACCCGCCTTGGAATGGCACAAAGGGGCCCTTTCACTGGTAAACGGAAACAATACCTGGGGACAGTTAGCTGCCTTGTCTGCCGTGCAAGAGGTTGTGAAAAACGCCAAAACACACTTTGTCGGAGCGGCTGGCGTTTTTAATACCAACCACATTGGAACCTGTGCTTACTATGCCAGAATGTTGGCGCGCGAGGGATTGGTGAGCTTCGTCACGACCAATTCTCCGCCGAACATGCCTCCGTGGGGCGGCAGTGAACCGGTTCTAGGGACCAATCCGATTTGCTTTAGCGCCCCGGCGCCAGAGGGCCAGGTCATTGTCGTAGATATGGCGACATCCGTGGTAGCGAAAGGGAAAATCCTCCTCGCCGCACAGCGCGAAGAAGCGATTCCAGAAGGTTGGGCCTTGAACAAAGCGGGCCAGCCCACAACGGATCCCAACGAGGCGCTGCAAGGGTACCAGCTTCCGGTCGGCGGACCAAAGGGGTATGGGCTTGCGCTGTTTGCCGACATCTTTTCTGGAGTATTGACGGGAGCGAATGTGGGTACGCAGCTTCGCAGCATGTACGCCAAGGAACTGAGCCCGGCTGGAATTGGCGCATTCATGTTCGCGGTAGATGTCAGCGCTTTCGGAACAGATGCCGTCAACGCCAGAATGGAACAGTTGATTCAGATGGTTCTCGGTGCGGAACTGGCGCAAGGGTACGAGCAAATTTACCTGCCGGGTCAAATCAGCGATCAGATGGCTGCGCAAAGAGCGCGCACAGGCATTCCAATCAGTCCGCAGGTTCTCGACAACCTGAACAACCTGGCTCAAGAACTGGGCGTAGACCCGCTGCTGGGCTGAACCAGCCGATTCGACATGGGGACATGCGGACACGGGGATATACGGACTTGCGGAGATGGGCACATACGGACGTCGCGGCTTCGCGTTTCCACCGCCCTGCTAAAAGGAGGAGTTCATTTGTTTCACGCATTACAAATGCACGAACACGATAATGTCGCAACCGTCGTTGAGGATATTCAAAGTCATACCGGAATTGTCATCCAGACGACCTTTTCCAAACCCGCTTTTGAATTTTTTACAGTTGAGTCGATTCCGTTTGGCCATAAGATCGCGCTGCTCGACATTCGTTCGGGTGAGACCGTCACCAAGTACGGACGGCCCATTGGGCGGGCTACCCAGTTCATTGCCAAGGGCAGCTTGGTGGGTGTCCACAACATCGAAGGACAGCGCGGCCGCGGCGATGTCGAACTCCAAGGAGGAACCCGCTGATGGAATTTTTGGGATTCGTTCGCCCGAATGACGAGGCAGGAATACGCAATGTCGTCCTGATTGTACCTTCCAGCCGCCTGCTGAACATCGCCGCTTACCGCATCACCCAATATGTCTACGGGACAAAAACGGTGCCCACCGGCGGAGAAAACGGCCGCCACAAAAAGGACCGCGAACGGTTGAGCCGGTTGTTGGTGGGTCTGGCCCGCAATGCCAATGTGTACGGGACCATTGTACTCGGGGCACGCAGGGATTTTGGGTATTCAGAGGTAGAGCCTTACACACTGGCAGAACAAATGAGTCACTCAGGTAAACCGGTCGCCGTACTGACCGTAGAGGAAGCCGGCGGATTGGATCGGCTGGTTGAGCAAGGAATAGGAATCGCCCGTCAGTTCGTACACGATGCCTCCCTCGTGAAACGCGAGAGCGTACCTATCAGTAAACTGGCCATCGGCATCAAATGCGGACTGTCCGATGCGACCAGTGGAATCAGCGGCAATCCGACCTTTGGCAAGGCCGCAGACCTCTTGGTGGCTGCCGGGGGAACCGCCATTTTTTCGGAAACGGTCGAGATCATCGGCGCGGAATTGGACCTCGCCGCACGGTGCGTAGAAAAAAGTGATGCTCAGCGGTTGCTGGAGATGGTTCGCCAAGTGGAAGAGGCGGCAATCCGGACAGGAGAAGACATCCGCACCATTAACCCGCTGCCCTCAAACATTGCAGCTGGCATCAGCACGCTCGAGGAAAAATCGTTAGGGGCCGTTCAAAAGGCGGGAACGATGCCCATTCAAGGGGTGTTGGAGTACGCGCAGAGACCGGTCAAAAAGGGACTTCACTTTATGGACGGCTGGCAGTCTTCCTATTCACTGCCCATGAGTTTGGCCGCGGCGGGTTGCCAACTCACCATTTACCAATTGGGCGGCGGAGACCTCCCATCCAATGACCCACCGATGCTGGCCACCAATACTGGCGTTGTCGCTCCGCTGATGATGATTACCGGCAATCCCCGGACGGCCAGTAAAGCTGAAAAAAGCATCGACTTTTCGTCAGGCTCCATCATCACCGGACAGTCGACCATTGAACAATTGGGAACTCAGTTGTTCGAAAAGTTTGTCAGTGTTGCTTCCGGGGAATTAACCAAAGGCGAGACCATTCTGTACATGGATCCGTTAGAGCCCTATTTCCTGGGTCCCGTATTTTGACGCTGGGGGTATTCATATGAAGTGGGTTACATTTCGGGACGAAACGAATCGCCTTGCCATGGGTGTACTGTCCTGGGATTCAACGGTGGTTGACGTGCAGCGTGCAGCTCGTGACCTCGGCCACCCCGGATGCACGGAGTACCGGACGGTTCTTGACGTGCTTCGCGATCGCGACGGGGTCGACAAGGTTGCAGCCTTGGTGAATTCCATCGGTGACTCCACCGGGCCTTGGCGCTTGCCTGTGGCGGACGTCAAAGTGACAGCTCCCATCCCCCGCCCCGGCAAAGTCCTTGGCGTCGCATTAAATTACTACGATTTTTGCACGCGAGGTCAATTGAACCCTCCAACGGCGCTCAAGGTTTTTACCAAGGTGTCGACTGCAGTCATTGGGCCCGACGAACGGATTGGTCTTCCCCATGGAAGGAAAGTCACCTACGAAGGCGAACTGGGCGTGGTCATCGGCAAACCCGGGAAGGACATTCGCGCAGCGGACGCACTCGATTACGTCGCTGGCTACACCATCGTCAATGACTACACAGCAAATGATTTTGTGAAAGAAGACGTTCAACTGACACGCGGTAAAAACTTGGACGGCTTTTGTCCAATGGGACCAGCACTCGTGACCAAGGATGAAGTTTTTAATCCGCATTCGCTGTCCATCGTGACCACCGTCAATGAGTTTGTGCGTCAAGAGTCAAACACTTCGCAGATGATTTTTAAGATCGAGGACATCATTGAATTCTTTTCATCGTTTTTGACACTGGAACCGGGTGATGTCATCGCGACCGGGACGCCGGCGGGTACCGCTTTACAGTATGACCCTCCGGCATTTGTGCAAGCAGGTGACACAGTTTCCGTGACCATCGCAGGTTTAGGGACTTTGACGAATCACATTGTGCACATGTAATGGATTTGGGTACAGAACGGAGGAAAAGGCACATGGAACTGTTTGGGACTTACGACGTCGTGGTCACAGGCGCTGGGATCACCGGAGTTGTGGCGGCAATCCGGGAAGCACGCGAAGGAGCGAAGACCCTGCTTTTAGAAGCCAGTGGCGTCCTGGGAGGACTCGTAACGGGCGGAAGGTTGACGAAACCGACCGGTTTGATCAACGGCGGGGTGTTTCATGAACTGATTCAGCGGTGTGCTGGGTACAAAGGGGCAGACAACCGGACCCGGGAGTCCTATTGGGGCGCTTATACGGGTGCGTTTGACGCCGAAGTGATGCAGCGCGTCGTCATTGAGGCCATTGAAGAAGCCGGTGTCGAGGTCCTGCTCCGGGCTCAAGTGGTTCAAACGATGAAAGAAGGAGGTCATCTCAGAGGGTTGCAAATTCAAACCAAATCCGGCAGCAAGCTGGTTCTGGCCAAGGTTTTTATCGACGCCTCCGGTGATGGCGACGTCGCTGCGTTGGCTGGTGTACAGTTCATGTTGGGTCGAAAAACAGATGGGCTTACACAGCCTATCACTTCCTATTTTCGCGTGCTCAATGTGGACATTCCCAGACTGGTCGAAGATTGCCGAGAACACCGGGACGACATGTGGGAATTGGTGGTTCCCGAAACCGGCGGAAGTCGGAACGAAGACTACGTCATGGTGTTTTTTGCAACTGGATTCACAAAACGAATTGAACAGGCGAAAAACGAAGGATTCCCTTGGATTGTCCCCAAAGACCACATGACGTTAAAGGCAGGCCTGATCCCTGGCGAACTTAACATTAACGTGACTCGTTTCCACGGCAATGGCCTGGATGACCGCACGTTGAGCAAGGCGGAGATCGAGATTCGAAAACAGGCCTACTGCGCATTTGACTTTTTGAAGCAGTACGTCAAGGGGTTTGAGAACGCCATCTTTCTTGAAGTGGCTCCAAAACTCGGCATTCGCGAAACGCGTCGCATTCAAGGACATTACGTACTCACCGAGGCAGACGTCCGTGGAGAGGCTCGCTTTGAGGATGCCATCGGTTTGTGCAACTCCCCTGTAGACATTCACGAACCCGGCGGCGAACGGGCCATCATGGAGAGTGTCGGGAGTGGTTACGGAATCCCGTACCGTTGTCTGGTGCCAGAAGGAGTTCGCGGACTGCTGGTAGCCGGACGGTGCATTTCAGTGGATGAAGTGGCATATGGGTCGACTCGGAACGTTCCAGCGTGCGCCATGACCGGCGAAGCAGCGGCGTTCGCAGCCGCCTACTGCTCCAAGCACGGTGTAGACCCCCTGCAAGTGGACGTTAACGAGGTGCAGAAGAGTCTGCGCGATGGAGGCGTCAACCTAGGCATTCCCGGAGAAGTGATTTCGCGTTGACACGTGCACGTTGACCCAGGATTTGACACCAAAATACCACCGCAGGGTAATGCGTTTGGTCCCTACGGTGGTTTATTTTTGACGTCATATACCGGTGTATTTCATCTAAACCCAACCACAAACGACCGAGGGACCCTGTCACGGACCCTGCGGCCCTTCAACGCGGAATCAGCCAGACTGCTCGCTTTCCGCAGCCGTTTCGACGCCACCCAACCCCAGGTATGCGTTTTGCACGGCCTGATTGCTTCGCAAATTTTCTACCGTATCGTGAACGGTCACTTTTCCGGTTTCAATCACATACGCGCGTTGACTGACCGAAAAGGCCATCGGAGCATTCTGTTCCACCAACAGAATGGTTGTACCTTCCTTGGCAATTTTCGCAATGGTCTGGAACAACTGTTTGACGATAATGGGAGCCAGCCCTAGAGACGGTTCATCCAAAAGCAGCACTTTCGGCGCTGCCATGAGTCCCCTTCCCACAGCCACCATCTGCTGTTGGCCTCCGGACAAGGCCCATGCCGGCCGGTCCAAATGCTGAATGAGGGCGGGAAAGTACTCCATCACCCGGTCAAGTTCTTCGTTCAACTGCTTGCGGGAAAGTTTTCGAACCGCTCCACCGAGGTACAGATTCTCCCGGACCGTAAGCCCTGGAAACAAATGCCGTCCTTCCGGTACGTGCGCAATCCCCATTCCGATAATCTTTTCCGGCGATTTCCCGGTTAGTTCCACGTCGCCAAAGGTCACCTTCCCTTGGGTGGCTTTGACCAATCCGGAAATCACTTTTAAGGTTGTAGTCTTTCCAGCGCCATTGGCACCGAGCAGGGCGACAGTTTCGCCGGGATTGACTTCCAAAGAGACACTACGCAACGCCTGTGCGCGTCCGTAGAACGCAGCGATGTTTTCAACCACCAGCTTCGACAACCTGATCTTCCTCCTTATCGCGACCCAAGAATGCCTCTAGGACGACCGGTTCTGCCAATACTTCTTGCACGGGGCCCACCGCAATGCGCTGTCCGAAGCTGAGCACTGTCAATTTATCGGCGACCTTTGTCACCAATGCCATATCGTGTTCAATCAACAGAATCGTGACGTGTTGCGATTTTAAACGCTGCAACAGTTGAATTAAGTTGGCGGTTTCGGTGTCGTTTAAGCCCGCCGCAGGTTCGTCCAGCAAGAGCACTTTGGGTTCTGCGACCAAAGCGCGGGCGAGTTCGACCAGTTTTTGCTGACCGTGTGGCAGGTTTTCCGCCAATTCAAAAGCGCGGTCCGCCAGTCCAACGTAAATAATGGCTTTCCAGGCTTTTTCCTCGAATTCGCGCCGTTCGCGCCGCGAAGCCGGAGAACTAAACATATTTCCTAAAAATGTCGACTTGCGGTGGCGGTGCAGCCCCAACATGACGTTGTCCAAAACGGTGAGTTCCTTACAGAGTCGAATGTTTTGAAACGTCCGGGCAATCCCGTTTTCAGTGACTCTGTACGATGGGAGACCAGTCAAGCTCTTACCTTCCAATTCGATGGTCCCGCCGCTGAGCGGATAAACGCCAGTGACCAGATTGAGTACAGTCGTTTTTCCGGATCCGTTCGGTCCAACCAGCGCGTGTGCCTCTTGACTCTTCAACGTCAAATCCACCGTGTCAACGGCTTTCAAACCGCCAAACGACTTCGAGATGCCGTTCAACTTCAACAAGGCTTCGCCCGACTCTGTGGGAACGCCAAAGCGAATGTCTTGCAAATCCAGTTTTGGCCGTTTTGGCGGTACTAAGCGCGCCCACCATTTCTCGACGACGGACCATATTCCGCCCGGCATGCCGAGCACGACCAACAAAACGATAATCGCGTATACCACCAAATAAATGTGCTGCATGAAACGCAAAACTTCGGGCAGCAATGTCAAGACCACGGTGCCAAAGATAGTACCCACTGCGGAACCAGCCCCGCCGACCACTGTCATCGCCAGGAAGGAGACCGACTGATTGAAGTCGAACAACCCTGGGCTGATGTACATGGCACCTGTGGCAAATACGCCGCCGGCAAAACCTGTAATGGTAGCCCCGACAGTGAAGGCCACAATCTTCGCGCGAAACGCGTTGACACCCATGACGTTTGCGGCCAACTCGTTTTCGCGGATGCCGCGCAGCGCCCGGCCCCAAGTGTATTTGCGCAAAGCATTGACACCTGCAGCGACCAGGAACAGCAAAATGAACACGAAGTACAGAAACGGAACGTTTTGCATCAGCGAAATCCCGAAGATGTGAGGTCTGGGAATCCCACTAATTCCGTCCGGACCGCCGGTTAACGTGATCCAGTTGTTGAAAACCAAGCTGATTAGAGTCTGGAATCCGATGGTCACCATCGCCAGATAGTGCCCGGCCATTTTCAGCGTGGACAAGCCGATGATAAAGCCGGCTACAGCGGATAAAGCGATTGCGACGAGAAGGCCGAGCCACATGGATTGGGTCTTGGTGGCGACAACCGCAGCCCCGTACGCACCAATTCCGAAAAAGGCCGCTTGGCCCAGTGAAATCTGGCCGGTGTACCCGAGAATGATGGTCAACCCGAGGTTTGCGAGTGCCCAAGTGGCGGCTTCCATCGCCAATCCGGAGTAGTAGATGTTGTGGCCTACCAGCGGCGGAATCAACAGCACACATAAAATTGCCAAAGCTCCTGGCAGATAACGTAGAATCCTCATCGTAGCACCTCCTTTAGGCCTTTTCGGCGATTTTTTCTCCAAAAATTCCCTGTGGGCGCAGGAACAGGAACAGAATCAGAATGACAAACGCGTACGCGTCCTTGTATGGCTCGGAAATGTATGCTGCCCCGAGGGTTTCGATAATCCCAATGGCCAAACCCCCAATGATGGCTCCGACGGTGTTCCCAAACCCTCCAATAATCGAAGCAGCAAACGCTTTCAAGGCGATACTCGTTCCCATTCCCGGGGCTACGAAGTAAATCGGAGCCACTAAGATTCCGGCTGCTCCCCCGAGGATGGAAGCGTAAATGAAGGTGAAGGCAATAATGAGGGCCACAGGGATACCCAACAACCGGGCGGTGTCTTTGTCTTGGGCCGTGGCTTCCATCTTTTTGCCGAGCATGCTGCGGTCCAGAACGAGGTACTGAAACGCGACAAAGATGGCTGTTGCCACCAAAATCACGAGGTACTGAACGGATATGATAATGCTTCCAATTTTTATGGTTTGTGCCGCAAACAAAGACGGGACACTGATTGGATTGGCCCCAAAAATGTATTGGGCCAGGTTTTGCAGCAAAATCGATGCCGCAATGGTGGATATAATGACCGGTAAAAACGACTGATTGCGCAACGGGTAATACACCCCGAGCTCAAAGAGCACTCCGAACACCGCCATCCCAATGAGGGCCAGGAGAAACGCAATCCAAACGTTGAGGTGCCAATCGATTACTGCGACGACCAAGAAAAACGCACCCACCATAGCGATTTGCCCTTGGGCGAAGTTCACGACGTTCGCCGCGCGATAGATTAACACGAATCCAAGTGCCACCAATGCGTAAATCGCCCCGATGCCGAGTCCACTGATGAGAAGTTGGAGAAAGTTTGCCATGGGGTGTGTCGATCCCTCCTTGATGAATTCCCGAGGTTTGCACAAGCAGGGAGTTGAACTCCCTGCTTCTGCTTTTCCTCAAAACTTAGTTCCCCGACGACGAAGATTGATAGAAGTTGTAGGACTTCAAAATGACCGGTTTGGAGCCCTGGAACTTAACCACGGTGTAACCGTGCAAGCCGTCCCCGTTTTTGTCAAAGTTGTACGTCCCTTCAGCGCCTTTGAAGCCCTTCACACCGAACAGTCCTTGCTGAACCGCTTTATGGCTTGTACCACTCTTGGCGAGCACGCTGGCGAGTACGTTGACGGCGTCATAGGTGTACGAGGAGTAGTTATCCGGGATGACACCTGGGTACGCTTTTTCAAGGGCCTTGCCAAAGGTGACAGACGCCTGGTTCTGACCATAGGCGTAGTCGACTGTGCCGTAGTCCCCATTGAGCTGGTTGCCAAGCAGGTGAATGACGTCGGACGACGAGATGGAAGAGGAACCCATGATGGTCGCCTTCATACCGAACTGGCTGTACTGCTTCAGGAAGATGCCAAGGTCCGCGCCGTATGTGAAGTAAGTAGCTACGGCTTGCGGATTCGCACTCTTCAACGCGGTGATGATGGACGTGTAGTCTGTGGCGTGGTTCGTGTAGCCTTGGTCAGAGACGACGGTTCCGCCGTATTGTGCGATGTATTTCTTCAGGTACGTCTCGCCGCCGGTACCAAACGCATCCGTCGAGTGAACGATGGCAATTTTCTTCAGGCCCAGTTTCTTGATGAGGTAGTAGGCCATGGTTCTCGCCGAGTAACTGTCGTTCGGACGGAAGCGGAAGATCCACGGGTCATTCTCATGAGTCAGCTGCGGGTCCGTACCGCCAATCAATACGGGAACGCCGGCTTGTTGGATGTTCGGATTGATGGCCTGCACTTCTGTGGAGCGGATAGGACCAATAATGGCCGTTAATTTCGGGTACTGAGATACCAGTTTATTAAACGCGTTGACGGTGCCGGGATTGGTCGTTTGGTCGTCTTCGACGATCAATTTCAACGGGTGACCGTTAACTCCGCCTTTGGCGTTAATCTCATTGATAGCGAGTTGGGCTCCATCCACTTTAAGTTTCCCAGACGCAGCACCGGAACCGGTCAATGCACTGAGCATTCCGATCTCGTACGGTGAATTCCCTCCCCCTGACGATGAAGCAGTGGAATTGCCGCCGGACGAATTGCTCGAACTGTTGGAGGAAGTTCCGCCCCCGCCGCCTGAAGTTCCACACGCGGTAACCAGTAATCCTGCGGCCACAACCCCTGCGAAAGACAACAACCTCTTTTGTTTTTTCATTTCTTGACCTCCCTAATCTTGTAAACGTTTTGAGGGTGATTTACTGAATACGGAAGACTATACACAAAATCTATGTGAAAATCTAGATAGTCTTCAGAGTGTTGAAAATAAGCAAGTTATATACCATCTACAAATTATTCTGCTTTTTACCCATAAAACATTGATCATTTGGCTTAAATTTAAAAAATTCGTTCCACGTTGAAACCCATAGTTCCAGGGGTTTCGTTGCAAAACGAAACAAAATCCCTTTTAAATCGACAATATGCATCTCATTCTGACCATGGACTGGGCCTTAGATGCCTAGGCGCTTTGGAGGGCTTCGGGACTCCGGGGACTGGTTCACTTTCTAGTTCCTTTTGCGGTTTCAATAGAAGGTTTCGTTTCAATAAAAGGTATCATAGATAGACGACGGCTCGCGATGGGACCTCGGATGGACCATCCGAATTGGATGGTCGTTTAGAACAACCCGAACCATTTCTTTCTCTTCTGTTGAGCAGTCTGTTGGGCTGCCTGTTGTGCAGCCGCAGCCTGTTCCACGGCAGCTCTAAGTTCGTGCAGTTCATTCAGGGTTTGCATGAGCAGCTTGTCCCGTTCTTGGGTGTATTCGTTCTGCTGGAGCCGGAGCTGCCTTTTGACGGATTGGTTTTCGTGAAGGAACTTTTCCATCAAAGTACTTTTGTCTCTTTCGTGGGTATTGAGCTCGGAAAGAAGGTCCTTCATCTGTTCTTCATGTGAACTCAGCTCGTCCTTCATTTGCTGGATTCCTGCGCTGATTTGAACCTCATATGAAAAGATTTCATCGAGTTTGGCGAGCTGTTGTTTCATCTGTACATTTTCCGCTTGAATCTCTTGGATCTTCTGCTGCATTTCGCGGAAGCTTTTGGCCATGCCTTCAAACAGTTCTACGAAATTCTCCGACAACGCCTTGTCGAGGGCGGCGGTCATCATTTCTTCCGTCGCGGCTCGGATCTCCTCTTCTTCTATCACCTGCAGCGCCTGATTCCCGAGCAAAGCCTTTCGCGCATCTTCAAGCGTAGCCTTCGGCTGTGAAAGCGCCTTTTTAATGATCTCGATTTTTTCAAACTCCGATTCATCAAAATACCGGACAGTGTTTTTACGAACGCACTCGATAAGCTGCGCGTCAGACCAGTTGCGTAACTGGGTTGCCGAGACTCCCAATTCCTTGGCAGTCTGGGTAATGGACTTCAACATCACTTCGTCCTCCCTTCATATCGGCTATTCCGTCACTCATATGAACTTAGATAAACCAACCCCAAACCCTTTTAACGGATTTGATAATTTTGTTCATATGAATTGGTCGTAAAGTCATATGAACTGAAAATGAGGCTGAAAGAGGATCAGCCTCACATTAACGAAATTTGGGAGTTTGATAGTGAATGGTCCACGTTCCATCGAGATTGAACTGCGCCGTGTATTCGATTGGACGCAGAGTGGTTAACACAGCAATCAATTCTTGCACGGTGCGGCATACTTTTGAGTGGTGTCGCATCTTTTTACCTCCTGCCGGGTGGTCTTCTAGTTACTAGTCTGTCCACTCTGGCCAAAAAATATACTAGACTTCATAGAAATTTTTTCCCGAGGACAACCAGGGCCCGGAAAAATGGCCATACATGACCACAAATCTGTAAGTGAATGGGTAAAGCCATGAATACATATCGTCTCTTTCGCAAATTCGCAAACCGTCAAGAAGACACTACATCAGCTTCAATCTCGTTGTAGATGGCCTGTACCCCGTAAGCCCAGGATGCATCGGTCGCGTATACCCCATTGCCCGCGTGGTTCTTGGGGTCATTCAGCCAAATAATAGGGTCTTCGCCACGCGGCGGGACGGCAGACAGCTTCACCTGAATCATTTCTGCAGCATACGTTGCAGATTGCATCAGATTGGTGTGATACAGTGCCCAACTGCCGAATACGTCAAACGGATTCTCCAATTTCCACGTTTCGTGAGAGGTCCCTTGTTGGACAAAATCCAATTCCTGGCCCGTGATCGCGATCATCAACGCCGGGTTCACATCGTACACCTTCGCGACGCTGCAAATGGTTTCAATGTCGGCGAGCGAAAATGCCGAGTTTTTGCTGTGGACGAAATCGTAGAGTTTGGACGGGGAGATGTTCTGGTAACGCAGAGAAGGGGTGGCCACCGAAGACGCACCGCTGCGGCCTTCAAGGATCTGTTCTTGTTGCTGCGCTTCGGCCTCGAGCGCCTGAATCTGACTTTGCGTTAGATTGAGTTGTTTCTCCAGTGCCTTCTGATGCTGGCCCAACTGGGTCAAGCCGCGGTTGGCCAACACCCACGAAAGCTGCGCCTGGCCTTCTTGAATCACTTTCTCCCGTTTCAAACTCGCAAGATGCCGGCTGTTTGCCGTCAACTTGTTGTAATTTTGCTTCTGGCTGGCTTGTTCGGCACTCAGTTTCTTCTGTAGGCTAAGGGTTTCATTTAAAAGTTTGCGTTCACTGGATATGAACAGGTAAAGAGCCTGCACCCGAGTCATTAAGTCGTCAAAACTCGTCGCATTGAATAGAACTGCCAGGTACGACACGTGGCCCGTTTCGTAGTCGACGCGCACCAAGTTTGCGACGTGCGCTTTGTCGTCTCTCAATTCAGCCTGGCTTTGCTTAATGTTTTGGTTGAGCGTTTGAATCCGGGATCGGATCTGCTGCATCCGTATCGCATCCGCGTGGATCTCGTTGGTTATTTCGAGAATCGATCGATGTGTTTGCACGACGTGTGTTTTTGCGATAGTTGCGGCTTGTTGCTGCTGTTTTACTTTGTTTTTGGTTTGGACAATCTGGCTTTGCAGTTCATTTTTTTGTTGCTGCGCCTGGGACAGTGGACTCGCCTCGACCGTGTGCATCATGCAAGAGTTGACAAGCAACAGTACCCACATGGGTGCCAACAATTTACTTCTAAGCCTCAAATCCATGTACACTCCTATCCCGCACTCAAAATCACCCTGAAACTTCGATTCTTGAAACTTCGATTCGCCTTCTCGCAAACAACTAGAGCTAAGATAAGTTGTAGATAGGTTTCGATTTTCGGAGGAGTTTTAAGGGGGCAGGGGTGGATTGTCAAAAAAGCGACACGGCCTCTTCTGGAAACAAGGCCGTGTCCCGAACTCTACTCTTCAACTTTCGCCAAGGCTCTTGCCAATGCGGATACATATTCTGCCGCCGCCCTCTTGCTGATGTCGGCGTCGGGAATAAACACTTCAAACGCGTGGAAGCACCCCGGATAAATGTGAAACTCAACCGGAACGCCTGCCTGCAACAGGCGCTGCACGTAATCGATGGTCTCGTCCCGAAACACATCCAGTTCGCCAACGCACGTGTACACAGGCGGCAGACCCGAGAGGTCCTTGGCTCTCGATGCCGCAGCATACGGCGATACGTCTCCTGTCGCGTCTTCCCCCAAATACATCCGCCACGCGGCGACGTTCGCTGATCGGTTCCACACTCGATTGTCCGTAATCTCGTGACTGGATGGCGTCGTATTCTGGTCGTCAATCATCGGATACAGCGGCATCTGGAAACAAATGTTTGGGCCGCCGCGATCGCGGGCAAGCAGGGCCAGTCCAGCAGTCAACCCACCCCCCGCGCTGGCTCCGCCTATGGCAATCCGGGTGTCGTCCACGCCAAGGTCCTTGGCCGATTCCGCGAGCCACTGGAGTGCGGCGTAGCAGTCCTCGACAGGTGCCGGAAAAGGGTGTTCCGGTGCCAACCGGTATTCGACGGAGACCACAACACAGTTGGCAGTTTCAACGAACCGCTGACACAGTCCGTCGTCTTGGTCGTAAGTCCCCAGAATGTATCCGCCGCCGTGGATCCACAATAGTGCGGGAAGCAGGCCGCTTTTTTCTGCCGGTTCGTAGATCCTTACCGGGACGTCGGGTGCCCCCTCAGGTCCAGGGATGTCGCGATGGGTGATTGCGACACGCTCCGATCTCGGTGCAGGTTCAAACAACGGCATGCTTCGAATGACTTCCAGGTCCGTGAAGTCAATGGCAGGGATTTCGGCAAAAATCGGCTTTAAATCGGGGTGAATTTTCTTGTCCATATCCATCAAGACCGCCTCCACCTATCATTGATAGAATTACTAGAACCTATGCACCGTGAGAAAGAAAAAGAATTGATCGTTTTTTCGGATGCAATTCAGAGAAGTTGGTATCCTCCGAGCAGGGTCGTGTTCTGTCTTTGTCAGGGGACCTCGTTGCCCTCTTCTGCCGCCTTGCGTGCCTCGACCTGCGCAAGGGGAATGGATATCGTAAATTCGGTTCCCAAATTGGGAGCGCTGGTCACTTCAATTTTGCCGCCTATGGCCTGACAAATCCGGTATGTGGTCATCAGTCCCAACCCGGTTCCGTTCGCCTTGTTCGAGTAAAAGGGATTCCCGATCCTCTTGAGTTCCTCCTCTTTCATTCCCACGCCGGTATCTTTAATGTGGACTTGAACCCATCTTTTGACCTTTTCACTTTGAACGGTCAACTCTCCGCCTTCTGGCATGGCTTCAATGGCGTTTTTCATCATATTTACGAACATTTGAGTGATTTTTTTAGGGTCCCCATGAACCTGTAACCCGGATGTCAGTTGGACGTTCACGGAGACATTATTGAGATGAGAATACGGCATGAGAATTTCTGCCGCATGGCGCACCTGTTCTTCAATCTCAACAAGTACGTTGGTTTCAAAGTTTGGCCGCGCAAAGGACAGGTAATCGTTGATGATTTGATGGGCGCGATCCAGTTCGCTTACAGCGGTTTGCAGATACTCCCGTTCAACCCGGTTGCTCTGCATGGCAAGCTGGAGAAACCCTCTGGAAGTGGTCATTGGATTTCTGATTTCGTGGGCAATGGAAGCCGCGAGTTCCCCGAGCACTTGGTACTTTTCAGCACGGTAAACCTCTTCTCGCAGTTTAAAGTTTTCAATGACATATTCGATGGCCAGTAAAGTCGCCCATAAGACGATGACATTGACGACGTCAAACATCAATAAGGTAGGGAACGTTTTTTTCGCGAGTATGTGCTCATCGATGAGTACCACGTGAAGAGCCGCCAGAGCGAGGAACATCGGCAAGGAAGCCAGACCGATTTTTGTCATTCGGCTCCGATGTTTGTAGGATTTTCGAAGAAAGCATGCAACGGCTACTAAAGCTAATCCCAAGACGACAGCCGGTAATGCGCCGGAGCCCCCTATCATAAACCTGTAAACGAGAAACACTGCGGACATGGTGACGCATGTCCGATTATTGCCGTAAAGCGCTGCGATGATTAACGGAACGGCGCGAAGGTCAAAGGTAAAGCCGTTAAATTCCGTAAACGGAAACGACATACACAATAGCAGTTCGATCACCAGAGTCATGTCGACGAAAATATCCTTTACGACTCTGGACTTCACGACAGGAAGCAGGAACTCTAAGACTAAAGTTCCCATAAACACGATACAGACATTTAAAAGTAATGGGCTGGCAGCGTCGATATCGTACACGCGGATATACACCTTACCCCGTTGGATAAATTATTTGCAACTATTCAGGCAAGCCTTCGTGCACAGGCAACAAGACCGTGACCACCGTTCCTTTGCCAACTTCACTGGAAATCCGCAAGAACCCGTTGTGAGAGTCCACAATTCTCCGGGTCACCAACAACCCCAATCCGGTGCCATTCTCTTTGGTGGTGTAAAAAGGCTCTCCTAACCGTCGCAAGCTGTCAGATGGTATGCCTTCACCGCTGTCCTGAAACTGGATGTACACAGTGCCGTCCTCACTGTACAAGCCAATTCGAACCGTGCCGCCAAAAGGCATTGCCTCAAACGCATTCTTTAAAATGTTAATAAAAATTTGTTTTAGTTGGTTCAAAACGCCTCGTATTTCTGGAATTGGAGACGCAAAGTCCGTTTCAATCGATATGTTTTGCATGACCGCCTGAGGCCCCACGAAAGCGATGACTTCGCGCAGAACCACGTCAATGTTTACAGCGGATAGGGCGACTACTTGAGGCTTGGCGAGCAGCAGGAGTTCATCCAAGATCTGTTGAATCCGGCTGAGCTCGTTGTTCATCAGTTCCAAATGCCTTGCTCGTACCTCGTCTTTGCCAAAGTCCTGCAGGAAAATCTGCGTAAATCCCTTCAATGTCGTTAATGGATTGCGAATTTCATGAGCAATCCCTGCAGCCAATTGACCAACCGCAGACAACTTGTCCGACTGTCGAAGCTTATCTTGATACGCTTTGAGTTCGGCTTCAGCAATTTTGCGTCCGGTCATGTCTTGCACGACTCCAAACAAGCGAACGATGTTCCCATAGGCATGGATGGGTTCCACTTTTTCATGAATCGTTCGGGTTTCACCAGTTGGACGAATAATTCGGTACTCCCCTTCCTGGGGGATTCCCATTTTTCCAAGGCTCAACCGCCGTTGAACATCTGGCAGGTCTTCGGGATGAATCTTGGTTAAAAACTCGCTAAAAGAGATCAGAGTACCAGGGTCCAGTCCAAAGATGCGGTAGACTTGCTCTGACCATTGGATGAATCCTGAAGGGAGTTCCATGTCCCAATGCCCGAGTTGGGCAAACCGTTCAGCCAATTCGTAACGCTCTTTGCTCTCTTGCAGTTGGTTTTCTGTCGTTCTTTCGGCGGTAATATCCCGGACGACACCCATGACCCTGCGATTGTTCGAGTGCATCGACGGAACGGCTTGCGAATGTACAACTCTGGTTTCCTGATTGGGCAATACGACTCGATAGGTTAGGTCGTAAGCACCGACCTTAAACTCATTAACCCTGTGTAAAAACACGGCGATGTCGTCCGGATGAATTCGAGATAACACGACATCAACGGGCACAGGTCCGTCGTGGGCAACGAGTCCAAAGATTTGAAAGGTCTCTTTGGACCAGAAGGAATGATTCACACTCGGGTCATAATCCCATAGGCCAATTTTGGAGATTTGCAGCACATAGGATATTCGAGGGTCGAGTATGTGAAGAGGCGAGCGCTTCACCAAATCATGGTCCATAAAGACACGCTCCTGACACGCAACAATTGCAGACTATTTCGACTAAACTACGAAGTTTCCTTCGTGATGGGGTCTGCAGTTGTTGAAGTGTCGGACTCCACCTTGCCGTCCCGAAAACGAACCACCCGTTTCGCGTGTGCGGCGACGTCCGGTTCGTGGGTCACGATAAGAATCGTTTGTCCTTGTTGGTGTAAGCCTTCAAATAGATGGAGCAGTTCTTCCGTACTGTGGCTGTCAAGGGCTCCCGTCGGTTCGTCCGCCAAGATGAGCACAGGGTGGTTGACGATGGCACGCGCAATCGAGACGCGTTGCTGCTGACCCCCGGATAATTCGTTCGGCCGATTTCCCATCCGGTGTTCGAGTCCGACCCGGGCAAGCGCCTCCATAGCACGGTGCCGCCGCTCGCGTACCGGTACCCCCGCGTACATCATGGGCAGTTCCACATTTTCCAGCGCAGTGGTTCGGGGTAAAAGGTTGTAATTCTGAAACACAAACCCAATCTTCGTATTTCTCATGTACGCCTGCTGATCGTCCGTCAGCGTAGACACGTCATAGCCGTCCAAAACGTACGTTCCCGAGGTCGGTTTATCCAAGCAGCCAATGATGTTCATGGCCGTAGATTTTCCCGATCCCGATGGGCCCATGATTGCGACCATCTCTCCCCGCTGTATCGTCAGATCCACTCCATTGAGGGCATTTATGACCTCGCCGCCGACCACGTATTGGCGCACTACACTGTGCATCTCAATGAGACCTCCCATGATTGCACCCCTTTCATCAATGGGTAACTCATGGACAACGACATGGCCTTCTGATGTACTGTGCTGCTGAGGTTTTAAGTCGTTGGATTAACGTCATTAAATTTAGGTCATCGAAATTGTGTCATTGAATTTGCGTCGTTTAGGCCTTACTGTGTTGGAGGCTTTACTTCGTTGTATGACGGGACATTGTAGGTACAACCCGCTTATCGCGGATCCACCCAAAGAAATGTTCAGAGGTTCAACCCGTTGCACAATTCAAAGCAGGATAAGCAACGTGATTGCGATGCAAACGCGTCGTTGCTTTCGGAGTAAATTGGAGTGTAAACCGGAATGTGATAGTGGACGCAGTAAAATCCTTAAAGTTTTCAATGCGGAGAACAAGCGGAGAACAACGAACAGAGGGTCTCTAGGTTTTGTCGAAATCAATATGCGGAGGATGAGCTAAATGATAACGCTGTCGTCCGGACGTTCGTCAATGAAACCGGTGGAAAGCGGGTTTTGCATTCGAGCGCTTACACTCGCAGTTGGCTATTTTTATTTCCCGGTCAATGAAACCACATGGGATCCCAACATATGGCATACGACTTGGACATGACTTGTACATATGAGACCATCCATCTATCCCCAAAAGGGCCTGTAGTAAAATGTTCTGAATTCCATTCAACTTGGCCGACGGTTCGACCCAATGTTTTAAAATCAAAGGTATGAAGTCAAATTGCGAACTCAATCCGGACATGGACTGGTCAAGGCATAAACTCAAGGCATAAACTCAAGGCATAAACTGAAGGAAGCGCAGTGCTTTGGTGGGTATCATCGCACCAAGCGCAGTCCGTTTGAAGTACGACCCGTGATGTTTGCATTCCTGACGATATGAGAAAGGAGGCGCCGGCTGCGTTCCAGATAGACAATTCGTTTTTCAAGTGTATTGCAGTATTCCTTAAGTGCCATGTGTTCCGAACGCAGTCTCAGATGTTCTTTGCGAAGTGAAACCTGTTCCTGGTTCAAACGCGAGACATTCCGACTGAGATTGATCAACAAAAATCCCATTCCTACCGTCAACACTGCGATAACTCCGTAAACCAACAACACTTTTTCATCACTCCTCACTGTGATTTCGCGACCCAGTCACTGGTGAGATAACCTTTCGTGCCGCTTGACTAGATTATAGATTGACTTGTCAGACAGCATCAACGGGTGTAATTTAGCTTGTTTTGGCGAACTCTTAGGTAGTTTTGACGAACTCCCACGAATCGCGTTGGATCCCAGCAATTGGGTGATTTTCAGTCCAATGATTCCCCGCCTTGAAACGACGACGTGACCAGAGAAAGGTCCATTGCACCGTCTCCGGCATTCACGCCCCGCAGCACTTCTTATACTTTTTTCCACTTCCGCACGGACAAGGGTCGTTCCGTCCAACTTTGACCGGATTCACGACCGTTTCCGGTCCAATGGAACCGTTCCACACTTGCGAAGTTGTCGAGATTTGCGAGGTTTGCGAAGTTGACAAGGTTTGTGGCCCCTGTGGCCCGTGCGGCCCCTGCGGCTCGCGCGACTTACGCTCATGAGCCAATCGCTCGCGGTATGCCTGTTCCGCCTCCTGGAGCTCCAATTTCCACTGGGGCAGTTGCGGCAAATCGATGCCATTCATGACGCAGTTCACATAGAGCGGCTCCCGCAGGTCGAGCATCCATTCGGCGTAACCGCGGTCGAGGACTTGCTGCACAGCGGGGATGCCCTCCACCGACAGGAGCTTACACAGTCCTTCCGCCAACGAGGTGCGAATTTCCTCATTCTCTTCCAGGCTCAATAAATCCAAGGCGGCCTGCTCGGAGGCGCGATGCTTGATGGTTCCCAACACATCAGTTGCCCAGAGGCGGTAATGCCAGGAACCCTCCTGAAACTCCGAAGCCACCGATTCGACAATCTGCTCCGTTCCAATTCGGGTCAGCGCGGCAGCCGTTTCCTCTGTCAAAAGGTCGGCGTCATCCCAATGAAGATACCCGATGAGGCGTGGAACCATATCCTCAAACCGTAACATCCCGGCCAGTACGCATCCATAAATGTCGTCGTACCCGTCATAATCGTCGGGGTACTCGGTGTCGACCCACTGGCGAATCAAATCCGTCGGCGCGTCGGAACGCACGGCGAGTTCTCGAGCGATATAGACGCCGAAGTGATAGTCGAAATCCCCAATGTATCTCCCTCTGCCGCTTTCGCTGTGATTCTTGAGCCGCGAAAGCAAAGCTTGTCCATCTAGACCAGCCAATGCCCGCCGCTGATTGGCCAATTTGCGCATCTCAGGAGTCAGTTGACTGATGTATTTTGGATTGGACTCCAAGAGATCTGCCGGGGCTGCGATGATCAGGCGTTCGCACCAATCGCGAAGGGATGGGTTTTCTATCATAAGGAGCACGATTTCGTCTAGGGTCTCCTGGGTTAGCAGAAAGCGCGTCGAAAACGCCAGCAATGTGCGCCGTTCATCGTCTGAGGACCTTTTCACCGCCTGCAAGACCAGCGGCATGAGGTCGGGATCGGTCGACCTCAGATCATCGAAGTACCGAACAGCAAATTGACGGACAAACGGATCGTCGTGAACCAAAAACGGTTTGACTTCCTCTGGGGATTTCATGTGCAACACCCTGCCTTCCAATTCTCTGGTACCTTGCTTCACTGGGATTGTACCATGACAACGTATGGCCACCCCAGTCACACAGTGGGTCCATTCCGACAATGAATACAGTATTTTTTCCCAAAGAAAAGTACCTGTGCAGAACAATTTGTGACGAATTGTTGAATGACTAACCCCCAAAAATATTATTTCTAGTTTCGAAACATATAATGGAAGATTCAAAACCACAAATGCCGACAGCAAAAGAACCGTGAGCCGGGGACCCAATCTATTTCGGCCGCAGTTCTACGCTTGGCGGCATAGAAAGGGGATGAAGCTTACGTCAATAAACGTATGTACGCCCGCTTAGACGATTTTGGCTGAAGTGTCTCACGTGGTAATCGGGCGTCCAGGCGGTGTAAACCAAACCGAAAGGATGAGGACGATGAGAAATCGGCGATGGGACGAGCTTTTGAGTTTTGAGAATGACAAAATCGACACGGATTTTATCACATCCATTCTCAAGCACCAAAATCGGATCAAAAAGCGATGGAACAACGATTTGGCACTTCCACAAAGGCGACGAGCGACCGTTGGGAGTACCATTGTCGGCACTCCACCGGACGACTGATAAAGACATTGCATTATACAGGGGACATCGGGACACTGTAAACGCTGTTGACCAAACCTGCCTTTGAACAAGCATGCGATTCGTACGCGTTCTCTGACCTCAATCTGGCTGGTAACCACGAGGATCAAAGCAATGCGCGATGATAAGCCAAACGATGGGGAGGCAGTTCATGGCACAAGTTTATAACGTGGTGCCCTACCTGCAACGCAAGCTTCTGTGCACCTACGACAAAGGGAAACGTTTAAACCATCACGATATGGTTGACCTGAGCAGCCGACTGAACCGCTTTATTGTGCAAGAGCAAAACCGAATCAACCGTCCGGATTCGGAATTGTAAACGGCGTTGATGGGTATGAATCATAGGGCCTGCGGACAACCCTGCACTTGGGTTGCCCACAGGCACCTGCAAGAGGGGTTTATCTGCAAACAAAAAGCGCCTCTATACAAAAAGATAAAGGCGCTCCACCTGAAAATTTAAAAATTACTATTTAACCTTCAATGATATCCCTTGTCGTAACCATCAACCTTGGGGCGACCTTCACTTTGTGCCCAGATGCAACGAGGTTTTGCGCAAAAATATCTGCCTGCGTCTTCGTCATAGACCTGGACGGACGCCAGCCGTCGCCATTGGAATACCATACAACATACAAATCCTGTTCCATTTCTCTATTTCCACTCCTTCTATATATCTAGTCTCACAAGTTTGAATTTTAGTTGGATTTTTTTAAATTGTCATTTCAGAAAAATGAACATTCTGTGACACAACACGGATATCCTGGGTCCGGTTGCAATGGCTGCACGTCCCACACCCACCCATAGGAGCCATATTTCTAGTTCATTTTGAATTTATATAGTTAAGGTAAACCTTGTAGTTGGATGGCCAGATGATGTTTTAACGAAAGGTGTTTTAACGAAAGGCGTTTTAACGAGAGGAGTTGACTAGTTCATGACACACCGCAGTTCGCGCCAAGCGCAAAGGATGCTGCCTGAAGACTTGTCCCTGAATCCGATGTTTGTCGGCGAAGGAGAAGAGGCCGTTCCACGCTTTCGCATGCGAGAAAAAGGAATGGTGCCCGAAACCGCCTATCAAATTGTCCACGACGAGATTGCTCTCGACGGCAATGCCCGCCTGAATCTCGCGACATTCGTGAGCACGTGGATGGAACCCGCCGCAGACCGCTTGTACGCCGAAGCCTTCGACAAAAACATCATCGACAAGGACGAATACCCGCAAACGGCGGCCATCGAGGAGAGGTGCGTGCACATTTTGGCAGACCTCTGGCACTCGCCGGAGCCACAAAGTACAATGGGAGTTTCCACAACCGGATCGTCAGAAGCCTGCATGCTCGCAGGTTTGGCGTTAAAGCGCCGCTGGCAAAACGCGCGCAAGAAGCAGGGAAAACCGATTGATCGGCCAAACATCGTGTTTAGCTCGGCAGTTCAAGTCGTTTGGGAGAAATTCGCCAACTATTGGGATGTTGAGCCGCGTTATGTGGACATTACGCCGGACCGTCCTTATCTGGACCCCAAAGGAGTTCTCGCTGCCGTGGATGTCAACACCATTGGTGTCGTGCCAATTCTCGGGGTGACCTACACGGGGGTTTATGAACCGATCGCCGAGATCGCCAAAGCCCTGGACGATTTACAAGAGCGAACAGGCCTTGACATTCCGATGCACATCGACGCGGCTTCCGGTGGATTTGTTGCGCCTTTTTTGCAGCCGGACTTGGTCTGGGACTTTCAATTGCCGCGGGTGAAGTCCATCAACGTGTCCGGGCATAAATACGGACTGGTCTACCCGGGTCTGGGATGGGTAATTTGGCGTCAGGCCGAAGACCTCCCTGAGGACCTCGTTTTCCGGGTATCTTATTTGGGCGGAAACATGCCGACCTTCGCACTGAATTTCTCTCGCCCCGGCGCACAAGTCCTCCTGCAGTACTACAACTTCCTGCGCTTAGGCAAAGAAGGGTACTACAAAGTCCAAAAATACAGCCAATCCGTCGCACACTTTCTGAGTGCACAGATTCAAAACACGGGGCCGTTTGAACTGCTCACCGACGGTTCCGACATTCCCGTATTCGCGTGGCGGCTCAAAGACGGCTACACGTCGAACTGGAACCTCTATGACTTATCCAAACAACTGCGCACGTATGGATGGCAAGTACCCGCCTATCCCATGCCCGCCGACATGGAGGACGTGACCATTATGCGCGTGGTGGTCCGAAATGGATTCTCCATGGACCTTGCTCATTTGTTCCTGATGAATCTCCAACAGGCCGTGGCCTTTCTGGATTCCTTGGATGGGCCCATGCCGCACGAGACCAAAAAAGACAACGGGTTTCATCATTGACCTGCCGGCTGCCCCTTGCGTTCAAAGTACAGGTGCAGCCGGTATAGGCACACCTCTTTGGTCCACTGGAACAGGTGTGCTGCTGCCCAATCCTTCACGTCCAAGTCAAACCAAAAGGAGGTTCCATCGAACCGCGCGATCCCGTTGGACGACCCCGACCACTTCGTCATGGGCATCTCGGCAATCAGGCCAGCCACCTTAGCTTCGTCGTACGCGGCAGCCAAACGCGCCGTCTTCTTGTCCTTGTTCAATCAATCTGCCTGCGGTACTCTTTCTCCATGTAGTAGCTGTGGAAAAAGGGCCCCATAGCGTTCGGCGTCATGGGCTTGTACCACTCCCGCTCGCCTCGCTCCAGCATGGCCAACAGGACCACCATCTTGTAGCCCTTGTTCATGCCGGTCGATTCGACCTCTCGCAGCCACGGCTCGTATACGTGAAACGCATCCATCTCGACGTCACCCAGTTCGCCGGTGGTCGCCAAAAACGCCACATAGCTTCGGTACTCCTGCTTGATCTCTCGGCTGTCGATAGGGGCCAACAGGTGCATCTCTTCGTACGTGGGCCGTCGCCCGAGTTCCAACTTCAGCCCAAAGTAGGCTTCCCGCAAACGGTCCTTGCGCGGCTGCCGCTTTTGCCGCATGGCCCGGATGAGGTCGATGACCTGCAGGTCCAAATTGACCGAGCAGCCGTCGGGAACCTGAAACTGGGCGGGCCACGTGCGCCATCGGGATCGAGCACCCCCTTCCACGGCCTCTGCCACGTCAAACAAACCAAGTTTGAGGTCGGCGTTGCGGTAGTTTCCAATCAAGTCGATCAGGGTACAGTGCGACTTGCCCGGATGCAGCCGCAGCCCCCGCCCCACCTGCTGGATGAAGACGGTCAGCGACTCAGTGGGCCGGACGAACAACAGCGTGTCAACAGACGGAATGTCCACCCCTTCGTTGAACAAGTCGACAGTGAAGATGACGTCCAGTTCCCCCGCGGCCAAACGTTGAATGGTGTCGGCCCGAAGCGATCGCGGCGATTGCCCATGCAAACAAACACACCGCACACCGCGGGCTTGAAAGTGATTCGACAGGCCTGAGCCACCGAGGAGCAAAACGCCAGGGTGCGCGTCTGCTTATGCTCGTTCCAGGCATCGAAAACCAAATGAGCCATCGAATCCCTGGTCTGCGCTGCGAGCAGTTCCTGTTCGTCATACTTGGTGCCCAGCCAGCGAATTTGGCTGTAGTCCGTTTCGTCGTAAACGCCGACGTAGTGAAACGGCGCCAACCAACCCCTCTCGATGGCTTCCAGGAACTCCATGCGGTAGGCCACATTCCGATCGCACAACGCATACACCTCGCGCCCATCGGCCCGGTCCGGCGTGGCCGTAATCCCGAGCAGGAATTCGGGCCGGAACCAGTCCATCACCGCTTGGTAGGTGGCTGCCGCTGCATGGTGAAACTCGTCGACGACGATGAGGTCAAAGTGATCGCGTTCAAACTTCGTCCGATGCCGCTTGTTTCCTAGAGTGAGAATGGACGCAAACACGACTTGAGCGTCTGCTTCCTTTTGATTGCCAGTGAACAATCCCGTCGACTTCTCCGGTGAGACCGCCTCAAACGCCTTCTGAGCCTGAAGCAAAATCTCCTCGCGATGCGCGATAAACAATACGCGTGAGTAGTCTTTGGCGAACATAGCGGCCAAAAACGTCTTTCCAAGCCCCGTCGCCATAACAACCAGGGCCTTGTCATAGCCTTCTCCCCGCGCAATATCCAGTTGTTGTAAGGCTTCTAACTGTGCCGGCCGGGGTGCAACGACATTGTCCACAGATGCGGTCGCCGTATATGCACCCGTCGATTCCCGGGCCTGTGCGGAGCCGTCGTCAGGGCCGTCTGGGCTGTCCACCTCGAACATGGTCGCCAAAGCCTCCGCTTCCGACCACGCTCGGACCAGGTTCGGGTGCTGCCGGTGGTATTCTTCATAGGCGCGGTGGTAGGCTTCAATCGAAACGGCATTCACTGGGACCGTCTGCTCCGAGTAGAACATCCGAAAAAACTGGTGTTCCGCTTCGTCAATGGCGGTTTGGTGCGGCGTGGACGTCAAGGGTGCCGTGAGCACCTGTGGCTCGGAAGGGGTTTTAGGCAGAGAGGATACCGATAGATTCCATTCCACACCCGTCGTCAGGGCCGAATGCGACAGATTCGACGAGCCGACAATGACCACATCGTCCCCGTTGGCTTTGCGAAACAGGTAAGCCTTCGGATGAAAGGAAACACCGCGACTGTTCCAGAGCCTGACTTCGAGTTCTGGGTGGATATGAATCAAAGCGGTAAGCGCTTGGGGCTGTGTCACATAGAGATAATCGCCTGTCAGGAGCTTCACATCCGCCCCGCGCAGGACGGCGTCTCGAAGATGCGGCGACAGCAAGCGAACGCCCGACTCCATGACAAAGGATATGAGAAGGTAGACCGTATCGGCATTGCGGATGTGTTCGATACACTCGTCCAATAGTTGAGAGGTAATCAGCTTGATGAAAGACATGCGGAATCTGGCCTCTTCCAAAAACCATCTATTTACTTTATTGTATACTAATTCTGATGACAGCGGACGAATATCCAACTTCATGTAAGCTGATATAAACGCTAGACGCGCGTGATCGCGATGACATATGACTAGAGGGAGACGACTCATGTTAAATCCCGGTCTGTATGAACAAATCATCAACCAAATGATCCACAACGAACTAGACCGACTCCAAAACGCAGAAGCACCCACCCTTATTCCGGAAATCGACCGCATGGATGAAGCTGAGTCTGTAAGCATGCTCGCGCAGTACATGGCTGGAGTCATCAGATCCGCCTTGGCTGGCGTTCGTCATGACGACGCTCTCCACCAACGAATCGAACTGTGTAATCAATTGATCCGCCAACTGTCTGAAAAATCGGAGCAACCTTACATAGAACACTTTTTGATCCATTCGGACGCCAACCTCCTGCTTGCCCTTCTCGACAAACGAAACAGCGCACTGGGTGTTACCCATCCATCCAACCTTGTCAGCATCCGCCCAGCCACACCCATCTCGCAAAGTTCTCTGTTCACCGGTGCCCGTGTGGAGCCGAACATGATTGGAGAACTTAAAAAGGAAGTGCTGACGAGTGACCGCATCGACATGCTCGTATCTTTTATCAAATGGAGCGGCCTTCGCCTGATGATGGACGAATTGCGAGAGTTCACGAAGTCTCGGCAACTTCGCATCATCACTACGTCGTACATGGGTGCAACTGATATCAAGGCGATCGATGAATTGAAATCTCTGCCCAATACATCGATTCGAGTTTCCTACGACACGAATCGAACGCGGCTGCATGCCAAGGCCTACCTGTTCCATCGGGAAACCGGGTTCTCAACGGCATACGTTGGATCCTCCAACCTGTCGAACGCCGCTTTGTCCAGCGGATTGGAGTGGAACGTGAAATTAACCGCCAAGGACTTACCAGAGACATTCCGTAAAATTGAAGCGACGTTTGAAGGATACTGGAACGACTACGAATTCACGCCCTACGAAGATGCCGAGCGGCCCCAACTGGTTCGGGCCCTGCGGGCAGAACGATACGAGAGTGGAAACAATTCGGCGTTCACTTTCGATATTGTCCCGTATGGATTTCAAAAAGAGATCCTCGAAAAGCTTGACGCTGAACGACGTATCCGAGGAAACTATCGCAACCTCATCGTCGCGGCCACGGGTACTGGAAAAACCGTCATTTCTGCGTTTGACTACAAACGTTTCTGCGAGACACACCGAGGACAGCCGAATCGACTACTCTTTGTCGCCCATCGAGAGGAGATTTTGAAGCAAAGCCTGGAGTGTTTTCGAGGAGTCCTTCGCGATCAAAACTTTGGCGACCTGTTTGTGGGCGGCCACGAACCAACCCAACTCGATCACCTGTTTGTATCCATTCAAACCTTTAACTCTCGCGATCTCGCTGCCGTCACGTCCCTTGACTACTACGAGTTCATTGTGGTCGACGAGTTTCATCACGCGGCGGCTTCATCCTATCAAAAGCTCCTAACACACTATCAACCGGAAGTTTTACTTGGGCTCACCGCGACACCGGAGCGATTGGACGGCAAAGACGTGACCGAATACTTTGACGGCCGCATTGCTGCCGAAATTCGGTTGCCGGCAGCAATTGACCGAGGACTGTTGTCACCGTTCCAGTACTTTGGCGTTTCGGACAGTGTCGACCTACGGAATCTTCACTGGCGCCGGGGTGGCTACGACCTCGCAGAACTGAGCAATTTGTATACGGGCAACCGCCAGCGCGCTGACCTCGTTGTTCGCTCGCTGCGACGGTATGTGACGGACATGGAACGAGTCATTGGCCTCGGGTTTTGTGTCTCTATCGATCACGCTGAATTCATGGCCCAGTTCATGAATCAAAACGGGATCCCATCGATAGCGTTGCACGCTGGGTCCCCTGCTCAAGACCGCGCCACAGCCAAGAGGCAACTCACCAGTGGCGACATCCGCTTCATTTTCGTCGTAGATCTGTACAATGAAGGAGTCGACATTCCGGAGATCAACACAATCTTGTTCCTTCGCCCCACGGAAAGCTTAACGGTTTTCCTTCAGCAACTGGGACGTGGCCTTCGAATTTCGGAAGGAAAGGAGTGCCTCACCGTTCTCGACTTCATTGGACAGTCCCACAAGAAGTACCGTTTTGAAGAAAAGTTTGCCGCGCTCCTGGCGAACACGCATAAGTCCATGCAACGAGAGTTGAAAAACGACTTTCCGAACGTCCCCCGCGGTTGCTTTATTCAGCTCGAAAAGCAGGCCAAAGAATACGTCCTTGACAACATCCGCAACGCCATTGGCACTCGCACATCTCTCATTCGACAGATTCAGTCGTTCTCCGAAGACTCCGGGAAGGCACTTACCTTGTCCAATTTCGCACAATACTATCATGTGTCCATGCGCGACCTGTATCGCGGGTCTTCCGCAGTGAGCTTCTCCCGCCTGTGCGTACAAGCCGGGGTCCGTGAAGACTTCTCCGATCCCGACGAATCCATCCTCACCAAAGCCCTGCCGCGCATCAGCTCCATCGACTCGCGCCGCTGGATTTCGTTTCTTCTGGCCATCTTTGACGAGAAGTCCAACCTTGCTCGACTTGACGACCGTGCGTTCAGTGAAGTCGAGAGGCAGATGCTGTTGATGTTCCACTATACATTGTGGCAAAAGCCCATAACCCAGTGTGGTATGGCCTCTTTGATAGACAACATCGCCTTGATGAAGAGGAATCCCGTGCTGACCACGGAGATCCAAGGTATCTTACGTTTCAACCTTCAGCACATCGACTTCGTAGATGAGCCCGTCGATCTCGGATTCGGCAGCCCCCTGGACCTTCACTGCACCTATACGCGCGACCAGGCTCTCTCAGCCCTCGCTTTTTACAAAGAGGACAAAATGCCTGCGATGAGAGAAGGAGTCAAGTACCTCGAAGATAAGAAACTCGATGTGTTCTTTATCACCCTGAACAAGTCCGACAAACAGTACTCACCAACCACCATGTACCAAGACTATGCCATCAGTGACACGCTGTTTCACTGGCAATCGCAAAGCACCACTCCAGCCGATTCTCCCACCGGGCAGCGTTATATCCATCACAAACAAACAGGCCATCGAATCGCTTTGTTCGTTCGGGAACACAAAGCAGATGCGTCCGGCACTGTCCCATACACATTCCTAGGACTAGCAGAATACGTCCAACACACCGGATCGCGCCCGATAAACATTACATGGCGCCTCCAGCGACCCATGCCCGCTGCACTGTTAAACAAGACGAACCAATTGGTGGTTGGTTGACCTTCGGCTGCACACCTATTTTTTGGGATTCAATATGCCCCATATCGCATCAAGGAAGTCGACGAGAATCTGCCGGAAGACTGGATCGAGAAGGAAACAGCAGACCATAACCCAGAAGGGATACCTCCAGTAGGATTTAGTTTCGGCTCGTATAGGTCCAGGATAAGGTAATTGAGTCACAAAATTCGTTTGCAAACGCATTTGCGACTATTCGAGACTCAGATCGATGCTCCGCAAGACTATGTTTCGAACACAACGATGTAATGAGCACAATGTCCTAGAGATCGACAATACCTTGTGCTTGCTCGAGTTCTTCTTTCTGAATGAGATGATGGCGAAAATGCATGTCCGCCAGTTGAAACCATTCCTTCGCGTTTAAAGCTCCTAAGCGGGAATGCATCACTTTGGCATCTGGCCTTGCCTCAATGACAACAGGGAGCATAACCCTCGCCTGTTC
This sequence comes from Alicyclobacillus tolerans, assembly GCF_021739485.1. Classification (GTDB taxonomy): domain Bacteria; phylum Bacillota; class Bacilli; order Alicyclobacillales; family Alicyclobacillaceae; genus Alicyclobacillus_K; species Alicyclobacillus_K tolerans_A. The sequence continues at coordinate 94,973 of NZ_JAJFNK010000014.1, forward strand.
TATAATTCTGTGTAACCCATCGTAAAGAGGTTCCTTTGTCTCTGGATTTTTTGGCGGCCGCGCTGAACTCTTGACCTTGGTGGGCGGATAGGCACCCATTGTGAAGATTTCGTCGCCAGCAGCTGTCTTTGCGGTTGCATGGGTGTCTGGTTCATTCAGGCATTTGATGATAGCTGGAAAATAAGTGTGTAAGGCTGAGTTGATGACGTGATCGTACATCTCACCCAGTGACCAGCGATGATCGCTTAATTTATGGCGTAGTTGTTCAATTGTGTAGTAGTCAAGAGACCGTTTATAAACATGAATGACATCATCTAACCGTTGAATTGCTTTTTCAAGATCATGGTCTTCTTTCAATGGCACGGCATTTCCCTCCTGCGATTCGCCTTTTACTCCCACAAGCACACTTGCATTTCAAACCATCTTGTGAAGCCAAGGGCCTTTTCGTTGCAACAAGGCTGCCCATTTGACTAGGGCAGCCCCATAGCCAATCTGTTCTTCATTCAATGGATAGCATTATGTGTGACTAGAGCCTAATGGATCCGTAATACTGATTTCCCCAGGGTCATGTTCATCACCAATATTATCGAGATTCACACCTTTGGTCTCATGAACAAACAACAGAACAATGATAGATATCACGGATGCGGCAATCGTGGCCCCGGCAAGACCTGCTCCAAAGGAAATGTGTGAACCGTGCAGCACAGCGAGCACGACAAAAGGGGCAAGCCCACCTCCAAGGGACCCAATGTTATAGAGAAATCCGACCCCGCTAGCACGAACCTCTGTAGGGAGGTTTTCGGCGAGGATTGAACCCCAAATTCCCGCACTTCCGATGATAAAGGCCCCGCAGATAAATGCCCAGATTTCCGCCCAAAAGAAAGAATGAACAACCGCCGTCAGAATGATCACTGAAGGGATTCCGGCGAGAAACATGTAAATCAAGCCCTTTTTCCGGCCAAACTTTTCTGCGATAAATCCGGAAGCGGCAAATCCAATGAGCTGACCAATACTAATGGTTAATCCCAAAGTTGAAATCGTGGTATGCGTAAAGTGCAGGGATTTCAAATAGGACGGAAATAATCCGAGTAACGGCCAGTTCGAGAAAAAGAGACAAAACATGAGTACCGTGAGGAAAATAACTTTTCCTAAATGTTTGGAAAACAACTGAAACATCGGTTGACGTTCGATTTTAGTTTTCGTCCGGATTTGTTCCTGCCAAATCGGCGATTCCTTCACAGCCACGGAAATAAACCAGATGAGAAGCAGGGCCGGGATAATCCCGACGAAAAATACCCCACGCCAACCAAAGTGGGGGTAAACCCACAAGTACGTCAACGATGCCAAGATGCCCCCGGTTCCCCATCCTGTATCCTGCAATCCAATCCCAATGGCGCGGTATTTTTTAGGCCATGTTTCGCCTACAAGGGTTGCTCCTAACGCGTAACCTGGTGCCATTCCAATCCCTAACAACAATCGAAATACAATAATGGAGGCAAAGCTCCATGATACCCCAGTCAAAACGGCACATACGGTAAACCAACTGCAAGCAATGATCATTGGCATCCTGCGTCCAATGCGATCACTTAGGTTCCCGAAAAGAAGCCCGCCCAACCACCGTACCCCATAGGTCATAAGCAACAAGATGGAGGTCGTCGACAGTGGTATGTTGAAATGTTTCGCAATATCGGATAATACATAGGTTAGAACTAGAAAATCCACACCGTCAAGTGTCCAAACACCCCATCCCGCAATCAACGCCTTCCACTGTGTCCAAGTGATTTCACGATACCAGCGGACTGGACGTTGCTCACCTACCACTGATTGCCCCATACCGACGCCCCCAATTTCATAATAGATTTACAAAGAAACAGGAACTCCGTCGTCTAATAAACGCTGTCTCAGTTCGGCAACTGAGATGTTCCTCCAGTCCGTCTCATTTTTCACGGCCATCATTCCGGCCATCGTACCTGCAGCCTGACCCATTAAGCTCACTGGGCCCATATTTCGTGTGAATTTATCCGCATCGTGGGTCACCGAAGCACAACGTCCGGCCACCAGCAGTTGTGACAGTCCTTGTGGAATTAAACACCGCATGGGAAACTCGAACTTAGTCAGGTTTAGAACCATTTTTCGGGCCCAGACATCTTGTGCAGAACCCTCGTGCCCCTTCTCGGGACCGTGAATCTCCGCATTTCCGTAGTCGACAGAAGTCATGACAGCAACCGAATCATCAAAGCTTCTGTGGTTGGCAATATCGTCGTAACCCAATGTATAAAGTCCCTTAATGCGGCGTGTTTCACGTACACCCAGCATGCTTGAAGTATCGATCATGAAGCTGTCTTCAAACCCTGGAATGAGACTTTGGCACACTTTGGTGATGTCCCGCAATTGACGGCGACCCTCGATTTCAGCTTGGGTGATATCGCGCGCGTTCGTTCCGTCGACGTTATAGAGTCGAGAACTATTATTAATGAGAATAGCGTGTTCCATATGCTGAGGCTGCATAATGCCACTAAACCGCAAATAATTAATGGGAACCGATGGTGGGAGGATTCCGCGACGTTTCGCCTCCTCTACTACAGAAAAGAAGCCATCGATACGGACGATGCCCGACTCCGTGTCTAATACACGGCGCCCTGGGTCTTGAGCAACGTCTTCAGGATGTTGATCCACCCATTCTTTCAACCGATATAAATTGACATTTCCAATCCGTCCCATTACCGTCACTGGACGCATGGCTCCGTCTTGTTCTCGTCCTATCGTAAAATCGGCACCAGCTCTCGCAGCCACATCTCCATCTCCGCTTGTATCAATGACGGTCTTCGCAAGGATAGCTTGTCGCCCCGACTTGTTTTCGATAATGACACCCTGCACCTTGCTGTCTGTGACTAAAGGTTCAGAGATCCAAGTGTACAGTAAGACATCGACACCTGCGTTGACCACCAGTTCAATGGCTGCCAGTTTATAAGATTCCGTATCCCATGGCACGACTTCGCCCAAACCGGCTCCATGCTCTTTCGCCAAGTACTCAAAAAAGTAGCGTGGAAATCCCACCAACTCTCGAAACGGGATCACGATTAACCCCATCATCGACCCCGTCGCGGTTCCTCCCAAAAATCCGGACCTTTCTACTAAAAGTGTTCTAGCACCCGTCTTTGCAGCAGAAACAGCTGCTGCAATACCAGCAACACCTCCTCCACATACCAAAACATCAACGTAACCATAGATGGGAATCTTCTGGTTGCCAAGCATTACGTTGTCTTCCACCACTGTATACAAATGATGCCACCTCCAAGCCCGTAAGCCTTTACATTTAGAATATTTACACTACAATAATAATATACATGTATACATGTACGCAATTATTATTTCAAGCCTTTACATTTAAAGCATTTACAGTAAGATAAAAATACAATTGTATACATGTATACAACTTTTTATTTGCAAACTTTGGAGGGGTTGCAATGGACTTCATGGACTGCGATGTACTAGTTATGGGAGGCGGCGTGGCAGGAGTGGCTGCCGCTGTCGCAGCAGCAAGAACTCATGCGAAAACGATGCTCGTCGAATCCAAAACGTTTGTGGGCGGGAACGGGACGACAGGTCTGTGTCTGCACAACTTCACGACGAAAAACGGAAAACAGGTTGTCTACGGTCTAGCCCAAGAAGTTGTCGATCGGCTCGTTGCGATGGGAGGAGCAGTTGGCCATGTACCCTTTAAAGGGTTTGTGAATACCGTTACACCGGTCGATGGTGAACTGTTCCGCATTGCTTGTACGCAACTTCTCGATGAAGCCGGTGTCATCGTCTTATATGGAACCAATGTCGTCGGAACTCAAGTGGACAACGGGTTCATTACAGGAGTTCAGGTGGCAGTCAAAAACTCGTTGCGGACCATTCGGGCCAAAATGTACGTGGATGCCAGCGGTGACGCGGACGTAGCCGTTTCCGCTGGGGCCAGATATCGCAAAGGAAACGAGAAAAACGGGAAAATGCAACCTATATCCATGTTGTTACGAGCCTACGGGACTGATAACATAAAAATCGTGGATACCCTCTCCAGTGTCGAGCCTGCGATGGCATCCAAGTCCGGTGTACCGCACAAGATCCCCGTTTACTTTAACGGCACGTTCGGAAAATGGAACAATATCATCCGCGAGCAAGGGATTTTCCCAAATGACGACCACAAGGTCTTTTTTAATACCGTGTGGCCAAATCAGTTGAACGTCAACACATCAGCGGTAATGGGTATCGACGGGACCGATCCCTTAGCTTTATCCAGGGCGACAGTACAGCTTACTCAACAGGTGTATAAAATTGCTGAGTTCTTGAAGCAATACGTTCCAGGGTTTGAAAATGCTTATTTTATTCCGGCGGTGTTTGCAGGAGTTCGCGAAACGCGAAGCATTCAAGGAATCTACGAAATCTCCGATGACGACGTAAAGTCGGGGAAAAAATTTTCAGATACCATTGGAGAAGTTTGCTTCCCAGTTGACATTCATAACCCAGACACTGGCCAAGCCGAATTTCATCCAATCGGAGCGGATGGAGCCTTTGATATCCCGTTCCGGTCGCTCATACCATCGAATTTAGAAAATGTGGTTATGGCCGGGCGCTGCATCTCCGCCAGTTCATTCGCTTACGGTGCTACGCGCAATATGGCTCCGTGTCTCGTAACAGGTGAGAGTGCGGGTGTGGCGGCAGCAATGTCCAGTTCCAAAGGCATTTGCATTCCCGAGTTAGATGTTAAAGAGTTACAGGCAACACTGCGAGAACGCAGGGTTTACCTTGGGGAATAGGTAACAAGAAATCCGTAAAATTGTCTAGCGTAGGGGGAAATGGTTTTCTATGACAAACCGGATACAAGAAGCAGAAAATTTTAATCTTCCACAAAGAGTTTTGGAATTACCAAACTACGTCCCCTTACGCCAGGCAATCTACGAGGCACTCAAGTCAGTCATACTCGACGGTACATTACCTCCGGGGCAAATGCTCAGTGAGAATCGGCTTGCAGAAAGCTTTTCAGTGAGCCGTACACCGATTCGTGAAGCTATACGAATGCTCGAAAATGATGGACTAGTGACCATGCTGCCGGGGCGTAAAATGATTGTCTCCATTCCAACAACTGAGGATATCCGAGAAATCCATGAAATCCGTTCCATTATCGAAAGTTCCGCTGTTCTCAAAATCAAAGCAGACAACCATGAATTGTTGGAAAAGTTGGATCACTACGTAACAAACGGTAAAAAATTGCTCACCGAAAATAACAAAGCAGAACTGACACGGAACAACACCGCGTTCCACATGGGGATCATTTCGGTGTTAAGAAACAGACGAGTGGAACAAATTATGGACTCCCTTCATGATGCCATCGCCCGTTTACGGACCTATGGACTGATGGAACAAGAGTGGGCCACAACTTCAGAAGAAGAACATGCTTTGATTGTAGAAAGCCTAAAGAAAGGGGACCAAAAGCAGGCGGCCTATATCCTTCAGCTTCATATCGATAAAGGCCGTGATGTCCTGTTGAAAATGTTCTCAAATATCCATTTATCGAAGTGAGTACAGCTATAATCATTCTTAGGATTCCAAGTTGCGGTATCACGAATCTCAATCTTGATTAGATTGTTTTCTTATATAAATAACCAAATCAATAAGATTACTTCATATAAACAAAACGCTCACCGACAGTCATCATGTGGAATTTTTGTTTTCGATGAGTATGGAACATGTAGTCCACAAAATATGCCGGGTTCTCGCGGTTTGATTCAAAAAGGTCGTAGTGGATTGGTAATAGGATATCGGCGCCAATATCTACCCCAAAATCCGCAGCTTCCCGGTAATTCATATTTCCGCGTTGAATGCCCATGGACCTTCTTGTGGTATCTCTCCCATTAATGGGTAGTAAGGCAACATCAGGTCGTAATTTTCCTACTACATTAATCAACTGTTTATCGACTATAGTGTCACCACTGTGATAAACGCGAACGCCATTTATTTCAATGAAATATCCTAACCAAAAGTGATTTCCCTGCGCGTCCGTCTCATAGTCCTCGTGAGCAGCCGGAATAGATGTTATTTTGATATCCTGAAAGGTTACCGTGTCATCTCCACGCATTGCATATAGAGTAGTTTCTGGCACGTCATTTAAAATCAAATGTTGATGTGAAGCAGGTAGAACAACCGCTGAAGATGGTGAAACTTCTAGTAGAGGTCTAATGGTATCCAGATCCATGTGATCGTCATGATGATGAGTAATAAGAACGACTGATACTCCTTTTAGGTCTTTTGGTTCCAACGGAGGTGCAAAATCTCTGCGAAAGATGCCCGACCTCTTATCTTCTAGGGAATTTGATAAATATGGATCGATTGTGATAAATAATCGATCGCCTTTAATTACCACTCCAGACTGTCCAAGATTCCAAATGGCGATGCTGCCAACGGACAGGTTTGTGGTAAGTATCTCCGTCTTTAATGCACTTCCATATTTATAAACATTTCTCATTATACCGCCCCTCCCACTACCTGTAGCGTCAGTCCCAAAGGTAGAACAAGAAAGAACCTAGAGGTTACATACGCAGGATTACTCTTTGAACTTACTATCTAGGTTTTTGTCATCTAGATTCTATTTTGCCCAGCCTGACACCGTCCATTTTTGTCCGTATTCAACCATGTAATCCGGATTTGGGTCCAACCCAATGCCTGGAAGGTCTGAAAGTACATAGGCTCCTGAAGAAACAGGTTCTGCAGGGATTGTGGAATGATCCCGGTCTGAAACTACAGCCCATGGGAATTCCAAAGGTACCGAATCTCTACGAAGTGTACAGAGATGAGCAGAAAATGCTGTCCCAATCGGCCCAGTGGGGTTGTGCAGAGTCACTCGGTGACCGCGTTCCTCCAGTGACAGAATGGCTGCCTTTACAGCCGTAACACCACCAAAATGCTTTACATCAGGCATTAAAATGTCTATACCGCAGTGACTACCTACTCCTAACAATTCATGTAAGTTTAAAGAAGTCTCGCCCGCTCCAAATACAAATTGTGGATATTTAGAGCCCAGGCTCGGCAATTCACTGGTGTATACCTGGTGTAGAGAATCTTCAACCCAATATGGAATAAGTGACCGTTCGGATAACCTGGTGAGGAGATGTTCTAATGTCTGTAGATTGAAACGCTCATGACAATCGACGGCTATTTGGTGCATCGGTACCACTTGGGCCATAGCCTCCAGGCGTTCAATTCCCATACTGAGATCAGCTATACCTGAGGTTTCCGTTACTTCGTCAAACGGCGTACATTTAAGAACTGAGAACCCGTTTCCAATAGCGTCAGAGTTCTTTGCTGTAGGGCACTCGGAGAGCGATCGCCTCTTAGCCCCCGATTCAAATTTGCATATAATGGTACAGTACCTTCAGAATGCCCACCCAGAAGTTGATAAAGAGGAACACGAGCACTGCGAGATATAATGTCCCACAGCGCTTGATCCATTCCACTCCAAACTGTACCCTCGATGATACCTAATTTCTTTTGGGGGTATCTCAGTTTGCGCATGTTTGCTAACTTATCCAGCGCCTGGTATGCATCTAATCCAACAATTATTTCAAATACCTGATTCAACATAAATGCCACAACTTCATCATAGCCGCTGTCTGAGACCTCTCCCCAACCTTCAATGCCTTCATCAGTTCTTAAACATAACCAAATCCAAACATCTTCTGAGGTCTTCACACGAAAAATGTTAGCTTCCTGAAGCTTCACAACCATACTCCTCTCTAAGTTGCGTATTAGCCCTGCTATACGAAATATGGGCACGAAGCGAGAGTACTACTGTTAATCCATTGAAATATCATCAAGGGAAATGTTTGCACTTTCGAAAAACGCAAAACGATTAACAACTATAGCATATATAAATAGTGGGATTGAGAGTAAAATCAGGAACGATTCAAACCCAATGGTTGCCAAGGCTACCGGCACCAAGAAAATGTTTAAGGAAATTGCGAAGCGACATGTCGCGTTACAAAAACCCTGAGATTTTCCGCGAAGTCTTGTCGGAAACAATTCGCTCGACCAACCCCATTGTAATGCTGGTGCACCTAACCAGTTGAAAAATCCAAATAGGAAAAATATAGTTACCAACATTGTAGGGTTATGCCCTCCGAGAATCCCCATGAGGATAGCAAAGATTCCGGACGGAATTAAAGACAAATAAGTTAAGCGTTTTCTTCCGAGACGGTCGATTAAGATAAAGCTGCCGATTGCGCCAAGTAAATCAGTGACCCAGACCAGTGCACTAAACAATAAGGTGTGACTTACCGACATCGTACCCACATAGCGAAGTACATATGGAGTTGCAACTGTAGCGATAGGCCCTGAAAGACAATTTAAAAAGAAAATAAAGGACACCCAACCTGTTCGTTTGGCGACTGGCTTTCTGAAAATTTCAGTGTAAGAGGCCCTCGCTTCTTGGACTGCAACTATGCTTCCAGTAATACCGAAGCTCTTAAACACTTCCGCAGCTTCGTCAGCTTTACCGTGACTTAGTAGCCATCGAGGCGACTCGGGAAGGGTTTGTCTTCCAATTAACACCAACAACGAAGGAACAGCGGCCAATGCGAACATCCATCGCCATGCCTCATTTCCTGTCCACTTAAACAAGGGAATGGCAATTAGTGTGGAGCAAAGTGCCCCTAGCGTCCACATGATCTGTGGCAGCGCACCAAGGATAGCACCACGCTGTTTTTTCGGAGCTATTTCTGCTAAATATGCTGTACTGGTTGGAATATCCATACCGATTCCAACACCGACGAGAAAGCGGGTTAAAAATAGTTCCCAAGAATTCGTTATGAAAGCGGAAAGTATTGAGAACACGACGAAAAAAAGTAGGTTTACAACAAAGATGGCCCGTCTTCCCAAACGGTCAGACATATCCCCAAAGATTAATAATCCAACCATAGACCCTAGAAATGATGCCCCGCCCAAAAGTCCGGTAGCAGCTGGACTTAAGTGGAAGTGCGGACCCAAAAAGATAAGCGCCGCACCGATCACCAATAAGTCGTACCCATCGATAAATTCACCCATAGCAACCAATAATGCTGACCTTTTTTGCAATCGAGACATTGGTCTCAGATCCATTTGCCCGACAGCAGTCTCCATTTGTGTCGACACCGCTAATCCCCCTAAACTAGAATTTTAATATACAAATAATTATGCTTTTATTATATTTTTATTTCTTTCCGAAAGCAATTAAATGATAAATATTTTTTCTTTATTAGGATTTATCAGAGTATACATGGTCAGGGATACAACTAGGTCAAGTGTCATAATTGCAAGTATGGCTATTTTATAATAACCAACACAACTAAATATGTCCTTAATTTGAGAGTTTTAGTTTATACGATAGAAATTTAAAGCTTCCTGATCCAACTCGATACCTAGACCTGGTAAATCAGGCATACGTACTTTTCCATTGACCACGTCAAATTTTGTAGCGAGTATGTCTGTTCGAAGCGGCATATCGTCGTAGGGATATTCCATTATCAAACTGTTGGGTACCCATCCAAGGATCTGCAGTGAAGCTGCCATACCCACTGCACCTCCAAAGAAGTGCGGTGCCCAATCTCTCGAAAGGTACCTTGACATTTGACTAATGGAATTCATCTCGGTAATTCCTCCACACTTCGTGACATCCGGTTGAACGATATCGATAACGCCTGCCTTCAAGGCTGCTGTGAAGTCTGTTCCGTAGTAGTTCTCACCGCAAGCAATGCGAATGTTCGTCTTTGCTTTGATCTTTTGAAGTGCTTCAAAGTCCAAACTCGGGACGGGTTCTTCAATCCAATAAACAGCTTGTTCCTCCAAGACTTCAAGCACCTTCCAAACCTCAGAAAGGGACCAATTTTGATTTGCATCAATCATGAGGTCACATTCGTCCCCGATTACCCGTCTCAGGTGGATCACGTTTTGCAGATCTGTTTCCAGGTCCATTCCCATTCTCAACTTAAAAGCACGAAATCCACGTTCTAATAGCTTTTCGGCATCTGACACCACAGAATCCGGCCCTAATCCGGAAGCATAAACTGGAATCGACTTTGGGGCACCTCCTAACAAACTGCACACAGGAAGCTTGGCGGATTTCCCTCTAATGTCCCATACGGCCTGGTCTACTCCACTGAGTGCTTGATAGAGCATTGCTCGCGCTCCCCATTGGGACATCGGTCTAGTAAGCCGCCTAAAGATATCGTGAATCAGACTCACATGGTCTTCGACATCTCGTCCAATTAACAACGGTTTGATTCCATCCTGAATTGTAGCCTGACGTTCCACGTATGCCCATGAAGGAAAATTGGTCCACGTTTCTCCGTATCCCTCGATACCTTCACTCGTTTCAACCTTGATCAATACTTGAGTCATAGCATCTGTGGATCCCATGGCCGATTTACTTGGAGTTTTGAGTTTTGCTCTCAACACAATCGTTTCTACATCAGTGATGCGCATGTTTTACCACTCCAGACCCATTTGTTCTAGAACCTCATAAGAAACCCCATGTGATTTCAGCATTGAAAATAATATAAAGGCATTCCCATACCTGCCTCTGAAAGACAAAATAGTCTCCCTTCCAGGGGATCCATTATTGGTGCCTCTATGTCATGCACTGTACGTGCAGTCGTAATGAACAATGCCACGCGAACCGAACCATCTGTGTCCAAGCAATACAATTTCCCTTGATGGGCCTTCCCGGTAATCGACATCGTTCCCGCCCAAAACCGGCCTGCCGGGTCACACTTTCCGTCGTTGAATCGAATCTCCGGGTCCTCTTCCACGTGAGCAATCAAATTTAGGTTTCCATTTTCAAGGTCCATCGAATAGAATCCGTGATGCAAAGCCAGGACAAGTCCACCGGATGCCCGTACCGCCAGTGCTCCGACAAACTGTCCGACATCATGTGTTTTTGTCGTTTCTCGAATGGGGTCAAACGCGTGCACTTGGTGTCCTTTGATGTCTACCCAATACAGGCGATTACTGGCAGGGTCCCAAGTCGGACACTCCCCAACAATTGCCGAAGGCCCGGCTAAAACCCACAAATCGGTGTCCATATATAGTCCTCCCCGAAATCAATTTGAAATAAGCTCGGACCTAGACCGTGAACTCAAACCGGCTAATCGCTGTTTCCGTGAACGAAAGAGACTCACTGACCGTTAATGTCCCGCTTGCCACCTCTGCCACATGGGACATTAAGCGCTGCCCGACCTGTTCTAGAGAGAGGCTTTGCGTAATCACATCACTCACGTCCACATCCGTGCTGTCGGCGAACCGTGCAGCGGCGTCTGGGTTGCCTGTTATCTTAATAGTCGGTGCGACCGTAGACCCAATTGGATTGCCCATACCCGTGGTAAACAAAATCAATTGACAACCACCGGCTGCCAATGCGGTAATGGATTCCACCGCAGGCGATGGGGTATCCATAAACCAAAGTCCGGCAGATGACCATGAGGCTGCATACTCAAGAACTCCTTGCACCGGACGCGATCCCGATTTGGACAGGGCACCCAGAGATTTTTCTTCAATAGTCGTCAGGCCTCCCCGGATGTTATCAGGTGACGGATTCGTGCCGCGGATATCGTAGCCTCTCTGTAGTACCCTGGCTTCGTGTGCACTTACCACTTGGAGAATCTCTTGACGGACGCGGTCGTTCACAGCCCGGTCTGCAAACACGTTTTCCGCCCCCATAAATTCAGCCGTCTCCGCAATGACGGCAGAACCCCCTCGGTCAATTAAATAATCCACCACCCAACCCACGCTTGGATTGGCGGCTACACCTGATGTGGTGTCTGAGCCTCCACACTGCAGCCCAATGGAAAGATGAGAAATAGGAAACCACTGCCGACGAAAGCTGGACAACTGGATCGCCAGTTTCTGGGCAAGCCGGATGCCAATGGCCATTGCATCCACCGTTCCGTCCGTTTCCTGTAAGACCAAGGTCTCAACCGGTTTTCCGGACAATGAAATCCCTTGAGCGACAAGGTCGGTGGTGGTTCGCTCCAACCCAACTACCAGACAAGCGCCTACGTTTGGGTTCTTTCCCAAACCAATCAACGTTCGCTCCGTAATTTTTCGGTCGTACCCAAACTGCCCCCGCCCAAACAGCGTTGTAATCGGAAGGGTAGTAATAACGTTAGCACAGATGGCCCTCACTAGAGGATTGACGTTGTCCATCGTCGAAATGACTCCTACCACATTGCGTACGCCAATACGCCCGTCTTCACGCATGTACCCCAAAAACTTTTCCATGAGTTTAAGGCCTCCGAAACAGAATATGTAACATTCTGTTATATTAGTTTATACTTGAATACTGTGTGGTGTATCATGTAAGACTCTCTTTTCAATCATATTACATGTAGTCTAATACGTCTTTATTTCTTTCGACAAGTAATTAACGTAAAATAAACGCGGGAATATCTCGTATACAATGAGGACGAATATAGGCTTTATCTGGTATATATTAGGTAACCACCGCCACCAAAGGAGGGTAAAACAATACGGATATGGTACGCGCTGATATCGAAACGATACGTTCGACAAACAGAGCAAGACTTTTGCGCTTTCTTTTCCGAAATGGAAATACGCCTCAATTTAAAATAGCACAAGAGATGAATTTGACCCAAGGAAGCGTCTCGAGGATTATTAGTGAGTGCTTACAGGCCGGTTTAGTCATTCAACAGGAAGGGTTCGCTTCACCAAGAGTTGGGAGAAGACCTGTGCCTATTGCATTGAACCCATCTATATATTGTGTTGCTGCCATTCATCTTGGAGCTCTGTGGATTGACATTGGACTCATAAATCTACAAGGGCAGGTCTTTGTGCACACTCGACACAACCGAACCACAACGTCTCCAGAGACTATCGTGGATTTTATCGCAGAGCAAATTACAAAGTCTGTTGTGCAGTACGAGCGTATCCTCCTTGCCGTCAGTATCACACTGAATGCTCAAGTGAATTCCAAACAGAGTGTCGTGATCGGCCACAACATGTTTGACTGGCATGGCGTTCCTTTGGGCTTGCTACTAGAACAAAAGTTAAAGGTTCGAGCAATCGTAGATACAAATGTTTATGCGATGGCTTTGGCGGAGTACACGTATCACCACCCTCTATCCACGAATGATTCACTATTACTCGTTAATATTGGCAGTACAATTGGTATGGGACTCGTCGTCGACAGTGACATCGTTCGTGGGAGCACTGGTCTTGCGGGGTTCCTAGAACACAGTCCGTGGCAAGATTCAGGACCCATGTGCTCGTGTGGCCTACGAGGGTGCATGACATCCGTCCTGTCCGATCGTGCTTTATTGGAAGAAGTTCGGCGTATGAGACCGCAGTCAAAGTTTTCATCAATTGAATCTATCATTGAGCTCAGTAGCTCTGACGCAGGCCTTCGAGAGATTTTATACTATCGAGCCGCCAAGGTGGGAGAATTGCTCGCAATGTTGGCATCTATTTACAACCCAGCTCACCTTGTCCTTAGCGGCAGCGTGACCCTTACAGAGTATTTTGATAAAGTTAAGGAAAGTTTTACGCGTCATAAAGGTGATATGGATATTGAGACTCCAACTTCTGAACCCGGAATACCATTTCCTCTGTTAGGAGCAGGAATAGTTGGATTAGGGGCTGTGTTTTCTCCTGACTTGCTTTTGAACCCTGGAAAATTAAATTCGTACGCAGAGATTAGTTTTATGCCAACCCTAGTTCCACAATATGAAACAGATTAGTTGGCGGAGTGCCGCATCAAATCAAAACTCTTAAGTTTTACAGCATCTTGATCCAGCTTGGCTGTCATTTCATAGAACCCTTTTAGTCATTCAATTCGAGTGAAAAAGGCAGCGGCGCACCGCTGCCTGTCCATCTACCCAAGAGGAACCCAGATGTGCGATCTCTTGGCATCCATCTGAATCGTTATTGATGATAGGGCATAAGTTTCAAATCTTTGGTTCTTAGGCTAACGCATTGATGTGTTGACCTTTGTGTGGCTCGACTCCATGGTCTCCATCACCGTCCGGTGAAGAAGAAGGTTGCATTGACTGACGTTGTCCCGCATGTTGCGACTGCTGGATCTGCTGTGCCATAGTGTTAGACGAAATTCCGCTAATGTTCATTGAAATCACCCTCCCTTTCCCCAAGGTAAGTTGAATTTTTCAAAATCACCTCAAAACCTCTTTCCCTTTGGCAGTCACTCACTCCTGAGTGAGATACAGATGGGTGGGAGTTCACTTGTCGCCTGCCAGCCGCGGTGTTGGAAGTTTGTTAGAAGAACGACTTTGCGGTTGTCAATGGCCAGTTTAGTTCCGGCAGAAATGGCCACATGAAACCGTCATCGAATACTCTTCTGGTGTTAATTCTGCTTCACTAATTCGCTTCCTGAGAGATGCCTTTGTGTTCCTTGAGCGGTCTTGATTCTGATCCACGGGAGCCAACATTGCCCATAGGCTAAGTCGTGAAATTTTGCTGCTGTAAGGACCAAGTGAGATAATTGCGCCACCAGGGGTTTGACAATGCAAGTCGTGCAAGTCATAGTTGTGTAACAGTTATATTTACTGAGGAGTCCTACAAAATGCCGAGAGCAGAGAACCGCAAACGTCCACCCAATTCACTTGGTAATGTACCAGGCAGCAGAAAACGCAATATTTTTGAGGGAACTCAAAATGGGCATGACCAGCTAGGTGCAAAAGACAAAAAGCAAGAACTACTGGAAAAGATGCGAAAGATCCAAAGCGACAACAAAAAAGTTGACACCAAAGAAAAGTTATAAGTTTACGTGTATAAGCCCTTACTCCCGAAAAGGAACTGAGAGCTTTGTACTTGTGTTCGGACCTGGTCCACTGTCGATTAAACTCGCATTATACGCTTAAAGATACCATCCATACTGAGCGTCCTAGACAAAACCCAGCCTCCGCATGGAGACCGGGTTTTTCAAACCACGGTGTGGTCGTGGTTTCATTGGTGGAGGCGAGCCGTGCTAGTTCACAACCACGACCTCCACCATAGCTACCCAGGATCTTGGAGGCGGTTTTGGTCGGGTATGGTGTTGAATAATTGCGGAAATAAATTCTAGTACATTTGGTCCGCTCCACTCTAAAATCACGCCATCTTC
The DNA here is from genome assembly GCF_021739485.1 of Alicyclobacillus tolerans. Classification (GTDB taxonomy): domain Bacteria; phylum Bacillota; class Bacilli; order Alicyclobacillales; family Alicyclobacillaceae; genus Alicyclobacillus_K; species Alicyclobacillus_K tolerans_A. Next base: position 110,118 of record NZ_JAJFNK010000014.1, read on the forward strand.
AGTCCACGGCATAAACAGATGTTAACCAGCGAGATTGACATCGATATCCATTATCAGTGTTCGACGTCAAATGGCCAGTGAATGGGTTCTGAGGAAGGTGCAAACCACAATTGCTTCCCATCCTCAAAAGTAGCCACAGCTCCAATTCCATTTTCACTAGGCCAAGCATGGACTTTAGCATCAAAACCAATTGACAAGCAGTACTTGTGTACAGCAAAGTGATAATTAAAAGGCTTTAAAAATCGAATCGGCTTATAATGTGATGTTACTGCTAGAGCACAGTGTCCAAAAGTTGACGGTGTCAATTGTCTCGAAATTGACGGATTCGTTGTCCAAAAGC
>NZ_JAJFNK010000150.1 GCF_021739485.1 Alicyclobacillus tolerans
GGTAGTGTCCCGTCAAGTGGTGTAAATTTGAGTGCAACCACTTAGTGTGGGTTATTTATGCAAAACTGACGTTGGCGCCAGTAATTCCTGTTCGGCAGTGCCTGTAAGTTTCGCCATGGTCTCTTTGCTGAAGTAGCGTCTTGCAACGATCCATTCATCGTTTTGTTCCTGCAAGATCGCCCCGCCTAAGCGAATTACGGAGTCTCTGTTCGGGAAGATCCCAACCACATCGAAGCGTCTGCGAAGTTCACGATTCAGACGCTCCAGCGGGTTTGTGGAGCAAATTTGCTTCCAGTGCTCCTTTGGGAATGCCATGTACGCCAGTACGTCTTCCTCTGCCCGTTCCAAGACATCCATCGCCTTGGGAAACTTGTTCTGTAGTTGCTGTACCACAACCGCAAGCTGGTGTTTCGCCGCCGCCTGTGTGGGTTGGGCAAAGATCGTTCGGACAACAGACGAGACCATCGACTGTGACGCCCTGGGCACCTGACTGAGGATGTTACGCATGGTATGAACTCGGCACCTCTGCCAAGTCGCTCCCGTTAAAGCCGAATCGATCGCATTGCGCAGTCCTTCATGAGCATCACTAATCACCAACTGCACGCCACGTAAACCACGAGAAATCAGGCTACGGATGAAAGTCAGCCAGAACGCTCCGTCCTCACTGGTTCCAATGTCAAATCCCAGCACCTCCCGCTCTCCAGTGGACTTTACGCCAATTCCAATGACAAATGCCATACCTTGAACACGTCCCCCTTCTCGAACCTTCGGAAAGGTCGCATCCAGCCACAAATAGGGGTAAGTGCCTTCCAGTGGGCGATTTTTGAAACCCTGCACTACCTCGTCCAGTTCCTTGCAAATACGAGATACCTCGCTCTTGCTCATGCCCTGAATCCCCATCGACTCCACCAGTTCATCCACCTTGCGGGTACTCACCCCATGCACATAAGCTTCTTGCACCACCGACAAAAGGGCTTTCTCTGCCTTCCTTCTGGGTTCCAAGATGGAAGGAAAATAACTCCCCTTACGAAGCTTGGGAATCTGAAGATCAATGGTTCCAACACGAGTGTCCCATTCCCGATCACGGTATCCATTACGGCGATTGCTGCGCTTGTCGGTGTGTTCATAGCGTTCAGCACCAATCAGCGAACTGACCTCTGCATCCATCATCGCCTGGGTAAGAACCCGTAGACCCTCTTTCAGAAAATCCACATCACCATCTTCTAATCCAATCTTGCGAATCAACTCTAAAAGTGCGATCTTATCCGTATAAGCCATCGATGTGCCTCCTCTACTTTTGGTTCCTCACTTTTAGTAGATTGCACTCGATGGCTTTCTCGTCAAGAGCCAGCCCCTAAATTTACACCACTACATAAGACTCTAAC
>NZ_JAJFNK010000151.1 GCF_021739485.1 Alicyclobacillus tolerans
CACTGGCAGCATAACGGCTTCTGGCTCTACTACCGACGTCTGGAACGAGGGCGTTTTGAGTGGCCAGATTTAGGCTCTAGCAAAACCCTTACAGTCACCCGTCGAGAGTTAAACTGGCTTCTGGATGGACTATCCCTTAGTCAGCGAAAGGCACATCCGAAGGTGCTAGCAAATAAAGTTATTTAGGCCACTCTGCTCTCTTGCAACGAGAGGTAAAAGTGCCAAAAAACTCAATGGTGACAAGGGGTTTCCGCTCCTTCTGTCGAAGTAATAAGCATGGAAAACACATCGTCGAAAGTCACTGAACAAGTCGAAACTCTACAACAACGTTGCGTATCTCTGGAACAGGAGAACGCTTCTTTAAAGCAGCAAGTGAACCTGCTATTGGAGGAGCGCCGATTGGCGCGACAAAAGCAATTCGGGTCATCGAGTGAACGGTCAGACGCGGTTCAGGCCCTGCTGTTCAACGAGGCAGAAATGGAATCGGATGAGGACGCAGAGAACGTATTAGTCCAAACCATTACCTATGAACGTAAGAAAAAGCAACCAGGTCAACGGGAAACCATGTTGGCGCATCTTCCCGTTGAGAGAGTCGAGTACCATTTGTCCGAAGACGAGCGCAAATGTGCTTGCTGCGGGAACCTCATGCACGAGATGAGTGAAGAAACCCGTCGTGAACTGAAACATATTCCCGCCCAAACCGTAGTTGTCGAGCATGTGCAATATATCTACGGTTGTCGTTCGTGCGAGAAGAATGAGATTCAGCCCCCTGTAGTAAAAGCTCGCATGCCGCGCCCCGCATTTCCGGGTAGCCTCGCGTCAGCTTCCATGGTGGCATATATCATGAGCAAGAAATTCGTAGAGGCCATGCCTTTATACAGGCAAGAGCAACAGTTCAACCGACAAGGATTGGCCTTGTCACGACAGACGCTGGCGAACTGGGTAGTGGCAGGAGCGACTCGGTGGTTAAACCTCCTGTATGACCGGTTACATGAGGAATTGCTCAAACGCCAGTACCTTCACGCAGACGAGACAACGCTCCAGGTGCTGCACGAAGCGGGCCGGCCAGCAGACTCCAAGTCGTACATGTGGTTGTATCGAACGAGCCGAGAGGGACCAGCAATTGTTCTTTACGATTACCAGGAGACACGGAGTAAGGAACATCCAAAGAATTTCTTGAGAGGATTCAAGGGGTACCTTCACGTGGATGGATATGCAGGATACCACGACGTCGAGAATACCAAACTGGTCGGCTGTTGGTCGCATGCACGCCGGGAATTTGACAAAGCACTCAAAGCCTTACCCACAGCGGAGCAGAAAAATC
>NZ_JAJFNK010000152.1 GCF_021739485.1 Alicyclobacillus tolerans
GTCACTTCAAGTGGGTAGATGAAGTTTCAGTTTGCCCAGCAATAAGTAGATGATAGTGATAAAGTTGTCTACGTTTCTGTACCCTTTAGCTCTTCGCTTGGCAGCCTGGATCAAGCTGTTCATGCTCTCGATGAGGCCGTTTGTTACATTAGTATCAAACCACGATAGAATACCCTGTTGATGCCGGCGGATGGTTTTAGCCGCTTGAATCATTGGTTTCAGCCTGGAGTGAGTTGCCCAGAAATACCACTTGTCTAGGAATGGCTTGGCAAACGCCTTTGGTTGCTGCCAGAGCTCTTTGAAGTTCATCAGCATGTGGTAAGCTCGAACAGTCTTGAGGTTCTGTTTACTCAGTGTCCCAAGCGTTTCTGCCTGGGCCGTTGTTAGGTTGCTCGGGTTCTTTAGCCAAACATACCTTGAGCGCTTCAACTCTGGGTGTTTACGTTGCTCCTCTCTGCGGACTGTATCAACAGCCTCAGAAAGGACCTTGACGACGTGAAACTTATCAAATGTAATTGCGGCACTTGGAAACGCCTTTTGAGTCCCAGCAATAAAGGCAGGAGACATATCACAGGATACCGTGGTTACTTGCTCCGGGTTACCCTTGTGGCTCACAAAATCCTCAACAAAGGTATCCACCACAGCGGCATCCTTGCCAGGTGTGACAAATAGCACCTTGCGCTCATCGATATCGGCAACGACGGTGACATACTTGTGGCCACGGGCGATAGCTGTTTCATCGATGGAAACGCGACTGACGTTGGAGAAGTCTTCCTTCGCACGAGCTTGGTCAACGTAATGGCGAATGATCCGCCAGATTCGCTTGTCGCGTTCGCCGACCAGACGGGCAATCGCGAGTACAGGCATGTCTTTTGCCAGTTGGAGAACGTATGCCTCGAACAGTTTGGTAAAGTGACTCATCTTTCTCGTCCATGGAACATCCACCAGACGGACGCCATTACTGTCACGTGAACAATCATGACACCATACGCGAGGAACCTTCGTATGAAGATGTGTCTGATGTTCAAAATAGTTTACGTGACGCCATGAGTGGTCCTGACGGTCGTAAATGTCCGTATTGGTACCACCACACTGGGGGCAGGGAAACTGTACGTTTTTGCGATACTCGAGTTGAATGTCTAATCGTTTCTGCTCACGACTGAACTCGACAGACGAGACATACCATGGCTCTTCGATACCAAGAGACTCAGTGAACAGTGAGAGAACGGGGTCATGCATGTGAACAATCTCCTTGAGGTCAAGAGAGCGTGGAATACCGGAACGAAGTGAGGATATGCCGCGAAAGCTCTTGACCGATAGT
>NZ_JAJFNK010000153.1 GCF_021739485.1 Alicyclobacillus tolerans
CCCCTCCGGAATCGATTAGGGTTATTATCCCTCTCGCAGAATCTCAGAACGAGGTGTGTTCTATTTGACGCTCACTTTTAAACCGCCAGTTCAGAAACATCATTCCAGAGACAAACACTGCCACCGTCAGAAATGCGGTCATCGAATACACCTTCTCGATTTTAATACAGCGGCTCCGCCTCCGCCCACTGCGATGGTAGCCACAAGTGCTACCCCTCCTGAGATTCACTCTAACCACAGAACATTAAAGCTACATTAAAGAAATCTGGCACCACGTGGGTGCCAAGTAGGGGCTATAAGGGTTTGCCAGTAGCGTGCTGATTCCCACACCATCATCATTAGACAACGCCAGAGACTCATTCGGAAATTGTTATTTCAATGTGATGGTGGCACTATTCCCGATCATTGCCGCCTACGACGTCGCCTGGTAAACGATTCGTACCGTACCCGTCTCTCCCCTCATTGAAGACGGGTAAATGAATCCCAACGTTTGTCCATCTCCACCGATATTGAATCCTGGATTGCTGCCGGCAGTGTGTCCGTTGCTCACGGCTTGATCATACGTATCGACGACTGCGTTTCCTGAACTCGGTAGCCACTCAAGTTCCACCAACCGATAACCCCTCGGCGCATTTTGGATTGCGAATGTAAAAAGACTTCCGACGTTACCGGGAGCGTTGTCGATTACAACGGATGGCGAAGGCTGGGTAGTAGCCATGATATCGACTGTACCCTGCGGCCAAAATACAGAGATATGATTGACCGTCTTGTCGACTGTACCCGAACTTGATTTCGAGAACACGCACAGCAACTGGTTATCAGTTCCAGCCGGGTACATGTAGATTTCGGAATCCGCCGTATGGCGTACATCCGGTTTTTCCCCCGGAGTAACCCATCTCCCGAAGTCGCTGCAGCATGACCTGGCAATTGAATAGACCGTCCTTCATCCATCGGTCAATCGCCGGCTTATAAGGTTCCAACTTGGACCCTTTTTTCGGGCGTGGAGCGGGTTCGTGTGTACATCCGTCACGCAAATACTTACGAACCGTATTTCGAGAGAAACCAGAGATTCTAGCAATTTCTCTCAGACCCTTTCCTTCTAGCTTCAATTCTTGTAAGTTCAATAGTGATCCACCCTTTAGCATTGGATTTCTCCCTTCTGCACTCGCCAAGGTTTGAAGAGAGATATTCGCTTAGGGTGGGTCATTTTCATTCCGGCCATCTGGGTCAATTATATGGTTCTTGCGCACTTTCGGTGATGACGTCCCAGGTTCGACAGCATTTTCAACCTCGTAGGACTACGATTCTACAGGG
>NZ_JAJFNK010000154.1 GCF_021739485.1 Alicyclobacillus tolerans
TGGTGTTAGGCTCAAAGAGTGGACACAACGAATCGAGAATGTAAGAATAAGGCGATTTGAGGTGGCCACGTGATGAAGCAATATGACAAGGAATTCAAACTGCATGCAGTTCAATTGGTTTCGGAGAGTGGAAAGCCAGCGAGCCAAGTCGCTCGTGAACTAGGCGTATCCCAAAAGACGTTGTACGGCTGGATGTCGAAGTTCAAGGAGGATCCGTCTACCCCGTTCGTTGGCAGCGGGAACCTCAAGCCGGATGCGAAGGCCCTGCGGGATCTTGAACGGGAGAATCGTGAGCTACGCGAGGAGAATGCCATCTTAAAAAAAGCGGCGCGCATCTTCATGAACGACCGGAAGTAAGGTACCAATTCATCCACAGATACCGCTCCAAATTTTCGGTTGAGAAGATGTGCAAGATGTTGGATGTATCTCGGAGCGGGTATTACGCGTGGCGCCGGCGCCCGGAGAGTGAGCGTTCCAAACGCCGAAAACGAATCACGAAGCGGATTCACCAGATATTTGTGAAGTCCCGTCGACTTTATGGCAGCCCTAAAATCACGCAAATCCTGCGCAGAGAAGATGGTGAGCGGGTGTCCCAGAAGATGGTGGCTAAAATCATGCGAGAGAACGAACTTCGCAGCCGTACGGTTCGCAAATATAAGGCGACCACGTACTCGAACCACAACTATCCGGTACAGGAGAATGTGCTGAACCAGACATTCGTTGCAGAGCGGCCCAACCAGGTGTACATGTCGGACATTACCTACATTCCGACGGATGAGGGCTGGGTCTACTTGGCCAGCCTAATGGACTTGTACAGTCGGAAAATCGTGGGCTGGCATGCCGATGCACGAATGACGAAAGAATTGTGCATCACGGCGCTGGAACAAGCTTTTAAGCGTCAAAGCCCCGTAGGCTCTGTGTTGCACCATTCAGACCGCGGCAGCCAATACGCCTCTCACGACTACCAGAACAAGATGCAAGAATACGAGATGGTCGGGAGCATGAGTCGCAAAGGCAACTGCTTCGATAATGCGTGTATCGAGTCGTTTCACAGCATCATCAAGCGTGAACTCGTCTATCTGGAAAAGTTCAAAACGCGTAAGCAAGCGATACAGCGGCTTTTCGAGTACATCGAAATCTGGTACAACCGTGAACGTGTCCACTCGTCCATCGGCTTTCTATCACCGGTCGAGCATGAAAGAAGATATTTCCATACGCAACAGGCTGAAGCAAGCTGAGTAGGTCCGTATCAGAATATTAAGACTTAAAAATTCTCTGTTTAGGGTGTCCATTCTATTGACTTAGTACCA
>NZ_JAJFNK010000155.1 GCF_021739485.1 Alicyclobacillus tolerans
GGGTGTTTTTGCCCATCCCCCCGAAAAGGTTCATTCCAGGTTTTCTAATTCATCGTATATCTATCGCCCGATTAAGAGTGGTCGTTAACAGTTAAATATTCGCCTCGTACTCTTTAACCCTTCTGTAGAAGGTATTGCTTTTCATCCCCACTCTTTTCATAGCTTCTACAGCTGTGATTTTATTTTGTTTCCACTCGGGATAGACGGATTTAAAGGTGTCGTCAATCTCGAACTTCTTTCTCCCAAATTTGACCCCCTTCTGAACGGCTACTCGAATTCCTTCTTCTTGCCTTTCCCGTATTCTTTTGCGCTCATCTTCAGCCATATAGCTCAATAATTGCAGGATTAAATCCGAGACCAAGGTCTCAATGCCGTTCAGATTTTTATATTTCGTGGTGTCAAGAAGCGGCATATCTAAAACGGCGATATCGACTTCTTTGACTTTGATCAATTCCTGCCACTCGTCCAAAATCATTTGTTTATTACGTCCCAATCGATCCAGGGACTTAACATATAAAGCATCTCCATTCCGAAGCATCCGTTTCATCAATTGGTACTCCGGTCTTTGGAAATCCTTACCGCTTGCCTTGTCTACGAATATGTACTCTTCCTCAATGCCAATCTCTTTGGCGGCCGAAAGTTGTCTTTCTAACGACTGGTCCTTACTACTGACTCTGGCGTAAAAAAAAGTTCTCATGGATATCCTCCACCTTTCGGGATTACATGGAGAATCTGTGTAGATGCACGAACTGTATTCGAGCAAAATACCTTTTCTATTATATTTCCATTTCAAAATATATACAACTTAACTGACATGTTTCAAATTTAATTATGTTATAGTTATGACATGCAAGAATACCGACAGATAGGCCCTTTCAAAAAGTGTACTTTTTGAAAGAGATAATTGTGGGGAATGGAGAAATCATGGTTGTTGAAAAAACAGAAATCCAGCAAAAACGGTTAAACATTCTGGGTGAGGATGAATTAACAGCGATTTTTGGTAGACCACGTTTTACATATGAGGACCGTTGTCAATATTTTTCACTCTCCCAACCCGAGAAAGAGTTGGTGCAAGGACTGCATTCTATCAAATCCAAGGCTTATTTTGTGCTGCAACTCGGTTATTTCAAGGCCAAGCATTTGTTTTTCACATTCGACGTCCGTGAAACAGGGGAAGACCTTCAATACATTTTGAAGCAACATTTCAACAACACAGAAGTGGCTGATCTGAGTTCCGTTAGCAAGGTGACTCGCTTTAAACAACAGCAGATGATTCTTGAGCTATTTGGGTACCGCAGTTGTG
>NZ_JAJFNK010000156.1 GCF_021739485.1 Alicyclobacillus tolerans
CTCGGGCTGGCGGGAAGAATCACGTCGGCGAATTGGGCGGTTTTGGTCAAAAACATGTCTTGCACAACAAAGAAATCAAGGTGACTCAGTGCCTCATGAACGTGGTTGGCGTTCGTATCGACCCACGCCATATCTTCACCCATCAGATACATTCCATGGAGTTTCCCCTCTAAAATGGCATTCAACATCCATTGATTGTCCATGCCAGGAACTCCAGAGAGGGGAGTCCCCCACGCCTTTTCAAACTTCGTACGTACGGTCTCATCGCTCACGAGTTGATACCCGGGCAGCCAGTTTGGCAGCGTGCCAAAATCGCAAGCTCCTTGCACGTTGTTGTGACCACGAAGCGGGAACGCACCTGCACCCGGTCTAGCAAAGTTTCCTGTCACGAGCAGCAAATCACTAATTGCGCCACTGGTTTCACTGCCTCCACAGTGTTGCGTCACGCCCATCGCCCATAAGACAGCGACACCGTCTGCTTCGTGAATCATGGTCGCCATTTGAATGAGTTCTTCTCTCGATATACCGGTAACTTGCTCCGCGTAATCGAGGGTATAGGGTTCAAGAGAGTGCAGGTAGTCGTCAAATCCCGTGACTTTCTCACTTAAGAATTTCGCATCATGCCAATTTTGATCAACGATGTATTTCGTCACAGCAGACAGCCAAACGTGATCGGTTCCCTGATTTGGTCGAATGAACAAGTCAGCCCGCTCTGCCATTTCGTGCTTGCGTAGATCCACGACCATGAGCTTTTGCCCATTTAATTTGTGTGCCCGTTTGACTCTCGTAGCTAACACTGGATGCGCCTCTGCAGGATTAGCACCAACAATCATCACCAGTCCCGCTTTTGCAATGTCTTGAATGGTCCCTGCATCGCCGCCAATTCCGACTGTTCGCATCAGTCCGTCTGTTGCCGGAGACTGGCAATACCGTGAACAGTTGTCGACGTTGTTCGTTCCGATGACAGACCGGGCCAACTTCTGCATCAAGTAATTTTCCTCATTGGTCACCTTGGATGAGGAAATGAACCCTAATGAATCTGGCCCATACTCGCGTTTAATCGTCTGGAATTTCTCCGCAATCAGGTCCAAAGCCTCATCCCAAGTCGACTCATAAAACGCATCACCTCGACGAATCAACGGCTTCGTCAACCGTTCTTCACTGTTCACGAAGTCCCAGCCAAACTTCCCTTTGACACACGTTGAAATACCGTTAGCCGGTGCATCCTCACTTGGCTCGATTTTCAAAATGTGGCGTCCTTTTGTCCAAACGTCAAAGGAACAGCCCAC
>NZ_JAJFNK010000157.1 GCF_021739485.1 Alicyclobacillus tolerans
ACCATCGGCAATCGCTTAGCCAGCGAGTTCATTCCGGTGGGCTCCCACGACGAAAAGTCTCTCATCGAAGTGGCCGTGCTGTCGTCTTTGTTCGACGAAACCCCAGAAGGGCGCTCGGTCGTTGACTTGGGCAAGGAGAAAGGCGTTTCTTTCGTCCGGGAAAACTTTAACGATGCCAAGAATGTCGAATTCAGTGCCGACACCCGCATGAGTGGATTGGATCTGCCAGATGGCACGGTGGTGCGAAAGGGAGCCGTGGACGCCATTCGCCAGCACGTAACGCAACAAGGCGGAACGGTGCCCAGCGACTTAGAGGACAAAACCCACCGAATTGCAGTGGAAGGCGGTACGCCGCTTGCTGTCATCAAAGGTGCAGAGGTTTACGGGTTGATTTACCTCAAGGATATTGTCAAACCCGGCATGCGGGAACGGTTTGAGGAACTGCGGAAGATGGGCATCAAAACGGTGATGTGCACGGGCGACAATCCGTTGACCGCTGCGACCATTGCCAAAGAAGCCGGCGTGGATGACTTCATCGCAGAGGCCAAACCGGAAGACAAGATGCGCTTGATTAAAGACGAACAGGCTCAGGGAAAGCTCGTCGCCATGTCCGGAGACGGGACGAACGATGCTCCGGCCCTGGCGCAAGCTGACGTCGGTCTGGCCATGAACACCGGTACGCCGGCCGCGAAGGAAGCCGGGAACATGGTCGATTTGGATTCGGACCCCACCAAACTGATTGAAGTGGTCTCGATTGGCAAACAGCTGCTGATTACACGCGGAGCCATTACTACGTTCTCGATTGCCAACGACGTGGCGAAGTACTTCGCGATTGTTCCGGCGATGTTCCTGATTATGATTCCGCAGCTGCAGGCTTTGAACATCATGCACCTGACCAGCCCGCGCAGCGCCATTTTATCTGCGTTGATCTTCAACGCCATTATTATTCCGCTGTTGATCCCGCTCGCCATGAAAGGGGTCAAGTACCGCCCGATGACTGCGACGGCGATGTTGATGAGAAACATTCTCATCTACGGAGTCGGAGGCGTGATTGCGCCGTTTGTCGGCATCAAGCTGATTGACTTGATCATTACAGCGCTGGGATGGGCAAATATTTAAGGAGCGATGAAAATGGTAAACCTATGGCGCTCTCTAAGGTTCCTGGTGGTATCCGTCGTCCTGTTGGGGCTGATTTATCCCTTGATTATAACGGGAATCGGTCAACTCGTATT
>NZ_JAJFNK010000158.1 GCF_021739485.1 Alicyclobacillus tolerans
AGCGAAGGAAGGAGATTCGAAAGAATCGTTTGCACTTCCGGGGAGTGGCAAGCTCCCGCCTCTATGCGCAGCATAGGTGGGAGTAAGTTGACAGGTAATTATAGTCACATCGATCTCCCTTGGATGATTTATGCGATTGCTGTCACTGATTTATGGTTATGGCAACCAAAAAAAACTGCAATTTTAGCGACGGTGTCGTTTATTTTGGCATGGGAACTCCAAAGTGTTTTATTCAGCCAGAATGTTCCCCTCGTTGTTGGAGGGGTTACACTGGTAGCCTACGCAGCAATTAGTTATGAATTAAGAATCAAACTTAAGAGACAGCCCATTGTATTGTTGTTACTTATATCCGCCACTCTTCTTGTTTTGACCGTTTGGTTTCGCAGTTTGTATTCGAACACCGACGTAGTACAGGATACTATTCGGATCGTTATCCTTGGAATCTTTATCGGTGTTTATAGTGTTTTCCGAAGTCATAGAGCCCAGGTAAATGAAACCATGCAGAGGCAAGCTCACCATGATGCTCTCACAGGGGCGTTAACTCGTTACGGACTAGAACCATGGATGAAGGAGAATGCAACACGACATGGTGCAGTCATTACAATCGATATTGATGATTTCAAACCTTTCAATGACCTATGGGGCCACAAAGCAGGAGATGAAGTCCTAAGAACCGTTACTCACCGTATTGAATTTGCGTGTCGAGAGAATAAGGCTGTTGTGGTTCGACCAGGTGGGGATGAATTTACAGTTCGGGTATCCGATATATCCGTATCTGAGGCAAGAAACTTAGCACACAAGATTTATGGACAAGTTACGATGCAGACCATAGATTTACCGCAATGTTCTTCTCTAGTTACAGTGTCGATCGGATGGGCATTTGGCGATCTTACGATGTCGACAGCCTATGAGGCAGATAGAGCACTATTACGTTCAAAGCGTGTAGGTAAGAATCAAGTTATGGGTTCAGACGAAGAGTTTGATACTGAAAAAACAGGAAATCAATTCAGTTGGTGGGAACTGCAAACCGTTAAACGACTCTGGCAAAATACATCAACTGCAACCGCTTTACTTTCACTCGACGGAGAAATTTTGACTGCGAATCCTGCATATCACAGACTGCTAGAAACGTTCAAGTTTCCCCTTTTGCCTGCGTATTCCGACCGAAAAGAGCCACCCATTCCGAAAAATAGCGGCCACGTATTCCGTTTAATCGCAGCCACTCGTT
>NZ_JAJFNK010000159.1 GCF_021739485.1 Alicyclobacillus tolerans
ACCATTCGGAACCCAGCATACAGGAGGCGCTCTTTTTGTTTCAAACCCGAAATTAATTCATTACAGGAATGGCTCCTTATAGAAACTATGTGATTCCTCAAGAGGCTGTATAGCTATATATCCGTCGCTATGCCAATGGCAGAATCAAATATTCCCTCTGTAACGCGCCTGAAGATACACCCGATGGAAGTGTTGAACCGAGTAGCCACCATGCGTTGGCCAATTGAACAGTGCTTTGAGGAATGTAAAAGCCATCTAGGCATGGGCCACGTGGAAGCAAGGTCTTATAAGGCGTGGCACAGACACATGTTGTTCGTAATGATGGCGCATCTCTTTACCCAAATACTGCGTATGCGCTTTAAAAAAAACGGCAGTTGTACTAACCATGCCGATGGCTAAACAGCTCATTGTGGCCTGCTTAACGGAAGATCACCGACGGTTCCGTAAAGCTCTCGATGAAATCCAATATCACCTTAAGCGGAACAGAATCGCGTATCTATCGCACAGAAAGCGAGCGCTAGTCGCACTTAGATCGACAGGTAGTTCATAACTTTCGCTGTAGTACTAGGGCCTGCTGAACAACCAAAAAAACCTGTCGTGGCAAGGATTTTTTGAAGTAAACTATGTGTACGGGCTTCAAAAGAATCTGAGAAAAAACCTTGCACATGGAGGTGCCGGGTGTGCATCGAAAAGGTGAGAATCGGATCCTTCTCCCACACGAATTCTTTCTTCCCTTTGAGGGGCGTTTGAATGAAAACAACTGTCGGTGCCAACTCGCTCTCCTTATGCCTTGGTCACAAATCATCGAAGACGAGTACGCCAAACTGTTCAAGCCATCTCCGATGGGGACGAGACGGCGGCTTCTATCCGAATGGCCTTGGGTATTACTCATTCAGGAGAAGCTAGGAACTAATCGCCGGGATACGGTGGAGAACATCACGGAGAATCCGTATATGCAGTACATGATTGGCCTGCCAGGCTTCCAGCCTCCCTTTGACCTGCCTCTCATGACTCACTTTCGCAAGCGCCTAGGACCGGATGTGCTTAGTCAAATCAATGAGTGGATCATCATGGCAAAGAACGAGGCCGAACAAGACAACGACAACCAAGATCCAAAGGGCGGTCCCGGTGGGACCATGGACTCGGCTTCGACAGTCGTAGATATACGAAATCCCGGAATCCGTTGCTGTGCCTGGGATCCCGGGACTGTGGATAACT
>NZ_JAJFNK010000015.1 GCF_021739485.1 Alicyclobacillus tolerans
AAGCCCTGTGTAGCCGGGTGGTTGTCAACCTGCCCTGATGTCACCCCACCTCGCAAGCGAAGGAAGGAGATTCGAAAGAATCGTTTGCACTTCCGGGGAGTGGCAAGCTCCCGCCTCTATGCGCAGCTTAGGCGGGAGTCAGTTGACCATGTTCTTTACAGATTTCCACAACTCTTCCCCATAATCAAGTGTCGCCAACCGCACTGCGACTTCGGTGGTGCCGCCGGAACCATTCGGGACCTGCACCGTTTCAAGCGGCGGAAAATCGGGGAAGCCGCCGGTATTCGGGACTGCGTCGCCATCGGCAATGTCGATGAAGCACAGGGGTGGAAACAGCACGCACCACCAGTTTTGGCCTTTGCCTTGCCCGAGTACGATGCGCAAGGCTTCGTAGTTTCCGGCCGGGTAAACCTGATTCCCGTAGATTTTAGTAGGAAACGGGACGATCCCAACGTTTGCCGTAACCGGATAGGTGTAGCCGCGTTTGCGGACGACGTCCAGCGCAATCGTGCGCAGTTGCGGCAAGTCGCTTCTGACGATCGCCCGCGCTTGGCTCGGTGTCTTGGCGTTCTTCAACAGTCCAGCCACCTTTAGGACAATGGCGTCGCGAACTGCGCGCTTGGTATTCTGATCGGCTGTGCTGTCGCTGTTGGCGATGATGCGAAGCCTGAGGGCTTGCTTGGGAATTGGAGCGTCATGAGGTACAGCGATGTTGTACGACGCCTGAGTCTTGCCTGCGCCTCCCGCCGGAACTCCCATGGCCCAGCGGCCTACTCCCACCACCAATGCGATCGCGAACAGAAAAATAAACAAGCGCTTCAGTGCCATTGTCTACGCCTCCTATCATTTCTAGCAAACAGTATGGCCAGCAAATGATAGGTTTAGACGGCAGGCACCGTTTCGTTCGAAAAATTAAAGTCAAGACATGGGGCTGGGGCGGGCAACACCCAACGCGCAGAGCAAAGCGCAGCCCCTTACAACCGCAGCTCTAGGCTCGCCGACGGCCCCGCACCACTCGTTCGATACCGCGCAAATCCGCAACCGCGTCAAACTCCCAACGCGCCCACTTGGCGTTGGAATCCTCTTCAAACAACCCGATGACGTCCTTGGCCTGCCCCATGCCCACTTCCAAAAACACTGCAGCAGGCCCGGGGCAAAAGGCGGTGTCTCCAACCGACGCGATCGCGCGGTAAAAATCCAACCCGTCCTGACCGCCGTCCAGAGCCAATCGCGGTTCGTGTCCACGCACCTCTTCGTCCAAGGCCAAGACGTCAGCCGACGGGATATAAGGCGGATTGCTCACCACTACGTTCAAAAGCGGAAGTTCGTCCGCTTGGCGGATGGCCAGGTCTTGCAGCAGCCGGAAGCCGTCACCTTGGATAAAACGCACCGGTGCCTGCAGACGGTCGCTGTTGTCCTTCGCAATGGCCAGCGCGTCCGCCGAGATGTCGACCGCGTAGACCGCAGATTGTGGGCATTCGAGCTGCATAGTCACCGCAATGGCGCCGCTGCCCGTTCCCACGTCAAGGATCGCGGCGTCCGGGCACAGCGCATTGACCCACTTTGCCGCTTCGTCGACGAGCACTTCGGTTTCCGGGCGGGGAATCAGGCACCCCGGTCTTACGGCAAATGCCCGCCCATAAAAAAAAGCTTCCCCCGTGATGTACTGCAGGGGAATCCGTTCCAGTCGTTGTTTCACGGCCGGTTCAAACCGCTCCATAATGCCCTCTGGCACGGGTTCTTGAAGCGAGGTGACGAGCTGGGTGCGCGTCCAACCCGAAGCGTGCATAAACAGCACTTCCGCCTCGAAATGAGCCACATCCCTCAAGCGGGCGGTCTCACTGGAATCCCCCGCCGTTGGAGCCTCGCGCAACCACTGTTCCTGGGCCCAGCGCAGCGCTTGAATCACCGTCCTGGCCCCATTCATCGCAGTCCCATTCGCCCCGGTCCCAGCGGGCACATTCATCGCATTGCCTTGTCCGTCCATGGCGGCTTATGCCTCCGCTGCTTGCAGCATCTGCGCCCGGTCTGCGACAATCAACCCTTGGATGATTTCTTCCAGGTCGCCGTCGAGCACCGCTTCCAGCCGGTGCAAGGTCAACCCAATGCGATGGTCCGTCACCCGGCTTTGCGGAAAGTTGTACGTGCGGATGCGTTCGCTGCGATCGCCTGTGCCTACCTGGCTCTTGCGGTTGGCCGCGAGTTCCTGCTGCTGCTCCATCTCGTACTTCTCAAACAGCCGAGCCCGCAGCACGCGCATCGCCTTATCGCGGTTCTTCAGCTGCGACTTTTCGTCCTGACACGACACGACAATACCCGTGGGCATGTGCGTGATGCGCACTGCCGATTGCGTGGTATTGACGCTTTGGCCGCCGGGCCCGGTGGAACAGAAGGTGTCGATGCGGATGTCCTTTTCGTGGATCTCGATCTGGATGTCCTCCACCTCAGGCAGCACGGCCACAGTCGCCGTCGACGTGTGGATGCGCCCGCCAGATTCCGTCACTGGCACCCGCTGCACGCGGTGCGTGCCGCTTTCGAACTTCAGCTTGCTGTAGGCGCCGCGGCCTTGGATGGACAGCGTAGCTTCTTTCAAGCCGCCGATGTCGGTATAGTGGGTGTCGATGACCTCCGTCTTCCACCCGGACCGTTCCGCGTAACGCATGTACATGCGCAAAAGCTGCGCGGCAAACAAAGCGGCCTCTTCTCCGCCTGCGGCAGACCGAACCTCGACAAACACGCTTTTATCGTCGTTGGGGTCTTTCGGAAGCAGCAGAATCTGCAGCTGCTCCTGAATTTCTCCGAGCCGTTCGCTCAACAAATCGATCTCCGATTTCACAAATTCCTTCATGTCGTCGTCCAGTTTCTCCGACAACATCGACTTGGCCTCTTGCAGCTGTTGCGTGACGTCCCGGTACTGCCGGTACATTTCCACGGTCTCCGCCATATCGGACTGCTCCTTGGAATACTGGCGGAGTTTGTCGGTGTCGCTGATCACGTCGGGATCGCAAAGCAAAGCACTCAGGTGCTCGTAACGGTCTTCCATGGCTTGCAGTCTGTCAAACACCTCTAGCGCACCTCCTTACTGTCAAAATGCTTACTGTAAAAACTCTCGCTCACGCGATGCTCACTGTCACAACATATGCAAAAGGCCAATGCCGTCTTTCAATCTGGTCTCTCCCCCGCCTGTTGCAGGCAAAACGGAAGAGGCCAGGGTCGGAAAAGACGAGCCTTGGCCTTTAAAAACGAAGCTATTGAGCTTTTTGCTGAATGCCGTACTTTTTATTGAACTTGTCGACACGACCACCCGCATCGATGAACTTCTGTTTGCCGGTAAAGAACGGATGGCACTTCGAGCAAATTTCTACGCGAAGGTTCTCCTTAATCGAGCCGGTCTCAAAGGTTTCACCACATGCGCACGTCACCGTGGTTACATGGTAATTCGGATGAATTTCCGCCTTCATTTATTTCACCTCTTTCAAATCGGGCGTGAAGCACTGCCGAGTATTATAACATGTAAATGGATGATTGTACAGCCTCGATCCGAAGCAGTCTCTCACCTGCACCGTCTGACGGGATCACATTGTACACAAAAGCTCCCCGGTTGCCAACCGGAATTGGTTTCCTCACCGCCTGGCAACCGCTTTGCAACGGCATCACAACCACAAGCCCCAGCCGCGCCCCAACCACAAGTCCCAACTGCAAGCCTCAACCGCTGTCCGGCGGCCCCGCTCCAAACGCTGCCGCCATCGCAGCTCGGTTTCCAAATCTCCAAATCCTGCCTAGTTCGAGTTCGCTCCGGATTTACTGCCTAAGGGAGTGTGGGAATAGGAACCCACCTCGAGCCCAGGCACCTCGTCCTTGAGGATCTCGATGACCGACAGCATCCCCAACAAATCGCCTTGCTGCGGCGGAATTTGGTTCAGGTAGTACTCGGCGTCAATATTCAGGTTGCGCATCTGCACCAGTTTTACCCCAGTAGCCCGCAGGAAATCGACCATCGCTTCCACTTCTTCTTCGCGGTCGGTCACCCCTGGGAAGACGAGGTAGTTGATGGAGGTGTACACACCGCGATCGGATGCGTACTTCAGCGATGCGGCAACGTCGCTCACCCCGTAGCCGCGCGGGCGATAGTACGCGTTGTAGTGGTCCGGCAGAGCGCTGATGGTGCTCACGCGCATCATGTCAAGTCCGGCGTCCACAATCGCCGAGATGGCTTTCGTCATGCCCGCGTTGGTGTTGATGTTGATATAGCCGTCTTTAGTCACTTCCCGCACCCGTCGGATGGCCTGGACAATGGCCGGCCACCGCGTGGATGGCTCGCCTTCGCAGCCTTGCCCGAAACTGATGATGCCATTTTTCGTCTGACGAATGTGCGTGAGCATCACGTCTACCATCTCGTCGGCGCTGGGATGGAACGTCAGGCGAGTCTGCGGAGACGGGAAGGGAGAGTCGTCGGGCTGCTCGGAGATACAGCCTACACATCCCGCATTGCACGTCGAGGACACAGGCAGTGCGCCTTCCAAGCGCCCAAGAAACGTGTTTTTCGCCGTTAAGCACCCGTAGTCCAAAGCGCAGTGAGACAGGTGCTCAAACAGCCGGTTGTCCGAATGATGTGCCAGCATCTCCCCGACTGCCCGTTGAACCTTGTCTTCCGGCGCGTACAGCGGATTCCACAGATCGGGATTGTCGGTGAGGTGAGCGGCAGCATAAACCTTGCCTTTGTACCAGCCCACCGCTGTGTAGCCAAACAGCGGCAAGGTGACTTCGTCGCCGGCTTGTTCCCCAGGGCGTTTGACGTATCCTGGCAGCAACAGCCTTGTGAATCCCTGCGGAAGTAATGCGCCGACCGCATAACGGGATTCGTCGAGCTGAACCATTTCGCCCGTCTCGGGATCCGTTCCGACCGCCCGCGTCCCTGGAAGCCACGTCAAGGTTGCACCTTCAGGCAACTCGATCCATTCGGCGTCTTCGACGTCCGTCAAATACATGCCCGTCCGACCCGCCGGCGATAAGAACTCGTGGTTCATCACCTCGCCGTGCGCGTTCGCGAACAGCAACCGAGGAGTTTTTGACACATTGTAACCTCATTTCACGGCAAAAATTGAACCCACAAGATTGGTAAAAACCGAAGAAATTTGCGTAGATCAAGGGGTGGTGAGCAAAGCAAGGAGATTACTTTTTACTTTTTATCCCGGTGGGACTCCAAACCGGCCAAGAATTCGGCGTTGGTCTTGTAGTTCCTGAACTTGCGAATAAACAGTTCCGTAAATTCCTGGTTCTCTCCCATCGACTTGCGGATCGCCCAGACTTTATCAAGTTCCTCTTTCGTCAACAGCATTTCTTCGCGCCGAGTTCCGGAACGCCGGATGTCAAGGGCTGGGAAGACCCGCTTTTCAGCCAGTTTGCGATCCAAATGCAGCTCCAAATTGCCGGTGCCCTTAAATTCTTCGTAAATCACGTCGTCCATACGCGATCCGGTGTCAATGAGCGCGGTCGCCAGAATCGTCAGACTGCCGCCTTCTTCCACGTTGCGGGCGGCTCCGAAAAAGCGCTTTGGACGGTGGAATGCCGCCGGATCGATACCGCCTGACAGCGTGCGCCCGCTGGGCGGAACCACAAGGTTGTAAGCCCTGGCCAAACGCGTAATGCTGTCGAGCAAAATCACCACGTCGCGCTTGTGTTCGACGAGCCGGAGTGCGCGTTCCAACACCAGTTCCGCCACTTTGATGTGGTTTTCTGGCACTTCGTCAAAGGTAGAAGCAATCACTTCGCCCTTGACTGAGCGCTGCATATCCGTGACTTCTTCAGGGCGTTCGTCGATCAACAACACAATGAGTGTCGCCTCAGGGTAATTCGTGGCAATGCTGTGTGCAATCTCTTTGAGTAAGAGTGTCTTACCTGCCTTTGGCGGTGCTACAATCAACCCGCGTTGTCCAAATCCGACCGGTGCGAATAAGTCGATGATGCGTGTTGCAATTTTGTCAGGAGACGTTTCCGTAACCATGCGTCTTTGGGGAAACAACGGAGTAAGTGCGGGGAAATGCAATCGTTCTGCCGCCACTTCAGGGCTGACGCCGTTGACTGCCTCCACGTGAAGCAAACCAAAGTACCTCTCGTTGTCTTTGGGGGGCCTGACTTTGCCTGACACCAGGTCACCCGTGCGTAAGTCAAACCGTCGAATCTGCGAAGCGGCAACGTAAATGTCCTCGGCGCTGGGCAGGTACCCCACCGGTCTTAGGAACCCGTAACCATCCTGCATGATTTCCAGAATGCCTTCCGCAAACATCAGACCGTCTTTTTCCGCTTGCGCTCGAAGGATTGCGAAGATTAGTTCGCGCTTTTTCATGTTGCCGTAATACGGTATCTGGAACTCTTTCGCCATCTTGTAGAGTTCCGTTAACCGGAGCTGTTCAAGTTCCCGTATATCCAATAGGCGTCCCCCACTTCTGCAGTAAGGCCCAAAGTGCGACCGCTTGCATTATACCATGTTTGTCAATGTAATCCTATCCTAGCATGGCACGATTCTTTTTACAGTATTCTACGTGTGCATCTGGAGTGTCTTGGCGCGCTTTTTGGCGAGGTGAGGCGATGCACCCGGTTTGCAGCGTCACACACTATTCGGTTTGCACGATTCGCGCGGCAGTTATACATACCTGACGCCTTGTGCGGATTACTTTGTCAGGCGATTGATGTTCGGTTTGCGGGACAAGTCGTGAACCGCCTCGATAAAGCGCACTGTGCCCGTTTGGGCGCGCATCACGATGGAGTGCGTCTTGGCCCTGGATTTGCCGATGAACCGGACGCCTCGCAGCAACTCTCCGTCGGTGACTCCGGTCGCAGCAAAGATCGCGTCGTCCCCTTTGACCAGGTCTTCCATGCCAAGCACGACGTCGAGGTCTTTGATGCCCATGGCGTGGCACCGCTCCAGCTGTGCGTCGTCTTCCGGGAGCAGTCTCCCTTGCATTTCGCCGCCCAGGCACTTCAGCGCTGCAGCCGCCAATACGCCTTCAGGGGCCCCCCCGCTGCCAAACAGGATGTCTACGCCGGTTTCTTCAAACGCCGTGTTGAGTGCCGCTGCGACGTCGCCGTCCGAGATCAGCTTAATGCGCGCACCCGCGCTGCGCACCTCTTCAATCAGTTTGGCGTGCCGGGGCCGATCGAGAATGACGGCCACCACGTCGGAAATGTCCTTATCCGTGGCCTTTGCGACCGCCTTCAGGTTCTCCGCAACGGAGGCATTCAAGTCCACTTTGCCTTTGGCCTTAGGTCCCACTGCGATTTTCTCCATGTACATGTCCGGGGCGTGAAGCAGCGTTCCCGCCGGGGCCACTGCGACGACGGCCATGGCGTTCCACAGGCCTTTGGCCAAAATGTTGGTGCCTTCCAGCGGATCGACTGCCACGTCGAGCTGCGGAGCGTCCCCCGTACCCAGCTTTTCACCGATATACAGCATCGGGGCCTCGTCCATTTCCCCTTCGCCAATCACCACAGTCCCATCCATGGAGACCGTATCAAACATCATTCTCATTGCCGTCGTGGCCGCGTCGTCCGCTTCCATTTTCCGGCCTAGCCCCATCCAGCGAGCGCTGTTGAGAGCCGCCATTTCTGTAACACGTGCGATTTCAAGTGCTAGTTCGCGTTCCACGTGCTTTCACTCCTATGGGCTTGTATCATGAAAAATACAGGATAAAATGCAGGAAAAGTATATCACAATTCATCTTATGAGCTATACAGAAATTCCATCACTCACAAAGGCCTCGCCGCTCGAAAAATCCCTTCGAGAGTTGAAGAGGCCCATCCTCTCATACACAGTCACCAGAGAATGCCGAAGCTAGGCTGTGCTATAGTTTGGGATAAAAGAAATCTCTTCGAAGAAAGTGGGGAGACCGGCCGTGACCGCAGAGCACCCTGACCACATGCCAAATACACAACAAATGCAGCACCTGTTGAACGCGCGCGTCAAAGGCATCGCCATATCGGGCATTCGCAAGTTTTCGCAGCTTGCCGCCCGCTATCCCGACGCCATTCACCTGACCCTTGGGCAACCAGACTTCTTGACGCCAGAGCACGTGAAACAAGCAGCAAAACAGGCCATCGATAGGAACCAGACCACCTACACGGCCAACGCCGGACTCATCGAGCTGAGGCAAGCAGCCAGTTCGTTTCTTCAGGCCAAGTATGCCCTGTCTTACGACCCGGAAACCGAAATCATCGCGACGAATGGAACCAGCGAGGCCATCGACATCGCTTTGCGCGCCATCCTTGAAGAAGGCAGCGAGGTCATTTTGCCTGGCCCGGTCTACCCTGGATACGAACCGCTCATCCGGTTGGCCGGTGCAAAGCCCGTATACGTGGATACGCGGGACACACAATTTCGCCTGGATGCCAAACGGCTGAGCGACGCGATCACGCCGAACACCCGATGCGTGATTCTCCCCTACCCCTCCAACCCGACCGGCACCACATTGAGCCAGGATGACCTCGAACAACTCGCACAGGTGTTGAACGGAAAACCCATCTTCATCCTGTCCGACGAGATTTACAGTGAGTTGGTGTACGATCGCGATCACGTTTCCATCGCCCATTTTCCTTCCCTGCGCAGCCAAACCATCGTGGTCAACGGGCTGTCCAAGTCCCACGCCATGACGGGATGGCGCATCGGCTTTACGTTTGCGCCAAAGTACATTACCGAGCAGATGATCAAAGTCCACCAGTACAACGCTTCGTGCGCCAGCAGCATCAGTCAGCACGCAGCCATCGAAGCTCTCGGACCTGGCGCAAACGACGCTTTAGGGATGCGGGAAGAGTACCGGGTGCGCCGGGATTACGTGTGCGACCGCTTGGCTTCGATGGGACTCGCCCTGACCCGCCCATCGGGGGCGTTTTACGCATTCCCGTCAATCGAGCGGTTTTCGCTGCCTTCGTTCGAGTTTTCCGCGCGGCTGTTGGAAGAAGCCCGAGTGGCCGTCGTGCCCGGCGACGCGTTTTCACAGCTGGGCGAAGGGTACATTCGCCTGTCTTACGCCTATTCGATGGAACAACTCACGGAGGGTCTCAACCGCCTCGAGCGCTTCGTCAAGTCGCTGTAAGAATCAGGCGTACGAAAAAAGCGCAAGAAAAAACCACCTGCCGCCGCGGCTGTGAAGCGGACGACAGGTGGTTCGTGTGGAAAATCGTACATCACTTCCCGCTTTGGCTCAGGTGCTCGAAGTAGCGGGTGACCAGGTTGACCGCGACAGAGATCGCCTCTTCGTTCGGCTGAATCTTGGCGTGGTGCAGCCCGTACGGGGTGTCGACGCCAAGCCAGAACATGTGCCCAGGAATCTCCTCGAGGAAATAGCCAAAGTCTTCTCCAGTCATGGCCTCCGTGCACTCGATCAGATTGACCCCCCAAGCCTTCCCCAACGTTCGGACAAAGTCCATGAATTCCAGAGTCAGTTGCTCCTGGTTGTACACCTGCTTGTAGTTGGCGCCGTAATCGATCGCCGCTTTGCAGCCAAAACCCGCTTCAATCCCCTGCACCAACGACTCAATGCGGGCTTTCACGGAATTCATCACCGCCGCAGACAGCGTGCGAATCGTGCCTTCCAGGCGCGCCGTTTCGGCGATAATGTTTTGTTTGGTCCCCGACTCGAGCTTGCCAATCGTGACCACTGCGGAATCAAGCGGGTTGACGTTGCGCGAGACAATCGTCTGCAGCTGCGTTAGAAGGTGAGCTCCCGCCACGACCATGTCGTTGGCTTGGTGCGGATACGCCGCGTGGCCGCCGCGCCCGACGAGGTCGATGAACAGTTCCGAAGTGTTGGCAAACAAGATTCCCGGCTTCGTCGCAATCGTCCCGACCGGGTACTCCGGCGCGATGTGCAGCGCAAACACCCTGTCCGGCCGCCACGCGTCAAACTCTGGGCTTGCGAGCATCGGTTGGGCCCCGCCTGGGCCTTCCTCGGCCGGTTGGAAGATGACGAGCAAGTCGTCATCGAGTTCGCGTTCCACAAAGTAGGTCAAGATGCCCAGTGCGACCGTCATGTGCAAGTCGTGGCCGCAAGCGTGCATGTAACCGTCGTGCCGCGATTGAAATTCGCAGCCCGTGTCCTCCCTAATCGGCAAACCGTCCATATCAGTCCGCCAGGCCAGGGTGCGAACGGGGCTCTCCCCGCTGCGAGACCGGCGGCCAGCCACCCGGACCAGCACCCCCGTGCGCCAGGTCTTCACCGACAGCCGTTCCTGAGGCAGCCGGGAAACCTGGTCGAGTACAAACCGCTGGGTTTCGAATTCCTCAAACCCGGGTTCTGGAATTTGATGGAGCTGTCTGCGTATTTGAACCAGGTCGTTGGCTTGCAGCATGGGTTTACAGCTGACGCAGTTCTTGCTTGATCTCGATTTTCGACTGCGTCTTGGCGTCAATTTCCTTGATGACGCGCGCCGGGACGCCCGCGACGACCACATTTTGCGGAACGTCTTCGATCACGACGGCCCCCGCAGCCACGACAGAGCCTTGTCCCACCTGTACGCCTTCCAAGATGACGGCGTTTGCTCCGACGAGCACGTTGTCCTCGATGACCACTGGCTTAGCGGAGGGAGGTTCAACCACACCCGCAATGACCGCACCGGCGCCGATGTGGCAGTTCTTGCCGATGGTGCCGCGGCCGCCGACAACGGCGTTCATGTCGATCATCGTACCTTCCCCAATGACAGCGCCAATGTTGATGGTGGCATTCATCATGATGACCGCGTTGTTGCCGATGGACACCTGATCGCGAATGATTGCCCCCGGCTCAATGCGCGCCTGGATCCCCTTCATGTCCAGCAGCGGAATGGCGGAATTGCGGCGGTCGTTTTCCACGGCGAAATCCTCCACGGCGTCTTGGTGGCTTTGCAACACCGGTTCAATGTCTTTCCACTCGCCAAAGACCACTCCGGCACCGCCTGAAATAAACGTCTTCACGCTGTCAGGGAACACCAGTGTGTCAAGCTTGCCTTTCAGGTACACCTTGACCGGAGTTTTTTTCTCGCTGCTGCGGATAAATTCGATGATTTGATGGGCGTCCATCTGTGCGCCGCTCTGTGATGCGTTGTTTTGTGTATTTGTCTGTGAATCCATGGCCATTTCTCCCGGCTCT
Organism: Alicyclobacillus tolerans; assembly: GCF_021739485.1. Lineage (GTDB taxonomy): Bacteria > Bacillota > Bacilli > Alicyclobacillales > Alicyclobacillaceae > Alicyclobacillus_K > Alicyclobacillus_K tolerans_A. The sequence goes on from NZ_JAJFNK010000015.1 coordinate 11,121, forward strand.
CCTTCGTCTTCAGGTGGGTCGTCGAGCTGCTCTCTGTGCTGTCGTGTTGCTTGTCGTGTTTTTAGAGTTCTGAATTACTTCTTCGCGACCGTGCTCCAGTCGGCAAGGAACCGCTCGATGCCTTGATCGGTAAGAGGGTGCTTAATCATGCGGTCCAGCACAGGATAAGGGCACGTCGCGATGTTAGCGCCTGCCTTGGCCGCTTGTGTGACGTGCATCGGATGGCGGATGCTTGCCGCAATAATCTCGGTTTGAATTTCGTGCAGGTCAAAGATGAGGCTGATATCCGAGATGAGTTCCACCCCATCGTAGCTGATGTCGTCCAGCCGTCCGATAAACGGACTGACAAACGAGGCACCGGCGCGCGCCGCCAAAAGCGCCTGGTTCGCGCTGAACACCAGCGTGACGTTGGTTTTAATACCGCGCTGTGCAAACCGGTGTACGGCTTTTAGGCCTTCGGCCGTCATCGGGACTTTGATCACGATGTTCGGGTGGATCTCAGACAACGGAATTCCCTCTTCAACCATTCCATCCGCATCGAGGCTCACGACTTCCGCACTGATGGGGCCGTCTACGATCTGCACAATTTCCTTCAACACTTGAATAAAATCCCGGCCCTCTTTTGCAATGAGACTGGGGTTGGTCGTAACACCGCTGAGGATTCCCATCTCCGCAGCATTCTTGATTTCCGCGACGTTCGCCGTATCAATAAAGAGTTTCATGACTGTGGTACCACCCTTTCCTGCGTTGTACTCGTTTCATCATAGCACCCCAATTTCCAGGTGCAACCGCGGCTCGTCTAATACGTACTCCTGTGCAGCTTTCAGTCGTGCCACACTGAGTATGCACTAAAAACCCGGCCCTCACAAAAACGCGCTGGGTTCCGGGTTGGTGGGTGTTTGAAGTTGGCCAAACGCATCCCAATCCGATGAACCCATCAACGGACGATCCCATGAATTGAATCAACCCATTCAGTTCATCAACCAATCAATTGGGCATTGACGGCTTGTCTGAGCTCGTCGATATCGAACGGCTTCGTAAAATGGGCCAAAGCTCCCATTTCCATGGCTTCCTGAATCAGGTCCAGTTCTCCGTAGGCTGTCATCATAATGACCTTGGTATCGACCTCAAGTTTGCGGATGTTGCGCAAAATCTCAAGACCGTCCATGCCAGGGATTTTCATGTCCAGCAGAATTAAATCGGGGTTTTCCTGTTGAACGATGTCCAACGCAGTTTGGCCGTTGGGCGCCTGGAAGATTGCGTAACCTTCCTTGTGCAGGACTTCTTGCAAAAGAACCCGTATCCCAAATTGATCGTCCACAATGAGGATCTTCTTCGCCATAGGAACGCCCCCCATCCGAAAGTTGTTATCTGAGTTGAATGGCCCGGGAACACAGCCACGAACGAACGCACTCCAATGACGTCAAACATTCGCCATTTATGTCTATAGTCCTCCTTCTTTGGCAGAAAATTGAGGCGGTTGATTCGACAGCAGCTGGACTTTGAAAATAAAAGGGGCTGCCGATTTGGCACCCGCCCTAACCAGGACGATGTGCCATCGGCAACCCCGTGACAGCCTTCGCGAACCTCTCGCGGCCGTCGTTGTATGATTTCTTGAACGCAGGGTGTCTTCCAACCCCCCGCGAAAGGTCTTACATCACAGCTTGAGCATCAAAGTTTGAGCATCACAACTAAAACGGCACCGAGACAACTTGTTCCCCCACAATTTGTGGCGGCTCGCCCTCGCAGCCATGTCTTTGCTGTGCTGCGGCTTGTCCCATGCGCAAGCCGGCTTTTACTACTTAGAGGCCTGATACGCCAGCGCAGCCGCGACGAAGTCCCGGAAAAGCGGTTGAGGACGGTTCGGCCGGGAAGTGAATTCTGGATGGAACTGTACCCCTACAAACCAAGGGTGTTCCGGAACTTCCACAATTTCGACCAAATGGCCGTCCGGAGACGTTCCGGCGATTCGCAGCCCCGCTTCTTCGAGTTGCGCACGGTACAGGTTGTTGAACTCGTACCGGTGGCGATGGCGTTCCGTCACCCATGCTGAGTCGTAAGCCTTGGCCGAAAAAGTGCCCGGAACGACGCGACAGGCGTAAGAACCTAGGCGCATGGTACCGCCTTTATCTTCAATGTCTTTTTGATCCGGCAGCAAATCAATCACGGGATAAGGGGTTTGGGCGTTGATTTCCGAACTGTGGGCGTCCTCCAGCCCGGCCACGTGACGCGCGTATTCGACAACCGCAACCTGCATTCCAAGGCAAATGCCGAAGTACGGAATCTTGTTCTCCCTGGCGTACTTGCTGGTCGAGATTTTGCCTTCGATGCCGCGGTCGCCAAATCCGCCGGGAACCAAAATCGCGTCCACTCCGTCCAGCAGAGACGCGACGTTTTCGTCCGTCACGTCCTCGGACTGCACCCAGCGGACGTGAACGTCGGCGTCGTTGGCGTACCCGCCGTGATCGAGTGCGGCAATCACACTGGCGTAAGCGTCCGGCAGCGACACGTATTTGCCGACCACTGCAATCGTCACGTCGTGATGCAGGTGTTTAATTCGTTCCACCATCTCCGTCCATTCACGCAGGTCCGGGTCGGGGGCGGAAATGCCAAAGTGGCGCAGGACAATTTCGTCTAAGCCTTCTTCGTGGACCATGAGGGGCACTTCGTAGAGCACGTCTGCGTCCCTAGCCTCAATCACGGAGTCGACGTCGGTGTCGCAAAACAGCGCAATTTTCTTTTTCACGTCGAGAGTGAGGGGGATTTCAGTACGGCACACGATGACTTGCGGACTGATGCCAATGCTGCGCAGTTCAGCCACCGAGTGCTGCGTGGGCTTGGTTTTTACTTCGCCGCTGGCTTTCAGGTACGGAATGAGCGTCACGTGAATGTAAAGGACGTTTTCGCGTCCGACTTCGCTTTTCATTTCGCGAATCGATTCCAAAAACGGCAGGCTCTCAATGTCGCCGACTGTTCCGCCAATCTCCGTAATGACAATGTCGGTTTCGTCGTTAGCCGCTTGTAAAATCCGGTCCTTGATCTCGTTGGTCACGTGAGGAATGACCTGCACTGTGCCGCCTAGGTAGTCTCCGCGGCGTTCTTTGGAAATGACAGACCAGTATATTTTACCGCTGGTGACGTTGTTGGCTTGAGACAGGTTGTTGTCGATAAAGCGTTCGTAGTGTCCTAGGTCCAAGTCGGTTTCCGCGCCGTCTTCGGTCACAAAAACCTCTCCGTGCTGATACGGACTCATGGTTCCAGGGTCCACGTTGATATAGGGATCAAACTTTTGGATGGTGACGGTCAAACCGCGGTTTTTGAGCAATCTCCCCAGCGAAGCGGCGGTGATCCCCTTTCCGAGACCCGAAACCACCCCGCCAGTGACAAACACAAACTTAGCCATAATTGCGTTCTCCCCCTCTAATCTCCTGCACCAATACAAAACCGCCTGTGTACCCCAGCACCACAGGCCGGCAGCGCCAAGCGTTGACAGCACGTCGAGCAGCCTTGACGTCAAGACACACAAAAAACTGCGTTCCAGACTGGCCAGAACGCAATCGTTTTGTAATTTTCCAGGTATGCATTCGCAGTACAGAGAATCCCGTTAACTCAATACTCCTCGTCGTCTTCACTCTCGTCGTCGGATTCTGATTCGTCGAGGTCTTCTTCGATCGCGCCCTCTTCTTCCTCGTCTGCGAAATCGGCGTCTTCTTCCTCTGTGAAATCTTCGTCCTCGCTGGCTTCTTCATCGATGTCTTCGTCATCATCCGTCGATTTGAACAAAGTTGTATCGTCATCGTCGTCAACGGTCAAGTCGTCTTCGTCAAAGTCCTCATCGATGTCTTCGTCATCGTCGCTAAACGCATCGCCGCTTGCGCGTACAAAGCGTTTGCTGCTGGCCTTATCCGCAGTTTTGTCCACGGGATACCAGCGTTTTAGCCCCCAGACGTTTTGCCCAATGCAAATAAACCGGCCGTCGATGTTAATTTCCGTATACAGGCGGGCAATGACGTCCATGGCCTCTTCTTCAGTCATGCCTCGAAGGGCCTGGATCTCATTCATCAGATCGCGAAAGTAAAAAGGTTCTTTGCGAGCCTTCAGGATCTCCCAAGCCAGTTCGACAAGCGGTAATTGTTGAACTTCCTCTTGTGACTTTCCCAGCGATACTGCCATCTAAACTCCCCCTCACAACAACGCCCGAGATTCGTCCAGTATCGACGCGAAATGGTAGATTTATTCCCGGTGTACCGGGTCATAACGGCTCATCCAAGCCGGATTGACGAGTTTTGTGTGCAACGGGCGCATTCGCGAACAGTTCGCGAAACCGACAACCCACAAATACGAAGATTATAGCACATCCACCGGCGCGAGTCACATGGAAATCCTCAATTTTTTAACCACGGCAGCGTCGACAGCAACTGCTTGGCAGATTCATAGGGATTCAAGGTTTCAGACTGAAGGACCTCCTGCCACTGACGGTCCGTCTCGATGTGCCGTTTGACAAAATCGCGAAACTGCTGATGCACCAGCGCCAGGGTCTCCTCTTGGAACCTCTGCTTGCGGCGCTGTTCCCAGTAGCCGTGTTCTTTGAGGTGAGTGCGGTGGCGAACCAGCTCCGACCACAATTCACCGAGGCCCTCCCCGTCGGACGCGGTCGTCGACACGACCGGCGGAACCCAGTCCTCTTTATGCGACAACCGTTCGCTAATCATCAACCGGAGTTCCCGAAGCAGGGCTGTGGCCCCTGGCAAGTCGCTTTTGTTGAGGACGAACAGGTCTGCAATCTCCATGATGCCCGCCTTCGCGGTTTGAACGGCATCGCCGCTGCCTGGGGTCAGGACGAGAGCCACGGTGTCGGCAACGGACATGACATCGAGTTCAGCCTGCCCCACGCCGACCGTTTCGAGCAAAATGGCGTCGCACCCGTATGCCTCAAGGACGTACAGCATGTCTTTGGACGCCTTCCCGAGGCCGCCGAGGTTGCCGCGGCTGCCCATGCTGCGGATGTACACCCCTTCGTCTCCGCTGTGGGCGCTCATCCGGACGCGATCGCCAAGCAATGCGCCCCCTGTAAAAGGACTGGACGGGTCGACCGCAAGGACGCCGACGCGAAGGCCAAAACCGCGCAGCAAGCGGATCAACTGGTCCACCAGAGTGCTCTTCCCCGCACCAGGAGCCCCTGTGACCCCGATGATGTGCGCGCGTCCCGCGTAAGGGTAGAGATCGGACAAGAGATTGGGCTTTTCGCTGTCCTCGTTTTCGATTAAGGTCAACACCCTTGCCACAGCCCGCTTCTCGCCGTGAAGGATGCGATTGACTAGCTCGTGCAAAACGCGCCCCCCTCTGTCCGCGCATTTTCAAACCAATGTATTTTTAACCGATGAATTTCAGACCAATGGGTTTGTATGAAAGCATTGTGGCGTAAAACCATCCGGACTTCAAGGGTGCTTGTGCTACACCGGAATCCTTAAGCTCCATCCAACAAGCTGCAACAAGCACCATCCAACCGAAAACAGTGCGGTTTCGCCCAAGTTGGGTTCTGTCCGCACTGTTTGTGGAAAATCCCCCTTGAACCCCCCGCACGCCTTCTGCTTTGTTTCACGACCTGTTTGCTTCCATGCTGCTTTGGGCGGTCGGTTCTCGGGGATGTGTGCTTATTTGTCGTTTAAAATCCCCCGGGCAATCACCAGGCGCTGGATCTCGTTGGTTCCCTCGTAAATTTGGGTAATCTTGGCGTCTCTCATCATGCGCTCCACGGGGTACTCGCGGATGAACCCATATCCGCCAAACACCTGAACGGCTTCCGTGGCCACTTCCATGGCGGTGTCGGATGCGAACACCTTGCTCATCGCCGAAGCCTGCCCGTACGGATGGCCATGGGACTCCAACCAGGCTGCTTGATACGTCAGGAGCCGGCTGGCTTCAATTTTCGTCCGCATGTCTGCCAGTTTGAATTGAATAGCCTGCAAGTCAGAAATGGGCTTGCCGAACTGCTTGCGGGAAAGTGCATAGTCGCGGGCCGCTTCAAAAGCGCCCTGGGCGATGCCAAGCGCCTGCGCCGCAATGCCGTTGCGCCCTCCGTCGAGCGTCATCATTGCAATTTTGAACCCAAAGTCGACTTCGCCCAACACGTTTTCAGCAGGCACGCGGCAGTTGTCGAAAATCAGTTCGACGGTCGTCGACGCGCGAATGCCCATTTTCTTTTCCTTTTTTCCAAAGCTAAAACCTGGCGTGCCCTTTTCGACAATGAACGCCGTAATGCCGCGAGCGCGCTTTTCCGGGGAGGTGAGCGCAAACACCACGTAGATCTCCGCTTCTCCGCCGTTCGTAATGAAAACCTTGCTGCCGTTTAGAACGTATTCGTCGCCGTCGCGCACCGCCGTCGTGCGCATCCCGGCGGCGTCCGAACCGGACCCTGGTTCCGTCAAGGCATACGCCCCAAGCTTTTTGCCTTCGGCCAAAGCCCGAAGGTACTTCTGCTTTTGCTCTTCCGTTCCGTACTTGTAGATAGGCCAGCCTGCCAAACTCGTGTGTGCGGACAAGACGACACCGGCTGACGCGTCGACGCGGGAAAGTTCTTCGACGGCGATCACGTACGCCAAGTAGTCCATTCCAGCCCCGCCGTACTCTTCCGGCCAGGGGATTCCGGCCAGTCCCAGTTCGGCCATTTTGTCAAACAGCGAACGGTCGAAGTGCTCGTCTTCATCGCGTTGTGCAGCTCCCGGAGCGACTTCTTTCTCCGCAAAGTCGCGAACGAGTTGTCGAATTTGCAGGTGTTCCTGATCGAGTAGAAAGTCCATCCGAAATGTCCTCCATTCAAGTCACTACAGCAGGTCCAGTCATTGTACAAGCAAGTTTTCGCCGCGCTAATTGTCCAGGTGGCGGGCAATGACAATCCTCTGAATTTGGTTGGTCCCTTCGTAGATCTGTGTGATCTTCGCGTCGCGCATGTAGCGTTCGACCGGATACTCCTTGATGTAGCCGTATCCGCCAAACAACTGGACGGCATCCGTGGTCACTTGCATCGCCGTGTCGGAGGCGAACAGCTTGGCCATAGAGGCCTCTTTGGAACAGTCCAGCCCCTTCATCTTGAGGAAAGCGGCGTGGTACACCAGCCACCGGGCAGCCTCGACCTTCGTCGCCATGTCGGCCAGCATAAACTGAACGCCCTGCAGTTGAAAGAGGGTGTTCCCAAACTGCTTGCGGGACCGCACGTACCGGTTGGCGGCGTCGAGCGCTGCCTCAGCTATGCCCAGGGCCTGAGCCGCAATGCCGATGCGTCCGCCGTCGAGCAGGCGCATCGCGATGGAAAACCCTTCTCCCTCGGCACCGAGGCGGTTCTTCGAAGGAACGCGCGCGTCGTCAAACAACAGCTCGCACGTGGAAGACCCGTTCAGGCCCATTTTGCGTTCCTTTTTGCCGATTTTAAATCCTGGAGTGTCCTTGTCGACTAAAAACGCCGTAATCCCGCGGTTGCCGCGGCTTGGATTGGTCACCGCAAACACGCAGTAGACATCGGCTTCTCCGCCGTTGGTGATAAACATCTTCGTGCCGTTGAGCACGTAATCGCTGCCCTCTTTGACGGCGCGGGTCTGGATGGCCGTGGCGTCGGAACCCGCGTTCGGTTCAGTCAACGCAAAGGCTCCGATAAACTCCCCGCCAGCCAGTTTGGGAAGGTACCTTTGTTTTTGCTCCTCGCTGCCGAAGTACAAGATGGGCATCGTACCCACGGAAGTGTGAACCGCAAGGATGACCCCGAGCGTAGCCGATGCATAAGAGATTTCTTCAATTGCCGTCACATAGGAGAAGAAGTCGGCTCCAACGCCTCCCCACTCCTCCGGAATCGGCAGGCCCATAATGCCGAGTTCGCCCATTTTTAGAACGAGATCGCGGGGAAATGTATCGGTTTCGTCGATTTCCTGGGCCCTTGGCGCAATCACTTCGCGAGCAAAGGAACGAACGAGCTTTTGGATTTCCTGTTGTTCGACTGTGCGTTCGAAATCCACGCTTACCCCTCCCGTGGGCCGACGAGGCGGCCGACCGGAATGCGTTGCAGCGATTGCAGCCCGCGGTGTCCGGATGTTGGCTCTCGTCGGTTATCTTCCCGTAAAAGACGGCTTGCGCCGTTCCAGAAAAGCAGTCATGCCTTCTTCGCGGTCGGCTGTGGTAAAACACGAGCCGAACAGGGCCGCTTCCAGCGCCAAACCGCGTTGGATGTCCGTTTCGGCCCCTTCGTAGACAGCGCGTTTGACCATTTGCAAAGCGACGGGTCCTAGTTTATGCAGTTTGTCTGCGTATTCGAACCCTGCCGACAGGAGTTGTTCGGGCGGCACGACTGCCGTCACGAGGCCGTAGCTCAAGGCTTGCTCTGCGTCGATCATCTCGCCGGACAGCATGATGTGCAAAGCCCGTCCTTGCCCGACAATGCGAGGCAAACGCTGGCTTCCGCCAAACCCGGGGAGAATGCCGAGCGTCACTTCCGGCTGGCCGAACTTTGCACCTTGTGCAGCAATGCGGACGTCGCAGGCCATCGCCAACTCCATGCCGCCGCCTAGGGCATAACCTTGAACCAACGCAATGGTGGGTTGAGGGAGAGCCTCCAACTGACTGAATACGCTTTGGCCGAATTGGGCGAACTCCTGAGCTTCGTTCGGCGTCAGGTTGTTCATTTGGCTGATGTCTGCGCCTGCGGCAAACGCCCGGCCGTCCCCCGTCACAAGCACCGTACGGACGTCTTTTTGAGTCTGCAGTGCATCCAAGTGCTCTTTGAGTTCCGTCAGCACCTGGCGATTGAGCGCGTTGAGCTGTTTCGCCCGGTTCAACGTCAAAATTGCGACAGGACCTTCCATTTTCAACTGCACCATTTGTTGTTCGGACACTGTTTTCTCCTCCTAGGAATAGACGTAGAACCCGCGGCCGGTCTTCTTCCCGAGCCAGCCGGCCTTGACGTACTTGCGCAGCAGCGGGCATGGGCGGTATTTGGAGTCGCCAAACCCTTCGTAAAGGACTTCCATAATCGCGAGACAGGTATCGAGACCGATGAAGTCCGCCAGTGTCAGCGGTCCCATCGGGTGGTTCATGCCGAGTTTCATGACTTGATCGATGGCCTCTGGAGCGGCAACGCCTTCGTACACGCAGTAGATGGCCTCGTTGATCATCGGCATCAGCACCCGGTTCGAGACAAACCCCGGAAAGTCGTTGACCTCGACCGCCGTTTTCCCCATGCGTTCAGCCAGGCTGTGCACCGTTTGGTAGACTTCGTCGGCGGTGGCCAGGCCGCGAATTACCTCGACGAGCTTCATGACCGGCACCGGATTCATGAAGTGCATGCCGATGACCTGCGCGGGGCGCTGTGTGACGGCGGCAATCTCCGTGATCGGCAAAGACGACGTGTTGCTCGCCAGAATGGCGTGTGCCGGAGCAGCGCTGTCCAGTTGCTTAAAAATGCTGGTTTTTATCTCCATATTTTCGGTCGCTGCTTCAATGGCCATATCGCAGTCCTTGACATCAGCGAGGGACGCGGACGGCTGGATGCGGCTGAGGACTTGGTCCATCTCGTCCTGCGCCATTTTTCCCTTTTCGACGTTGCGCACAAGGTTTTTCGAGATGTTGGCCAGTCCTTTTTGCACGAACTCCGGTTTTACGTCGTTGAGAAGCACCCGAACCCCGGCCTGCGCGGCCACCTGGGCGATGCCGCTGCCCATCTGCCCGGCGCCGACGACCATCAAGGTTTGAATCGATTGACTCACCAAAAACCCACCTTTCCGCTGCATCCCTTTTCCTGCATTGTTTTTCCTAAATTGATTCTGCTGCATTGTTATTGTGTTGCTTTCGGTTGTTCGTTTTCTGATTCAGTTGGCTAGTTTCCAGGCACTTCGACCAATACGGCGTCGCCTTGCGCAGCTCCGCTGCAAATCGCCGCAATGCCGCGTCCGCCGCCGCGGCGGCGCAATTCGTAGACAAGGGTCATCAAGATGCGCGCGCCGCTGGCGCCAATGGGGTGCCCAAGGGCTACGGCGCCGCCGTTGACGTTTAACTTGTCCTCGTCGATGCCAAGCATTTGCCCACTCGTGAGAGCGACTGCAGCAAACGCTTCGTTAATTTCAAACAAGTCAATTTGATGGAGACTCACGCCCGTTTTATCGAGCAGCTTGCGAATCGCCAGCGCCGGTGTCGTGGCAATATACGCCGCTTCAGCTGCCACTTCCGAGTAACCGAGGATGTAGGCGAGCGGTTTGCGCCCCGTGGCCTTTGCGTACTCTTCCGACATGACGACCATGGCACCCGCCCCGTCGTTGACACCTGGCGCGTTGCCAGCGGTCACGGTTCCGTCTTTTGTAAACACAGGTGAAAGCGCTGCCAACTTTTCGAGCGAAGTATCCCGGCGCGGGGCTTCATCGGTACTTACCACAGCCGTTTCCCTTTTGGTCTGCACCGTTACGGGCACAATCTCTTCCCGAAAGACACCGCCGTCGATAGCCGCCAAGGCACGCTGGTGGCTGCGCAGCGACCACTGGTCCTGCGACTCGCGGGTAATGCCGTATTCCTTCGCCACCGTGCTGCCGTGGACCGCCATGTGCACGTTGTGAAACGGGCACAGCAAGCCGTCGTGAATCATGAGGTCAATGACTGCACCGTCTCCCATCCGCAGCCCCTGCCGCGCCTTAGGCAGACCATACGGGGCATTGAACATGCTTTCCATTCCTCCGGCGACAGCGACTTGCAGGTCTCCGGCGCGGATCAGGGCATCGGCGAGCGTGACGGACCGCATCCCGGAAGCACACACCTTATTCACGGTAACACTTGGTACATCCCAAGGCAAACCGGCCAAACGAGCCGCTTGCCGGGATGGAATCTGGCCGGCGCCAGCCTGCAGCACCATGCCCATTAACACCTGTCCGACTTCGTCACTCGACAACTGAACCCTGTGCATGGCTTCCCGAATCACTTCGCCGCCGAGTTCCACAGCCGTTTTCGACGCCAACGCGCCTTGAAACCGTCCAAACGGCGTACGCGCCGCACTCACAATGACGGACCGCATTCCGGACCCCTCCTTTTAGTCGCGCCAAAGGTGCCTGCACTGGCGCAAAAATTTTGCACTCAGGTTTGGCACCTTGCCGCAACGCGTGATTTCCCGAGAAAGTGACGACGGCTCCACGTCCACCCGCACTGTTTTCCAATCGAGAAGCTTCGAACGGGTCGAGGGGGTTTTACTGGACTTGGGTAGCTGCCGCCACTTCGTCCCCCGCACCCTCGGGTGCCTTGGCGTCTTCGATGGACATGGCCAACAACTCGATGACGTCGTAAGTGCTCATCTTGTCTTCGGCGCCTTTTGCCTTGGTCCCGTCGATCAACATGGTCATACAGTACGGACAAGCCGTCCCGACAATGCCCGCTCCCGTTTCAAGGGCCTGTTCAGCGCGCATGACGTTGATGCGCGTTCCGCTTTCTTCTTTAAACATGCCGCCGCCTCCAGCGCCGCAGCACATGCTCTTGTTGCGGCTGCGCTCCATCTCCACGAGCTGCACTCCCGGGATGGACTCGAGAATGTAGCGCGGCGGGTCGTAGACGTCGTTGTAACGGCCCAAATAGCAGGAATCGTGGTAGGTAATGCGCTCGTTCACCGGATTCTTCGGTTTCAGTTTGCCCTCGCTGATGAGTTTGGCCGCAAACTGCGTACTGTGATAGATTTCCGCGGTAAATCCGAAGTCCGGGTACTCGTTTTTGAACGTGTTAAAGGCATGCGGGTCTGTGGTAATGATTTTTTTGACGCCGTAGGTGTTGAAGATTTCGATGTTGTTCTGAACAAACTCCTGGTACAAAAACTCGTTGCCGAGGCGGCGCGCCGAATCGCCGTCGCTCTCCTCTTCTTCCCCGAGAATGGCGAAGTCTACGCCTGCGGCCAACAACACCTTGGCGAACGCCTGGGCAATCTTTTGCGCCCTTTGGTCAAACGACGCTGCGCTGCCCACGTAAAACAGGTATTCGACTTGCCCGTCGACTTCGGCCATCGTTTTGACCGGCAGGTCTTTTGCCCAAGCCGCACGCTCCCTGCGGCTGATGCCCCACTCGTTGGATTGCCGTTCCAAATTGGCAAACACCTTCGTGACTTCCGGAGAGGTTTTGCCTTCGGTCAGCACCAAGTGGCGGCGCAAGTCGACAATGGCGGAGACGTGTTCGTTCGCTACGGGACACGCTTCTTCGCAAGCGCGGCAAGTGGTGCAAGCCCAGACCTCTTCTTCCGTGTAGACGTTGGCAAACAGCGGTTCCGTCGACAACTCTTCCGCGCCTGCGGCCATTTGCGCGAGCAAGCCCGGACCCTGTGCGTCCATTTGGTCCTTCATTTTCAAAATCAAGTACTTCGGCGACAACGCCTTGCCGCTGAGCGTCGCCGGGCACGATACGTGACAGCGTCCGCACTCCGTGCAAGCGTAGCCGTCAAGCAGCTGTTTCCACGTGAACTTTTGAATCTGGCCGGCCCCAAACTCCTCGATGCTCTCGTCTTCCAGGTCCAGTTTGCGCAGCTTAGGACCGTCCAGACGCCGGAAGTACCAATTCAACATGGCCCCAATCATGTGCGAATGCTTGGAGCGGGGAATGACATACAGGAACGTAAACAGCGTCAACGCGTGAATCCAAAACAGCACTTCGCTGATGGCGAGCAGCGCACCCGCAGACATTCCTGTAAATCCGTGCGCGATCGCGTTGACCACTGGGGAAGCCCAGCCTGGATAGACGCCTTCGCGCGCCATGTCGGCGCCGGTGGCGAAAAAGTAGGTCAGAATCAGGATGGTGATAAATCCGAGAATCAGGGCGGCTTCGGGGGACTGGTCCAGCCGCATCGGCTTGATGGCATAACGCCGGATCACGGCGACGACGATGGCCGCCAAGACGAACAGCGAGAACATTTCCTGCAAGAACAAGTAAGCGCTCGCAGTCGCCCAAGGAAAATGCCAGTGCGTCAAGTGGTAGACCAAAAAGTCCAAGTCGCCGAACACCAACATGATAAAGCCCCAAAAGATGAAGAAGTGGCCGAGGCCCGATGGCTCTGCGAGCACCTTGCGCTGGCCCAGGACGTATTTGACAAACGACCAGACGCGCTCCCCTTTGCGATCGGTGCGGCTGGGGTCTTTTTCAGCCAGCTTCAAAAACCGGTAGCGAATGAACACAGCGCTGCCGAACAAATACAGGGCCGTTGCAAACAAGGCCAGAAACACAATGCCCTGGATGACGTACCACATCTCTCTTCCCCTCCTAGACAAGAAAAATCATCTACCCATCTACCAACCGGTCGGTACATTAAAGAACAAAACACATACCCTTGGGTTGGAATCGGGCAAATGCAATTTCCCAATCGTTGACACAAACTACATACAAGATAACCATACCACGAATTCGTGGGTTCTGTGAATAATATATTATGCCAAATCGAAAGATTGCTTGATATTTCTGAATCAATTGCGGACAGGGCAGGTTCAGAAAAGGAAAACAGACAGAGCTGCTACGGAGGCGGCTGAGCGCGGAATGTTGGCTATGCGAGGGCGCGACCGATGCGCTCGGCACGGTTAACGAACGGCATGTACACTATGTCACCTCTATGAGGGTTTAGTACCGCTGCAACAAAACCCACCGTTACAGTGGTTGAGATTGTTGCCAAAGATATGGGATCTCCCTTGGAAAGTCAAGCAAGAATTCTTTCCGCAAGTTACAAGTTCATCGACGGTCTCAAGCTGCGGCTGAACGAAGACAGAGGTGGATCTCAGATTGGGTGGACCACACAGACGCATAACGGGATGCCCGTCACTGGGATGAAGCCTGTTCACCGCAAAGGTTAGCCGGGCGATGTTCGCCGGCCCTTTTTCGACGTGCTCTGTCGGGCTGTGCCGGATCGCGGTGGTTTGCCGGCGGTCGAAGCGGTCGAAGCAGACACCCTTGCCCCTGCCTGCGCCGAAGCCTTGGCCTGGTGGGCCTGACGCGGTTTGTTGTTGGACAGGGCTCCCGGCGCCGCCGCAAGCAGCGCCTTGGCTCTCGAATACAGAATCTGGCCGTACTTTCCGCACTGCGCTGAAGAAAGTTCTCCGAAATAGCCCTCGTGTGCGGCGTCCAGTCCCAGTTCTCTGGCCACCTCAAACCTCATCGTTTCGATGAGGGCTTTGAGTTCAGACGGGTCCGGTTGGGTAGGCTTGGCCGTCGTCAAACACCTCCTGGTCAAAACGGATGCTCAACTTCACGCGCTGTTTATCCCCTGCGGCGTCGATGAAATAGTCTATCAGGATAAACCCGTTCGTCTCTGCAACGGAAACCAAAACGCTGTTGGTTTCAATTTCAACCGGGATGGCGAACCCACCCGCGTACAGCGTGGTCTGCGAAGACTCTCCGGCCAAAAACGACTGCTTCCAACGGACCGTGCCCTGCCGGATGACGACGAGCGGCGAAGAGGCGCCAGGGCCGTCTGCAAAGCGCAGCGTCGTCCGGGTATCCGGTTCAGAACCGCCGGTTCCTCGCTGCTCAGACCCTGGCTCGAGGTAGCTCAAGTAGTGAACGCCGCCCGCCGTTTTCCAGATGGCATCGTCGACAAAAGCCTGCTCGACATCCGGGGAACCCTCCCCGGATGCAGGCTGTGCCGCACGCTGCCAGGATAAAAACACGCGGCGAACCAAGCCGCCATTCGTACGTTCGCTCACGGTCCTTCGTCCTCAGCGCACGAACGCCAACAGGGCTTCGCGCACGAATTTGGCTGCAAGGATCTGCGTCTGCTCGGTGGGGTCAATTTGCGGCGCCACTTCCACCAGGTCAAACCCGACGACGTTCAAAGCCGACATCAACTGGAAAGCCTTAAACACTTCTTTCGGGGTCAATCCCCCGTGTTCGGCAGTGCCGGTCCCTGGAGCGTAAGCGGGGTCCATGGCGTCGATGTCGAACGTGACGTACACCGGGTAGCCTTTGAGTTCCTCCAGGACGCCAGAGAGCGGCTCTGCGAGGTCAAACGGGAAAAACCGCGTGTTTTGCTTCGCCCACGCAAACTCCTCGCGGGTTCCAGAGCGAATGCCGAATTGATATACGCGCTCTGGGCCGATTCCGTCGCACACCTTGCGGATGACGGTGGCGTGCGAATACGGCTCACCTTCGTAGTGTTCGCGCAAGTCCGTGTGCGCGTCAATGTGGATGACGCGCAGGTCCGGGTGTTTTTCCCAAGCCGCGCGAATGGCGCCCCACGACACTAGGTGTTCTCCCCCTAAGCCAAGCGGAAACTTGCCTTGCGCGAACAGCCCTGTCGTGTACTGGTAAATCCGATCGACACTCTCCTTGGGGTTGCCAAACGGCAAAGGAAGGTCCCCGGCGTCGAAATAGCGGATGTCACTGAGGTCGCGATCCAAGTAAGGACTGTACTCCTCAAGCCCCACGGAGACCTCGCGAATGCGCGCCGGGCCAAGCCTGGAACCGGATCGAAACGAAACCGTCCAATCCATCGGCATGCCGTAGATCACGGCCTGCGCGCTCTCGTAGTCGGGCTGCGCAGCGATGAACACGTTGCCGCTGTAAGCAGGGTCTAGGGGCTGAGAAGGTCTCATTTCAAAGGTCATGACTGGACAAGCTCCTCCACAAAGCGCGGCAAGGCAAACGCTGCCTGGTGCACAGCCGTGCTGTAGTACTTGGTGTCTTTAGGCCGAAGGGCTTGCGGCTCGCGGGGGTCGTACTGCTTGCTCCCCATGGTGAAACTCCACATCCCCGTCGGATACGTCGGAACGAAAGCTAAGTACAAATAGGCTTGTTTGAAGACGCTTTTGACGTCCGAAAACACGTTTTTGATTAAAGACTGATTGGCGAACGGAGATTCCGTCTGCGCAACAAACAGCCCGTCGGGTTTGAGCGCGTCGTAGACCGACTGATAGAATTCTTTCGCGAACAACCCTACGGCTGGGCCAATCGGATCGGTGGAATCCACCAGAATCACGTCAAATTCGCCCGGGTGGTCTTTGACGTACTTGATCCCGTCGGTCACCTGCACGTCCACGCGCGGGTCGGAGAGACCGCTTGCGATGTGCGGAAAGTACTCTTTTGACGCTTCGATGACTCTTCCATCAATCTCTGCGAGAACGGCCTTTTCTACGGATGGATGCTTGATAATTTCCCGGATGACTCCCCCGTCGCCGCCCCCGACCACGAGCACCCGTTTAGGATTGGGATGCGTGTGCAAAGGCACATGGGAGATCATTTCGTGATAGACAAACTCGTCTTTGTCCGTCGTCATGACGCAGCCATCGAGAACCAACAGCCGACCGTACTGCTCCGTTTCCACGACGTCTAAGTCCTGAAACTCCGTTTTCTCGCTGTGCAGCGTCTGTTTGATGCGCAGCCCTATCGACAGGTTCTCGTTCTGATACTCCGTGAACCACAAGTCCATTTTTGCCATGCAAACCCCACACTCCTCTCATCAATGCAGTCCGTATTATACCATGCTTTCTCTGAATGCATGCCAAACTGCCAACCGGGCATACTACTCTCAAATTTGGAAACATGTAGCACTCGGTGTAGGACTCCATGAACCGTGTAGCACTCCGTGTAGCACTCCGTGTAGCACTCCATGTAGCACTCGGTGTAGGACGTCATGAACCATGCAGGGAACTGGGAAGGAGGAGCCCGGATGGCATTCGAAGACACAACTGTTGTAAACCAGGAATCCTGGCCCAACTACCGGCAAGGAGGCCGCTGGCGACGCCTGCCGCTGTGGGCGAAGGTGCTGGTCCTCCCCCTCGCAACCGGATTTACAGGGATGACTTTGCTGCTCGTTTGCCTGAGAATCGCCCCACTGCCGGACGAAAGCCTGGTCAATCCGACCCTGATTGACAGTTCCGAAGGGCAAGCGTTGTCCGAGTGGACGCTCAAAGGATCGCACGCGGAAAACATCCCTTTGCCCAGGGTACCCAAAAGTGTTCAACAGGCCACTTTGGCGGTAGAGGACGTCAAGTTCTACGAGCACCACGCTTTTAACCCAGGTTCTTTGGCCCGCGCTTTTTTCGTGGACCTCAAAAACCGGCGCGTCGTCGAAGGCGGTTCCACGATCACGCAGCAGTTGGCGAAAAACTTGTATCTCAACCAGGACCGCACGGTCCTTCGCAAACTGAAAGAAGCCTTGTACGCCATGCAGCTCGAATTGCACGAGTCCAAGCAGGCCATTTTCGATCAGTACCTGAACGCCATCTACTACGGCCACGGCGCTTACGGCATCGGAGCGGCAGCGCGGCTGTATTTCAATCAACCCGTCGAGCAGTTGGACTTGGCTCAGGCAGCCCTGTTGGCCGGAATTCCCAAGGGTCCGAGTCTGTATTCTCCCATCGATCACTTCGACTTGGCCAAACAGCGCCAACAAGTGGTCCTCAACCGCATGGTGGCGGCGGGCTTTTTGACTCAAGCCCAAGCCGATGCGGCGTACCAGGAACCGATTCACATCAGCAAGCTGCACCCCCAGGCGGTTAAAGCGCCTTACTTTACCGCCACAGCGATGGGCGAAGTCCAGCGCAAATTCCACCTGTCTCAAGAAGACTTGTACCGCGGCGGCATTACCGTGACCACGACGCTCGACTCAGTGATGCAGCAAGCCGCCGAACGCGCGATTGCCCGTACCCTGCCGAAAAACAGCAGCATCCAAGCGGCGCTGGTGGCTTTGGACCCGCGAACGGGAGCCATCAAAGCGATGGTCGGAGGCCGCGACTTCGCCACGAGTCCGTACAACCGGGTGTTTGCCATGCGGCAACCGGGATCGACCTTCAAAGCGGTGCTGTACACGGCCGCACTTCAACACGGATGGACTCCGGCAAAACAGGTCAACAGCGAGCTCACCACGTTTGTCTACGACCAAACCAAGCAGTATACGGTACATGACTACGGGGACTTTTACGCGCACAGGCCGCTTACGCTTCGCGAAGCCTTGGCCCGGTCGGACAACGTGTACGCCGTGACAACCAACCTGGAAGTCGGACCGGAGGAAGTCATTCGCACGGCCAGACAACTCGGGATCTCGTCGCCATTAAGCCCCTACCCGTCTCTGGCGCTTGGGGTGTTTCCGGTCAGTCCGCTGGAAATGGCGACGGCCTACGCGACACTGGCCAACGGCGGCCACCGCATTTCCCCGTTCAGCGTCCAAGAGGTTCGGGCCTCCAGACAAGGCGAGGTCATGCAGACCACTCCGACGAGCAAAGAAGCCTTGTCGCCGCAGGTCGCGTTTATCATGAGCGATTTGCTGACCAGCGTCCTCAAGGTTCACGGCACAGCCTATGGAGTCAAGGACTACTTGCACGGACCGGCGTCTGGCAAGACAGGCACCACCGATTCGGACGAGTGGATGGTCGGTTACACGCCGAACGTGGTTTGCGCAGTGTGGGTGGGATACGACGACAACCGGCCTTTGACGAACGCTGAGGCCCACCTGGCAGCCCCGATTTGGGCGAAGTTCATGGGGACGGCCCAGCAGCGCGATCCTGCGGAGTGGTTCAAGGCTCCGGAAGGCGTGGTCCGGCGCGTGATTGACCCGGTCACCGCCAAGCTGGCCACCGATACGTGCAGCACCACAGAAGCAGACTACTTTTTGGCTGGGACGGAACCGACGGACCCCTGCCCGCTGCACCCGGCTTCCAAACGCCAAACGCTCGGCAAAAGCGGGTTCTTCAAGTGGCTGTCAAAGTGGTTCTAAGCAGGCTTTGCAGCTTTCAAACTTCGGCTTGACCCCGAACGAAACAATGGCGTGCCGCAAAGTTCGTTCTGCAGGCACGCCATTGCTGTGTGATCCCTTCATAGCAGTCGTCCATTGTGGTCACAAAGTCGCGTTTACGGGTGGACCTCACCGCCGGGGTCCATCCACTCCCCGTCGTTTTCGATCCGGATGTACCCGTGGTTATGCAGTTCCTGCATCACTTCAAAGAGGCTGTCCTTCTTGTCCCCGGGAAGCGTGCGGACAAAGTCGTTGATTTCGCGAGCGTGTGCCAATTGCGTGAAATGAACTCCGCCGTACTTCGAATGAAGTTCGCGCGTTCGATCCATATTGTCCCTCCTTTACGGCCATACAGGTGTATTGTGTTTAACTCGCCAGGTCCTTATCCGTACTCACCTTTCCGCGGGCGCTCAAATAAAATAGTAGGGGTTTGAACTGACAGGACCAGGGGATTGGAGGTGCAATGCCATGAAGGTCAACCACAGCCCGAGATCGAGGGCTCGACCGTCCACCCCTTTACGCCAGCGTACAACGGCTCAAATTGAACCGGTCGGTAAAGCGAAGACCGCGCAAGGAAGGAAACTGACCGTCCACGATATTCAGCTAGCCAAACAATCCACCGCGCGAAATGGCGGCGCGAAATCAGGTAAAGGGAAAGCGGGAAAAAAGATGTCCGCTGCGAGCCGGCCAAAATCATCCCAGAAGTCCCCGGCAAAAACCGCCGTCAAGTCAACGGCCGCCCCGGCCAAAAAGGCGGGAGGACTCGCTCAACTGCTGTCCCCGAAGGGAATACAGGATTCCCTGAAGTCAGTCGGCAGTTTGCGCAATTCAGTCAAAAATTGGCTTCGCTACTTGGAACAAGCCGATCAGGTTTTGGAAACCATTTATGCGACGTCCAATTCGCTGAAAGAGAGCGGCGTTTTAGAGAAAATTGTCAAGCAAAAGGGCAAGAACCTCACGACAGAGGACTTTGCCAATATTCTCGTCGCCTTGATGAATTCGCCGATTGGGGGGCAAGTGTTCAAGGGCGGCGGAGATGAAACGGACGCTTCCGAGACACCAGCCGCTCCGGCAACGGGCTCAGCAAATTCAGGGGGTTCAGGAGCTTCGGCAGCGACCGGCACGCAGGGAGGAACGGGCATCCCGGGCGCAGCTCCGGCTCCAGGGCAACCCCAGGGATTCCCCCCTCCCTACCCGCAGCAACCCTATGCTCAACCTCCTTATCCTCAGCAGCCACCACCGCAGCAACCGCCGCAGTACCCTCAGCAGCCGTATGGCCCGCAAATGTAGCAACGGGCTGTTCCGATGCGACGTGTGTCGTCGCGTTCGGAACAGCCCTGTCTGTGTTTGGCGTCCGCTTTTCTAAGGAGCACCGAAAGAGCCGCATCGGCGGTCTGTCTTGACCCGGGCGCGACAACGCCAATAAACTGCTTCTGCAAACAAAAAATAACGAGCCGTCCCAGAATGCGCGGCTTACCGCGCAGTCGGGACAGCCCGTTTATAGTCGGGTTCCAAGGCAGACTCGGTTATTTCGACTTTGGAACGAATTTTTTGATCTCTTTGAGCGTCTGGTCGTCGACGTTGGGTCCGTATTTTTTGACAAGGTCGTCGACATTGGCGTTAGGACCGTTTTTGGTGGCGTCTTTATAGGCGTTGACGAATTGCTTGATGCGCTGCTCAGGTACGGGTAAACCAAGTTTGTTGGCGAAGTTCTTTGCCATCTGCTCCACGTTGTTCGGGTCTTGCCATTGCTCAGGAGGCACTTTTTTCACATCGTCCAAGATTTCAAAGATCGCCTTTCTCTTGCCAGAAAGGTTTTGCTTGAGGTTATTGAGCGGTGAAGAGTTGCCCTTCCCCCGTGCGGCAGCAGGTTGAACGCCTTCTACTCCAGGTTGCGCTGGCTCCTGAGCCCTTCGCTGAGCGGTGGCGCGTACGTTCTTTTTCGCTTTTCGGATCGGCCTTTTCTGCACGTTTTCCCCTCCTCGATCGGTGTCTGCTCTGTTACGAGCCTCTACATACTCTATGGTTGTGGTCCGCAGACTGTCTCTACATTTGCGGAAAAAGGGCAGTACTCCGTACATTTTCAGTCGATTTTCGTTTTTATAAAATATTCAGTCACAATTTCGTAACGAATTGTTATATAACAGCGATTCTCATTTGTGCCCGTGCATAGTACAATGGCAACAATTCATCTGACAAAGGAGGCCGTATCGTGAATCCGGAACAGCAGTCTGCATCCGCTGACCCATTTCACTGCAGTGTGTGCGGGACGGAACTTGGCGAAGAGCAAACCGTGATTTATGAATGCGAGCATTGCATCAACTTAGCCGAGGAATGATTCTGAGGTGCGGCCGACTGAAATGCAAGGCATCCAACGAAAGGCGGTGACAACATGGACGAACAGAAAACGCGCGTCAACGAGGCTGAATTTGACAATGAGTCAGAGCCTTTCGAATTGGATGTAGAGTCATCGCGTGAATTTGCAGTCGCTGCGATGGTGCGTCGGTACACGTACTTCTTAGACTAAAGAAGTCTGAGAACGTAGATGGAGCAGCGCTGGTACAGACCTGACGATGAAAATGGGAACGCCATCCGAGTGAACCGGATGGCGTTCGTTGTCGCTGTAGGCCTTTTGCATTTTGACGGATTACAGCATTTTGGCCAGAAATTCTTGAGACCGTTTGTGCTGAGGATGGGCAAAAAACTGTTGCGGCGGTGCGTCCTCCACGAGAACTCCCTCGTCCAGGAAACAGATGCGATCGGCGACTTCGCGGGCAAAGCCCATTTCGTGCGTAACAATCGCCATCGTGATCCCCGTATGGGCCAGAGACCGAATGACTTGCAGTACTTCCTTGACCATTTCCGGGTCGAGCGCCGAAGTGGGTTCGTCAAACAGCATGATCTCCGGCTCCATAGCGAGGGCGCGTGCGATGGCCACCCTCTGCTTTTGCCCGCCAGACAGCGTCGAAGGATACACCTGGGCCTTATCCACTAGGCCAACCTTTTGCAAAAGCTGCAAAGATTTTTCGCGCGCCGCTTCTTTGGACAGTCCCTTTACCTTAACCGGTGCATAGGTCATGTTTTCCAACACCGTCATGTGCGGAAACAGATGAAAGTGTTGGAAAACCATACCTACGTGCTGCCGAATGCGGGTCACATCCGCTTTCGGGGCGCTCACTTCGATCCCGTTGACAAACACTTCTCCGGACGTAGGCACCTCCAAGAGGTTGATGCACCGCAGCAGGGTCGATTTCCCCGAGCCGGAAGGCCCGATGATGGCGACCACTTCGCCTTTCCCGATTTCCAGGGAAACCCCCTTCAGGACGTTGAGCTGTCCGAACGACTTGGAAACGCGATTCAACTTAATCACTGCGGCGCAGCCTCCCTTCCAGTCCTCGTCCGAACCACGTGAGAATCATGACCAAGACGTAGTAAATTCCCGCGATAATAATGAGCGGTTCAAAATACCGAAACGTGTTGCCAGAGACGATATCCGCGCGCCGCAGCAAGTCTGCAGCTCCGATGGTCGACACCAAAACCGAGTCCTTGAGCAGCGCGATGCTTTCGTTCACGAGAGCTGGCAAAATGTTTTTAACGGCTTGCGGCAAGATGATGTCCAGCATCATCTGCCGGTAAGGAACGCCCAGGGACAATGCGGCTTCGCGCTGGCCCTTATCGACCGCAAGAATGCCGCCGCGGATGGTTTCCGAAATGTACGCCGCGGAGTTCAGGGCAAACGTGATGACCCCCGCCTGTAAGGCGGGGATGTCATACCCGGTCAATTGGGGCGTTGCAAAGTACACGATGCTCAACTGGACCAGCAGCGGCGTTCCGCGAAACACCGAGGTGTAGGCGATGCCAAACCAGCGGATCGGCGCAATTTTAGAGATCTTTAAGACGGACAACACGGTTCCCCAGATGAAACCGAACAGCGCCGCCAAGAGCGTAAATTCCATCGTGACGTAGGTTCCCCTGAGTAAAAAGGGGATTTGCGAGGCAATCGCTCCAAAGTCTAAGTTCATGCTTTTACCGACTCCTCACTGGTTACTGATTCGAGCCGGAAAACCACTTTTTAATCAATTGGTCAAGCTCTCCGTCCTTTTTCATCGTGTTAATGGCGGTGTTGAACTTACCCACCCAAGGCGACCCCTTCGGGAAGGCAATTGCTGAACCATTCGGCCCGGTATTTGCGATGGGGTTGGCTTGGAGGCTCGGGTTGCTGGCGAGGTAACCCTTCGCGACGGTTCCCTCAATAATGGCAGCGTCCGCGCGATTCGTCAGCACATCTTGAACCACTGTCGGGATGGTGTTCAGCGAAATCACTTGGGCACCCGGGATGGTTTTAGCCGCTGCTTCTTGAATCGAACCCAACTGGGCTGCGACGCTTTTGCCTTTTAAAGAAGCCATCGTGGTATATGGCGAACCCTTTTTCGAGACGATTTCGTTGGTGGCCTGATAGTAAATTTCCGAAAAGTCGACGGCCTTTTCGCGCTGAGCGGTGGGTGTCATGCCCGCGATGACGAAGTCTGCGCGGTGCGCCTGCAAAGCGCCGATGAGACCGTTGAAATCCATGTCTTCGACCTTCATTTTGAAGTGGAGTTGTTTGGCGATCGCGTTGGCGACATCGATGTCAAATCCAACGATTTTGTCCTGACCGCCTGTGGTGACGTGGTATTCATATGGTTTGTAGTCGGCTGAGGTCGCCATGACGAGGGTCGGTTCGGATCCGGTGCCCCCCTGAGACGTTTGGTTGCCTGTTGCTGCGCTGTTCGATGTGTTGGCTGTGTTGCCGCCTCCGCAGCCAGCCAGTGCAGCTACTGCAAAAGCGGATGTTACCGCGAGAAGTGAAAGCGATTTGAGTCTGTTCATGTTGTAGGGACCCCCCTGTGTTTTCACAAATGTTTTTTTTCGTTCTCTCTGTTCCGTTATGCGGGACAAGCTTGGTGATGGACCTCATTATACTCCGGTTATTGCATATTGACTACACCTAATTGCATATATATACACGAAAAGTGGATTGTTCATTTTCTGGACGGTATCCACACTTCGGCAGCCCGCTTCAATCTGCAATGCACTAAAGCAGGCCCGCCAGAAGCTCCACCCCTTTCTCCATGGACTGGAAGTCCACATGGCTGAAAGACAACCGAAGGGCGTTTGCCCCTTGGCCCGGTTCGTGGTAGAAGTACGTGCCCGGTACGTAAGCGACCCCCGTCGCGAGGGAGCGCGGCAGCAATGCCTTGGTATCGGCGTTTTCCACCTCGAGCCAGATAAAAAATCCGCCGTCTGGCGTGCGCCAGGAAACGCGATCGGGCATGTAACGGCGGAGGGCCTGAAGCATGTGATCGCGGCGCTTGCGGTATGCTTCTCTGAGCGTCAACACCCTCGCCGACAGCGGCTCGGACTCGAGGTACTTGGCGACCGCTCCTTCCGTAACAGGGTGCCCTAGGTCTTTTTTGAACCAAGAAAAGGCCTCGACGAGTTTTGGGGAGGCCACAATCCAGCCGATTCTCAAACCCGGTGCAACCACTTTCGAAAGGGAACCCAGGTGAATCACGCGCCCGGAATCGTCCATGGCTTTAAGCGGAATCGGGGGCTTTGCAAAAGAAAGCTCACCATAAGCGTCGTCTTCTAAGATGAGAAAGTCGTATTCCTGGGCCAAGTCCAACAAACGCCGTCGGCGGTCAAGCGATACCGTGGTGCCTGTGGGGTTTTGAAACGACGGGATGGTGTACAACAACCCTGGTATCGGCTGATTTCCGGCGCGGCGGCGTATCAGGTCTTCTTCAAAGGCATCGACTTGCAGTCCTTCCCCGTCGACGGGATAGGAAACAACGCGATCGGTATAATTGTGAAAGATTTCTAAAGCCTCCATGTATGTTGGCCCCTCCACAGCGACGGTGGTTGTTCCGTCGATGAGGGCGTGTGCGACGAGGTCGAGTGCCTGGCAACTCCCCGCCGTGATGAGCAAGTTGTCCGCCGCAGCCTGGATTTGCCGTTCCATGAGACGTTGCAAAATCAGGTTAGGAAGCGCCATGGCAGCTGGACTGCCTGCGTAATGAAACGGCAGGTCGTACTCGCTGTTCACGAGATTGGCTGTGGCTTGTACCATTTGTTGCGCCGGGACGAGTTCCGCGGCCGGATATCCGGCGCTCAATCGAATGCATCCTGGGGGCAGCTCGGGTATCCATGCGCCTGGCGGGTCGAAGCGCAAGGCAGCCTGCACGGCCGCGGGTAAAAACCGGGTGTAATCCACGTTTATCGCCACCTTAGCTGGTTTCGGTTCCTTGAGCGGGACGGACAGACAGACAGCGCCTTTATTATACCTGCTTTATCAAAAGTTTCGAGGTTTGTCCGAACTTTCGAACTGAATAGGGTATGGGTTTTTGGCGTGTTCTCTTGGACAGGATATACTGGCTTTGAAATGGGGGGGCGCTCGTGAAACTAAGTATTTTAGATCAATCACCCGTTGTGCCGTCCGGATCGGCTGCAGAGGCCATTGCGCAAACCCTGCGTCTGGCCCAGGCTGCAGAGAATCTGGGTTATACCCGCTACTGGGTTTCGGAGCACCACAACACGCCTGGATTAGCCGGGTCGACGCCAGAAGTCTTAATTTCGTACTTAGCCTCTCACACCAAGACGATGCGCGTGGGCTCGGGAGGCGTACTCCTGCCGCACTACAGTCCGTTAAAGGTTGCAGAGAACTTTCGCATGCTCGAGACCTTGTTTCCAGGACGCATCGACCTGGGCATCGGGCGCGCGCCAGGCGGAGACTTTCTAACGACACTTGCCTTGAACGAAGGGCGAAGGACCAATTTGCGCGAGTTCCCCGAGAAAGTAAAAACACTGAAGGGGTTTTTGTACAATTCGCTGCCAGAAGAACACCCTTACGCTGCGGTGCGGGCCAACCCGGTCGGCGACAGCGCCCCGGAGGTTTGGCTGCTCGGTTCCAGCGACGCCTCTGCCTTGTATGCGGCGGAACTGGGCACAGCGTTTTCCTTTGCCCAATTCATTAACGGCGACGGCGGGCCTGACATGGTTCGCATTTACAAGCAACGCTTCCAACCCTCTGCGCATTTGGCAGCACCGAACGCGATGGCTTCTGTGTTCGTGTTGTGCGCCGGGACGGAGGAAGAAGCCGAAGACTTAGCCTCCCTCATGGACCTGAGGCTGCTGTGGCTCGAACAAGGGCGCGCAGGAGTGGTTCCGAGCCGCGAGGAGGCAGCCGGCTATCCGTTTACACCGTACGAGCGGTTCCGGGTACGGGAGAACCGCAAGCGTATGGTGGTCGGGGATCCGGACTCGGTTCGCAAGCAATTGCTCCGGCTCGCTGAGCAATACGGCGTGGACGAACTGATGGTCGTCACGATTACCGACCGTTTTGAGTCCAGACTCCGCTCTTACGAGCTGCTGGCTGAAGCCTGTCTCACTTGACACGGCGATAGAGGTGCACCACGACGGGTAAACGGAGAAAGTGCCGGATGCAGGTGGTCGTCCGTCCGCTGTAAAAGCGCGTATTAGACCCCAAGGCGGCCCCGATGGGCCGCCTCGTTGTGCATTAGGTGACTGGCAACTTGGTGACCCAGGCTCGGCGCTGTTTGCGCAGCGCTTCGATGGGGTCAATGGCAGGCTGTTTCGGTGACGCAGCTCGGGGCGGCTCACTCGCGTGCGAAGGCCCTTGGACGGTATCTTGCCGCACAGGGGTCTCTGCGTGGGCGGGAGCTTCACCCCAGGCAGCCGTCCCGGTCCGAACGGGCACGTTGGGTCGAGTGGAGTCCGCGGACTGCGAAACCGACAGCGGAGAAACGGTTTGTTCAGAATCCGCCGATGGCGAGGCGGCCGGCGGGCTGCTTGCTGCAGGCGGTGCTGCAGCTTCTTGCAAGGCGGCTCCAGCCTGTGCTTCTCCCGCCTGCACCGCTGTGTTTTGCACTGTACCGGCGTTTGCCGGGCGGTCTCCGGACAGGTCGTCTCCGAAGCCAGTCCGGGCCGCACTGCCGGATGCAGATGCGCCGTCTCCATGTTCGAAATCGCCGTGCTCCAAGGCGCCTTGCTCGAAACCACCTTGCTCGAAACCACCTTGCTCGAAACCACCTTGCTCGAAACCACCGTGATCGCCAGCGCCAGGCATCGAAGATACGGCAGTGGGTTGTTCAACCGCAGCTTGGGCGGGTTGCTCAGCCTCACGCTGGGCGGTATGAGCGGGCGCATCCAAGCCCTCGAGGGAATCCGGAACGTCCGGAGAATCCGAGGAATCGGACGCGGCGAAGCCTTCAGCGGCCGAAACGGTGGAACCGTCATCGGTTTGCGTCTGCGGAGCCTTTGCGGCAGCCACCTCTAGGGCCCCTAGTGCAACCGCAGACTGGGCCGCTGGCTCAACCGGTGTGGAGTCCGCAATCACCCCGGTTTGAGCGGTGGGTCCCATGTCAGCCTGGACGGTTTGTGCACCCAGGACGGACGGCGTGCCTATTCCCTCAGCGCCCGAAGGCTGGAGAGGAACTTCTGCACCTGCGTTGTCAGGTGAGATGTCCTCCGTCCCTGCCGAAGCGCCGCGGCTCGCAGCCAAGTGCTCCCGGATGATAGCCAGGACCTCTTGGCTGAAGTCCCCTTCGCGTTTCAAATCCGTCAAGAAGTCGCAGACTTCCTGTGGAGTGTCGGTGGCAATGTAGACGTGAAAAGTGTCACCGTGTTTTAAAGTTGGATTTTGGTTTTTCTTTGCCCTTCTTCCCTGCAAAATTACTCATCCCCTGCTGCAACCTCGGCTGCTGCTACCTCTGCGCCGGCACCCAGTGCGGCCTGGAGGGATCGGAAGGTGCCTCTAAGGTTGCGCAATTGGCTTAGTGTGGGCTCGTCAAAGCGGAGCGGTCTCCCTTGTTTTTCAACCTCTTTGATGTAAGGAGCCAGAATACTCGCTCCTCCGCCGATAAACAGAAACTCCTCCGCTTCCGGCGCTTCGGCCCAAGCGTCCAAAACCTTTTCCACCACGTCTTTGGCGAGCTCCGTGAGGTGTCCGTGTGCAATGTCGCTGATGTTGCCCTTGACCAGGCCTTGCCACTTGACTTCGTAGTCTCGATGCACCAATCGTTCCACGACGTTGACGTCGCTCTTGAGGTACTCCTGCCCGAGACTGGCATTAAAGTCCTTGCGAATCTGCCCCACGATCTCGTTGAGGTTGATCCGAAAACCCGTCGAGGTGAAATCGTCTAACTGCAGGCCCGGCGTAAAGAACGCGATGTCGAGGTCGATTCCGCCGAGATCGGCGACGCCAAACGACTTTTGGGCCAGCGTACTTCCAGGTTCACTTGCGATATCGATGATGCCGGCGACGTTGTCGACGTTGATGCCGTCCGGCAGCGAAATTTGCAGTTCAATCGTGACGTTTTCGAACGTCGGTGTGGATTTGAAGGCGACGATATGTACACCCCGGGTAAGCTTTTCCTCCACAGCATGCGCTTCCGCGACTTCCGCAATCGGCAAGCCAATGCCGAGTTTCACATCCGCCCGAATCTTTTTTGTGCCTGCTGCGATTTCATGGGCGTGTTTTGCGGCCACGGCATAAGCGATGGCTGTTAGGGTCGTAATCATGGTTTCAGTGCGTTGAGACTTCATTTGTGCCGCCTTGTGGCCGACGATGGCCTGCGCGCGGTGGTGACGGGAGGCCAACACGCCGATTTGGAAGTTCCGCCCGTATCCCTCCGGAATGGAAGGCGACACGATTTCTACGTCGAGGTTATCGAGAGCGCTGCCTTGGTTCAAGATGACTTTGCGCTTCATGTCCGTGGGAAGGATCACGTTCGGAAACATGAAGGTCTGACCGATATCGTCGTAAGCGGCTTTGACAAAACTGTTTCCATTGTCCACTGCAATAACAATTTGTGTATTGAGACTCGATGGGTCTTTGGCCATAGGAATCGTCCTTTCGGGGAGGGGTACAGCCCCTTTCGTTCAGACAAGCATCCTTGCTTAGGCAAACGCCCCAGCATGTGGACAAGTCTATGAACCTATTATATGGACTGGTTTCTCCCCGCGTCAACGCTTAACGACTTGACGACTTAAGCGGTTAAGTACTTGAGTGGTTAAGTATATAACTCCTTAAGTAAGTTACACTTAAATACATAAGTACTTATAGACTTAAGCACTTAATCACTTAACTACTTAAGCACTAAAGTCCTTAACTACAAAAGAACAATGAAAAGGGAAAGGACTTACCCGACGAATTCTGACACCTGTCGACCCGGTTCTACCCCTCCCAAGAACCTATTCAGCCTAAAAACCGGCATTGTGACAAAACCCCAGGCTTTGTGTCAAAATAAACTCAGAAAACCCGCGATGCGAGAACATCCCGGGACGCCTTTTAAAAGACCATGGGTCGTAAAACTAAAACGATGTTTTGAATGGAACTTCAATCAGGAACAATTCGAAACACACACGCCTCGAGCCATGAGACGCCAAAACTTGTATGGATTGAGATTTCGACCGATTTGGAAGGAGAAAACATGAAAGTCATTTTGTCGACCCTGAACGCGAAATACATCCACTCTTCCCTTGCCCTCCGCTGTCTCAAGGCTTACGCCGAAGCGGACTTTCCCAATATTCAACTCCGCGAATACACCATTAAAGACCTGCCTATGCACATCGCTGCAGAATTGTACCAGCTCGCTCCCGACGTCATCGCCTTCTCGATGTACATCTGGAACGTCGAAGAAACCATTCCCATCTTGCAGCTTTTGCGCCAGGTCCTGCCTAATGTGACCCTCGTTCTGGGTGGTCCAGAGGTGAGCTACGACACCCGGCACTGGTTAAAGCGCCTGCCAGAAGTCGATTTCATCGTTCAGGGCGAAGGAGAAGCGACGTTCCACCACTTGCTGACAGAACTGCACGGGGCAAAAAACTTCGAACAAGTCCAGGGACTGGCCTACCGCCGCGACGGGAACGTCGTCATCAATCCCGCGCGCCCCAAACTCCACCTCGACTCGATTCCGAGCCCTTACGGCTCAGATTCCGAACTGTTGTCTTTGCGCGACCGCATCGTCTATTTCGAAACCAGCCGCGGATGCCCGTTTTCCTGTCAGTTCTGCCTGTCGTCCATCGAAAGTGGCGTCAGGTACTTCTCGCTCGAACGCACAAAACTCGAATTGAAGCGCCTCATCGACGCTGGCATTCGCACCATCAAGTTCGTCGACAGGACCTTCAACCTCAACCGGCAATACGCACTTTCGCTCTTCGAGTTCTTAATAGACAACCACAAACAAACCGTCTTTCAATTCGAAATCACCGGCGACATTCTACCCAAAGAAATTGTCGAATACCTCAATCAGCATGCCCCAAAAGGCCTGTTCAGGTTCGAACTCGGGGTTCAGTCCACCAACGACCTCACCAATTCTCTGGTCAAACGGCGGCAAAACTTCAAAAAACTCAGCGATACCATTCTCGCCCTCAAGCGCGGCGGCAAGGTCGTCCAGCACCTCGACCTCATTGCAGGGCTGCCCGAAGAGGACTATGCGTCGTTCAAAAAAACCTTCAACGACGTCTTCGCGTTCCAGCCTGACGAACTCCAATTGGGGTTTCTCAAGATGCTCAGGGGCACCGGACTGCGCCTGGGCGCCGCCGACTACGGTTACGCCTTTATGCAGCGCGCACCGTACGAAATGTTGGGCAATCGCGTCTTGACTTTTGCCGACATGATTCGCATTAAACAGGTGGAAGACGTGCTGGAGAAGTACTGGAACGACAACAAGTTGAAAAACACAGTCCGCTACCTGACGCGGTATGCATTTTCGACCCCGTTTGACTTTTTTCAAGACTTTGGAACCTATTGGGAACAACGCGGATGGAGTCGGATGGGCCACCAATTTACCGACTTGTTTCGCCGCCTCCAGGAGTTCCTGGCTTCCCGTTCAAGCCCCGAGACCTCGGCTGCGGCCCAGTCGTACATGATGCTCGACTTCTTAACCGCCCATCGCATCCGTCCCCACGCCGTTTGGTGGGAACGCACCCTCGTGAAACAGGAGCGAAATCCGGTGGTCCACACCCTCTCCACCCACGCTGAACTGCTCGGCGATCGTTTCACAAACCTCAATTTAACCGAGGATGACATCCACAAGCACGTTTTCCTCGAACGCACGCCCTATACCCTGGACCTGGCACACTTAGGCTCCCCGCTCGCTCCCGAGCCAGGGCTGATTGCCGTGTACTATCCCCCTGGGCTGGACAAAGGACAATCTCCTGAAGTTTTTACCATGCCCTTCTCCAAACTGCTTGAGCGGCCCGCATAAACCCGGCCGCTCAAACCCACAATTTCATTCCCCGACAACGCAGAGCCCGCTCAGATTCGCAACTCCGCCTTCAGACAGCCTTGACCCAGCTCAGACTCGCAACTCCCCTCAGACAACGCTGAGCCAACTCACCCTACAACAACTCCGTGTCCCACGCCGGCCTTTACAGCTTCAAACCCGTCTCCAAGGCCACCTCAACCATCTGGTCAAAGGTTGTTTCCCGCTCCAGGGACGAGGTCGCCTCGCCAGTGAGAACGTGATCGCTCACGGTCAGCACCGACAAGGCCTTTCGCCCGAACCTCGCAGCCAAGGTATACAGCGCGGCAGTCTCCATTTCTAAAGCCAGTACCCCATGCGACGCCCACAGTTCAATCGCCCTTTTGTTGTCGTTATAGAACGTATCGGACGTAAAAACACTCCCTACGTGGGCTTTAATCCCTGCCGCCAAAGCCATCTCGTACGCTCTCTTTAACAAGTCGAAGTTCGCTGTCGGAGCGTAGTCAATGCCTCCAAAGCGAACTCGGTTTACCGCAGAATCGGTCGACGCGCTCATCGCCAGTACAAGGTCCCGCACTCGGATAAAGTCCTGAATCGCCCCGCAGGTCCCCACCCGAATCAAGTTCTCCACGCTGTAGCTCTCCATCAGTTCCTGCGCGTAGATCGACATCGACGGAATTCCCATTCCCGTTCCCTGCACAGACACGCGCATCCCCTTGTACGTCCCCGTATACCCCAGCATGTGTCGTACCTCGTTGTGCACGCTCGCCCCCTCTAAAAACTTCTCTGCGATATACTTCGCCCGCAACGGGTCACCAGGCAGCAAAACGGTGGGTGCAATCTCTCCAGGCCTCGCGTTGATGTGTATACTCATGTCCATTCCCGCCTCCCTATCCTCACTTTGTCCATCTTCGTAAACTCCCACTCCCCGCCATATCCTCTGTCCACTTCGGGCAACCGTTGCGCCAGCGCGCAAAACGGCAGGAAACTCCGGGCACTTCAACCCGCAATCTCCTGCCGCCACCTGCTGTGACCCTCTACCCTCAATCCCGAAGGCTCATCCGTATTTGTACGTGATTCCGTACCCGCCTTTCGGATACACCCACTCGATGTTGTAGTACGGACACGCCAGGCGGCACGTCCCGCATTCGATGCAGTTCTCGTAAGCCACCGAAGTCATCACATCTTCCGGGTGCCACAGGTAGACGTCCGACGGGCAAAAGAAGTTGCATTCCTTCGTCGTACACGACTCGCACACGTCTTGGTTTTTGATAATCAAATGAGACTTGTTGTCCGCCTTGTAGCGGATGGTAAACAGGCGTTCTTCAATGCTCTGGCTCATCCGTTCATCGCCCTCCAGCCTTTCAGACCTAGCCGCAACAAATCGAGGTTCTTCCCGCCAACCGCTTCACGGAGTTGGCTAAACGCCAATTTTTGTTTGTCCTTTTTCGTGACTCCGTCGACCAACAGCATCTGATACGCCGCTTCATTGAGCGCGTCCGGAAGCTTTCCAAACAGCATATCCGAATCGTCCATCCCCAACAGCCCGTGTACCCCGCGGTACTTCTTGAGGTCTTTGTAAATAAACGACTCCCGAACGGCTGCGTTGTACCCACCCAGCGTCGCCACCGAAAAATCCCCCCGCGCGTGCGCCTTCAGAGCCGTTTCCCCCGCCAGGCGCCCTGAACTCACCGCCAGGTTGGTCCCTTCCCTGTGCACCGCGTTGACCATCTGGGCAGCGTCTCCACAGATCATCCAGCCGTCTCCAGACAGCGGCGGAATCGAGTCAAACCCACCCTCAGGAATCAAGTGCCCTGAGTACTCCTTCACTTCCCCGCCTTGGATGAGGCGCTGGATCATCGGGTGCTTTTTCAGGCCGTCCAGCACTTGGTACGGCTTCACACGCTGTTTCTTCAGGTCGCTGACCATGACCCCCACCCCGAACGACAAGGTGTCCTGGTTCGTGTACATAAAGCCCAATCCAGCCATCCCGCAGGTCTGGCCAATCAATTCGATGGTGCACCCTTCCCCGTCTTCGAGGTTAAAGCGGTCTTGAATCGTCTGTCGGGGCAGGGCAATGACCTCCTTGACCGCCAACGAAACCTCGTCCGGCTTCCACTCCCGGTGCACCCCAAGGGCTTTGCCAAGCAGCGAGTTCACACCGTCGGCGACGATGACAATATCGGCGTACAAGTCTCCGTCTTCGCGATCCGTACGTACGCCCACCACTTTTTCGCCTTCCCGCAGCAATTCCGTAACCACCGTCTCGTAGATGGGGAGGGCACCGGCCTTTTCCGCTTGGCTCGCAAACCACTGGTCAAACTTCACCCGCAGTCCCGTCCAGCAGTTCGGCGGCTCTTTGTAGCGGTTGTTGCGGTGTCCAAAGGTCACGGCGCTGTCCTCCGCCAACACCCACAAGCGCTGCTCGACAATCGTACGTTCAAGCGGCGCTTCCTTCCAAAACTCTGGAATTAAGTCTTCAAACTGTTTGCGGTAGACCACGCCGCCAAACAGGTTTTTTGCGCCTGGAAACTCTCCGCGTTCAATCAGGGCCACTTTCAGTCCGCCCTTCGCCATCGTGTACGCCGCCGCAGACCCTGCCGGCCCGGCCCCTACGACGACCGCATCAAACCGTTCCTCTGCCACAATCCCATCTCCTATCTCGTTGCCGTGAGCTGACCCGATGACTGGACGGCCTTTTTGCTCCTCAGCGCGTTCGTAATCGCAGGTACAATCTGGAACAAGTCCCCAACCATCGCGTAGTTTGCGATCTTAAAAATCGGAGCGTCCGGGTCTTTGTTAATCGCCACGATGTAACCCGAGTTCTGCATCCCCACCACGTGCTGCACCGCCCCCGAAATGCCAATGGCAAAGTACAGCTTCGGGCGCACCGTTGTCCCTGTCTGCCCCACTTGGTGGTCGTGGCTTATCCAACCGAGGTCGACGGCGGCCCGCGAAGCTCCCACGACCCCCCCAAGCTCGTCAGCCAAATCCTTGAGCATCTGGAACGCCGCAGGCCCGCCTAGCCCTCTTCCGCCTGCGACGATGACTTCCGCATCTTCCAGGTTGACCCTGTCCGTGGTTTCCAGGAACTCCAGCACTTCCGTCGCGATCTCTTCGGCATGCAAGGCCGGAGCCACCCGCACGATTTCCCCTTGCCGAGACTCGTCGCGAGGCAGGGCTTCGAACACGCCCGCTCTGGCTGTAGCCATCTGCGGCTTAAACTGCTTGCACAAAATGGTCGCCAGCATCTTCTCTGAAAACGCCGGCCGGCTCGCCAGGAGCAGCCGTTCTTCGTCGACGTCGAGCTGTGTCGAGTCCGCCGTCAGACCCGTGGGAAGGTGGGTCGCAATCGCCCCAGCCAAATCCCTCCCGGTATACGTCGCGCCCATCAACACGATTTCCGGCCTGAATTCGCGAATCACGTGCAAACACACGCGGCTGTAGGGGCGGGTGCGATAGTCCTTGAGTTCCGGCGAATCGCACAAAAACACCTTCTGCGCCCCGTGGTAAATGGCTTCATCCGCCAAATGGGCGACGTCGTACCCAATGACCAACGCCATTAACGGCGCCTCCAGCTTTGCCGCCAGGCGGCTCGCTTCACCCAGCAACTGCCACGACACGGCTTTTGCCGTCCCAGCCCGCTGCTCCACCACCACTAAGACGCCTCGGTACATCGACCAGTCGACGTCTCCTTCAGGCTGCAGACCAATCATCGGTTTGCGTTTTTTGTCCTTATCCGGCATCCCTGAAGCCTCCTTTTAAGCCCAGTTCAATTTTTGCACGAGGTCCGTCGAATACAGACGCGTCCACAGTTCCTGCGCTCCCGCTCCCGGGTCCTCTGCAGGAATCACCTCTGTGTTGACCTGCCGCGGCTCAGGAACCCAGGTCTTTGATACGATGGTCGGGGACCCGCGCAAGCCAATTTTCGAGCGATCGATTTCCGGAAAGTCGTTGGTCGTCCACACGATGGGTTTGTACCTCGCTGCCCGCAGGACCCCAGGCAAGCTCGCGCGCCTGGGCTCGTTGAGCTCGGCTAAAGCCGTAATCAAAACCGGCAGCTTGGCTCGAACCCGCTCGACCCCGTCTTCGAGGTGGCGATGAACCGTCACTTCGCGGTTTTCGATATCCAAATATTCCAATTTTTCAACATACGTCAATTGGTCCAAATCCAACCGGCAGGCGACCCCAGGTCCCACCTGTCCGGTGTCCCCATCGAGCGTTTGCTTTCCGCAAAAGATCAGGTCGACCGGGCCCCAGGTATCCTCCACCTTTTGAACGGTCAACGCCACCACGTAGGAAGTCGCCAGGGTGTCCGCGCCCGCAAACGCCCGGTCGCTGACTAAAACCCCTTCGTCGGCTCCCATGGAGATACACTGCTTCAGAGCCTTTTCCGCCGAAGGAGGTCCCATCGTCACCACAGTAACGCGAGCCCCAAACTGGTCCTTAATCTTCAGAGCCTCCTCGAGGCCGTGTAAATCGAAGTAGTTCACGATTGCTGGCACTCCTTGACGAATCAGTGTATTCGTCTTCGGATCGATGCGAATTTCCCGGCTGTCCGGCACTTGTTTGATGCAAACGACAACGTGCAGCAAACCGAACCCCTCCTTTCCGTCACATCAAATTTCAAAAGACACATCTCGACATCCACGTCCACGTCCACATCCAGTTTCAAGTGACACATCGCTCACAAAGTGATGAATGAATAAACAAAAGTGGTGAAAGAAATAACATGAATTCGGAATGGTGGGTGTGCGCTCGCCTCCTCTACCATTAGTTATACTATTTTGAATTTTATGTGACCACACTTATTTGAATTTTTTTTCACAATCTTAGGCTGCCTTTCTTGCGACACTCCCTTAATTTGTCGGAATGCTCCGCTTTAAGGACTGGAAAATTCCTCACGGTTAAGGGATGATAGTGTTCAGAGGTGGACAATTCTAGAGGAGGAAGCTCGATGCCAAACAAGGAAATGCTCTTAATCCCTGGCCCCACTCCCGTTGCGGATGAAATATACGATGCATTGGCGAGCGAAACCTGGGCACACACCGACCCGCGCTTTGGCGCGATCTTCAAAAACAGTCTGGAACTTACGAAATCCATGTTCCACACCGACGGTGAAGTGTACGTGTTCGCCGGTTCCGGCACGCTGGCGATGGAAATGGCCATTGTCAATCTCATTGCGCCAGGCGAGAAGCTGCTCGTTTTGAGTCACGGGTACTTCGGCGATCGGTTTATTAACCTCAGCCGGGCCTACGGCATCGAGGTGGAAACCATTCAGGCTCCGTGGGGCCAGCAAGTCGATCCAGACCTGGTCCGGCAGACCCTGGCAAACGGTGGGTTTAAAGCCGTCACGGTGACCCATGTCGATACTTCGACCGGGGTCATGGCCGATCTCGACGTTCTCGTCCCCCTCGTGAAACAATCCGGCGCTCTGTTTATCTTAGACGGCGTATGTGCATCTGCCGCACTGGAAGAAGACATGAGTAAATCCTACTCCAAACCGGAGTACACCATCGACGTGGTGCTGACCGCTTCCCAAAAGGCCATCGGAGTTCCCCCTGGACTTGGCATCGTCGCGTTTAGTCAGAGGGCGCTCGAGGTACGCCAGTCCCGCGATAAAGTGCCTGCCTACTTTCTCGACATCCAAAACTGGAAACCGATTATGGACGACCCTGGCAAGTACTTCGCCACACCGCCTGTCAACATGATCTACGCCTTCAACCAAGGCATGCAAATGGTCACTAAAGAAGGCTTCCCTGCACGCTACCGGCGCCACGCAGCGCTTGGCAAAGCGGTTCGCAGCGCACTGGCCGTCTACGGGATGAAACCGTTGGCCGTGGACCAAGCCGCCGCTCCGACGCTCAGCTGTATTCTGTATCCGGAAGGCGTCGACGATGCCAGCTTCCGCAAATCCCTGGCAGCTAAGGGCATTATCGTATCGGGAGCACTGGCTCACTTGGCAGGAAAAGCATTTCGCATCGGACATATGGGTAACGTAACGGAGGACATGTTTGCCAAGGCGATTGGCCTCATTGGCGAAACCCTTCGGGAACTCGGGCACAAGGCGGATTCAGACGCCGCCGTGCAAGCGTTCCGCGATGTCTATACTACGAACCTGTAAAAGGCGAGTTTCTACATTGGGTTTTCTCCGGTGCCGCGCCGCGCACATTCGGCGTCCAGGCACCGGACAGACGCCCAGCGCGAGACAGGTCTTTGCATTGGAGGAGTTATGGCTCGCTATCGATGGACACCTACGCGAAGAATCGCAGTTGGCTACGGCGTCGTTGCACTGGTTGGCGGGCTGCTGTTGATGATGCCGTTTGCTCGCAGGAACCCGGTGAACTTTACGGACGCCGTGTTTACCGCGGCCAGCGCCACATACGTCACGGGACTGAGCACAGTCAATACGGCCACGACGTGGACCCCCGCCGGGCAGGCGGTCATCGGTTTGCTCATCCAAATTGGCGGAGCGGGCATCACCCTCGTAACGACTCTGGTTTACCTCGTGCTCGGCCGAAGAATCCCGTTAGGTGAACGCATGTTTATTGCAGAAGACAAGAACATGCACCTCAAAGGCATCGTGCGCCTCATCAAAACCATTCTGTACTTCAGTCTGTCCATCGAAGGCGCAGCTGCTTTGGTCTTGGCGTTGTACTTTCACTTCCGCTACGGCTACATGTGGCACCGCGCCGTTGGGTTTGCGGTGTTTCACTCCGTCTCTTCGTTCAACAACGCCGGTTTTGACTTGTGGGGCACTTCGCTGGAAGGTTTTAAGGGCGATCCGCTCATCCTGCTGATCACCAGTGCCCTCATTATTCTGGGAGGACTGGGTTTCATCGTCCTCGCGGAACTGTACTCGTATCCCCGGCAACGCTCGCTGTCGCTGCACACGCGGGTTGTTCTACAGGTAACCGCCGTGCTTTTGGTGACAGGCACCCTGCTTACGCTGCTGTTTGAAGCTCAAGCGTCCATGATGGGCTTGGGCTGGCCAGATAAGGTGTTAAACGCTTGGTTTACGTCGGCGTCTTTGCGCACGGCAGGCTTTGACTCCGTCTCCATTGGCTACATGCGGGATGTCACGTGGTTCGTGTTTGCCATATTAATGTTCATTGGCGCCTCTCCGAGTTCGACAGGGGGCGGTATCAAAACCACGACATTCTACGTCATGATTAAGACGGCATTGGCCACGATTCGCGGCCGATCCGAGATTGTGGCCGGAGAGCGAACCATCCCCCTTGACATCTCCCAGAAGTCTATGGTCATCTTTATGTTGTCCACAGGTGTCGTCATGACGGGCACTCTGATTGGGGCGATTTTTGAACCGCAGATTTCGTTCATTCGCATCATTTTCGAAGAAGTGTCTGCCTTTGGCACCGTAGGGCTAACGACGGGCATTACGGGGATCCTCGGCTCCCCCATGAAGTGGGTGCTCATTTTTACAATGTACATTGGGCGTATCGGGATCCTCACCTTCCTCGTCAGCCTGTCGCAGCGGAAACGGTCCATCGTCAGTTACGTGCAAGAGCGAATCTTGATCGGATAAGAGGGATACTGCTGTGGCGAAGAGGGAAAAAGTCAAAACAATTGGAATCATTGGCGCTGGCCGGTTTGGAACCGGAGCCGCGCGGGAATTGGTCCGCCTGGGCCACGAAGTCATGCTCGTCGATCGCGATCCAGAAGCCCTGCAACCGTTGGCAGACTTGTGCCACACCGCGGTCGGCAACGCGGAAAGCATTGAATTTTTGACGGAAGCTGGTTTCAAGAACGTGGATGCGGTGGTGGTGGCGATTGGCGACAATGAAACCTCATCGAACCACGCGACCATTAACTGTAAGGACTTTGGCTTATACGTCGTCGCCAAAGCCATGCACGTGCGCCATGGCAAGATTCTGGAGAGACTCGGTGCCGATCGCGTCGTGTATCCGGAGTACGATTCCGGTATCCGGTTGGCCAGGCTTTTGACGCGATCGTCGATCCTCGAAATGATTGAGCTGTACGAAGAAGTGTTTATGATGGAACTGCAAGCCGGCGGCAACCTGCTCAACCACACCCTGGCCCAGCTCAACCTGCCCCGGAAATACGGCGTTCAGGTCGTTCTGATTGTGCGCGAGAACCGGACCGTCTTTCCAGTCAGCGCAACCGACACGATTCGCGAGGGAGACAAACTCGTTTGCATTGGCGCATCCGAATCTCTCAACCAAATCGCCCGCCAATGCCTTTGAGAGAAACGCATTAACAGAAGTAAAGGCCGGAGCTGGGAGTGCCGTTTAAGCGGCCGGAGGACCGAATGCTCCGGCCTCGTACGGGCACCAGCGCACACCACTGGGGCACCTGCCCCGCATTACGTCGCAACTTTCCCGTTATGGTCTGGGACGCCCCCAGGGACCCGCAACGAAGCCGCCAACCCTACGACGGCCACCACCACAACTGCCCAAAAGGCCAAATGAATGCTGTGCGCAAGCGCTGACGTCAGCTCATGCAGCTGTGAAACCGGCAACTGACTGCGTTGAGTCGGATT
The DNA here is from genome assembly GCF_021739485.1 of Alicyclobacillus tolerans. GTDB lineage: Bacteria > Bacillota > Bacilli > Alicyclobacillales > Alicyclobacillaceae > Alicyclobacillus_K > Alicyclobacillus_K tolerans_A. The sequence continues at coordinate 50,617 of NZ_JAJFNK010000015.1, forward strand.
GAGCAGGAGGTTTGTGACTGCCGTCGGGTCTTTCACTTGCGCGGTTCCAGTCCCCGCCCCCGTTCCTGCCCCTTGCATGCGCGCCAACTGCTTAGCCAGCGTGCCGTTTACGATGGTACCCAGCACGGCGACCCCCAGGGTGCTCCCGAGAATGCGGGCAAACATGTTCGACCCCGTCGCAATACCGCGCTGTTTCCACGCGACGCTCGATTGAATCGAAATGATTTGCGTGTTGGACGCCAGTCCCAATCCGATTCCCGTCAAGAAGTTGAAGAACGCGATGAGCCAAGGCGACGTGTGCCCGCCGATGGTCAAATCGAGCAGAGCTCCGGCCACGCAAAACACCATTCCAACCATGTTGATGGCTCGGTAGCCAAAGCGCCAGATGAGTTTGCCAGACAGCGTAGACGCAAGCGGCCAGCCAATGGACACGGTTACAATGACTGCGCCCGCAATGAAGGCGTTGGTCCCCAGGACGCCTTGCGCAAACGTCGGGATGAACGACGACGTTCCCAGCGTGATCGCGCCCGTCAACAAGGCTCCAACATTCGCGATCGCGACCACCCTCATCTTCATCATCCCCAACGGCAGCATCGGGTGCTCCAGTTTGGATTCCACCCATACAAACGCTCCGAAGAGCAGTGCCGACAACACCAACAGGCCAATGATTTGCCACGAGCCCCGCGACCAGCGCACACCGGCTTCCAACAACGCAAAGATCAGCGAACACACAGCCAACACCATCAAAACCGCCCCTGCGTAATCGATGCGCGCGGCGTGGTGCTCCAGCGATTCGCGCAAGAACAACGCGATCCCGATGACGGCAACTAGACCCAACGGCACGTTCAGCTCGAAGATCCACTCCCAGCCGATGGTCTGCACAATCACACCGCCCAAAGCGGGTCCAACGACAGAAGCCAAAGCCCACATGCTGCTCAGCAGCCCTTGCACCTTCGCACGTTCGGGACCTGGGTACAAGTCTCCCACAATGGTCGTGGCAATCGGCTGCACCGCTCCAGCGCCAAGACCCTGCATGGCCCGGAACAAAATGAGCATCGTCATCGAGTGACTAAACCCGCAAAGCAGCGAGCCCAGCATAAATATTGCGGTTCCAACCGCAAACACCGGTTTGCGGCCGAACAAATCGGCCAGCCGCCCGTAAATCGGGATCGTCACAGCCTGCGTTAAGAGAAAGATCGAAAAGACCCAGGCAAACTGCGAAAATCCCCCGAGTTTTCCCACGATTGTGGGCATGGCGGTTGCGACAATCGTTCCTTCCATCGCGGACAAAAACATGGCCAGCATTAAAAACCCGGTGACAACTCCCCGGTTGGTGTTCGTATTCAACCCTCTCCCCCCTCCAATTGCATTTTACCATCCACCACCTTGGAATTTCTCCCACAGAATGAGTGATGGAATGAGTCGTGAATGGAATCGTGGATGTGGATAGGGATAGGGATAGGGATAGGGATGTGAAATTGAAGGGGAGATGTGGAATTTTGAAGGGCAAAGGTGAAGGACGGTTTAGCTGCGAGGGGTTAGAACGACCCGCAGCCCGTCCCGGATGCGTAAAGACACCGACGGTTCCGGATGAACCGGGGTGCCAGAGGGCAATGTCCAACGGTAGCGCTGAATCAACATGGCGAGAATGAACGCAGCTTCCATCTGCGCGAACGTGTTTCCAATGCACGTCCGGCTTCCCGCTCCAAATGGAATGTACGAAAACTGCCGCCAGGTGTGCTCAACCTCATCCGAAAAACGCTGCGGGTCAAACGTTTCCGGTTGGGGGAAGTCATGCGGGCTGCGGTGCAGGACGTACGGGCTGATAATCAAAGCGGCCCCCGCCTCAATCTCGACGTTGGCAACGCGCAAGTCCTCGACGGTTTCGCGCAAAACCGTCCATGCGGGCGGATACAGACGCATGGTTTCGCGCAAGACCTGACGGATAAAACCCAGCTTGCGCACGTCTTCAAAGGTGGGGTGACGGCCCGCGAGAACGCGGTCCACCTCTCGAGCAGCCTCTTCCCACGCCTGGGGGTGGCGAGCCAGTTCGAACACAACCCATCCCAACAGGTTCGCGGTGGTTTCGTGTCCGCCAATGATGAAGGTGGCCAACTGGTCGCGGATCTCTTGCCTGGACAACCCCTCGCCGGACTCTGTCCGCACCGCAAACAGGTAGTCGAGCACGTTCGACGCCGTAAAAGAATGAGCTGCCGACACACTGGAAATGCTTTCAGACCCTGAAGCCTCGCTTGTCGGTCTGGACGACGACCCAGACCCAACCGCCATGCCAACTCGCTCTTGTCCTTGCTGGATGAGCTTCTCAATGACCTCGTCCAAGCTGTCTACAGCGCGGCGGTGCCTGCGGTTCATGGGCGTTGGCAGCCACAGGGGCACGGGCAGGGCGCTCATCAGCCTTTGCGCACTGAAGCGGACGCTGTCCTCCACGGCGCGGTGCAACCGAGACCGGTCCTCCCCAACGCTTGCGCCAAACAAGGTGTGGAACACGACGTCGAGGGTCAAGTCGAGAAACGCGTCCGAGATCGGAAAAAATGCGCCCACTGGCCACGAATGGATGCGTTGATGCGTCAAACGGACAATTTCGCCAGAGGCGCTTTCGAGCATGTTTTTATGGAATGCCGGCTGCATCAGGCGTCGCTGCACGCTGTGCTCCGGGTCTTCGCTGGTCAACAATCCACGGCCCAGCGTGATTCCAAGGATCTGCGCCGAGTTCCCCTTGACGACCTTGTGCTCTTCAAGAGCCAGGACTGCCTTGATGAGTTCCGGATGATGCAGGATGTACGAAGGCTTACCGGTCACGGAAGGTATGCGCACGAGGTCAGCAAGCGGCTGTGTATCCATCAAAAAACCAATCGGATCGCGCCGAAACCGCAAATACTGGCGAAGCGGATTGCCTCCCAGGTCTGCCTGTGTCAATGTCAGGGGCACTTGGTTCTGCAGCGAAAGCTGTTTCTGTTCCGGCGCTTCTGGATGCGCCACGCGGTACCCCCCCCTTTTATGCCATTTGTACGGTCCTAGAGCCCCTTACAGTCCGTCAAAATGCACACCGGTGAGTTCCTCTGAAACTTCCCATAGTTTCTGGGCAACTTCCGGGTCGTGTGACCGCAAACTCGACATCGCCGGCCCAGGGAAACCGCGCATCGCGTTTCTTCCTGTGCGGCCAATGGGGCCGATGTACTCGCCGCCTTTTACACTCGGTTCGGTGGCGGCGTACAAAGTCGGCAGTGCCCCCATGGCTGCGCTTTGAGCGGCCATGTTCGCCAAACTGCCTAGACCCTTGCCCAGCCAGGGGCGATTCAGCCCAAAACCGGCCACTGTCAGGTTGGTCGCAGCAAAGCCGGGGTGGCAAGCCACGCTGATTGTATCCAAGTTCGCTTGAATCAACCTTCGATTCAACTCGTATGCAAAAATCAGGTTGGCCAACTTGCTCTGCGAGTATGCCTTCCATCGGGTGTACCCTTTTTTCCCGTCCAGGTTGTCAAAGTCGATCCGTCCACCCGTATGAGCCGCGCTGCTCACCGTCACGACGCGGGCCCCAGGCGTCTGCCGCAACAGCGGAAACAGCCGCCCGGTCAAGGCAAAATGCCCCAGGTGGTTCGTTCCGAATTGCAGTTCAAAGCCATCGGCTGTCGTAAGATACGGCGTCGCCATGACCCCCGCGTTGTTGATGAGCAAATCCAGAGCCTGAACTTTGCGGCAAAGGTCCTCGGCAAACTGCTTGACACTGCGTAAGTCCGCGAGGTCTAAAGGCATCGTTTCCACCGCTGCTTGAGGAACCTCGCGAAGAATCGCGTCCATCGCCACTTGGCCTTTTTTTTCGCTTCGCACCGCCAGCACCACGCGCGCCCCTTTACTGGCAAGCACTTTGGCGGCCTCAAATCCAATGCCGCTGTTCGATCCCGTTACGACTGCGAATTTCCCGCCCTGATCGGGAATGCTTTCAAGGGTCCATCCCGCTCCCAATCCGTACAGCCCCTCGCATTCAGTTTTTACGGAGTTCATCCGTGCTGCTGAGCTATTTCGCACTACTGAGCCACTCAGGTTTGACCGAGCACTCTCCTCACGAACGCCGATGCCGCCTGCGGCGCGGGCAGACTTCCTCCCGTTGGATCCACCTCGTTCAAATTCACTTTGCCTTCGCTGTCTTGCATGCCGTACTTTGGCGCCTCTTGCTGCTCCCTGGGATAGACAATGTAGCCATCCCGTCTCAATTGTGCGATGTTTCTCTGCACGCTTGGTTTTTGCCACATGCCGATGTACATGCTAGGAAACATCACGACTGGACTGCTCGCGCACAACAGAGTTGCCGAGACGATGTCCTGGGCAAACCCATTGGCCACTTTCGCCACCGTGTTCGCGGACGCTGGCAAAATCACGATCGCATCTGCCCAGTGTGTCAATTCCACGTGAGGCATTTTAAAATCGCCTTTGGCTGACAAGTCGACGAACACGTCGCCGTCAATGCTGTGCATAATGGTGGTGGCCGGAATAAAGGTCTGGGCTGCTGGCGTCATCATCACATGCATACGGCAGCGAAGGTCGTTTTGCAACGCAGAAATATACAGAAAAATTGTCGCTATATTGATGGATCCAGTGACCCCAAGCAAAATGTTGGGTGTGCTCTTCATGCTTAACCTCTCTTCTAAGCTTTTTCAAACTGCGCTGGGCAATGCGCCGAGTGATTCTGCAGCATCCTTCATACGACACGTATCGTAAGGCAACCATTGTGTGCCCTTAGACAAGTTCCATACCCACAGGCTGTGTTCCTGTTTGCAATTTGTTGAAGAACGCGGAATGTTTTCAACTTCGCACCCGCGCGCCAGATTCCAACGGAGCCTCGACGTCGCTGCCCCGGCGGCTGTCTTGCCGGGGCTTGAGGCGGATAGACACGCGTTCAATCCGGTCGGCGCTCTCTTTTTCCACTTGAAACTCGTACCCGTGTCGATGGAGGACCGCTCCCTTGCCCCGGTCTCCAGGCAAAAGCGCATACATCCAACCCCCAATGGTGTCCACATCGACCCCGTCAAGCACGATGTCCAACAAGTCGTTCACATCCTCCACAAGCACGCGCCCGTCGACCGAGTAACCGTCTGGCGTTTTCACAATCGGAGGCAGGTCGTGATCGAATTCGTCCTGAATCTCGCCGACCAACTCCTCAATGATGTCCTCCATGGTGACCAGCCCGGCCGTCCCACCGAACTCATCGGCGACGACCGCAACTTGGGTCCGGTTTTTTTGCATGGTACGCAGAACCTTGCTGATCTCGGCTGTCTCCGGCACGCGGATGATGTTTCGGATACAGTTGCACAGGTCCGATTCATTCCTTTGCTGCTGCACGTACAGGTCCTTGACGTGAACATACCCCACGATGTTGTCTTTGTCGCCGGAAGCCACCGGAAATCGCGTATGCTGGTGCTGGTTGACGAGTTTTCGTACGTCGTGCACCGAAGCGTCTTCTGGAATCACCACCATGTCGGTGCGGGGAACCATCACCTCCCGCGCAATCCGGTCGGAGAATTCGAAGATGTTGTCAAACAGCACCATCTCGTTGTGGTCAATCAGGCCGCTGCGGTGGCTCTGGTTCATAAGAATGCGGATCTCGTCCTCCGTGTGGGCTTGTTCGCGGTGCCCGTCCGGGTCGATCCCCAACATCCTCAGCATTCCGTTTGCCGTATTGTTCAACAGCCAGATAAACGGGTACATGACCTTGTAAAACACCAAAAGCGGTGAGGCGGAGTATAAAACCGTCTGTTCCGTGCGCACAATGGCCAAGGATTTTGGCGTGAGTTCACCGAGGACGATTTGGGCGAACGTGATCACCAAAAACGCCACAATAAACGACACCGTCTCCACGGCGTGGCCGAGTCCAACGGCCGTCAAAGGCGCCTGGAGCAGACGGGCAACGGTCGGCTCGCCAATCCAGCCCAGTCCAAGCGACGAAAGGGTAATCCCCAACTGCGCGGCGGACAAGTAGCTGTCGAGGCTGTCCATAATTCTCTGTGCCGCTTTTGCCCTGCGATTACCGGACTCAGCGAGCTCAATCAGTCGACTCGAACGGATTTTGACGATGCCAAACTCAGCCGCTACAAAGAAACCATTGATCAGGACAAGGAGAACAATCAAAACAACGTCGAATGTTGTCGTAATCGGATCCGTCAAGAAATCCGTCCCCGAGGGGACTTCACCTCCACCTGGGTACAGATTGGGGGAAACGGCAGCGTTGGTTTGCAGTCCCTTTACGGTCTGGCCTACCTAGGCCTCTTACTGCAGTTTTGCCGGAAGCACGCAATTCCACTCTTTGCGCAGCCGTTTGACGGGTGGAAACCTTGCGAGGAATGGAACAGCCCGGAAAACGGACCCATGGACTCTTTGAGACAATGGGTCCGTTCTCTGACTGCGGATAAACGGGCGCTTCGAATTAACTGGGACTGGCAATCGAATAGACCACTTTGACGTTCACGGAGATGTCTTGCGCATTGGGGGAAATCGGCGCTGAGCTTTGGGCCGCCGTGGCCGCGCCAAACGAGATGGGGCCCGGGGTTTGATTGGTCGTGTCGACGGCTTGAACCCCTGTAATATCCACACCCAGGTTCTTGGCGATGTTTGCCGCCTGCGCCTTGGCATCCGCGAGCGCTTGCGCGTACAGTTGGTTCTCAATCGTCAGCGGATTGGACACTTGGTAATTGACCCCGTTGATTTGATTTGCGCCCGCCTTGACCAGCGTATCGACGATGCTGCCGACGGCTTGCAGGTTCGTCACCCGGATTTGAATGTTGTCGTTCGCCTGAAAGCCGTTGACGCTGGGCTGGCCCGTTTTGCTAGCCGGTCCGTAGTTCGGGTGGATGTTGTACCACGTCGTATGAATGTCCGACGACTTCACTCCTGCCTGATTGAGCGAGTCAATGACTTGCTTCATGAGTTGATCGTTTTTCTGCTGCGCCGCAGCGGCATCCCCCGCGGAAGTGGTCACCCCTGCGTCAATCGTCGCGACGTCGGGCGCGACCTCATCGCTGGCATGACCCACCACGGTGATGGTGGCAGCTGAACTGGCCCCAGTTGTGGCAGCGTTGACCGAGCGATGTCCATTCCACCCAAAATAGGTCCCGGCTCCCCCTGCAATGACCAGTGCGATTGCCGTCATCCACAGCGGTTTTTTTGCAAAAAGACCCTTTTTTACCCACAGCTCTTTCATCGGTTTTCCTCCCCCGTTCGTCTGTAAGAACCCACCAGTGTACTCGTGTTGTTATGTACATAGACGCGCGGAATTGGGTTTTGTGACAGGCGTTCCCACATGTGTGGAATTTCGAGGCGCAGCCGATTGCAGCCCCCGGCAAATTTTAGGGTTGTCTACCAATGGAAACTTCAGTGCTTTTATGGGATAAATGTGATAGGGGAGAAAGGAGGAGGTTTGTCATCTCAATGGTTGCTGCGACCTTCGTTTTGTTTGAATGGGTTCTGATACTCGTCTTCTGGATTCTCAGTTCCATAGCGTTTTACAAGCTGGCTGTCATAGCGGGGCGGAAAGACATTGCCTGGTTTGCCTGGATTCCCGTACTCGCGCAAATTCTGCAGCTGCGCCTCATCGACAAAAGCGGTTGGTGGGTTCTGATGTACCTCATCCCGATTGCCAACTTCATTTTCGCAATTATATGGAGAGTTAAGCTTTTAAACGCGTTCGGCAAAAGCGGCGCATTTGTCCTGTTTTACGTTTTTCTCCAGCCCGTGTACCTCATTCTTTGGATGGTTTGGGCGTTTTCCGGCGATCTCACTTACCGCGGCGGCGGCTGGGGCGGTCCGTCCAACCCTCCCTTTTACATGTAAGACAACACAGTTCCACGTCCGGAAAGAGGGGAGGCCGCCTGCATCGCAAGCCTCCCCTCCCTCGCGTCGCACCTTCGCACGTCACAGCCGGCTTTTTACGACGACCCGCTCCCTGCAAGAAAACCTTGCAAGGCCTGCGCGTACTGTTTCTGATACGGAGAGGAATCCCAAAACTCGTTGGCAAAAATCAACAGTACATTCACGTGTTCCTGAGAGGCAATCTGCACCTCTTGGTCGAAAAACTGCGGCGAAATGGGAGTCTTCAAATCGCCCTGGCGCAAACTGATCTCGGTGATGCTTGGCCTGTTGTTTGCGATCGCGACGGTTTTTTGCACGATCCTCTGGAACACGTTCAGGTCGTTCGGGTGTCCCGTGTAGGCATTTTCCTGGTCGATGCCCACCGCAGCAAACGGCAGGTGCGGAAAGTTGTCCGGCAGCCCGCTTCGGTTCTCCAGGGCCGCTCCGACTGCAAAATTGTCCGGCAGTACCATGTCCATCGGCAGTTTCGCCGGCTGCGTAAGCTGCAGCAGGCTCTGATACAAACTCATCCACGCTCCAGAAGAAGCCGCTTGGGTCGACTGCATGGCCTGAGTGTTCGAGTACGGTTCACCGATGTACAGTCCATCGATCGGATAGTTCATCAGGCTTTGCACCATCTGCGTCAGCAGCGGCTTGGCCTTTGTCGGGTCGAACAACGAACTGCCTGGCTGCAAAATCTGCTTCCCTGCAGCAGTGGCTTGGTTCGGATCGAGCAAGGCCGACGAGATGACCGCAACGACCGGATACCCGGCTTGATGCAGTTGAGACAAAGCTTGACGCAGGACGTCTGCAGGCTCCGCCAAGCCGTACGGATTCTTCGGAATTTGATAGTACGCGTCCGAATGATACGCCACGTACAAGTACACTTCGGTCGCCTTCATTCCCTTTAGGGCCCGCATGGTGCCAGGGGGCAAGCCGTGCGCGTCCAAGTAGACAATGCTCGCCACTTGCCTTCCTGTCGGGGCCTTTCTCTGGTAAGGCACCAGAGTCATGCTGATTTTGTGGTACAGGGAGCTGAAAGTCGACGAAGGGACCGAAGCTGGATTCCATAAAAATACCAGCACAACGACAATGACGCCGAACGAAAAAATCAGCTTCAACAGTTTGTTCACTTTCTCAAAGCCTCACTGTTCAAGAGTTCATGGATTGAAATTGCCCGCTTGTGTTCGGTATGGGTCCACGTCACGTCTTTATGAGACAAGAGTCCCTGAATGGTTATGGGTATCCAAGACAGGTTGAACAAAAGGAAGCTTGGAAACCTCCAAAACACTTTCCAATCGGCGTCTTCTAACGCAAACGCAACAAGCGGAAGGAAAAGCCCCACGACGACCAACGCGATCCAAAACCAATAGGGCAGACACTCCGACAACAACGGATAGTACCACTTGTTCCCCATGGTCAATTGGACGCCCGTGAAAATCAGGTTGAGGGCGGTAAATAGAATCACCAAGGGCTGCCAAAGGTAGACGAACACATCAAACGCCCGCAACCGGTTGGCCCCACGGCCGGACCAAACCTGCCTAAGCAGCGGCTTTGAGTAGCGGAACGCCGTGCTCCAATGCCCTTGCAGCCAGCGCGTGCGCTGCGGCACCGTAGCGCTAAACTTAACGGGCTTCTCGTCGTAGACCCGCGTTTGCGGCGTCCAATGGACCTTGCGCCCCTGAATGACCAACTGTACGGTATACTCCAGGTCCTCAGTCAGGCTTTTCGCACCCCACGGCAGGTCGCGCAAAGCGCGCGTCGTTAGACAAAAACCGGTACCGCCTAAGGCTCCGGACAATCCAAGTTGAACCCTGGCTTGCTGCCAAAACCGATTCATGTACCAGTAAGCCGAAGCATACGCAGACGAAATCCAGCTGTCCCAAGGGTTTTTCGTATCGAGATAAGCTTGAATCGCCTCGTGTCCTTCCAAAACACAAAGAGCCATCACATTCAAGAAATTCGGTTGAAGCAAGTTGTCGGCATCGAAAATACATACGGCATCGTACTGACTTAAATCTGCCTGTTCGTGAATGGCCCATTTGAGAGCCGCACCCTTACTGCGTTCTTTATCGTTAAACCGTTCCCACACCACAGCGCCTTCCGCCCGAGCCCGTTCTGCCGTCGCATCGTTGCAGTTGTCCGCAATGACTACGAAATTGACCAACTCCCGAGGATACTCGACAGAAAGCAAGCTGCGCACGTGTTCGGCAATGACCGTCTCCTCGTTGTGGGCCGCCGTCAGACACAAAAACCGGGGTTTGGAATCTGGCGAAAGCCGCGCAAGTGTTTCGAGCTCTTTGCGCTTTTTTCGGCGCTTCGCAACATACAGTGATCCTGCAATGGCAATGGCAATCTGATAAAGGGAAATCACCAGCAGCCCTGATTGGTCGAGAAACACCACGACAGACAAAATGCCTTTCACTAAAAAGTGAATGCTTCGGATGTCCTCCATGACCATGACGAGGCCTACGAGCACAATGGCAAGCCCAATCACCACATAACTGCCCGCTTTTCGAATCTGCGAAATCACTTAGATTCCCACCTCAATCGCGCCTTCATGTGTCATTCTGCGTCCAACCCGTGTGCCCACGGCTTGGTCTAACTGAAGACAGTCACAGTCAAACCCGATTCGCCAGCCCTTGGGTGAACATGTAGTTCTCGCATGGGTGGGATTTTAACGCTGAATCATCAAAGAAACATCAAAAAACCTCTGTCCTTTTTGATGTCCTCCGCACTTTTTCACATGAAAGCCTGGTCGAAAGACGTCATGAACAGCTGTGGTTTGGAAATTCGGACCCCTTGTCAAAAGGCGGACTTCACGAACAGCACCAAGCCGAGACTAGCAATGAGGAGAAATACATAGCGTTGAAACTTAACTGTAGGAATGTTTCGATGGAGTAGGGTACCCACTACAATGCCTGCAACCATCGCTGGCAGAGAGAAGAGATAGAGAGCAAACACGTTCATGTTCCACATTCCGCTGATTGCCTGTCCAGTCACGATAAGCGTACCCGATATGAAAAAATAAGCTTGCATTGTGCTGCGAAAGTTGTTGGGATGCCAACCGCGCAGCGAACCGTAAACTGCAACGGGGACACCATTAAAGTTATAGGCGCTGCCAAATACGCCAGAGGCAAAACCAAACAGCAAACCCCATAGTGGATGATGGAGCCGGTCCTTGGTTTCTGTGTAAGCGAAGAAATGCCGAATTAAGGAGTATATTCCATACGCCATCAGGGCAATACCGAGTACCCCTGTCACGACTTTTGTCGGAACGACCGTGACCATAATCAATCCGAAAGGAATTCCAACAAGCGCGGCCAAAACCAACGGAATGAGTGCTCTACGATGGATATGGCGCCAACCCGTTGTTACTGTAAGAAATGCTACAGTAAGCCCAACGAGTCCCACCAATGAAACAGAAGTATGCAAATGAACGGGGAGCAATGTCAGCAGCGGCATACTGACTACAGCTTCTCCAAAGCCAAACGTAGTGCGCGTAAGTGCCCCCAAAAAGACCACAAGAACCACAGCAATCACCAGTGGTATTGACATTTATTCTCCCTTCTGAGCCTCTTGAACCTTCAACACCTTGCCCTTAATGGTCGCATTTTTCATGGCCTGAAGCACAAGCGGCCCTTTTCCGTTCAAAATGTCGACGTACGATACGTGATCCAAAATGTTAATAATGCCAATGTCGTCGGCTTCAACACCGTCAATTTTCGCGATGGTTCCCACAAAGTCGACAGCCCGGATTTTCTTTTTCTTCCCGCCGTGAAAATACAATTTCATGATTCCGCGATTTAACGGATCGCTTTTATGGGCCTTCGGCATAGGCTGAGCGCGGATTTTCTCCTCGAAGGCCGCTTTCTTGCGCATGACTTCGTCTCTTGGCGGAAACTCTGCCTTGGAGATTTCCAGTTCCGTGCTGCGCTCCATCTCTTCGATTAGGGTTTGCTCTGAAGGGGTCACAAAGGTGATTGCCTTTCCGGATTTGCCAGCGCGTCCCGTCCTGCCGGTCCGGTGCACGTAGCGTTCTGCGTTCGCTGGAAGGTCGTAGTTGATGACAAGGGTTATGTTTTCAATGTCAATTCCCCGGGCGGCCACGTCTGTCGCAACCAAATACCTGAACTCCCCTCGTCGGAACCGGTTCATGACGTTCAGCCGATCCGTTTGTTCCATCCCCCCATGAATTTTCCCGCAGGGATAACGAAGACTCTCCAATTTCGTATAGAGGGTTTCAACCCGTTCTTGGGTTTGGCAGAAAATCATACAGCTGTCCGGATTTTCAACCACGGTTACGTCTTGGAGAAGGTCGAATTTCTCGTCCTGGCCCACCACAAAAAAGTGGTGATCCGTTCGTCCGGACAGGGACTCATCGGCTTCAACCTGAATGTGGATGGGTTTTTTCATGTAACGATCGCACAGGTCTTCGACATCCCGCGGGAGAGTTGCAGAAAACAACATGGTGACCCTGTCTTCGGGAAGGGCGTGGAGTATCGCTTCGACCTGACCGATGAATCCCAGGTTCAGCATCTCGTCGGCTTCGTCGATCACCAGGTATTTCACGCGTTCTAAAGGCAGGGTTTGCCTTTCGATGTGATCCAACACACGCCCCGGCGTACCTACCACAACGTGGCTTTTTTGCTTTAATTCTGCCTGTTGTCTCGCAAAAGACTGCTGTCCGTACACGGCGGTCGCCCGAATCCGCTTCAGCCTTCCAATGTTGGCAATTTCCTCTTTGACTTGTTCCGCCAGTTCCCGGGTTGGCGTGAGGATTAACGCTTGCGGTTTGTTCTCTGCCCAGTCGGCCATTTCGCAAACTGGAATTCCAAACGCGGCCGTCTTCCCGCTTCCCGTTTGCGCCCTTACAGCGAGGTCGCTTTTGTCTAACGCACGCGGGATGACTTTGTTTTGGACCTCCGTTGGATGCGTGTAGCCCAACGCGTCCAAGGCGCGAACAATGGGATCGCTGAGTGAAAAGTCTCTAAAAGTACGGTTGTTCATGTCTAAGCCCCTTTTCGGCCAAGGTCCCGTTGAACCTGAAGCAGTCGCTGCACGACAAGTCTTCCAATGATAGCTTTCAGTACGTACAGCGGAGTCGAGTATATGTACTTCCAACTGTACAGTATATACATGCCGCTCCAACTGAATAAAGGTTCTATCAAGAACGAGGCAACCACCGCAAACACAATCTCGGCAAAGATAAAAGTCTTCCACTTCGAAAAGTATTGATACGTCAACATGTGTCCAACCGGGAGCATCGCAAAATCAGCTGGCCAAAGAAAATATATGAACCACAGAGGTTGCCGCGGATACCCCCAAAACATCGCGTTGGTTCCAATCGTGTCCAGCAGTACCGAGATCATGGCAATCATTGCACCGTACAGCGATAGTTCAATGACTCTCTTTTTGTCAACAAACTTCCACCAGATGAACCAAGGTAAAAGAGACAGTGCAATCAATAGCCACCATTGCCAGGTAAATACGGTATGGCTCGTCCAATACTGGCGCGAAACTTCAAGAAGCTGCCTGCGTACGTTTTGTACATCTTCAAATGTTGGCAAATGAATGGCCCCTTGTAACCTCACTCTTTCAATCGAAGATCCGAACATGTAACTACCTTTCAAACCGCGAATCGTGCCGCATTTACTTGTGGTACGGTTCCCCCCGCGCAATGCGGATTCCCCGGTACAACTGTTCTAACAGCACCACTCGCGCGAGTTGATGAGGCAGCGTGATGGGCCCAAAACTCCATCGAAATGCCGTGCGCTTTAACAAATCGGGGTGGAGTCCTAAAGAACCCCCGATGAGGAACACGAGCCGCCCGTACCCTGCCCCAGATAAGCGGGCAAACTCTTGGCTCCATACGGTGGAACTCAATGCCTTTCCCGTAATGTCCAAGGCGATGACCCCGTCGCGGTCACGCAGGTGTTTCTCAATCCGCTTCGCTTCTTCCTCCAGGACCTTTAGGCGCTCGGCCTCCGACGGGCTGTCTGGCGTCGGTTCGTCGGCGACCTCCAAAGTCTCCAACTGCACGTAACCCGAAAGGCGCTTGCTGTATTCTGCAAGCGCCGCTTTCCAATACGACTCTTTGATTTTCCCGACCGCGATCACGGTAATTTGCATACAGCACATTTCCCCTTGTGCTCGTCTTGCCATTCGCTTTACACTTCACCCAGCCCCCGCGCTGTTGCGCTTTATGGGAAGAAGGAAAACGGATCGGACGAACTGTCGCTGCCGGAACCGGTATCGCCTGCACTCGCACCGCTCGAACTCGCACCCATATTGGCCGTGTTGGCCGATTCCATCGTGCCGACTTTGACCTTGATGGTCCGCTGTTGATTGCCCCGGTAGATGCGCAGCGTCACAACCTGGCCCGGTTTTACTTGAAACAGGTGGGTGCGCAAGTCGGCCATCGTGCGGACGTCGTGGCCGTCAATCCCAACAATGACGTCTTGATCGTCTAAACCCGCCTGTTTGGTTTGGGGCGACATAATCGCCTTCACCCAAACCCCGTAGTCAACCGGTACATTCGGCCACATCTCTTCAGGCAACGCAGCCAGCGAATAGCCCTGAATCCCAAGTGACGGGTGCACGGCGTGACTGGTCTGCATAATCTGCTGAGCAATGTTTTGCACTTCGTTGGACGGGATGGCAAATCCCATTCCTTCGAAGGCTGGCGCCGCAATTTTGCTGCTGTTGATCCCGATGACCTGCCCGCCGATGTTCAGCAGCGGCCCTCCGCTGTTGCCCGGGTTGATAGCGGCGTCCGTTTGAATCACCGCCTGGTAATCGAGGATTTGATGGGTTTCGGGTTCTTCCACCGGCATCACGCGCTTTTTGGCACTCACGATGCCTGCCGTAACCGAATCGGCGAAGTCGAGACCCATCGGCGTGCCAATGGCAATGGCGGGTTCGCCGACTTGAATTTGATCGGAATTCGCGAATTGCACGGGCGCGATGTTCCGAATGGCGGATACCGGGACTTTTAAAACGGCGAGATCGGTAAACAGGTCCGTCCCGACCACAGCAGCTCTCAGATGCTTCCCGGATTCAAACACCACTTCCACCTTGGCGGCGCCTTCCACGACGTGGTTGTTCGTGACAATGTATCCGAACTGCTTATCCTTGTAAAAAAGAACCCCCGTTCCAACGCCTGTCGCCTGCAGTTTGGTTTGCTGCGAAAAAAAGTCGGACACTTGCGCGTAGTTGACAACGCCCATGACCGCGGGCTCGACTTTTTTCGCAACGGACGTAATCCCATCCGTCACCTTTAAATTCACAGGGGAAGACACTGGCGCTGTTGCTGCGTCGACCACCCCCGACGGGCTGAAGGACGTCGACAGCACCCCTTTGCTTTGCACCATCGGCATCAAGCCCAGTGTGGCGCCGGAGCCCACCAGTGCCGAAACGGCGACCACTGCCAGCCAACGCCCCTTGCCATAACTGCGGTTGCGGCCATCGCCGGAGTTGCCTCCATAGCCGCCGCTGCGTTCGCCGCCTTTCCCGCCGTTCGGAAGATTTGAGTCACTGTTGTAAAAACCCATGCTTCCATCCCTTCCTGACTGTCTCACACGGACACAAAATCCAGGATTAGTGTGACCGAACAAGTCCTTGCCTATACTGGGAAACGGAAGGGGAATCGCCTAGGGATGGAGCCGAGTGGCGCAGCGCAAAACGCACGTGGGCCTGTCTTTCATGACCCTTCTGATACGCCGTATCTGGTATGAGTGAAGCGAAACGATGAGTGACCAGAACGAAGGTCCAGGGTTACAGTGTGTGCAGCATCGTGGCTTGGGCCCGGCTCGTCCGCTTGAGCCGGATCTGTTCCTTGTAAATGGACTTGATTTCCGTCAACACGGACGACACCGTGATTTCGGCAAGGTCCGGTTGGTTATTCTCCTCGCTCAAGTGCGCCAGGTACACGTCTACTGGATCGTTCTTTAAATCCAACAGGTCGGCTAGAGCCACGGCCGCATCTTGATTGGACAAGTGCCCTTTGTCCCCGAGAATGCGGCGTTTGACGTTCCACGGGTACCTGCCCGCGCGAAGCATCTCCACGTCGTGGTTTGCCTCAAATACGTAACAACTGCAACCGGCGAGTACCGATTTGATGGAATCGCTGACGTATCCCAAGTCTGTGGCCACAGCCAAGCTGCTGTGTCCGCAATCAAAGCGGTAAGCCACGGGTTCTTCCGCATCGTGAGATACGGTAAAGGGGGTGACGCGGATGTCTCCCACCTCAAACGCTTCTCCGGCAACGACCCAGTTCGGGGTGCGGCTGCCAAGGTCCTTGCCCGCTGTGTCTTGGACGTGGTGCCACGTACCTTGTGTCGTATACACCTGGGCTTGAGACTGTTTGAGAACTTGGCGAAGGCCGCGGACGTGATCGATATGCTCATGCGTCAACAGCAACGCATCCAAGTCGGCGATGGATTGGCCAGAGACTTCCTGCAGACGCTGTTGCAGCTGGCGGCCGGAAATCCCGGAATCCAGCAGGATTTTGGTGTTGGGCGTTTGTATGTACAGGGCGTTCCCGGAACTCCCGCTGGCAAGTACACTAAATTCGAGCAAATAAGTACCCCCTGATTCTCTGACTGCTTGGCTTCAAAATCCTCTTTTCACACCCAAGTTCTGCGGATAGACCGTGATGCGTTACGCCGGACCGCGCGCGAAGGCGTTGCCTTAAAACGGCCCACTTGAGGTTTCAACTTCACCCGTCAGCGCGTTCACAAAGTAAACCTGCCCGGTCGTCACGACCCGCCATACCGGAAACCAATAGGTGGACGCAGCAGCATTTGGGGATGGGTTGGCGGCCGCCTTGCGGGCGTAACCCAGATCGACCCTCAGTATTCTATTATCTGTTGAGGAGGTAGATTTGTCTACAACATTGGCGAGGCTGTCCAAGGCGTCCAAAGCTGAGATAATCGGTTTGGCTTGACCCACCGGGGAAATGTTGGCGATGGCCGATTGGGTGTACCCCATCACGTTGTTTCCGCTGACATCCACCCACAGCGGGGCGTCGAAGATCGGGTACCCGTTATACGCCTGCAGAAAGGCCATGCTGTCCGATTGGCTAAGCACGGGATCAGATACGTAGTCTGTGCCATGCCAGATGGTGGACATGACAGGGCTCAGGGAACTCCCGGCAATTCGAACCGGCTTGTTAAAGCTGACCTGCCACTGTCCCGAGCCCAGATACTTCACTTTCCCAGATGCGGTGGACGCAACTTGTGTGGTGGGATCGACGGTGACGGACTTGGCTTGCGGAAAGACGTCGTGAGCCAGCGACTTGAGGTCGGGCGCACTGGGGTCGGCGTGCAAAGAAGGCATATCTGGATGAGTAGTCGGCACTGCGGCATCGAGGCTAAACCCGTGCTCAGCCAGGAGTGTCTTGGTGTTGGCGAGCAGGTCTGAGTAGGATTCAGTGTACCCGATAATCTCTTGCCGCCCTTGGTACAGCTGCCACCCGAGCACCAAGTCGAGAATGAAAAAAGCCGCAATCAGCCAAGTCTTGGCCGTTTCCCAGTTCATCGGTCACCACGCCTTCCTGTCCAGCCACAGATTTCGTCAAAGATTCAACTTGTGAATCACTTTTCCGGTTTGCGCGTCAAACGTCCACATCACGACTCCATCTTGGCTCACCTGATACACCGGCATCAGCCATACCGTGCGGTTGCGCGCCGGCTGCACCCGGTACCCCATCTGCACCGTGAAACTGGACGGCGCAGCGTACGGTTCGTATTTGTGAATCAGGTCCGCCAGCGCAGTCGCGGACAACACGTGAACTTCCTTGTGCGCGATCTGCGAATTTAAATTCAGCAGGGGTCTCCGGAACCGCACCACGCGACCGTTGTCGAGCTGCACCTCGAAGTCCTGGCTTCCGTCCAGGATGGGTAAACCGCCGACATACCCCCGGAACGTGTACGTATTCGTCGTACCGCCGTCGGATTGGAAGTTGTCGAGCAGGAGGTTGACCCCTGTGACAGCTCCACCGTGATCGCGGATGTACGTCACGGCTTGCGAAAGACTCCCTCCCCCCGTCGCACCCCCTTGCGAAGCATTGGGGTCCTCGTATACCAGTTGGTGATTCGACTGTTCCCAGCGCACTGCCCGGCTTCCATCGGTCCAAATGACGGACGCCGGCCCTTCCTGAATCCTCGTCAACACCTGTGGGTTGACAAAAAACGAGTACACCAATGACAGCATCAACGGCGAGGTCGTTTGGTACTGCAGTTCCGGCACGGTCTGGCCTGCTGCCGGAATTGCGCTGTTGCTTGTACCCGGCCACAGGTCCCACACCGAGCCGCGCAAAGACGCATTCACCCAGTCGGCAAACTGCAATCCATGGATATCTGTATTGGCGACAAACCCTCCGGCGGGCGAATCGATCCCGAGCAAAACGGGGCCGTGCACAGAGGTTTGGTACAGCAACACCCGCTCGCCTTGGGCCGACAAGCTGGAGCTTTGCAAGGACGGGATCCACTGCATGAGTTCACGGTGATCCAGCATCGCCCCGAAGTCAAACTCCACAACCGGCAGCATCTTGGCGGGCAAACGCGGGACGGGGTGGAAGCCGGAAAGATGAATGGCCTGAAGCCTTTTCAGCCAATCCTGATAGTCCGGATTTCCTAAGGACACAGCTGTGAGGCGGCCAATGGCAGCCCCGCTGACGATAATCTGCACCGGCTGCGTCACTTGTTTCATCGTGGGTGACGCAGACGCAGGCAAAGTGGGCATCGGACTCAGCCCAATCTCACTGTTGGTTTGCCAGTTGCCTTGCCACAACAGGTAACTCAGAAATAGGCTGACCGCGACGAGCAAGGTCAGCAGCGCCGTTTTAAACCGCGCAGTCTTCATTGCACCGCCACCTCCGCCAAGGGCAAGGTCACTGTGACCACCGTGCCTTTGTTCAACTCACTGGCCATCGAAATGGTGCCGCCGTGACGCTCTGTAATTTCCCGGGCCAAGGCGAGTCCGAGCCCCGAACCGCCCCTTTGGCGGGACCTTCCCTTGTCGACCCGGTAAAACCGTTCAAACACGTGGGGCAAGTCGTCTTTGGGAATCCCGATGCCCGTGTCGGATACGCGGATTTCCACGGTTTCTCGGCGCACTCGAGTGGCGATCTCGATACTGCCCCCCGCCGCCGTGTACTTCAACGCGTTGCTCAACAAGTTGTCGATCACGCGGTCCAACAAGTCGCGATCGCCCTTGATGCGCGCTGTCTTTGGACAATCGAGCTTCATCGAAAGCGACTGTGCTTGAGCTTGGAGTTGAAAGCGGCGCACAGTCTGCTCGAGCCAATCCGCCACGTCAATGACGGTTTCCGAGTAGGCGTCCGTCTTGGTCTCAAGCCCCGAAAGCTGAAGTAAGTCGCGGGTTAAGCGCACCATGCGATTGGTTTCTTGCTCCAAGACCCGGAGAAACTGCTCCCTCGTCTCAGGGTCGTCTCCAGCCTCGTCCTGAAGGGCTTCGATATACGTCTTCATGCTGGTCAACGGAGTTTTGAGCTCGTGGGACACATTGGCGACGAAGTCGCGGCGCGACTGGTTGAGTTTTTCCTGCTCCGTGACATCGCGCAACAGGGCGACGTAACCCTCCAACGAACCTTGATCGACGATGGATGTCACGTGAACGTGAACGAGCGCGTCCTTGACCATTCTCAGAAATGAGCGTTCGTGCTGGGGTTCTTGACCAGGTTTGGGAATCAGGCCAAGCAGCCGGGCCGAACCCGGGAGGTCTTCCGGCCCTTTGGGCAACAGGCGGATGGCGGCATCGTTGCTAAATGTCGGACGAAATCCGGCATCGTACGCGATAACCCCGTCGCCCATGTACTTGATGACGGCTTGAAGGCGCTCGCGTTCCCTCAGGTTCGCGGCGATGGCGTCTTCCAGCTTGTCTGTCAGGTCGTTAATGGCAACGCCCAGTTCTCCGAATTCGTCGTCGCTGTGCACCGCGACCCGTCGGGAAAAGTCCCCTGCGGCCATGGTTCGTGCCTGGCGCGTGACGTCGAGCACCGGAGCCGTAATGGTCCGGGACAACACGATGCCAAGCAGCGCCGTAAGCATCAGAGCCACCGCACTGCCCGTATAAAAGATCGTTGTCACTTCGCGCACGGTGGTATAGGTGTTTTGAATCGGCACCACGTACTCCACGATGCCCAAAAAGTGGTTTTGGTTGTTCATTGGAACGGCGACAACGAGCAAGTGTTGACTCGTCATCGGATCGAACCGCACCGCCACGGCCTTGCTATGCCCCACCAACGCTTGGGTGGCGACAGAATCGATGCGTTTTTGACCAATCAAGGCCGTGCCTGCTGACGTGTCTACGACGACGCCGTCGGAGTTCAACAAGTAAACGCTGCCATTAAAAAACTGTGGAAACGACGACAAGATGGAGGTAAAAGGGGACTGGCCTTTGCCGGACGCTGCGGCTACCATTTCAGGGGCCGCAATCGTGGCCAGCAGGAGGGCTTGGCTTTCTACAGCTTGGGTCTCGTTGCGAATGAGGGAGGCCGTCAAGGCGCGTACAAAATACGCGCCAATCAACTGCACGGAAAACAAAATGAGAAGCAAAGAAACCGCAACAAACTTGACGCGGATGCTTCTCCACATCGGCCGTTACCTCCTGACGAAGTACCCGACGCCCCGCTTGGTCAGTACGTAATCCGGGTTGCTTGGGTCATCCTCGAGTTTTTCGCGAAGCCGGCGAACCGCCACGTCTACCGTACGTTCGTCGCCGGCGTAGTCGTATCCCCACACTTCTTCCAGAAGCTGTTCCCGGGTAAACACCACTCCCGGACGCGACGCCAAAAAAGCAAGCAGTTCGAACTCCCGGTGTGTGAGCGGAATGGGTTCTGAACGCCGCAACACCTCGTATTGGACAAAGTCGATCACGATGTCCCCAAGGACAATTTTGCTCTTGGGGTCTTCCGCCTTGGGCTCGTCTTCCAGCCACAGACGGCGCAAATTCGCCTTGACGCGTGCCAACAGTTCCCGTGTGCTAAACGGCTTGGTCACATAGTCGTCCGCGCCGAGTTCGAGTCCCAGCACCTTATCCACTTCCGAATCGCGCGCCGTCAACATGATAATGGGCACCGTGCTGAAGGTGCGAATTTCCCTGCACACTTCAAACCCGTCTTTTTCCGGAAGCATAACGTCGAGTAAAATCAGGTTCGGCGAGTTCCGGCGTGCCGCCTCGATGGCCTCAAGGCCGTCGAACGCCGTCACGACAGTATATCCCTCGCGCTCGAACGTGAACTTGAGGATGTTGGCAATCGGCTCTTCATCCTCCACGACTAGAATTGTCGTCATCCAGTTCCCCCCTGTATTGGCCAGAATGTCTGACTGGGTTGAGCATGATGGGCGACTTCACCGTCCACACTACCGCTAAGGGAGGTGGTTTTGGTGGCAGAACGCACAGTACTGGCTTCCTTCCACAGCCGGTCCGAGGCACAAGAAGCAGAAAAACAAGTCCAGGGGCTCGGCGTCGACGTCACACAAGTCGCTGAGTTCGGCCCATTCTCGGGTCTGCCTACAGAGCGGAACAGTTTCCTGATTAGCGGAGAGATCCCCAGCTTAGCGAGCATTACACTGCACAACACCCCTGGCAGCAGAGATTCCGGGGTGTTGCTCGCCGCGGACCCCTCGGCCAGCGGGATGTCCGACGGGCAAGGCAACGTCACCGGCCGGAACTTCTTGCTGACCGCAGTTTGCCCAGAGAGCCTGGTGGAACAAGCGGTTCAGGTCATTAAACAGTGCAATGGCTACACCTAACGAACTCTGAAAACAGAGTCTAGAAACGCCTAAATAGACACTCCATGCCCCAAAGGGAGATGCCGCACGGGTGGCCTGCCGCTACGGCGTCGTGCGCTGCACCCAGACAAAGTTTGGATGTACGACGACGCTTTGGTATCGCCCTAAAGCGTCCAACATCGTTTGATATGGATGGGAATCGGCTGGCGTAATCCCAGGTGGATACGGATCTGCGTATTGTGCCAGGTCAAAGGCCGGGGGTCCAAACCACCACGTTTTGACCGTGACGTACGACTCAACCCCAGAGAGCGCTCCCTGACTCGCAATGGGCGGAATGTTAAAGACATAAGCGAACTTTGCCCAAAACACCAATGCAAGAACCCCAACGGCGCCTGTCAAAAAGCGCGTCCAAAACTGTGCGCTGCGAACGGCCCTCACCATCCGCAACCGGCGAAGGCGAGCCTTACGGCGCTTTCGCCTGCGCCTTCTTTGGCGAGCCAGTTGCTCTTGGTGCTCTCTGCGCGAGAGGCCGCGCGGCGGCTGTAAGCCGGGTTCCGGCGCAGCCGCTTGATTTGAGACGAGGTCTTTCTCGCTCATGCTTCTTGCTGCGTTCTTTCCAGATTGACAAACTTGTTGTAGTTTTTCAGGAAGACAAGTTCCACTTTGCCCGTAGGGCCGTTTCTTTGCTTGGCAATTTGGATCTCGACGATGTTCTTGCGTTCCGTCTCCGGGTCGTAGTAGTCGTCGCGGTATAAAAACGCCACAATATCGGCGTCCTGCTCGATGCTCCCCGATTCACGGATGTCGGACAGCATCGGACGCTTGTCCTGCCGCTGCTCTACGGAACGGCTCAACTGCGCCAATGACATGACCGGTACTTCCAATTCTCTCGCCAGTTGCTTCAAACCCCGGGAGATTTCGGAGATTTCTTGCTGCCGGTTTTCTCCGGAAGACTTTCGTCCGTGAATCAGCTGCAAGTAGTCGATCACGATGAACCCCAACCCCGCCTGCGACTTAAGGCGCCGGAGTTTGCTGCGCATTTCAGGCACCGTCACCCCCGGCGTGTCGTCGATGTAGATAGGGGCGTTGCCTAACGTGCTGACTCCCAACGACAGCTTCGGCCAGTCGTCGTCTTCGAGCGTCCCATTGCGCATCCGGTGTCCGTCGATATAGGCTTCCGCGCACAACATGCGCTGCACCAGCTGGTCCTTGGACATTTCCAAACTGAAAATCGCCACCGGCTGACCGGCCCGAACCGCGATGTTTTGCGCAATGTTCAACGCAAATGCGGTTTTTCCGACGGAAGGACGAGCCGCCACAATGATGAGGTCCGACTTTTGAAAACCGCTCGTCATCCGGTCCAATTCACTGTACCCCGTCGGCACTCCGGTCAGCTGCCCATCACTGGCGTACAGCTGTTCAATGCGGTCGAAGGTTGTTTCCAAAACCTCAGAGATATGTGTGAAATCCCGCTGTTTCCGGGACTGAGACAACTCCAGCACTTTGCGTTCCGCGTCGGCCAACACTTCCGAAGCGCCGAGCTCTCCGCTGTAACCGGCTGCGGCAATTTCCGTCGCGGTGGAGATAATGCGCCGCAGCAACGCCTTTTCGCGCACAATACCCGCGTAGTGTTCGATGTGCATGGCCGTGGGCATGGACGCGGCCAAACTGGCAATGTACGAGGCGCCCCCCACGCTGTCCAAGACCGATTCGTTGGCCTGCAGCGCGCCGACCACCGTGATCACGTCGACAGGTTGTCCACTCTCATACAGGTTGCGCATAGCTGCGAAAATCGCCTGGTGAGCCGCTCGGTAAAAATCGTCCGGCTCCAACCCTTCGGCACCCTCTGCGACGGCGTCCGCCGAAATCAACATCGCTCCCAGCACCGCTTGTTCCGCCTCGACGTGTTGAGGAGGCAGCCGCAGCAAATCCGGTGAGGCAAAACGTTCTTTTGGATCGTTCAATTGCGCTTCCACTTTAGCACCTCGAATGAGAACCAGAACGGGCTTTAACCAAAACGGGTTTAAGCCCCTGGTTCGGCTTCCACAAACACAGTGACCGTCGCCGTCACCTCAGGGTGCAGGCGGATCTGAATCTGGTGTCCGCCCAGAGTCTTGATGGGATCAGTCAGCAGGATTTTGCGTTTGTCTACATCGTACCCCAGTTTTGCAAAGGCGTCTGCAATGTGTTTACTGGTAATGGCCCCGAACAGCTTGCCGCCTTCGCCAGAGTGAGCTTGCAGGGACACGCGCGTTTTTTCCAGGTGTTCAGCCAACTGCTTGGCATCGGCAAGTTCCTGCTGCTCTTTCTTCGCCTTGGCCTGTTGCTGCGCCTTCATTTGCTGCATGTTGCCTTCGTTGGCCTCGACAGCCAGCTTTCGCGGAAACAAAAAATTCCGGGCGTATCCTTCGGATACGTTCTTTAATTCACCTTTTTTTCCTTGCCCTTTGACGTCAGCCAATAAAATCACTTGCATACAGCGGACAACCCCTTTCCAAGCGCTTGGGGGCGGGCTGATTATACCCGCCTCACGCGATTCGCAGAATCAATCAGACCCAACAAAATGTATACATCCCCGACAATCCTCAGCGACGAGCCAAGAATTAGGAGGGTTAACCAGACGTAACGCCCCGGGCTTTGCCGGAGTTTCCTCCACAAATAGGCAATGCCTTGGATACCTAGGAAAAACCCGGCGAGAAACACGACGTTTTGAACCGTCTGCCACCAAAACGGCTGGTCCTTTAACAAGCCAAACATCAAAAACGTCAAAGCCAAAACATAGACTCCCACCACTGAGTTGGGCAGACGCCAAGTCGACAGCAGGGGCTGGCGCACCGCCTGTTCACCTGTGAGGATTGACCGCGACAGCAAAAAGTTTAATGCAGAAAACAAAAACGCAAACACCACTAAAAGCGACGGCATCATCATGCGAATCCACGCCGTTGTATCAGCGGCGAGCTGCTGAACTTGCTGTGCGTCCAAATGCAAAAGCTGCATCTGGGTGTGGTCGCGGGTTAAGGCTGCAGAAATTTGCTGCGACAAAGAGGAGAAAATATCTACTCCACTGAATCGAATCAAAGCCAGCAAAACCATTTCGAGCATGACCATAACCAGGGTCCCGACGATGATGGGCGAATACGGGGACTCCGCTTTGCGAAGGGATTCTCCAACCACCCAGCCCATAAAGTAGATCCCTAGACCAAACATGAAGGCGGACCAGCCAAAGCCGCTGAGCAACAGGCACCCAGCGGATAGGACAGCCAGCAGCGGAGGGATTTTGGGTTTATTTAAAACGGTAAACACGATCAACGGAATGGGCATCAGCCAGACAACCCATAGCGTAAACAGCGGAATCACTGAAATGGCTGCCAAAATAACAAACACGACCCCTGCCACAAGGGCCTCGCGGCCGTATCTGTTTTCTTGATTCATCACATCACCTCTTTGAGGCCAAGTACCGGAGCACGTATTCAAAATCCGCCGCGTCTGACGAGTCCCTTCCCAAGGTTCTCGGCAATCCCTGCAGCACTTCGCGTTCGACCACTTCCAGGGGTGTGCCGGTTTGACTTGCGATAAAGTACGCCAGAGCGATGAGTTCACCGAGGGTCTTGGCCAGATCCCGCTCGTTGCCTGCTTGCAAGGACCGCAGAATTTCAGCCACTTGCTGTACCAGTTCTATTTTCGCCGCTTCAATGGATCGAATTTTGCGGGCAATCTGCATGTGGGGATCCGCATTCGACACAGAGATGCCCTCCCTTTACCAGCTTACGTGGAAATGACTCAGTGTTCAAGCAAAGAAGGGCACCCAGCGCAGACAAACGCGCGCGGGTGCGTTCGTTTCCTGATTGCGTCCATTCCTGGTTGCGTTCGTTTCCTGATTGCGTTCATTATGACTGCATCCGTTCTTGATGGTACTCATTGTATTCCACGTCTTGGTATTCCACGTCCGACGCGAATTGTCCTGCCGTGCAATCTGACGAAATATGTCATACGGGCGCAGATTCACCTTTAGTTTACGGGTGTTTGCAGACAAACGCCAACAAGGCACTCCGTCCGCATCTCTTTGAGATGAACTGCAAGCCTGTCCGAAACAAGGTGAAACGGGATATCCAGATCCATGAACCGCGTTTGTTTGTATAATAAACTTACTGCGGGTCGTCGCAAGACAGCCTGTAGGTCATTGCTGAACCGACAAGTCCTCGAAATTCTACGTAAAGGGTGGTTGCATGGCACAGTCCCTCGACAGTACGGCAATGCGACAGCACAATCGAACGAACGTGTTTCGATACATCCGGGACTGCGCGCCCACCTCTCGCATCGAAATTTCAGCGGCTCTTGAACTGAACAAGGCGACCGTATCCTCCCTTGTCGACGAACTGCTCTCGGAACAGTACATTCGCGAAATTGGGTTTGGGGAATCTCGCGGCGGCAGAAAACCGGTGATTTTGGAACTCAATCCTCAAGCTGCATACAGCATCGGAATTGACATCCAGATTACGCACGCATCTGCCGTTTTGTCCAACCTTAAAGGTCAAGTCGTCGTACACCGCAACACTTCACTGAATTTGCTGGAGGCAGCCAACGTCCAACAGACCCTCTTGGACTACATCGAAAATACCGTGCAAGAGATGAACGAATTTGTGAAGGAGAGCCCTCACGGCATCGTTGGCATCGGCATTGCACTTCCTGGGATGGTCAATCACCACACCGGCTTTGTTCACTACCTGCCAAACTTGGAGGTGGAACGGTGGGATTTCGCCAAAGAACTGGAATCCAGGACTCACATTCCCGCGCTCGTCGACAACGATGCCAACTGCGGTGCCCTCGCCCAGTATCGAGCCAGCAGCGTGAAAGACCTGGTTTTTATCAACGCAGGGATTGGTATCGGCGTAGGCATTGTCGCTCATGGCCAGATCTACCGGGGCGGCAAAGGGATTGCCGGGGAATTTGGTCATTCGACGATTTCGGCTATGGGCTTGCAGTGCCATTGCGGCAACTACGGATGCTGGGAACTCTATGCCTCGGAACGGGCACTGGCACGTTATTTGAAGGAACTCGGCGTAAACCCCAAGAACCTAGAACTCGACAAGGACTTTGTCCAAAGAGCAGTCAAGCAGGCCGACGCCGGCGACAGCGCCTACCTCCAGGCTTTTAAGCAACTCGCCATGTACCTTGGCATTGGGATTGTAAACGTGATCAACGGGCTCAATCCAGGTCGAGTCTTTCTTGGAGGCAACTTGGCCATCGCGGGCGACTACCTGATGCAGGATGTCAAACAGTCGATCGCTTTTCGTACCGTAGCCGTCAACCGAAGCACTGAAGTTTCGCTGTCTTCGCCGGACAGTATTGTTTTGGGAGCAGCAAACCTGGTCATGAGCAAGCTGGTCTTTGCTGAACCCTAAACGGCGGCGAAATGAAACCTGTCGGATAAAGGCTGTCGGATAAAACGTGACGGATGACCCTTTATCACTGAAAATTTCTGCCGCTCAACATAAACAAACAGCGATCGACACTCAGCATGTAGTATGTTTTGCGTGAGGTGATCCGTATGAACGATGACGCGATACGATACGTACCACGTTGGACAACCAAAGAAGCGGCAGAGCACGCCGACATATCGGTACCGACAGTGCGCAAGTACGCCCAAATCCTCACGCGGGAATGCAACTATGAATTCACCATGATGAATGGGCGAAGGCGCTTTTCCGATCACGACACCACCGTATTCATTGAAATGAAGCGTTTAAGCGATGAAACGGGCATGAATGTGGAGAAAGTTGCGCAAATGGTCGTTGCCCGTTACGGTTATGCACGACAGGACACTGAACCACTTCAAACAAAACCAGAAGCAAATTTTGAACCAGATCCTAAACCCGAGGCCGCCTTGACACCCCTTCCCCAAGATTTTGACTCCCTGATATTGCAGACCAGCCAACAGTTCTGGCAAGAAGCGCGCAAAGAGATTGTAGAGGACATACGGGAAGTTGTTCGCGAAGAAGTCCATGGCGAATTGCGCAGTGAAATGGACCAGTTGAAACAGTATCTGAGTGAGGAATTAGAATCCGTGCAGCGGGAAGTCGCAGCATCTGTGCAGCAGGAAGTTGCAACCAGTGTCGATAAACCCAACAAACCTTGGTGGAGGTTCGGCAGGTGATTTGCAATTGCTGCAGCTGCACACGCATGCAAAACAGGCTGCCCCTCAGCAGTTCTTCCTGCTTTGGGACAGCCTGTACCTTTCAAAGAAGCAATTGAAAAATCACCCAACCGGCCACCAAGTGCGTATTAGTTATTGTATAAACCCGAATCATTGACCCTCGTTCATCTATCGGAAACCTTGTCTGAGAGCAAATCGGAACTGTCAGGAGAAAGTTGCTCGTTTGTAGGATCCGTAAAGAGGCGATTGGACCAGTTCGTTATCGGTCATATAAAATGCATGACTGTGTAACATCCTTGTCAACAAAGAGGCTGATACTGCATTTGCATCATAAGCACAGACCGACATCAGTTCCATCTCAGATACGCTCTTGTCGGCAACTTGCTCAAATTCGTCAAGTTTCAGTAAAATGTTGTCTTGTTCTTTCCACTGAACATGAGCCCACGTTCTGATGGTGATATTGTTCTTGAACAACGATTGTATGACTTTCCCAAAATACGCGACGATGCTCCAGTAGTGAAAATCTCCGTGAATACCGTAAAAAGAACCACTGTCTATGTAATGAACATAGTTCTGGTACTCAGAATCGTCGAAAATCTGTTTCAATTCCCTGTCAATGAGAGGATAGATATCATCCTTCTCTACGATAAGTATGTGATGCCCATATTCAATTCCTGTCGTAACGTAAGCAACGGCGTTAGCCACGTACTGCTCCAACGTCTCATAGAAATACAGAATGTGTCCACAATTCGAGATGCGAAGAAACTCCGTCAAAGGCAGCAGTTGCTCTCCCAAGAAGTCTTCCTCCAGGTTTATTTGAATGGTGCTTTCCAATATATCAATAGATCTATTATAAAGGGAACTTGTCGCTAAGATAGAGGTACATTTTGGGTAACTCTGGGAGCAACACTCAATTTTTAGGCATTGTGTTAAGACTTTTGATTACGAGTGCCGACTTGTTTTGCAAGAGCAGGTAATATGGCGTGCCGGTTTCTGTTTGTATAAAGTGGCGAATACACAAACTCGTTGTCTGTCATAAAATATTCGTGACTGTGCAGCAATGCAGTTTGCAGTGAAGCTGGAACTTTGGTTGCATTGTAAGCACAGACCGTCGTTAGTGCCAACTTATCAGTGAACTCATTCAGTTCACATTCCCAGTTTTTAAGTCTCCCATAGGTGTTACCTTGGTCTGACTTCCGTTGCAAGCGAGTCCACACTCGAAGTGGTACACCGTGTTCCACAATGGGAGCGATCTCTTTGGTGAATTGAGCTTTGGCAAACCCAGCATCAAACGGCCTATGTGACTCATAAAACAATTGATTGTCGATGTAGTGAACCCATTTGAGCTCGGTGTCGGTTACGGTCTCTCTGAGCTTGTCGCTAATTCTCAAACACTTCTCTTTACTGTCGACAATGCAAACGTGATATCCGTATTCCACTCCATCTAAAATATATTTAACAACGTTTTCCACGTATTTGTGTGGTGATTCATAAAAGTACAATATGTGTCCTTCAAACAAGCCGCGTGGTTCGATCGAGCGAACAGATTGTAAACCTTCAAGTAAATCAGGCATATACGTCAAAGCAGAATAAACCCCGATTACCCGTCCGGAATCGTCTAACAAGGGCTCCCCTCGAACCAAAAATGGTTGAAATGTCCCATATTGTGGAAACAGTATCACTTTCTCTAAAGGGACGCCTTGCAGTACCACTTGTTTTTTCACATACATAAGTTCAGAAATGCCTTCGTTTACCAGAATTTCGTCATCCCGTTTTCCTATGAACGCATCCATATCCTGATGCGGGTGCCATATCCAAGTGTATCTGAGGTTAAGATCACTATGAGCAAACACACTATACGATTCTCCAGATGCAGAGCCTTTATCGTTTGCACATAAATGTTCAACAAAAAAAATCTGCGGTTGGAATCCTAGCGTATTCGCAATGTTTGATGCGACATGCATACTTGGATCACGCGTGCCGTTCTCAATTTGAGCATAGAATCCTCTATCTATAAAGGATTGTGCAGCCACAGATTCCTGCGTTAATCCTCGGGAGAGCCGCAGTTGTTTTAGCCATACGCGTTTTTTCATGAGTATTCCTCCACATACAATGTAACAGCTGATTTTTCGAGAAACGGTGGCAATTTGCCACAAAGATAGCTTTTTTGTATGTACACAAGAGGATCTCAAGCAGATTAAGGGTACTAACAGAACGTCGTTCTTGGCTAGATTGTGTGAACTTTATGGTACTTGCCCGTTGTGGGTCCGTCAAAAGGAGGTTCCAGCCACGATATGAATTTTGTGACAAACTCAATCATCCCTAGGCATGAAGCCCTCACAACGAATGAGGCTAATTGACACATTCAGGGCCAAATCTCTGATATATAATTCGTTAAATGGTTGTGTTGACCGACTCGTGAGCCTCTGGCTGGACATGAAAAGTTGGGCGGTGGACTGATGAAGCACATGAGTGAGGAAGAGTATTTAAGGGCTGTATTTGAAAAGGCTGGCGTTCTGCAAAAAGACACCGAACGCATTATAAAAGAGCTTCGCGGTGAAAGACAATCGGAGCCACTGAGTATGGAAAAGAACTCTCCTTAGTCCTGCGAGACTGCTAACGAAAGTAATCGCTGCACAGATTTGGAATAATTCGGCACATCAACGAATACCCCTTAGCCGCTGTGGGGGAAATTTCTCATAAGCCAGAATCCTCATTGAAGGTGGAGAGACTTTGTTCCCAACAAGAAGTGGCCGACAAGGACTGGTTTTACTGATTGATACCTGCTCACCAGCTCTGGTCATGGGGGCAAAATATGTAGAGCATAGAAGTCCGGAGAACCGTTTATTGAATCGTCCGTTCGAGGGTCTCAAGTCAGTTTTGTGGAGAATATCGATATCAACATCGGATTGATCCGCAGCACGTTAAACACGGACACTTTGCATGTGAAAAAATTCAAAGTGGGTTACCGTAGTCGACGAGATGTAGCTCTAATTTACTTGGGGGATGTCAACATTGACTGCGTGAATATTAAATCAAAGCGACGACAACTACAGACGATTTGTCATTCCTGTATCCGCAGGCATTCTGGGAGTAGCCGTTTGGTTTAAAGACAGTCAGCAGGCTTTTGACATTTTGGATAGTTGGATGGTTCCAATTAGCTGGGTGCTGTTGCTGGCTATACCGTTCATTACGTAATTATTGGCGGTCGTGCGTGGTGTTCGAACACAGGCTCTGCCAATGCAAAAGCCCTTCGCAGACGAACACTAGCTCATCCTTGAAAATGCCCGTGCAAAAAGATACAGAGGCGCATCCCTGCCCCGAGGGATGCGCCTCATCAAACCAGCAACTTATTCCGTTGTATACGGCATCAACGCGATTTGACGCGCCCGCTTGATGGCGACGGTCACCTGGCGTTGGTGACGAGCACAGTTCCCGGAGATGCGTCGTGGTAAAATCTTACCGCGCTCTGTTAAAAACTTGGTCAAACGGCCAATATCCTTGTAATCCGCTTGATTGATCTTATCTACACAGAACTGACAGACTTTACGGCGCTTTCCGCCCCGACCTTTCCGTGGCATATCCCTTCACCTCATTTCATACTCTTCGGTTCACAAAATGGCTGCATCAAAGCTCCTGACTATCCCTCGTTGATTCGACGATGCAACGACGCCTCGCTTTTTAAAACGGGAGGTCGTCGTCGGAGATGTCAATCGTCTGGCTGTCGTCAGCAAACGGATCATCTTCGTAACGATGGGCCGAACGGTTGGGTTCCGGTGAGGGCCGATTGGGTGCAGGCGCACTGCCGCCTCCTGCGTAGCCCGCAGAGGGCGCAGGAGTGTTTTCTCCGCGATCGAGAAAGCGAACTGATTCCGCAACGACTTCAGCGACACGCACCTTCTGTCCTTCGCGGTTTTCGTAGCTGCGGATTTGCAATCGTCCATCGACCGCAGCAAGACGACCCTTGCGAAGGTATTGAGCGCAGAGTTCGGCTTGTTTTTGCCAAACTACAATGTTAATGAAGTCTGTTTCCCGTTCTCCGGCCTGGCTTGTCCGCATTCGGTCTACTGCCAGCGTGAACGATGCAACTGCCGTCCCGCTGTTCGTGTACCTGAGTTCTGGATCCGCCGTCAACCTGCCAATCAAAATCACCCGGTTCAACATTCGTACCCCTCCAGACGAGCTTATTCTCCCAAGCGTACGGTCAGATAACGGATGATAGAATCGTCAATTCTCATCACGCGTTCTAACTCTTGGGATACATTTGTGTCCGTTGAGTACTGCATGAGCACGTAGTAACCTTCGCGGATACGATCGATCTCGTATGCCAGACGACGTTTGCCCATTTCCTGGACGTTGTCGATCTGTCCTCCGTTTGCGGTTACGAGGGATTGATATTTCGCCACCAGTTCAGCTGTCTTTTCTGACTCCAAATCCGGCTTCATGATGTACATCATTTCGTACTGGCGCATATCCCTGTCACCTCCTTTTGGTCTATGGCCCTGCATCTGCGTGCAGAGCAAGGGTAGGCTCGCGCTAAAAACAGCGTGCCAATGTGTTATGTTAGCACATTGTGCGGACACACTCAAGGTATAAATCCAATTTTATTCGTCAAGTTAAAAGCAATTTGCTGAAACTAGACGTTAAAGCGGAAGTGCATGACGTCTCCATCCTGGACCACGTACTCCTTGCCTTCGAGGCGGAGTTTTCCACTGTCGCGCGCCGCGGCATACGAGCCTGCGCCGATTAAATCGTCATAGCCAACCACTTCCGCGCGAATAAACCCTCGTTCGAAATCCGTATGAATGACGGCTGCGGCCTGCGGAGCCTTGGTTCCACGCTGAATCGTCCACGCCCGGACTTCCGGTTCGCCTGCCGTAAAGTAAGTAATAAGCCCAAGCAAATCGTAAGCGGACCGAATGAGCCGGTCCAATCCGGACTCAGAGAGTCCCAGGTCTGTCAAAAAGGCCGCTTTGTCCTCCCCGTCGAGTTCCGCGATTTCGGCCTCGAGCTGCGCGCAAACCGGTACGACTTGGGCGTTTTCGGTTCTTGCCCTCTCCATGACTTTTTGGACACCAGGGTTTGCAAACGGATCCGAAATTTCATCTTCGCCGACGTTGGCAGCGTACAAGATGGGTTTCGCGGTGAGCAAAGGCAAGTCGCGCAGTACGGCCTTCTCCTCATCGGAAAGTTCCACCAGACGTGCAGGTTGACCATCCGACAGCGCCTGCTCAAGCCGGGACAGCGCCTCAACTTCAATGGCGTATTTCTTATCGCCCGACTTCAGGTTCTTCTTGGACTTGTCCAGGCGCTTTTGCACGGATTCCAAATCGGCAAGTGCGAGTTCCAGTTCGATGACTTCTATATCGCGAATCGGGTCTACAGAACCCGAGACATGCGTGACATCTCCATTCTCAAAGCAGCGGACGACGTGGACTATGGCGTCCACTTCGCGGATGTGCCCCAAAAACTTGTTGCCTAACCCTTCTCCTTGACTCGCACCCGCTACGAGACCCGCGATATCGACAAATTCAAAAGCAGTGGGTACAATTCGCTTCGGATGCACAATGCGAGCTAGCTCATCCAGCCGATGGTCTGGGACTTCGACCACCCCGACGTTTGGGTCGATCGTGCAAAATGGATAGTTAGCGGCCTCGGCCCCTGCTTTAGTAATGGCGTTGAACAAAGTGGACTTACCTACGTTCGGAAGCCCGACGATTCCGGCCTGCAATGGCATTTTTGGCACCTCTTTCGTAAGGCTTGCTTGACTCATTATAGTGAATCCCCTGTACCAAAACAATGATGTCCGGTAAGGAAATTCAAGCAATTGAAAGAACGGCGGACAAGGTTGCATTTTGTCGCCGCAAACTCGCCTGGGTTCATGTCCGCATCAAAAAAATTATGATGGATAATTTGCGGAAGGTGTGCCAAACTATAGTTGGCAAGGAGGTGGGAAAAGTGCTGAAACGATTGATGCGAAAATTAAGAGTTCGCAAGTTGGCACCCAAAGCGCTAGCGGTAGAAATGGTTCCCAACTCGTCGAAACGGCGTCACAACGTTTGTGCGTAGGTTGTAAAAACTCATGAACTTGTGTTCATAAAGCCCTCTATGAGGGCTTTTTTAATGCCCTTATCCAGTGGTCTTGAGGTCTTAAAATCCCCGAGGCCTGCTTGAAGTGCCTACGGCTTTTCAAGACCTTCTTCCCGAGGCGGTGACGGCACTAAAATTTTGCGCACAATCCGGTCAAACCGCGCCCTTGGAATGAGCACGCTGTGTCCGCACTGCTGACACTTGACCCGGATATCCATGCCTAAACGGATGACCTCCCACTGGTTCGCTCCGCAGGCGTGCGGTTTTTTTAAAAGCACGATATCTCCGAGGCCATAGCTGACAGGCAAGAGGCATTCTCCTTTTCATTCAAGTGCAATCCAACTACCATTCAAGCATAACCCGAATATCATTCAACCACAGCCTATGACAATGCAAACCCACAGCTTGTGCGGCGACAAGCGACATCCGATTCAGAGCGGCCCCTGTCCACTTACGAAGACTTCTGCGGACCCTGGACCGAGTCGCCGTTCCACCCCAGCAGGGATTGCGCTGAAGGAAACGGGATATCCGCTTCGTCAAACGCGCGCTTGATTCTCTGCTGAGCCACGCGTTGAACCCCGAAGTTCTGCCCTGGGCGGCACTCAGCTGTGGCCCGCAGCACTACGTCAGTCGTCCTCATGGTCTGAACGCCGAGGATGGACACTTCCCCAACGATGTTTTCATTCTCGGACTGCAACCCATCCATCACTTTTCGCATCAATTCGACCGCCAATTCCAAGTCGGCGCCGTAGCTGACGCTGACATCCACGACCGCGATCGAGTTGTGGCGCGAGTAGTTGGTGACTTGTTGAACTTGGCCGTTCGGAATGATTTCAACCTCTCCGGTCCATGCCTGGATGCGCGTCAATCGGAGTCCAATCGAAATGACCGTCCCCGTAAAACCGTTGATTTTAACCGTATCTCCGACACCGTATTGGTCTTCAAACAAAATGAAAAAACCAGTCAGCACGTCTTTAATCAAGCTCTGGGCCCCAAAGCCAAGAGCGACCCCGACGATTCCAGCTCCGGCGAGCAGTCCGCTGATTTTGATGCCGAGGGTGTCAATCACCATAATCCCATATATGAAATAGACTGTATAGCGAATGACGTTGTCAGTTAACTCCTCCATCGTGGCCCGCTTGCGGGTTTCGATTTTTCCGCCGGACAGGCGGAACAGCCGTCGGATGAGGCGGGTCAAGACCCGGATGAAAATGCGTGCACCAATGAACATCAACAATATCTGCAAAGCCACGCCGCCCATGGTTTCTAGGGAGGGGAGTTTTAATGCGGTGCTGCCTGAACCGAGAATGAGCGGGCTTGTCCAAAACGAGTGATTCATCTGGGATCCCTTCCTGGATGCTGTGTGTAACCCTACTATACCACAGAGATTCGGAAGGGTCTGAAGGGGTCAACCGTGCGACCGTCCCCCACTTCCGGCGCCCGCCGCATCTACCAACCGTATCGTTGAACCGCGTTGAGAACGTACGCGATCCAGTGCAAGCCAAGCGAATGGGCGGCCGGTGCAGAAAGTCCAGAAAAATCCTGCAGCCACGCCAGGTTCCCGATAAACACGCCGGTCAGTACAACCAGGTACGCGCCGCTGGCGATGGCCAGCAGGGGCGAAAAGATGGCAGGCGTTTTACCAAACTGGCGCTCAGGGCGGTCCCATAATGCATCCGTTAGTTTTGACACGACGTGAAATAACACAAATACGGCTGCAGTAATAAACAAGAACACGAGGGTGCGCACAATGTGCACTGTAATCCACTGCACGTGCGAACTCGCCATGGTAGAGGCAGGTTCCGGGGGAATCATTCCAGCCAGCGCAGACACGGCTTCAGCGCGGTTCGAAATGTGGCTTTCGACCCACTTAAACACCGGGCTGGGAGGAGCGACAAAGGTGTCCGCAATCCATTTGGACAGCGTCTGCGAAACGTATCCGGTCGTAAACAGTGCAGCCGTGTAAATCATCGCCTGGTTCAAGCCGCGAATGCCGATTAAAAAGCTGCACCACACCAGTTCAGCGAAGAAGAAAATATCCAGCACGTTCGCCAGTCCTTTCTGTGTCGGGATAAAGCGGGATGGACAGGTATAGTTGATGGTACGCAAACGTATACTGGAAATATTCCGATGTAGGAGGATTCCCGGTGCGTGAAGATGACCAAAAGCAGGATTTAACCCAGCCAACGCAGTCCTTGTCCTTGCGCGTTTCTTTCGACGAGGAGAATTCAGTACGCGAATTGGCCGAGGCATTCGACCTCATTTTCGACGAAGCTGGAAACAAACCGATAGCCATTGTTTGCGTCGGAACAGACCGTTCTACCGGGGACGCCTTTGGACCTATCATCGGGACCAAGCTCAAAGCAGCCGTCAATTTCCGCGGAGTCAATGTCTATGGAACGCTGGACGAACCGGTTCATGCGGTGAACTTAGCGCAAACGCTGGAGCAACTGCATCAGAGCCATCGTGAACCGCCGTTTATCTTTGCCATTGACGCCTGTCTCGGAAAATTTGAGCACGTCGGACACATTATCGTAGAACGGGGACCTTTGCATCCTGGAGCAGGTGTCAAAAAATCACTTCCCGAGTTCGGAGAATTTACGGTCACGGGCGTCGTGAACGTCTCCGGCTTCATGGAGTACTTTGTGTTGCAGAACACTAGACTTGGGATTGTGATGCGGATGACGGATGTGGTCGTGGAAGCGCTCAAGAACAGCTTGACTCGGTGGAAGCTGAGATCGGAAATGGCAGGTTTGGCGAACCGGGCCTGACTTAAGGCAGACGGTTGCGCACGAAGGTTCTGGGCACGACAAGCTTCAGCCGTTTGGGCTGGATTTGAATGTCGAGCTCGCGTTCAACGTGGACAGGCTCGCCGTCGAATTCCCCGTAGTCCAGCTCACGGTTGAGACGGATGCTCACCCGAGCGACCCGCCGCAAATGGACGTGGGAGTTCAATATATGAGAACCTCGATAGATACTGGGAAACACGCGAAGCAATTGCAGTTTATTTAAACCAGAGACAATACACAGGTCGACTTCGCCATCCAATGGGGTGGCCTGCGGAACCACTTGCATTCCTCCCCCAAAGCTGGGTCCATTGCCGATGGCGACCAAACTCACATTGTCAAACCTCTCTTCTCTATCTGCCTTGGCGACGACAGCGGAAAAGGTTTTGAAATTCCCCAGTACAATGGGTAAAGACACCGCGTAGCCCAGTGGTCCTAACCGCTTTAGACGCGGATGGCCTTCGATGAAATGGACCACGCTCGCGTCCAACCCAAATCCACCGGCGTTGACAAGGACTTGTCCGTTGACAGAAACGACGTCGACTTCCTGAGTCGAGCCGTTCAGCACCTCGTCGAACGCCGTCAGTGGTTCCTTGCTCAGACCAAAAAAATTTGCAAAATCATTGCCTGTACCTGTTGGAACGACGCCCAAAGCGCATCCCGATTGAAGCGCCAAAACGGCGCTGTGGTGCACAGAACCGTCTCCACCTATAGCTACCAAGATGTCGTCCGCTAGCAGCGGAGATAGCAGCGGAAAAGGCGCAGGTTGGTTTTTGCCCACAAAGGTATGGGTATAAGAGAAGGTTTGGTCTGTGTTTTCGACAGCTTGTTGGAGTCTTGGAAGCTGTGCGGAGATCTGTTCCCATGCCTTTAAAGCTTTGCCGCGCCCCGCCAGGGGGTTCACGAGAAAGTGAAGTCGTCTCATACGTGTACCGGTTTTCGCCGTCCTTCGCCGCTTTTCTGAAAAGACCTCCCAATGACTTCTTGCTCCTCATCGGTTAAGGCGTAACTCGAATTCCCATGGACAACCGGTTTGGCGTACGTTCTCGATTCGTCCCGGCCGTAGATGGAAGACAGGACAACGCCGTTTTGCTCCTCATCGAGCAAAGCAACAGAGAAACTCAGGTCGCTTCCAAGCTCGTGGAAGGCGTTGTAACGCAAAACCTTAGCCGTCGCAATCTTGGTTTTCACAGCTTCCTGCAAACGGGACACTTCTTCTTCAGCGGCGGCAAGTTGCTGCCGCAAGTCAGCAACAGCATCGAGGGTGCGGGCGTACACTTCTTCAAGATCAGCTGTGGAGTGAATTCCTTTCCACTTCTTGAACTTCTTCTTGAGTGAAGAAGTCGAACTTAGCGCAACGAACGCCAGAATTAGACTTACTAATGAAATGACCCCGGCTGCAATGAAGCCGATGGTTGTGTACTGTGCAGATAGCACCATAGAATCTCTCTCCCGTTTGTCAGGTTTTCACCCGTTGCTTGCTCTCATAGTATGGCTTCGCGGCCGAAGACTTAGCTATCCAAAATCAGGCGGCTGATGAACCACCTTTAGATGGACTTATTGCATTTAGTTGATTGTACTTAGTGCATCAGATGGCTCCACAACCCGGCTACAAGAGGAAAACCCCACTTCAACACCATAGCGACGAACATCCCTGGCAACAAATTGCCCACCGGTATTTTTTTAATACCAATCAAGTTCATCCCGATTCCGACAATCAAGAGCCCGCCCGACGCCGTCATCACCGCGATCACGTCTGTTGCGTTCAAAGCGCTGCCCACAAAGTACGAAAGTGTCGCAATGGCTCCCTCATACACGAACACGACAATCGAAGACAAGATGACGCCAATGCCCAGCGTCGACGTAAAGATGATGGAAGAAAAAAAGTCTAGGGTCGATTTTGCATACAAAGTCGTGTTGTTACC
The DNA here is from genome assembly GCF_021739485.1 of Alicyclobacillus tolerans. GTDB lineage: Bacteria > Bacillota > Bacilli > Alicyclobacillales > Alicyclobacillaceae > Alicyclobacillus_K > Alicyclobacillus_K tolerans_A. Next base: position 89,192 of record NZ_JAJFNK010000015.1, read on the forward strand.
CGCAGCGCCGCTTTGAATGGCTCCAACGATGGCCATAGACCCCACGCAAAACAGCAAACTCGATGCGACAAACGCTTCGGCGACCCGGCCGCCTGAGTTGCGTACACGGTTTTCGACGGCTTGTCCAAAGCGAAGCAACCAGCGTTCGATGTTGATCCATTCGCCGATGACCGCACCCAGAACCATACTGAGAATAATGATGAACACGTCTTTGCTGTCCGAGAGGGCCATTTGCAGGCCAATCAGTATAACGGTCAATCCCAGTCCCTGCATCATCGTGGTCTGAAACCGGTCTGAAATGCGAGGAATCATCAAGCCAATGACAGACCCTACGATGACGGCCGCTGCGTTCACTATGGTGCCGAACAAAAACACCCCTTACACACCGCCTTCGCTGGTTCTCTCCGCGAACAGGTTTAAAATGCGGTCAAGGTCTTCTTGGGAAAAGTATTCGATCTCGATTTTCCCCCGCTTTTTCCCGGGGTGGATTTGGACTCTTGTGCCGAGGTACGTCCGGAACTGCTCTTCGTAACGACGAAACTCAGGTGCCTTGACTTTCTTTTTCGTTTCACGTGAAACATGACCTGGAGGGTGATAAACCAATGCCTCCACTTTCCGCACACTCAAATCTTCTTTAACGACTTTGTTCGCAATTTCAATTTGCTTTTCCTTATCGTCTAAAGCCAGCAGTGCCCGGGCATGCCCCATCGACAATGTTCCACGTGAAACTAAGGAGCGTACGTGATCCGGGAGTTGCAATAGGCGAAGCATATTCGCGACGTGACTCCTGCTTTGACCAACCCGGTGAGCCAACTGCTCTTGGGTCATATTGCACTTTTCGATGAGGTTCATATAGGCTTCGGCGATCTCGATCGCGTTTAAGTCTTCTCGCTGCAGGTTTTCAATGACTGCGATTTCCATCAGCTGAACGTCGGAAAAATCCCGGACCACAACTGGCACTGTGTCGAGACCGACCATGCCGGCTGCGCGAAAACGCCGCTCGCCAGCTACAATGTCGTAGCCGCGTACGCTGCTTTTTCTCACAATGAGTGGCTGGATAATGCCGTGCTCCCGGATCGATTCGGCCAGTTCGGATAGTTTCTCTTCATTAAAATCACGCCGGGGCTGGTATGGATTTGGGCGCAATTCGCGGATATCCACCGAAGTGACCGCATCTGAGTCAGAGACGTTCAATTGAGGAATCAAAGCCTCAAGCCCTTTCCCCAACCCTTTTTTATTCAACGCCAATCACTTCCCTCGCCAAATCCATGTATGTTTCGGCTCCCTTGGATTTTGGATCGTAGTAGATAATCGGTTCACCGTGACTCGGCGCCTCACTCAACCGTACGTTGCGCGGGATAATGGTTTGGTACACCTTGTCCCGGAAAAACTTTTTGACGTCCTCAATGACTTGCAACCCAAGATTGGTTCGCGCGTCCAACATGGTTAACAGCACACCTTCCACCTCCAACGACGTATTCAGGTGTTTTTGGACCAAGCGGATCGTGTTAAGAAGCTGACTCAATCCCTCCAAAGCGTAGTACTCACACTGAATGGGAATTAAAACCGAATCCGAAGCCGTCAAGGCATTGACCGTAAGCAAGCCAAGAGAAGGCGGGCAGTCAATGACGATATAGTCGTACTTGCTGCGCAATGGTTGAAGGGCTCTGCGCAATCTCACTTCCCTTGAAATCGTCGGAACAAGTTCAATCTCCGCGCCAGCCAATTGAATGGTCGCTGGCAGTACCGCGAGATTCTGCTGAACTGTAGGCAATATCGCCTCGTCAATCTTGATGTCGTTGATAATGACATCGTAGACGCAGTACCGCACATCCGCCTTATTCACCCCAATGCCGGATGTCGTGTTGCCTTGGGGATCGATGTCAACCAACAAAACCCGCTTATCCAATGCTGCTAAACAGGCACCGAGATTGACCGCAGTGGTTGTCTTTCCGACTCCGCCTTTCTGATTCGCAACAGCAATAATTCGACCACTGGCCACTAATGCGCCCTCCTTACAAACCAATCCAATCTACGCCCAAAAATGCTAACATCCATTGTACTTCATTAAATACGAGAAAGGGGAAACAGTTCCTACCCATCGGCAGAAAGTTCATAAACGATTCCAGCCCAGAAAAAAGGAAAGGGGCCATGAACACTGCCCCGTTCCGATAATAGATTCCTTTGGACTCGATCTTTTTGGGTTCACCTGTTCACCGCGAACAACCTGCCCGCATACCCGCATGTCCATAAGACGCACACTCCAACTGACAAGCAGCGAGGGTTTTGGCAAGGCGTCAACCCAGAGCGGCAAAACACACTGTTGAGCCCTTACAGCGGGCTTTTTGGCACCCGGATCACAAATTCGTAAAAGTCGCTTTCGTCGCTTTCTTGGCAAACGACGTTCATTCCGGTCTTCTCAATCATTTGCAGGGATTGACGAATCGTATTTACTGCAATCCGCACATCGCGCGACAACACACGCCTCTTTGCCGACGGTTTTTTCTCGTTCTCGAGTTTGACCAGGGTCGACTTTACGTGCTCTTCCATCTGTTTAACGTTCCAACCCTTTTCGATGCATTCCTCCAGCAACCGCAGTTGGAGTTCTTCCGACCCTACTGCAAGCAAGGCGCGGGCGTGCCGTTCCGTGATCTTGCGGCCGAGCAGCGCGTTTTGCACGTCTTGTGGGAGGTGCAGCAGACGCAGTTTGTTCGCAATGGTCGATTGGCCCTTTCCAAGCCTCTGTGCCAGACTCTCCTGTGTTAAACCGTGCAACTCCAAGAGCTGCTGATAAGCGACAGCTTCCTCAATCGGAGTCAGTCCTTCGCGCTGCAGGTTCTCTATCAAAGCGGCAGACGCAGTTTGTGCGTCGTTCATTTCTCTCACAATGGCAGGAATCGTATCCCACCCCAAGGACCTGGCGGCTCTCCAGCGCCGTTCCCCGGCAATCAGCTCGAAACGCCCTTGTTTCCGCCTTACGACAATGGGTTGGATAATACCATGGGTGTGTATGGTCTTGGCCAGTTCCGCGATGCTGTCCTCGTCAAAGACGGTGCGGGGCTGAAATGGGTTTGACACAATTTCATCCACCCCAATTTGAACCACACTGGTCTCTTCCGTCGATTCGCGAGAACCCAAAAGCTTCCCCCATGTCTCTCTCATTGCGGCAACCGTCCTTTCAAGCTTTTTCAAACTCCGCGAAAGGCTCCCTTAAACCCCTATCGCGCCCGGCCCTAGGTCCCCGCTGCCACGGTCCTACACAGCGGTTCACAGCCTCAAAGTTGCCTCACCGAGTTGTCCCGGTTCATCGAGTGCACGGCAGGGCATGTCCAAACTTAGTATGTAAGCTCCGTTTCGTTTCAGCACGCAAAGATGACACGTAAAAATGACCGTCCCAAGATAAAAACCGAAGATAGAACATCTAGATAAAAACGCTAAGGTGTAAACGCAAAGGTGAAAGCGGAAAAATGAGGGAGATTCTAGAAACACGGACCTAGAAACCCCGTTCTAATCACGTAGAAAACGCGTTGAAAACGAATCGTTAACGACAAAGCATTCAACGACAGAAAACGAAATCCTTCTCCTCGACAAAGGTTCTATGCCTTCGGCAAAAATTGACACTTTCGTTTTCAGTATGTACATTCCCAAAAATTCATTTTTCATTTATAAGGGGCTTTTTTGTAGAATTGCAGGACGGCGCGGGTACGCAGGCGGAACGGGAGCCCGCTGACCAACGACAACAATCGACCGGGTCCCCATGCCCTCTGGCAATTCAAAGGTTTCCACGCGCTCAACGGCGGCATTCAACACCTTGGCCGCCCGTTCTCCATCGTCCAATTCGCCCTCGATTCCAGGTCCTTTGTACGCCAAAACGGCTCCTCCGGGCTTCACAAACGGACAAGTCAACTCCAACAGTGCATTCAACCTCGCCACCGCGCGCGCCGCAACGACGTCGAACCGGCTCCGGTAGGCCTTGTCCCGGCCCAAATCTTCTGCGCGTCCATGCACCAGCGACACGTTTTTCAGACCCAATTCAGACGTTACAGCGTCCAAAAACCTCAGCCGCTTTTGCAGCGAATCGCACAAGGTGAATTGCACCGAAGGGAAACATATCGCCAAAGGCACGCCGGGGAATCCTGCACCCGTCCCGAGATCGAGCACACTTCCCCGATGCGCTGCGTATCGCTTCCATTCCGGAAACGACCGGATCACCAAGCTGTCCCAGAAGTGCTTTCCATACACTTCGCTGCGCTCGGTAATCCCGGTCAAATTCATCTTTTCGTTCCACTCGACCAGCATCCGGTAGTACGTCACGAATTGCTCGCGCTCGCGTTCATTGAGTTGCTGTTCAAACTGCTCGACGATGTCACTCATTGACAACCTGTCCTCTGGAATGTTCCAACGCGATCAGCAAAATTGAAATATCTGCCGGCGACACGCCCGGAATCCGGGATGCCTGGCCGACTGTTTGCGGACGCACCTTGGTCAGTTTTTCTCGCGCTTCCATGGACAGTCCGCGCACCTGGGTAAAGTCCAACTCCACCGGAATGCGCTTTTGCTCCAACCGCCGCTGCCGCTCAATCTCCTGCTCTTGTTTTTGGATGTAGCCGGAATACTTGGTCTGAATTTCGACTTGTTCGGCGACTTCTGAGGGAACCTCTGCGTCCATCTGGCCTTCGATGGCTTGGATGTCCCCATATGACACTTCCGGTCGTCGCAGCAGCTGTTCCAAGCTCATCGCTTCTTGAATCGGCGGCGATCCCGCTTGCTCCAACACAGGGTTCGCCATTTCCGGCCGGACCCTGACCCTTTTCAGCCGCGCAATTTCCTGGGAGATACCTTCGCGCTTTTTCATCAACCGGTCATACCTTTTTGTCGGCAGCAATCCGACTTGATGCCCAATTTCCATCAGGCGCAAATCAGCATTGTCGTGGCGCAAAAGCAACCGGTATTCGGCTCTGGACGTCAACAGCCGGTACGGCTCGTTGGTTCCTTTGGTGACCAAATCATCCACCATGACGCCGATATACGCATCCGATCGCGACAACACCACGGGAGGTTGCCCTTTGACCTGCAGTGCCGCATTGATCCCGGCCATGATGCCCTGTCCGGCAGCTTCCTCGTAGCCGGACGTTCCGTTGATCTGTCCCGCCGTAAACAACCCCTGCACGAGCTTTGACTCGAGACTTGGCCACAACTGCGTCGGCACCAGAGCGTCATACTCGATCGCGTAGCCCGGCCGCATCATTTCGACGTTTTCCAGTCCCGGAATGGTACGCAAAAGGCGGATTTGTACGTCTTCAGGAAGGCTCGTCGACAGGCCCTGCACATACCACTCTGCGGTGTCTTTGCCTTCCGGTTCCAAAAACACCTGATGGCTTGGCCGCTCCTTAAAACGAACCACCTTATCTTCAATCGACGGACAGTACCGCGGTCCCGTACCTTGAATCTGACCGGAGTACATCGGAGCCCGGTCGAGGTTGGACAGAATCAGCGAGTGTCCGGTCGCATTGGTATTCGTCAGCCAGCACGACACCTGTTCTCTGGCGGCCACGTTTTCATCAAACGAAAAGTGCAAAGGAATTTCGTCGCCTGGTTGTTCCAACAGTTTGCTGAAGTCGACCGTGTTCCGGTTGATGCGCGGCGGAGTCCCCGTCTTGAAGCGCACCAGGTCAAACCCTAGGTCCAACAAGCTGTAACTGAGTTTTACGGCCGGCACTTGGCCGTTCGGGCCGCTCTCATACGACACGTCTCCCATGAAGACCTTCCCCCGCAAGTACGTCCCGGTTGTCAACACTACGGCTTTCGCTGTATACACCGCACCGGTACGCGTTACGACACCCGTGACCTGGCCGTTCGATGTTAAAATCTCGTCGACCATGTCTTGCTTGAGCACCAGGTTCTCCTGGTTTTCCAGCCTTTGCTTCATTGCGTAGCTGTACAGGCGCTTGTCCGACTGAGCCCGCAGGGCCTGTACGGCAGGTCCTTTTCCCGTGTTCAGCATCCGCATCTGAATGTAAGTCAGGTCCGCATTGCGCCCCATTTCGCCGCCCAAAGCGTCGATCTCGCGCACCACAACGCCTTTGGCTGGACCGCCAATCGAAGGGTTGCACGGCATGAACGCAATGGTATCGAGGTTGATGGTGAGCATGAGCGTCTTAACACCCATACGCGCCGAGGCTAACGCCGCTTCGACACCCGCGTGCCCGGCGCCAATCACAACCACTTGGTAATCTCCTGCGTTGTATCTCATCACTTTACTCACTCCCTTTCTCCTTCCCGGCAACCTGTCGCTTGTGCGATTTCACCCGTTTCACACATCAACTCACGTTCACACACGGATACATGCGATTTGACGCATAGGTTTTGGCACATACGATTCATATCGCATCCGCCTAACCGTCCAAAACGGTCTGTCCCGTTATTTGCCCAGGCAAAAATTCGAAAAAATTTCGTCCAGCAGGTCTTCGCCAGCCTCTTCGCCAATCGCCAAGCCCAACAAAGCGTAAACAGACTGCAGCTGCACTGCGATGATGTCGAGCGTCGCCCCTTGCGCTGCCGCACTCAGCGCGACTTCCAAGTCGCTTTTTGCTTCGGAAAGCAGCTTGGCTTGCCTGGCGTTCGTCGAATACCCAATCTCAGCCGACGAGAGTTCGCTGCCCAACACCAGTTTCTCGATGGTTTCTTCCAGCATGGCCAAACCGTCCATTTTCTTCGCAGAAATCTGGACCACGGGAGAATCCCCGGCGAACTCTGCCACCTTCTCGAGTTCGACGGCCAAACCGAGGTCCGCCTTGTTGATCGCGATGACCCGCCGCAGCCCTTCACTCATTCGCAGCAAGTCGACGTCGTCTTGACTCAGCGGTTCGCTGCCATTCAATACGAGCAGCGCCAGTTCCGCCTCTTGCAAGGCTTCCCGCGACCTTTTTACGCCGATTTGTTCGACCACGTCTTCAGTTTCGCGAATCCCGGCGGTATCCGCCAGCCGCAACGGAATGCCGCGGATGTTGATATATTCTTCAACGACATCCCGCGTCGTTCCCGGGATGTCCGTAACAATGGCGCGTTCTCTGCGCAGCAGCGCGTTCAAAAGAGAAGACTTGCCTACATTCGGCCGCCCCACGATGGCCGTGTACACACCTTCCCGTAAGATTCTACCTACAGCTGCGGATTGAATCAATTCCTCTATTTTTCCCAGCAGCTCGCTTCCCACTTCGCTCACCTGCGCCAGTGCCACGCTTTCTACATCGTGTTCCGGATAATCCATGGTCACTTCCACATGGGCTTGCAGAGACAGCAGACGTTTGCGCAAAGCCCGGATGGTCTCCCCAAAGTGTCCTTTCACTTGCTGCAGAGCCGACCTTGCAGCCAGGTCTGTCTTCGCCCGAATCAAGTCGATGACCGCCTCAGCCTGGGACAAGTCAATGCGTCCGTTCAGAAACGCCCGTTTTGTAAACTCTCCTGGGTCCGCCAGTCGAGCTCCAGCCTGAAGGACCACCTCCAGCCCCGCATCGACCACCTGATTGCCTCCGTGCACTTGCAATTCTGCGACGTCCTCGGCCGTATAGCTCCTCGGTCCGGGCATCCACAAAAGCATCACTTCGTCGACCGCCTCACCGCTCCGAGAGTTCACCAGCGTCCCGTAGAGCAGCTGCCGGCTCGACGACAAGTTACAGGGGGCCCCAGATGGCAGGCGGAACACCTTGCGAACAAGTTCCGCCGCCTGCGGCCCGCTGACCCGGATAATGCCTACACTGGCTTCGCCCCTCGCCGTCGCGATCGCAGCAATCGTGTCCTCCTCAACCACCATCAGGTCCATCACCTCCCTGAGAAACGCCTACAGAACACGAACAAACCCTTCTCTGGGAGAAGGGCAATTCCAGAAAGAGCTTTTCTCGCATGCGGCAAACGCCAAACTACTGCAAGCGCTCCGACCTCTCGGTCCGATCCCTTTCCGAACGCTCTCTCTCTGAACGTTCCGGGCGCCGCTGTCGTCTGGGGCGAGACACACTGAGTGAAGCCGGCACAACGACCACTTTGCGGTTCGGCTCCACACCTTCGCTGCTCGTCGTCACATCGGTCCGCTCCTGCAAATAGGTGTGAATGACTTTCCGGTCCGGAGCCGGCATGGCATCGAGAGGCACCTGCCTCTTTGTCCGCACTGCCCGCTCCGCGGCGCGCTCGGCAAGGCGGTGGAGGTGCTCCTTTCGGCGCCTGCGGTAATCGCCGGCATCCACATAGAACCGAACGTGGTTCTCCTGCTCGTGGTTTGCCACAATGTTGACGAGGTACTGCAGCGAATCCAGTGTTGAACCGTGCCGGCCAATAATCACGGGCAAGGACTCTTCATCACAGGCGATTTCCAATAAGATTCCCGGTTCGTCTTCCTCGACGGACCGGGATTTAATGCGCCAGTCAAATCCCATCCGCTTAAGCACCCCAGCGAGAAAGTCTTTGGCTGTTTCTTCCGGAGTCGAGGGTATGGACACTTCCACTTCGGCGTCTTTGCCGCCGATAAACCCAAACAGACCTTTCACCGGTTCGGTGATGACGCGCACGGTGGCCTGAGAACGCGACGCACCCAGGCGCACTAAACCCGACGTAATCGCTTCTTCGACCGTTTTTCCCGTTGCGACAACACGTTTCATTTCTTCGATCCCTCCACCGCAGCCTTTTGGGGACGTACTCGGGTGAAGTATGTCTGAACCGCCATGAAGATGTTGCCATACACCCAATACAACGCAAGCCCTGACGCAAACCGCGTCGATATGAAAAAGATAAACACCGGCATCGTAAACAACATGATCTTTTGCTGTTGATCCGTACCTGGCATGGTCATTTTCGACGATATGTATGTAGTCACCGCGGCCAGTGCAGGCAGTATGTATGTATGATCCGGTTGGCCTAAGTGGAAAATCCCTAAAAACGTACTCGAATTTAACGCAGCATTCCCTTCAATGGCACCGAACAAAGCGTACAAAATCGGCAGCTGAATCACAGTCGGAAAACACCCTGCCATCGGGTTGACGCCTGTCTCCTGGTACAACTTCATCGTTTCTTCCTGGATCTTTTTGTTGTCGCCTTTGTGCTTTTGCTTGATTGCCGCCATCTTCGGCTGCAGTGCCGCTAGCGACTTACTGTACCGAATCTGTTTCATGGCAAACGGCAGAATCAACAGACGCACGATAATTGTGACAATGAGCAATGCGATACCGTAGTTATTTCCCACCAGATGAGCAAAAAAAGTAATCGCACTGGACACAAACTTGAGAATTTCTCCCCATGGGCCCCCGGGCCAGTCGTTCGGATGGGCGGGGTACATGGAGCATCCGCTCAACGACAACATCGCGGTGATTGCCGCTGTCCACAGCCACTTTCGATTCGATTTAGACGTGCTTTCCAACAGATGATTCCTCCTACTTTTCGGTCGGGACGGGATCTAAACCGCCTTTATGCCATGGGCCGCACTTCAAAATCCGCTTCGCAGACAACCAACCGCCGCGCAACACCCCAAACCGCGACACCGCTTGCAAAGAATACTCCGAACAACTCGGAACAAACCGACAACGGGGCGGAGAAAGAGGGGATATGGCAACCTGATAAAAACGGATTAAGGCAACGACAATCCTTTTGAGCATGTCTGCATCACCTACGCTTCATCATACCATGAACCGGGCTTTGTGTAACAGCTTCACGACGTCGGTATGCAATTCTTGAAACTCCGCTTCCTTGGAACCCTGCCGGCAGACTACGACAAAGTCGGAATGTGCCTCGTCCAAATCGCCTGCAACGGACTGAAAACACGCGCGCAGCTGGCGTTTTAAACGATTCCTCTCTACAGCATTGCCCACTTTCTTGCTCACGGAAAACCCTACGCGAAAAGAAACAGACTTATTCTCGAGCCAATACAGCACCAGTCTCGGCGTAGCGACCGAGCGACCGCGCTGAAAGACGCGCCGAAAATCGCGGTTTTCCTTTAAACGGTGAACGGACTGCATGCCAAACTCCCCATCTGCAAAGAATACAACATTCTGTAATCATTATGTACCGATTTGGTATTAAAAAAGGCCACCAAAGTGGCCTTATGCTGACAAAACTTTTCTGCCTCTCTTACGACGAGCGGCTAACACTCTGCGACCGTTCTTTGTGCTCATCCGCTTGCGGAATCCGTGCACCTTTTTGCGCTTGCGTACATTTGGTTGATAGGTCGGCTTCAAACACGCCACCCCCTTTTCCTTGCTGACAGACACTATGCACCAGTATAGATACCGCACACCGCCCTTGTCAACACCTTTGAAGACTTCCAAGTACCGTTACAGTTATCCACATGTGGAAAACTTTATTCTTTATAAATCGACATCTTTTTTCGCGATTATCCACATAACCGTCCACATATCTACACATGCACAACAAGCCTGGTGTGCACAATCGACAACTTGTGGATAAATTCGACATCCCGTTGCTTATTCCTTGCTCTATCTGCTATCATTAGCGTCACCAAAACAAATTTGCTCTGTGTATAAATCATAGATATCCACAGAGTTACCCACAGGTTGTGGATAACAGTATCCACGCTTTACCGGCCTTGTTTATAAGGCCGTATCAACTTGTCCACACAGACCTGTGGAATCTGTGGGTATTTTATCTTTAAATCCAACCAATTCCCATGGCTGGCGCGGTTTTTTTATCCACATCTTTGTACACAGCGCTCCCGTGATTGAATCCATCGTACGCATCGCTTCTTTTTAAAGTTTATTTCTTTATGGCTATACGCACTTTATCTGCGTCGCTTTGCTGCCTTTTCGTTTTCACGGCAATTTTTTCTCGACTGCTGTTGTCTTTTCTTTATGACTATGACTGTTGCCGTCTTTTCATTCTTGACTGCTTTTTAGGAGGACTCATCTCTTTCAATGAATACCCAATTCGATCGGCCCTTCTTCCAAAACCTCTGGGAACAGGTTCTATTGCTTATGAAAGAGCGCATGAGCCAACCGAGTTTTGAAACTTGGTTTGGCGGCACGTCGATCATAGACTATGAACCCGAGTCCAACTTTATTACCATTTACGTCCCGACGACCTTTGCGCGCAATTGGCTCGACGAATACTACACTTCCATGATCGAGAACTCCTTGATCGCGTTGACCGAACACGAGTACCGTGTCAAATTCACTACCGACCCGACGCCCGCAGTCCGTGAAGACGTAGCAACTTCCCCTCCTGCGACGGCTGCGACGAATCCAGCTGCCACGCCATCGAACACACTGTCCAACAATCTACTGAATCCTCGATATATTTTTGAAACTTTCGTGATTGGCGCCAGCAACCGATTTGCCCATGCCGCCAGCCTCGCAGTGGCCGAGTCTCCGGCCAACGCCTACAACCCTTTATTTATCTACGGCGGAGTGGGACTGGGAAAAACACATCTGATGCACGCCATTGGCCACTACGTGCAGCGGCGCAATCCGCAGGCTAAGGTGCTGTACCTTTCTTCCGAGCGTTTCACGAACGAATTTATTACGGCTATCCGCGAAAACAGCACCGGAGAATTTCGCAACCGCTACCGGTCCATCGACGTACTGTTGATTGACGACATTCAATTCTTGGCCAACAAGGAACAAACCCAGGAAGAGTTTTTCCACACCTTTAATGCGCTGCACGAAGCTGCCAAACAAATTGTCATCTCGAGCGACCGGCCGCCCAAAGAGATCCCTACCCTGGAAGACCGTTTGCGTTCCCGGTTTGAATGGGGATTAATTACGGACATTCAACCTCCCGACTTAGAGACGAGAATTGCCATTTTGCAGCGCAAAGCCAAGGCCGACGGATTGAACATCCCGCAGGAAGTCGCTTACTTTATCGCCAACCAGGTCAACTCGAACATTCGCGAACTCGAAGGTGCCCTCATCCGCGTGATTGCATACTCGTCCTTAGTGAACGAGGACGTCTCTGTGGATTTGGCGGAACAGGCCCTTAAAGACATCATTTCTCCGGACCGGCCAAAAGCCATCACGGTTGGGGACATTCAAAAGATCGTCGGGGACCACTTCGGGCTTAAAATCGAGGATTTAAAAGCTAAGAAAAGAACCAAAAACGTCGCCTTTCCACGGCAAATTGCCATGTACCTCACGCGCGAACTCACCGATATGTCTTTGCCGCGAATCGGAGACGCGTTTGGAGGCCGAGACCATACGACCGTTTTACACGCATTGGAAAAGGTGACCGAAGAAATGGACAAAGACGACCAGGTGAAGTCCACCATCAGCCGTCTCGCTGAAGCCATTCGCACCTTGTTGTAGGCTGCTGTTTTCCACATGTGGATATAAAATAAAAGTCATAAAAATTGACCACAGGCTATCCACATGTGTATAAGTTGTGTTTGCTCGGTTTTTTTTACTTATCCACAATTCCACAGGTATTATTACTATTACTGTTTATATGTTTAGATCTAATTCCTAATACCTACTACTTAAAACAAACAGCAAACAACCCGGAAAATCGAGCAATACGAAGCGGCAGCTGCTGCACACCGGACACTCCAGAACCAGGAAGGGGCCGAACCATGAAGTTTCTCATCAAACAGTCCGTATTGGTGGATCTCATCCAAACCGTCTCCAAGGCCGTAGCCGTCCGTACAACCAAACAGATTTTGACAGGCATTCTCTTAAACCTCAGCGAAGAACAGCTGACGGCAACGGCCTACGACTTGGAACTGGGTATCCAAGACACCGTATACAAGTCCGAAGAGAACGGGTTAACGGTTGAACAGCCCGGAAACATTGTTCTGCCTGCCCGCTACTTTTCCGAAGTCATCCGCAAACTGCCGGATCAGGAAGTTTCGATTCAAGTCAACAACAACTACATGACGGAGATCCGCTCCGGACAAGCCCAGTTTCACTTGCACGGCATAGATGCAGCCGAGTATCCCAAACTCCCCGTCTTTCACGAATCCAGGTCCATCGAAATGCCAAGCGACCTGATTAAAGAGATGATCCGTTCAACGGCATTTGCAGCGTCCTCCTCCGAAGTTCGCCCAATATTGACGGGTTTGTACTTCACTCTCAATCAAGAAAGCCTCACCCTGACAGCGACGGACGGATTGCGACTGGCCACCAAAACAGCGCCTGTTGAAAAAACTCCAGAACAGCTGTTTAGCGCAATTTTGCCGGCTAAATCCCTGGTCGAACTGAGCAAACTCCTGCCGGACGACGCCCGTCCCGTAGTCATGCAGTTTACGGATAGTCATAGTCTGTTTGCAATTGACTCCACACTCTTCTACACTCGTCTGATAGAAGGTTCGTATCCCGATACGAGCCGTATCGTACCCACTACGCACAAGACGGAAGTGGAGATTCCGGCGGAACTTTTAAGCGGAGCATTAGACCGGGCGGCCTTGATTGCCAGGGAACGGGAAAACCACATGGTACGCCTACAAATTCAAGGAGATGAATTGACGGTATCCTCGAGTTCTCCCGAGATTGGAAACGTTTCTGAAAAGGCGTACGCCAATGGCAAAACTGGAGACGACTTGCTCATCGCCTTTAATGCCAAGTACGTCCTTGAGGCTTTGCGCGCCTGCAGCGGCGACATTACGATTTTGTTTAACGGCGCCAATCAGCCGTTCATCATTCGCGAGAAGGACCACGAAGACGGACTGCAACTCATATCTCCCGTGCTAATGAGGTGACAGCTTGGACATCGAAATCCACTCAGAGTACATCACCCTGGCACAGTTCCTGAAAAAAGTCGACCTCATTTCCAGCGGCGGCGAAGCCAAGGCGTTTTTGGCGAACGAACAGGTCTATGTGAACGGAGAGCCGGAACAGCGAAGAGGCAAAAAGCTTTATGCCGGCGATCGGGTTTTGGTGTTTGAGGAAGAGTATGTCCTTAAGGCGGAGTCGTAATGTTCATTAAGGACCTCACTTTGCACAACTTCCGGAATTACACCCATCAGGAAGTTTCGTTCGGAAACGAACTGAATTTGTTCGTAGGAGAAAACGCTCAAGGCAAAACCAACGCCCTTGAGGCCATCTACTTGCTCGCGATGGGAAAGTCCCATCGCACGCAAAAAGACGCGGAACTGATGATGTGGCAGCAGCAGCACACCCTCGTGCGCGCCGCCGTACAAACCCAGCAGAGGGAAATCAAGCTGCAGATTGACCTTTCACAAAGTGGGAAAAGGGCTCAAGTCAACGGCGTCAATCAAACAAAAATGACCGATTTTGTCGGTCATTTTCAAGTTGTTCTGTTCGCTCCCGAGGACTTACAGCTCGTCAAAGGCGGCCCAAGCCTCCGCCGCCGGTTCATGGACATGGAACTCGGTCAGACCAAGCCAAGGTACCTGTATCACTTGGGTCAATACATGCGGTCCTTGCAGCAGCGCAACTCGCTGTTGAAACAAGATGCGCCCGATTGGGCGTATGTCGAAGTGTTTGAAGAACAACTGGTGGAACACGGAGTCTACATTTTGTCGCAAAGGCTTCGGTTTGTCGAGCAAATCGAAGAGCTTGCGAAAGGCCTTCACGATTCCATCTCCAACGGCGGAGAACGCTTTTCCCTGGACTACTCTCCTTCCGTTCCCAGTTTGAACTTTCGAGACTTTTCGCCACAAAGCGCACAACCTGAAGAGTTTGCCGAAGCTTTGCGCAGCGCCTTGAAGCAAAAGCGCAACACGGACCGGCGACTGGGCTACACGACGACGGGCCCGCACCGCGACGACTTGGTGTTTTTCCTGGATGGGCAGCCGGTTCACTCCTTCGCCAGCCAAGGGCAGCAACGCACCATCGCACTGTCGCTGAGGCTCGCAGAAATCGACTTTATTCACCGGGAAATTGGGGAATATCCTGTGCTGCTGTTAGACGACGTGTTGTCCGAACTCGACGACACTCGCCAAAAAAATTTGATTCTTTCCATGAGCGAACGCGTTCAGACGATTTTAACGACCACGAGCCTGTTCCAGCTGAACGACAAATTGGACAAGGCCACACGTTTGTTTTATGTTCGTTCTGGTATAATACAGTAAGAGGGGTAGGTGTTTCTATGTTCATTCACATCGGCGGAGACACCATGGTTCACCTAGAAGACGTGATAGGCATTTTTGATATACAATCCAAGAGCAGTCCTCTTACGGCTCAGTTTCTTGAACAAATCAAGCAGCAGCCAGCTATCGAGGTCGTAGACCCCGGTGAAATTAAGTCATTCATTCTAACCGATAAAAAACTGTACTATTCCCCCATTTCGTCCCTAACGTTAAAAAAGCGCGCACAGCAACAAGACCTGGGTAACTGACGTTGTCCCATGCGGGTTGAACCGCGCACAGTACTGGACTGATGAACGCAATTTGTGCGAACGGTCCATATTTTTTGGAGGGAATCTAGTTGCCAGAACAAGTGTATGACGAGTCGCAAATTCAGGTATTGGAAGGTCTGGAGGCCGTCCGGAAGCGGCCTGGGATGTACATCGGGTCCACGAGCGCCAAGGGACTCCATCATTTGGTCTGGGAAATCGTCGATAACTCCGTCGACGAAGCCTTGGCTGGGCGGTGCACCAAGATTATTGTCAAAGTCCACCCCGACAACCGCGTGACGGTCATTGACAACGGTGCAGGGTTCCCGGTCGGCATCCATCCCAAAACAGGACGACCAGCGGTGGAAACCGCACTGACGGTATTGCACGCCGGAGGGAAGTTTGGCGGCAGCGGTTACAAGGTTTCCGGAGGATTGCATGGAGTCGGCGCATCCGTCGTCAACGCGTTGTCGTCCTGGTTCAAAGTTGAAGTCCATCGGGACGGCAACGTCTACGTTCAAGAGTACGAACGCGGCACGCCGTTGTACGACCTGAAGATCGTCGGAACGACCGATCACACAGGGACCACGGTGTCCTTTTTGCCAGACGCTGAAATTTTTACGGAAACGACGGATTTTCAGGCAGATGTCCTGCAAAACCGCCTGCGCGAGCTCGCGTTTTTGAACGCAGGACTGGAAATTGTCTTTGAAGACGAGCGCGACGGAAAGTCCCACACCTACTGTTATTCCGGCGGCGTCGCCGAATTTGTCATGTTTCTCAACAAGTCCAAGGACCCGCTTCACAACGATCCGGTGTTTGTGTCCGGCAAACGCGACGAAGTGACCGTAGAAGTCGCCCTGCAGTACAACGACGGGTATACGACGACGCTGTTTTCGTTTGCCAACAACATCAATACGCACGAAGGCGGCACCCACGAGTCAGGGTTTAAAAGCGCTCTGACGAGGGTCATTAACGACTACAGCCGCAAGATGAACTTCATCAAAGAAAGCGAGAGCAATTTGAGCGGAGACGACGTCCGTGAAGGACTGACGGCGATTGTCAGCGTCAAGGTTCCCGAACCGCAGTTCGAGGGCCAGACCAAGACAAAGCTCGGGAACAGCGAAGTCAAAGGCATTGTCGAAGGGCTGTTTGCCGACAAGTTTCAGTCGTTTCTCGATGAAAACCCAGCAGTGGCCAAACGGATCGTCGACAAGTGCTTGACGGCTGCCCGCGCCCGGGAAGCCGCGCGTAAAGCGCGCGAGCTCACCCGCCGAAAGAGTGCCCTGGAGATCAGCTCTTTGCCGGGCAAGCTTGCGGATTGCTCCACCAAGGACGCCTCCATCAGCGAACTGTACATCGTCGAGGGAGATTCCGCGGGAGGTTCTGCAAAACAGGGACGCGATCGCAACTTCCAAGCGATCTTGCCGTTGCGTGGAAAGATCATCAACGTCGAAAAGGCGCGCTTGGACAAAATCCTCTCGAATACGGAAATCCGGGCCATCATTACGGCCATCGGCACCGGTATCGGCGAAGACTTTGACATCTCAAAGGCGCGTTATCACAAGGTCGTCATCATGACCGATGCCGACGTGGACGGAAGCCACATCCGAATTTTGCTGCTGACTTTGTTCTATCGCTTCATGAAGGAACTCATCGATGCCGGTTATATCTATATTGCACAGCCGCCGCTGTACAAGATTCAAAAGGGCAAAAACATCCAGTACGCCTACTCGGACAAAGAACTCGACGCGACTTTGTCGGAAATCGGGCGCACGGGCATCAACATTCAGCGCTACAAAGGCCTTGGCGAAATGAACCCGGGTCAGTTGTGGGAAACCACGATGGATCCGGAAAACCGGACACTGCTGCAGGTCACTTCAGAAGACGCCATGGAAGCGGACATGATCTTCACCATGTTGATGGGCGACAAGGTCGAACCGCGACGGGAATTTATCGAAGAACACGCTCAATACGTACGCAACCTGGATATCTAATTTCGCCATGTAAGTCCAGGCGGAGGCCTTCGGTCCCGCCTTTTGTCCCTGCAATCTGTAAACTCGTAGGAGTGACCGCAATTGTCAGAATCTAGCAAGGTTCTTCCCATTGACCTGAGCGAAGAACTCAGGCACTCGTTCATTGACTATGCGATGAGCGTCATTGTCAGCCGGGCTATTCCAGACGTCCGCGACGGGCTGAAACCTGTACACCGGCGCATTCTGTACGCGATGTACGAAAGCGGCATGACCCCGGACAAACCGTATAAAAAGTCCGCCCGCATCGTCGGCGACGTCCTCGGTAAATACCACCCGCATGGCGATTCGGCTGTGTACGACGCGCTGGTGCGGATGGCCCAGGACTTCTCGACCCGTTACCTGTTGGTCGACGGCCATGGGAACTTTGGATCGGTCGACGGAGACGCTGCAGCAGCCATGCGATACACGGAATCCCGCATGTCCAACATCGCCATGGAACTGCTGCGCGACATCAACAAGGAAACGGTCGACTTCGGACCCAACTACGACGGCAACGAGCAAGAACCGTTGGTGCTCCCGGCGAGGTTCCCGAATCTTTTGGTCAACGGATCGTCCGGCATTGCGGTTGGAATGGCGACCAACATTCCTCCGCATAATCTGCGTGAAGTCATTGACGGCGTCGTCATGTTGATTGACCAACCGGATGCGACCGTCGACGACTTGATGCAGGTTATCCAAGGTCCCGATTTTCCCACCGGCGGCATTATTCTCGGCCGCGAAGGCATCAAAAACGCGTTTCTCACCGGCCGGGGTTCCATTACGGTCCGCGCCGCGACGGAGTTTGAGGAAATGGCCGGGGGCAAAACCCGCATTGTGGTCACGGAGATTCCATACCAGCAAAACAAAGCCCGGCTCATCGAGAAAATTGCCGAGTTAACGCGGGAGAAAAAAATCGACGGCATCACCGACTTGCGCGATGAGTCAGACCGAAACGGCATGCGCATCGTGATCGAACTCAGGCGCGACGTGAAACCCCAGGTTGTGCTCAACAACCTGTTCAAACATACGGCTTTGCAGTCGACGTTTGGCGTGATCACGTTGGCACTCGTCAACGGGCAGCCGAAAGTCCTGAATTTGCGCCAAGTGCTGTACCACTACCTCGAGCACCAGCGCGAAGTGGTTCGCCGCCGCACCCAGTTCGACCTGAACAAAGCGGAGGCGCGCGCTCACATCCTAGAAGGTTTGCGGATTGCGCTCGACCACATCGACGAAATCATCGCCCTCATCCGGGCATCGGCTACGACCGACGAAGCGCGCGATGGCTTGATGTCCCGATTTTCGCTGTCGCACGAACAGGCCCAGGCCATCCTCGATATGCGCCTGCAGCGCTTGACCGGATTGGAACGGGAAAAGATTGAGGCGGAATACCAAGAACTCATTAAACTGATTGGAGAACTGCGCGCCATTTTGGCGGACGAAGCCAAGCTGTTGGCCGTCATCCGGGAGGAAATCCTGCAGGTTCGCGAAAAGTACGGAGATGAGCGGAAGACTAAGATTGTCGCCGTGGAAGGCGAGATCAACGCAGCGGACCTCATCCCGGTGCAGGACGTGGTGGTCACCATCACCCACGCAGGGTACGTCAAACGCCTGCCGTTGTCCATTTACCACAGCCAGAACCGGGGCGGCCGGGGCATGTCCATGATTGGGACGCGCGAAGAGGACTTTGTCGAACACTTGTACATTACGTCCAGTCACGATTTTCTGCTGTTCTTTACGAACCGAGGCCGGATGTACGCCCTAAAGGCTTACGAGATCCCGGAGTACGGGCGACAGGCCAAGGGCATCCCAATCATCAACTTGCTGCAAATCGACCAAGGGGAAAAGGTGTCCGCCGTCATTCCGGTGGCTTCCATCGGTGAAGGCGAACTGAAGGACCTTGCCTTATTCTTTGCGACCCGGCAGGGAATCGTAAAGAAAACGCTGCTGCGGGACTATGCGAATATCCGCAAAACAGGGCTCATTGCGATTAACCTGCGCGAAGACGACGAAGTCATCAGCGTGCGTTTGACCGACAGTAAAAAAGAGATTATTATGGCCACCAGACAGGGCATGTCTATCCGCTATCACGAGAAAGACGTGCGCCTCATGGGCCGCAGCGCGACCGGAGTGAAAGGCATCCAACTCGGCGACGACGACGATGTCATCGGTATGGACGTCGTGGAACCGGACAGCGAGGTACTTGTCGTCACCACCCGCGGCTACGGGAAGAAGACTCCCGTGGATGACTACCGCATTCAAACGCGCGGCGGCAAGGGCATTAAAACGATGAACTGTACTCCGAAAAACGGAGAAGTCATCGGGCTGAAGATGGTGCAGCCTACGGACGATTTGATGATCATTACCACGGCGGGGGTTGCGATTCGCATTCACGTTGACGGAATTTCCACCCAAGGCCGCAATACGCAGGGTGTGCGCCTCATCAACGTCGCCGACGGAGAAGAAGTGGCGACTGCGGCATTATCGGTGCGAACCGACGAGGATGAGCAAGACCCAGAAGCCATGAATGGACAAAACGGTGGCTCGGTCGTCGACGGCGAAGAGGGAATGGATAACGACGAACTGGATGGTACATCGGGTCTCGGTGACGGCGAAGTCATCATCGACGGCGCTGAAGGAATCGAGGAAATCGAGGACGACGAAGTTACGGAAATCGCCGAAGGCGACGCCATGGACGACGAGGAACCCGGAGAGGGTTCTGACGAAGAATAGAAACAACGCAAGTGACATGAAACGATAGTCATAAGCCGATAGTCATGAAACGATAGAACGGCTCAGAGGTTTGGAGGGACGCACAATGATGTCTGGAATCGAAGAACTGGCTTTTCGCCAAGGAGCGATGTTTTTAGGGCTCTTCGTCTTTATTGGCGTAGCCTACTTGGTCGTCAATTCGCTCGTTAAACGGTGACGCATATCAAAGGCAGGCTTTGACGAAGAGGCAGGCTGATGGCGCGGTTTAAACACCGCTCCCAGCCTGCTTTATTTCTGAGCGGCAGGGTATTGCTTGTCTGCCGTTCCGGGAAGCTTCTATCATGGCTTACTTCTTTAAGGTGAACCAAGACCATTCTGCGCGGCGCCAGCTTATTTCACCGTTTAAACCCCGCTTATTTACGTCCACTTAAAATTTCCTTGAACTTCTTAGGTATTTTCCTTGACTCTGCAATAGAGCGGTGGTATATTAGTCGATGTCGCCGCGAGAGCGGCACCGCAGAAACGCTTCAAAAACCCCATCATAGCAAGGTCTTTTGAAACCCTCGAACCAGGCAAGTCGCCAAGTTCAAACGGTTGAAAAAGGGTTCTTCCGCAAAGCTCAGTTGAGTTTTGTGCGGTGAGAACAGCGGGCGATTGAAACGCGGATGCGTAAGAGTCATGTGGTTCCTTGAAAACTGAACACGTAAGAGAGACGCAAAGTGCTCGAAGTGAGCAAAGGATGTATATTTGAGAGTTTGATCCTGGCTCAGGACGAACGCTGGCGGCGTGCCTAATACATGCAAGTCGAGCGGACCTTAGGGTCAGCGGCGGACGGGTGAGTAACACGTGGGCAATCTGCCGAGCAGACCGGAATAACGCCTGGAAACGGGTGCTAATGCCGGATAGGCAGCGAGGAGGCATCTCCTTGCTGGGAAAGGTGCAACTGCACCACTGTTCGAGGAGCCCGCGGCGCATTAGCTAGTTGGTAAGGTGAAGGCTTACCAAGGCGACGATGCGTAGCCGACCTG
>NZ_JAJFNK010000160.1 GCF_021739485.1 Alicyclobacillus tolerans
GCGAACAAGGGGAAGACGCTTGGGAACTTTTGGGTGGACTACGTTAAAGTACACACCCGCATCTTGCTTCCGCTGGCATTTGTACTCGCCATTGTATTTGTCGGATTAGGTCTGCCAGAAACCCTTTCGGGTGCACAGGTTGCTCACACCCTGCAGGGAGGGACGCAGACCATCTCGAGAGGCCCCGTGGCGTCCCTCGAGGCCATCAAGCAGCTCGGAACCAACGGCGGGGGGTACTTCAACGCCAACTCAGCACATCCATTTGAAGACCCCACAGCGCTGACCACTGTACTCGAGATTCTGGCCATGGCGCTGATTCCGGCCTCTTTGATTTCGACGTTCGGGAAGTTTATCAAGGACCGCAAGCAGGCGGCTGTCTTGTATGTGTTTTTAACCGGATTGCTGTTGGTGGGGGCGTTCACGGTATACGCTTCCGAAACGGCTGGGGACCCTTTGGTTCACCATTTGCTTGGCATTGCAGGCGGAAACATGGAAGGCAAAGAGGTTCGTTTCGGGCAGTCACTCAGCAGTATTTTTGTGGCGGCCACCACCGCGTTTACAACCGGTGCCGTGAACACTATGCACGACAGCCTGACTCCGCTGGGCGGCTTGGTGCCGATTGTCTTCATGATGTTCAACTCGGTTTTCGGCGGTATTGGCGTCGGACTGCTCAACATCTTGATGTTCTTGATTATCGCGGTGTTCCTGTCTGGGTTGATGGTGGGTCGTACACCTGAAATCTTCGGAAAGAAAATTGAGGCCCGCGAAATTAAGCTGGCGACGGCCGCCATGCTCGTGCATCCCTTCGTGATTCTGGTTCCTACCGCCATCGCGTTGGTGACGAAGGCAGGAACCTCGTCCATGCTCAATCCGGGACTGCACGGGTTTTCAGAGGTCCTGTACGCATTTACGTCCGGAGCCGCCAACAACGGTTCGGCGTTTGCCGGGTTGAACGGAAATACGGTCTTTTACAACGTCGCCATTGGATTGGTCATGCTGTTTGGCCGGTACGTGTCCATGGTCGCGATGTTCGCGATGGCCGGTTCTCTCGTGAAAAAGGCGGTTATCCCGGAAACCACCGGAACGCTCAAAACCAACACCTATT
>NZ_JAJFNK010000162.1 GCF_021739485.1 Alicyclobacillus tolerans
GTATTTCTTGCCGTTGTCGTCATCGTTGGGGCACTCACGTTTTTCCCGGCTGTTGCAGTCGGCCCGATTGGCGAACACCTGCAGATGATAGCAGGTCAACTTGCCAAGTAGACTGCGGAGTGACCTTGTGAAACCAACGATGGGAAAGGAAGGTTCCAAGTGGCAAACAGTAAATCTGCTGGGTTGTCGGGCGCGATGGTCAACCATGCGATTGCCGACTCGTTTCGCAAACTGAATCCTGTCACCATGGTGAAGAGCCCAGTCATGTTCGTGGTCGAAATCGGGTTCGTCATTACCCTGTTGCTTAGTTTTGACCCGAACTTGTTTGGAGGCCACTACGGCCCGGGCAGCGGCGAACGCGCCTTTAACATCGTCGTCACCGTCATTTTGTTCATTACCGTCCTGTTCGGCAACTTTGCCGAAGCGATTGCCGAGGGCAGAGGCAAAGCGCAAGCCGAGTCACTGCGAAAGTCCAAGACGGACCTCACAGCCAACCGCAAGCGCTCCGATGGCACGTACGAAAATGTGCCAGCCACGACGTTGCGCCGCGGCGATATCATTCGCGTCGTCGCTGGGGAATCCATCCCTGCCGACGGGGAAGTCATTGAGGGATTAGGCAGCGTTGACGAATCGGCCATTACGGGTGAATCCGCACCGGTCATCCGCGGCGCGGGAGGGGATTTCAGTTCCGTAACGGGCGGAACCAAGCTGTTGTCGGATGAGTTCGTCATTCGCGTCACGGCGGACCCTGGCGAATCCTTCCTCGACAAGATGATTGGATTGGTGGAGGGAGCCAGTCGCCAAAAAACGCCGAACGAGTTGGCGTTGTCAGTTCTCTTGGCGGGTTTGACTCTGATTTTCTTGATTGTCGTGGACACATTAGACCCGATGGCTCATTACGTCGGCGGCAACATCGACATTGCGACCTTGATTGCGCTGTTGGTTTGTCTCATCCCAACCACCATTGGCGCCTTGCTGTCCGCCATCGGAATCGCCGGGATGGACCGCGTCATCCGCTTCAACGTGATCGCAAAATC
>NZ_JAJFNK010000163.1 GCF_021739485.1 Alicyclobacillus tolerans
ACCTCAACAGCCGTGAACTTTAACCAAGAGTTCTATAACAAGCGGTATATTGCCTCTTGTTGTGGGAAGAGTCGGCAAAGCTTCTACTTTTATAATGACGCTCATACCGCCAAGAAGGTGGAAGACCTCGCTGTTATTTTTCCGGATTCCATTTTTCGACTCATTGACGAAATGGAGAAATCGGCGGATGTATTTCATGAGACGGGAGGAGTACATGTGGCCTGTCTAGCGGACGCGGAGCGACTTTTGCTTGCTCGTGCGGACATCGGTCGCCATAACGCCTTGGATAAATTGTTTGGGAATGCGTTAAAAAACCACATTTCACTAAAAGGAAAGGTAATTACTTTTAGTGGGCGGTTATCTTCGGAAGTCGTCCTAAAGGTGGCCAAAATTGGCGTAGGAATCGTCCTTGCCAAATCAGCCCCAACGGCCCTGGCTTTGGATATTGCTGATGAACTTAATATTACTGCGGTTGGATTCGTACGGGGCGACTCGTTCAATATTTACACCCATCCAGAAAGAGTTTCTTCTAGTTTTGTCTAGAAATGTTGAATTGGAGGCCGGCAATGGACACCTTGGGATGGCTAATTCTACACGGAGTTGGGACTGTGGCCTACGCTGCAAGTGGAGCCTTTGTAGCCTTGCAAGCACGGTATCGCCTTGTGGGAGTATTCTTCTTAGGGTTGACTACATCCTTTGGTGGTGGCGTGATTCGAAACACGATTATTGGTGTACCTGTAATCCAGCTTTGGAATCGTCAAACTCTACTCACAGTGGTGGTTGCTTTAGCGGTTCTCTACCTATTGTCAACCAGATGGATGCATCATTGGAGAAGGTGGGGGTTTTTCTTTGACTCGATTGGACTGGCCTCATTTGCGATTCAAGGGGCGCTGTATGCGAAACACATCAGCGGAAGCCCCTTTGTCATTGTCGTAGCAGCTCTGTTTACAGGAGTTGGCGGTGGGATGATTCGAGACTTATTGGCGGGACGAAAACCCAT
>NZ_JAJFNK010000016.1 GCF_021739485.1 Alicyclobacillus tolerans
ATCGCCGGACATCGATCTCGTCAGAAGACGGTCAGCTTATCCCGTCAATTTCCGGACACTATGCTAAGTCAGTAACAACAGGTGGGTGGGAAAGAAAATCAATATATGAGCCTTTAATGAATGGATTTTTGCATGTACATCCAGCCGATTGCTTGAACTGTGCTTACGGTCATATCTATCCTGAATGCTCATTAGCTTGTGCAAACGTGATCGACAAAGTGATTGCTGCTGAAGATTCCAAGACGGTATCAGCCATAGTAACTTCCCCAGTATTCATTTCAGGGAGTGGGTTTATTGTTCCTCCGATGGATTATTTCCAAAGATTACGCGAAATATGCAACAAACATAATGTACTGTTGATTTTCGATGAGATTATCACGGGATTCGGACGACTTGGTTCCATGTTTGGAGCCGATTATTATCATGTAATTCCTGACCTTATTTGCTGTGGAAAAGGAATGAGTGGGGGTTACTCACCACTTGCAAGTGTTTTAATCCAGAACCATGTTTACAGTGCATTTTTGGGAGCTGCGGATGAACATAAAGAATTCCATCATGGCCATACGTTTGGAGGAAATCCATTATCTGCTGCGGCCGGAGTAGCAGTCATTCAACAACTGATTGAGCAAAACCTGGTGCAAAATTCACATAAGGTCGGTATGCATCTTACACAAAAACTAACGAACATTTCAAATAAATACTCTAGCATTAAGACAGTCCAAGGCA
This sequence comes from Alicyclobacillus tolerans, assembly GCF_021739485.1. Classification (GTDB taxonomy): domain Bacteria; phylum Bacillota; class Bacilli; order Alicyclobacillales; family Alicyclobacillaceae; genus Alicyclobacillus_K; species Alicyclobacillus_K tolerans_A. The sequence goes on from NZ_JAJFNK010000016.1 coordinate 727, forward strand.
TGGGCTTATTACAGGGATTCAGGTTCACTGTGGATGCATCGCTTCGCAGCATGGGTTTGAAAATAGGTGAACAAGCGCGTCGTAACGGACTTCTGCTAAGAGCGGGAAGTGATTTCATTGCTGTAGCTCCCCCACTAACAACAAGTACCTCTGATATCGATGAAATATGTCAAATCATAGACGCTAGTATTTCGGCAGTGGAAAACTCCAAAATATAGTGACCATTAAGTTCATACCTTAAATACTCATTCAGATATATATCCAGAAAAATGTTCTGACGGTTCAGACAGTCAACATGGTCTTTTTGGAACCAGTGAGAAACTCGACACTCAATTGAGCCCTGCCTCGTTTAAATATACATCCTCGAATGGAGTGAGTTTCAATTGAATAGTCAACTGACACGAAAAATCAGTTTTGAAGGCGATGCTCTTCGCCTCTCAATGGACTGGGACGTGGAAGACCTGTCACGTCCACAAGTCCTCGTCGAGACAACCCAAGGACAGAGCCATCCAAGTTCCTATCATTTGGGGGATTTAGCAAACGAGATCGCTAAAGGGGTTTGGCAGGCTAACGGCAAACCGGCGCATTATACTGCCACTGACATTTGTGATGGTGTAGCGCAAGCGCACCATGGGATGCGTTATTCTCTACTCTCCCGTGAGTTAATTGTGGGTTTAATCGAAGCGCATCAGAAGAGTACACCCTTCGATGGAGTCGTGCTGAGTTCTTCCGGTGACAAGGCTGTCCCAGCGCCCCTGATTGCGCTTGCACGCATGAACGTTCCAGGCATACATGTGCCAGGAGGCGCCATGGCGAGCGGACCGAACCAGCATACGAATGACGAACTGTGGCATCTAAGTGTTGACGTTGCAGAAGGCCGCATGAAAGAGGAAGATTTCCTCAGTTTTCAACAAACCGTGTGTCCGTCATGCGGGGCATGTCAATATATGGGCACTGCCGGTACGATGCAGGTGATGTCCGAAGCACTCGGGCTAGCTCTACCTAGCGCCGCGCTTATTCCGGCAACGATGTCAGAACTCAGAAGGTCGGCCAGAATGGCCGGAAAGCAGATAATGTCTCTTATTGCCAAAGATATTCGTCCAAGGACCCTGTTAACCCGCGAAGCATTCGAAAACGCCATTGTAATTCATGCAGCCATCAATGGCTCACTGAACGCTATCATGCATTTGATAGCTATCGCTCAAGAGTGCGGGGTTGAGCTCACCCCACAGGATTTCGATCGTATTCATAGGCAGATCCCTGTATTGGTCGATACGAAATCTTCTGGAAGGTTCTCTACAGAGTTGTTTTGGTACGCAGGAGGAGTCCCTCGTCTGATGACGCTCCTAGAACAGTATCTTCATCTTGATGTGCTGACTGTAACGGGGAATTCGTTGTATCACAACCTCGAAGTTTGGAACCGCAGCCCGCTGCAACGGTTTGTAACGCGGTTTCTCGATAACTATCACTTAAAACCCGCCGACATCATTCACGGTCTTAAGGACCCGTTGTCACCCACGGGTTCGGTGGCTATTCTTTTTGGAAACATCGCACCCGGGGGTGCCGCTGCAAAAATGTCTGCAATCGTTCCCGAAATGCAGCACCATATTGGCCCCGCAAAAGTGTTCGATACAGAGAATGCTGCTGTGGAAGCCATCCGAAATCGTACTATAGACCCGGGTGACGTTCTCGTCATCCGCTATCAGGGTCCAAGATCGACGGGCATGCCAGAAATGTTTTACCCTTCTGAACTCATCGCAAGTGACCCTGTTCTATCTCGTACAACGGCCCTGGTCACAGACGGTCGATTTTCCGGTGCGACTAAAGGACCATGTATTGGATATATAAACCCCGAAGCGGCTGATAACGGCCCCATTGCTGCGATTCAAGACGGAGACCTCATCAGAATTGATATCCCTAACCGGCGGTTGGACCTCATTCTTGAAGACGGTGTCACCCAGGCTACGGAGGAATTTTTACACAGCCGAATCGAATCCAAAGCGGGTCCGGTGCAACCGGAACACACAGGTATTCTCGGTCTTTACACAAGCATGGCATCCCCTGCGATGAGTGGTGGCATGATGCGGGTAACACACTCACTTTGACCATAGGACATTGATTGACCTGGAAGCTTTCGTGTTCAACGTTACGTACTCGTGCTTTTCATCATCGTCCCCTTAAAACAAGTGATTAAATTTGTCCAGAAATTCGTTGATTTTTGCTTCCTCCACACGGTCGAAAACATAAGAAGGCTGTCTGCAGTAATCGCTAGCGATGATTCCACGCCGGTATAGAATCGTTTTTTCCGCCTTGATAATTAATTCAATCCCTTGCATCCAATAAGAAAGATACGGTAGGAGCCGTTTGAACAGTTCGTCAAAGCCATTGTCTCCACTCTGATAGAGCCGGTACAACTCCACATAAATCTCACTAAAGGAACAACCCGGTTGAACACCGTTCGCACCTCTTTTCAAGGCGTCGTCCATCTGTACACCGGCGTATCCCACCAAGGAGCCAATCGAACCCTTCGATTGGTCTATTAATTGAGAGATGTACTTCCCTGGCGGCTGCGTTTCCACTTTGACATACTTCACATTTGCAAACTTCGTCTGCAGACGCACAAAAAATTCTGGTTCTAATTGGATTCCGGTCTGATTTGGAGCGTACTGGATAACTAGAGGAACACGAACTGCTTTCGCAACTTGTTCAATGTGGTTGCCAATCGCCTCTCTGGACGGATGCAGAAAAAAAGGAGGAAGTACCATGAGTGCGTCAGCACCGTATTCTTCAGCCTTTTTTGCGGAACGGACCGCTACTTCCACAGAGTGCGCGGTGATGGAGACAATACCGGCCTTCTCTTTATACTTTGATGTTTCTTCCAGGAAAATTTTCATCAACTGGTCGGCTTCTGTTTCTGTCAACTTATAGAATTCGGAAGCTAGCCCAAACATGGTAAGTCCATGGACACCTGTGCTTAGGAGGTGGCGAAGCATTTGTCGAAAACTATCCGTATCGACATTTCCACGCGGATCAAAGGTTGTGGCGACAATGGGAATAATCCCTTTTAAATCAGACACTGTGATCGTCACCCCAAATCTGTTGGGTTATGAGTGAGTGTTGTTGTGACTCTGTCAATTCGAATCAATGCGCCATCAGAAATTACGGCCTCAGGCACAATAACCTCGTTCGGTGTGATTTCACGACCTTTTGTATCCATGTAAGCACGACCAACTGGAGGTTGCTCACTGATACGAAACAGCGTAGCGCGTTGTAATGGGCCCGAAAGGTTACACCAGTTTTGTAACCCCAAAACTTCTGCCGGGGCAGAGGTCACTGCAGAGATGACATCCATTAAGTTCATACCGCAGGTAAGCATTTTGGTCATCGTAGTCGGAAGGTCATAAACTGGCCCATTGATGTTCATGGCATGAGCGTCAGTACTAATGGAGAAAGGTGTCGAACCCGATGAAATGGCCTTTTTGGCAATCTCGAAACTAAAGCTTCCAGCGCCGTGCCCAACGTCAATTTTCACACCTCTTTGGAGGGCCTTCATTAAAGCCGGGATTGGCTCCCCATCTGCTGTCCAGGGGTTACCCACCTTCCCGTGGAAACAGTGTGTCACGACATCCCCCGGGTCTAGCAACTCTAAAATATCTTCGACGTTCGGAGGTGGTTCCCCAATGTGCACCATAAGTGGCTTCCCGACGGCTCGTGCCACCGTGCGTGCAAGTTGCAATGGCTGTAAACCTAACGAACCCACAATGTTTCGTTCTGAACGGACCTTTACGCCGCAAATAAACGGTTGATTGTCCAAAACGGCGTTGATCGTTTTTTCGACATCAAACAGGTTGATGTCTGAAGCTTCGCGCAAGTGAACCAAACCAATGGAGCTAATGTTTAACCAGGCTCTAACCTCCGTGCGATACGTGGGCACGACGTATCTCCTGAATCCCGCCAGCGTCGCCTCGCCTGCACTTCCGGCATCGGCCACAAGGTGAACCCCTGTGTTCAATCCAATCAAATCGGCTGAAATGCTCAGAGGAGTGACTCCGTCATAGACATGAACGTGCAAATCCATCCATCCAGGACTCAAAATCACCTCGGTTGGATGGTCCTCATCGGCAGGTTCCAAGAAATACTGTCCAGATTTGAGATGAAGCTGGGCTGTATAGACCTCTTGGCGAACGGGATCCATCACTTTGACATACATGGGAGCATTCATTGTCTCACCCCTTTAGAGTGTAGGAATTGTCCGTTTCGTTGGTCCGTCAAACGGCCATCTCGGAGAGCAAATCTACCCCCAACCAATACGTGTTGAATTCCCTCGGAAATAGCCGTTGGATTTTCGAAGGTTGCAGCATCTCGGATGGTTTCCGGATTTAAGACGACCAAATCCGCCCGGTATCCAAGTTCAATTTTCCCTACGTCATCAATGTGAAAGATTTCTGCCGCGAGACTGGTCATTTTTCGTATCGCCAGCGACAGGGACAGAGCTTTAGATTCCGTGACGTAGTTGTGCACAAAGCGAGGGAACGTACCGTACAAACGGGGATGCGGCTTTTCTCCAGCGTACAATCCGTCGGAACCGATCACGGTTTTTTCATGCACAAGCACGGTTTTCAAATCGGCTTCCGTGGAGTTCTGTAAGATAACTCCAACAACGCCGGATTCCTCGGTTAACAAGTTGAACACACAATCGATCGGATTCTCGCCGCGCTGTTGAGCGATGGTTGTGAGATTCTTCCCTTGGAAGCGTTGATTGCGAGCACTGCGTACAAAACTGATGATGACGTTTTCGTAACCAAGAGCCCCTAAGCGGTTTTCCCATCCTGGAATCCCGGATTCAATGTCAGAAATCGCTTTGCTTCGGAGTTGTGGATCTTGTAAACGCGACAACATGCTCGCGATGCCGCCTTCCATCAACCACCCCGGCAACACAGAGGTCAGAGTCGTACTGCCTGCTAAGTAGGGGTACATATCTGAACTGATGGATAACCCCCTGTGGTTGGCGTCGTCCAGGAGGGCAAGGGTTTGGTGAACCAATCCTTGATTTTTCTCTCCTACCGTTTTGTGGTGTGAGATGTGGACAGCCACCCCCGACCTCTCCGCGATCTCAATCGCCTCTTTCACCGAATCGACAAGTCCGTCCGCCTGGTTCCGTAAGTGTGTCGCGTAAACGCCGCCAAACTTCGCCACCACCCTGGCCAACTCCACCAATTCTTCCGTTTGTGCATAAGCACCCGGGGTATACACCAAGCCCGTCGACAGCCCAAGCGCCCCGTGTTGAAGGGATTCGGACAAAAGGAGTTTCATTTTTTCCATTTCAGCATTCGTGGGCCGGCGGTTTTCAAACCCCATCACCGCACAGCGCAGTGTACTGTGCCCCATCAAAGAAGCGTAATTCACCCCAGGTGCTGCTGCCTTCACGTGCTCGACGTAGTCGGTGTACGACTGCCAGTTCCATTTGCGATCCGTGAACCCGAGCACTGGACCGGAATACTGACGAAACGATTCCATCGATTTGGTCTGAACCATGGGAAATACAGAGAAACCGCAATTTCCGAGAATCTCCGTGGTCACACCTTGAGTGACTTTGGGTGTACACTCCGGTTGCTCGAGCAAAGCCAGGTCAGAATGGGTGTGAACGTCCAGAAACCCTGGACAAACAACCCATCCGGCGACGTCCACTTCCTCGTGTCCCGTCTCGTGAACCGCCCCAATCGCTGCCACTTTTCCATCCTGAATGCCGACGTCGGCGACAACGCCCGGTCCGCCCGTTCCATCGAACACAATCCCGTTTCGCAACACGCAATCCAACATGGCCGCAGTTCCTCCCTGGGGTGAACGTTTCTAAAGCGTTCATAGAACGATCTTTAAGTATTTAGTCTTCTGCAATGACATCGATTTCGACCAAAATTTTGTTCAATTGACTGCCCACCGTTGTACGAACCGGGTAGGGCTCCTGAAAAAATTCGTGATAAGCCTCGTTGAACTCGCCAAAGTATTTCAGATCTGCCAGGTGAACCGTAGATTTCACGACGCAATCCATGGAACTTCCGGCTGCTTCGAGAATGGCCCGAATGTTGCGCAGCACCTGCCGCGTCTGCTCTTTAATGTCGTCAGAAGCGATGGTCCCAGTTTTCGGGTCCGTTGGTCCTTGCCCAGCTACGTAGACCCGATTTCCTACGCGAATACCCTGAGAATATGGACCCGCTGGCTGAGGTGCATTTGAGGTTGTAATCTTTTCTTTCATCAGCGATTCATCTCCTAATCGAATTGAAGGAATTGGGTGAAATCCTCTTGTCTAACTCTAACTTTAGATGAACTCATAGTACACAAACCGCCGAGCAAATTACGTTTCTACGTTTCTAGTACTGTGTCTAGCGCTGAATTCGCCCAGGATTGCCTGGATGCACCTGTCCCTTTTCAATCACGTGGTGACCATTGACAAACACATGCTCAATGCCTACCGGGTCTTGGCGCGGTTGTTCAAACGTCGCTTTGTCTGCAATGGTCTGTGGGTCAAACACCACCACATCCGCGTATTGGTTGGATCCGAGAACCCCTCTTCCTTTGATGTTAAATCTCTTGGCAGGAAAGCCTGTCATCTTGTAAATGGCTTGTTCCATGGTCAACCACTGGTTTTTCAAGACGTATTCCCTCAGCACCCTGGGATAGGTGCCAAAGCCCCTAGGATGAGGTCTCTTTCCAATGTAAATGCCGTCCGTAGACACCATGTGCAGGGGGTGTTTAAAGGTATCTTCCAGAAAATGGACTCGGTGTTCGGGCCAATGCATAATCATGAGTGCTTGCAAGTTTGACTGTATCAGGACTTCACTGATCGCATTGGTCAGGTCCAGTCCCATCTCTTCTTGCACATCCTTGAGGGACTTCCCTTCCCACGAGGGCGCTCCTTCTCCTACAGCAGCAAAATGAATCAGTTCAGGAGCAACGTGGCTCTCCAGGTACTCGGACATCATGGCTCGGTATTTTGGGTCTTTCAGGCGTGTTAAGACGTTTTCCGGCGGCCCCACTTGCATAAAATCCGGAAGGTTCTTCAGCAGATGACTGCTGCCGGCTGCGTACGGATACATGTCAAACGTAATCTCCGCTCCGTCTTGCAAGCCCTGTTGCACCATGGCTGCGGCATCTTCGTCCACCGTAAAATGAGAGATATGTACGGGAATGTTCGCTTCCTTCGCCACCGCAATCGTTTCGCTCGAACCGGTTTTCACGCGTTCCGCATAGCCTCGCTGATGGGCGACGTAAACCCCGCCGTACTCGGCCACAATCTTAGACAAACCCGCCAACTCGCGAACGTCGGAACTTCGCATGGGTTCGTACTCCAACCCTGTGGCAAAGGCGACCGCACCAGCTTCCATCCACTCCCGGACCAAACGCTGCATCTGTCCAATCTCTTCGTCGGTCGCGGGTCTGTCATCCCACCCTACCACTTGCAAACGCACAGGGCCATGCGGGACTTGTAAAACGATGTTGGACGGCAGATTTCCTTCAGAAACAGCCAACAAATCGGCAATGCTCATCTCCGTGTGTTCCCGGATGGTTTGGTCAGTATAGAAGATGCTGAGATACTGCTGCATTTCCCGAAACTTATTCCCAGTCAACGGCGCCCACGAAAATCCGTCTGGGCTGGCGAGCTGCGTTGTTACACCCATTTTTAAAGGAGCATACTTGTCTGGGCCGTCAAGAACTGCCAATTCCGAATGAACGTGAACATCGATGAAACCGGGACACACCACTTTCCCCGTGGCGTCGATGGTCTTCTTGGCTTGGGAACCCTGTAAATTTCCGATCGCCTGGATGACGTCTCCGACAATCCCTATATCGGCCTGATACCCTTGCGACCCTGTACCGTCTATAACTGTTCCATTTTGAATGAGCACGTCAAATTCCATGTGAATCCCTCCTCAGTTTGTTCGGTTCTGCAGTGTGTTACTTCGCAGTCACTTACAAGGTACTGAAAGATGTCAGATGGTTTGCTACTTCTTGGACGATCGCGTTCATCAGTCTGTCGCCAATCGATGCCTGCGCTTCCCTGGCATCATCCGTATACCCATCAACACCAACCTGCAAGTGTGGCTTAAAAACCGTGTTCCCCCCGCGTTCAGAATGGTTTCTAGCTCTCGGTGTTGGCAAACCCTGGACTAGGGACGGATAAAGAGACAACATTAAACTGGTTTCAAAGTCCCCTGCGTGCCCTGGGTAATTCCAGGAACTGGGCAGGATGGACATCCTTTGAACGGCATCGGCGGCAAGGATCCAATACGAAGCCGCGCCAATCGTCACCTCGTGTTTTGCAACCACTTCACGGGCGCATACCCGAATCAGTTCGTCATTTCCCCCGTGCCCATTGAGTACAAACACCCGTTTAAAGCCGCTCGACGACGCACTCAGCAACAAGTCGACCAAGACGTTTTGAAACGTTTTTGTGCTGAGACTCATGGCCGCACCGTGTTCGAGATGGTACTGTGAATACCCAAACGCAAGCGTCGAGGTCAGTACGACCGCGGTGCAATGTCCCGCTGTTTCACAGGACTGTTCCGCTATAGCTGTCGTCAGGAGCGTATCTACGCCAAGCGGCAGATGCGGTCCATGCTGCTCAGTGGCGGCGACTGGAACCACCAACAATGAGTGACTGGCCACCGCTTTGACTTGTTCTCGGGTCATTTCCGAAAGACGGTGAAATGTCACACTGTTTCACCCCTTAGCGAACCTTGCCGCGTGCCCCGACTTCCCAAATGACCTCGACCTCATCTCCGCGCACTCCATACACGACGTCGTGAAGATTGATCATGGCGCAGACGTGATTTGGAAGAACAAATACCCGCTCACCGACTTCCGGAACGCGATCGCATTGACTGAAATCTACTTGCCCGTGTTCCTCTGACAGAGAAAAAATGCGCGCTTGTGGAAAATCGAGGATATGACCGTACCCGTCACCGTTTTTCATGTATCCAAAGTCGCTCGATAACGTCTTTGAACCTGCATCAATGGTGGCTGTCGTTGCCGTAGGCCGGCTCACAACGGTAGCGACCACACTCGCCGCACAACGTTCCACATCGACGAGACCGGTTTCTACGGAAGACCAGTCGTAAAAAACGTAAGTCCCTGCGCACAGGGCCGTGACCTGCGGAATGTCCTGGGCATACTGCGGTCCTCGACTGCTACCCGCGCTGACCATCGGGATGGCGACGTGAGCCGCCTCAAAAACTTGTTGAGCTTCCTCAAACCACGGGCCGCTCGAGGGAGTCAAAGGAAAGGTTGAAAGCCCTTTGAATTCGAGGTTGGGATACTGCATGACGAGTTGCGCCAATTTCAACGCATCCGCGGGCGAGTTGACCCCAGTTCGGTGGATTCCAGTATCGCAATCGATAAAGACGCCCAGGCGGCACCCGGCCGTGCCTGCCATTTCGCCGATTCCTTTTAGCGTGGTCTCCGAATCGACGGCCACTGAGATGTTGGCCCGATGCGCCAACCGAGCCAAACGCTCCAATTTGCTTTCACCCAAAATGTTGTAATAGATCAGAATGTCCTTAATCCCGCCGGCTGCCATAACTTCTGCCTCACCAATTTTTTGACACGTGATCCCGATTGCCCCGGCCGCTAACTGCATGTGTGCAATTTCGGGAATCTTGTGCGTTTTGATGTGTGGCCGAAACTGATAGTTGTGTTCATCGCAAAACCTTTGCATCTCAGCAATGTTCTTTTCCATTCGATCCAGATTAATCAGGACACTTGGCGTATCTACGTTCATAACTTTCACATTCTCACCTCGTCGTTAGAATCTCGTATTTGAAACATTGAATGGAAATCTCTCCAGTGTTGCTTGTAACAACCAAGCATTTCACATTCCCGGCGACAAGCGTTCTTTGGAATTTCGGATTTCGTCTAAATAGTTGTAAACCGTGTATTTCGATATATCCAGATGAGCCGCGACGCGGTCTGCTGCTCGTTTCACATTGAAGACTCCGCGTTCGTCCAAAAACTCCAGAACCCTCATCTTGTCTTCCTTTTGCATGAAAGGAACCGGTTTCCCGACCACCTGAACCGATTCGTCCAACAGATGTTTTAAAAGGTCATTGATGTCATTGACGAACGTTTCTCGAACCTCGGATTCCGTTTTGACGAAGTCATTCAAAACACTGGCCGCCATCATAAAATCTGTAATATTGTAATTGATACAAATAGACCCGATAGCGAGCCCTTGATCATCCCGAATATACATCGACGACGATTTCAGAATCTTCCCATCCAAAGTCCTGGACATGTAGTTCAATATATCACTGTCTTCGGCCCCCTTGCGCAGAGCCTCTAGACCAAGATTCGTACTTGAGTCGCCGACGTTACGACCCGTGATATGGCCATTTTCAATGGCCACAATAGAATGTTCTACATCGTAAAGGTCGTGCAAAACCACTTCACAGTTACTTCCCAAAGCACCGGCAATGGCCTTGATGAGAGGCTTTAGCAATGGATAGGACTCTTCTAATTTCTTCATTTTTCCTCCCCCGATATTGTAAAGTACCTCCTTCACCTGACCGCTTCTAGGTCTGCAAATGGCAGGCTACCCAATGTTCTTCCCCTCGGTCCAGCAATTCGGGGCGCTCCACTTTACAAATATCCATCACCTTCGGGCACCGTGTGTTAAACGGACAACCTTTTGGGGGATTGGACGGACTCGGAACATCTCCTTGCAAGATGATGCGCTCCCGCCGCCCCGTCCTCTTAGGTTCCGGGGAGGCAGACAACAACGCTTCGGTATATGGGTGCAAAGGACGAATGTAAAGCTCCCGCTTTGGTGCCAGCTCCACCAGTTGGCCAAGATACATGACACCCACACGATCACTGATATGCCGCACCACCGCTAAGTTATGAGACACGAAAATATACGATAAATTGAACTCTCTTCGTAAATCTGCGAGCAAATTTAAGATTTGTGATTGAATAGAGACATCGAGCGCGGAAACGGCTTCATCGGCCACAATGAGCTGCGGGTTCAACGCCAAAGCCCTAGCGATCCCAATACGCTGACGCTGTCCACCGGAAAATTCGTGAGGGTAGCGGCGGGTGTCGTCGGCTCGCAAGCCGACCCGTTCCAATAAATCGACGACCCGTTCATGGATTTGCCTGCGGGTACCAAAACCGTTTACAAGCAGCGGCTCGCCGACGATCTCCCCGACAGGCATTTTGGGATTGAGCGATGCGTAAGGGTCCTGAAACACCATCTGGAGTTTTGGCCGAATACTGCGAAGGGCGCGCCCCTGTAAACGGGTGATGTCCTGTCCATTAAAGATAATCTGACCGGACGTCGGTTCCAAAACCCGCATCACCATCCGCCCGGTCGTGGACTTCCCGCATCCGGATTCCCCGACAATCCCCAATGTCTCACCGTACTTCACGGTAAAGGAAACGTCATCTACGGCCTTCACTTGACCTACCTCTCTGCGAAGCAATCCGGCCGTAACCGGAAAGTATTTTTTGAGGTGGTGCACTTCAAGCAAATTACCGTCGTTCGAGACAGCACTTGGTTTCTGCGGCTTTGCTGCAACTGGGTCCTTCAACTGTTCACCTCCTTTAAATGACGTCGCAACGTACGTGATGTCCGGGTTTGATCTGCCGCAATGTCGGCTGCACGTCATGGCATCTCGGCTGCGCCATAGAACAACGCTCTGCAAACCGGCACCCCTTTGGAAAATGGGCCGCGTTTGGAACGGTCCCAGGAATAGAGTACAGAGTCTCCTTTTCCTCTTCCAAGGAAGGGATCGACGCCATCAACGCTTTGGTGTACGGGTGCAGAGGTTGGCAAAACAACTCGTCAGCATCGACGGATTCAACAACCTGACCGGCGTACATGACGACAACGTGATCCGCCATGTCGGCCACCACCCCGAGGTCGTGCGTAATCAAGATGATTGACGTGTGGAAATTCTCCCGCATCTGTTTCATCAGTTCTAAAACCTGGGCTTGGATCGTGACATCCAACGCGGTGGTGGGTTCGTCGGCAATCAGCAGCTTGGGTTCACAAACCATGGCCATCGCAATCATGACCCGTTGCCGCATCCCTCCAGAAAGTTGGTGCGGATATTCGCGAACAATTTCCTGAGCACGAGGCACACCCACAAACTTCAACATGTCCACTGCTTTGCCCAAAGCTTCACGCCGACTGACGTTGCGATGTCGAAGCAACACTTCGCTAATTTGCTCCCCGACGGTCATTACGGGGTTGAGCGCTGTCATAGGCTCTTGGAAGATCATCGAAATTTCATTGCCGCGGATATCCTTCATTTGCCCTTCTGTGAGACTGAGCAAATCTTTACCGGCAAACTTCACCGTCCCGCTGACAATTTTTCCAGTCGGTTTGGGGACTAGGCGCATGATGGACAACGAGGTCATGCTCTTGCCAGAACCCGATTCACCAACAATACTGACGATTTGTCCGGGAAAAACGGTCAAGTCGATCCCGTCGACGGCGTGAACTTCTGTATGCTTGTTGATGAAGTACGTTTTTAGGTCATGGATCTCCAACAGGGGCTGACTCAACGTTGTGTCCTCCTCAAACAATGTGGACTCCCAGAAACCTCGCCAGACAGTTCAGGATTGAGAAGACTTCACACCGAGAAAGTCTTGAATGCCATCTCCCAATAGGTTTAAGGTGATTACTGTGACAGCTATACCTACTCCTGGGAAAATCGTCATCCAAGGAGCCTGCACCATATACTCCTGACTATCACTAATCATCTTGCCTAAGCTTGGAACGCTCGGCGGAACGCCGACACCCAAAAAATCGAGCAGGGATTCATTGAGTACGGCATAGGCAAAAGTAAAAGTTAACTGTACGATGATGGGCGCGAGAATGTTCGGAAGCAAATGCTTCATGACAATACGCCATGGAGACGCCCCGATGATGTTCTCAGCCACAATGTACTCCCTTTCGCGCTCCACCAAGACAGCCGAACGCACAATACGGGCCATTCGCGGTGAATAAACGATACTCAGGACAATGATGACATTCATGGTGCTGCTGCCCAAAAACGCCATACTGGCAATTGCAAGTACCATCCACGGAAAGGCCATGAAGCCGTCCGCCACCCTCATGATGATGGCGTCCGCTCGGCGAGACAGCCCGGCCATCACCCCGAAAACGGTCCCTATAACGCCGGTAATGGATGCAACGAGCAAACCAATGATCATGGACAGCCGTAAACCGTACAGTTCGCGTCTAAAAATACCTCTGCCAAAATTGTCAGTACCAAATGGGTGTTGCATGGACGGTGGATGAAGCATCGCCCCAAAATTCATGGCGTTCGGATTACCCGGGGTAATCACAGGTGCAAGAACGGCACAAACTACCAGCACCACAAACAGCGTGCCGCCAATCACCAATCCAGGGATACGCACCGCCCTCGAGAAGGTCTTTACGACCGCTGAGGTTCCGCTTCTTTGCAAAGGCACTGTCGTCGGGCTCGTCGCTTGTTCCATCCAATCCACCTATCCTTGAATTTTCATTCTTTCAATTCTATAAGACCTCATGATTCAATACCTTTTGAAGACTACCTCACATTTTGCCCCTCGGTGTTGTTTTCTGGATTAGTAGCGGATGCGCGCATCGACCAGAGAGTAACTCAAATCAACGAGCAAATTCACCAACACGTACAGCGCCCCGAACGTCACAGCGATCCCAGCAATCAGAGGATAGTCCCGTTGAAAGACCGCGTTGTAAAGCATGTAGCCAATTCCAGGGATGGTGAAGATGGTCTCCATCGCAACGTCTCCTGCTAAAAAGATGATGAGAATGTTGCCAGTGACGGTAAGGATTTGTACAAGCGCGTTTTTCAAAATGTGTTTGACAATAATTCGGCGAGGTCTTAGTCCCTTACTTTGTGCCGTACGTACATAATCGTTCGTTAAAACCTCAATCACCACGGCTCGTGTCATACGAGCCAGCAGTCCAGACTGTACGAGTCCCATGATGAATCCAGGCATAATCAAATAGCGGATCCAGTTCCAATTGGTCAGCGACGGGGCCGCATACCCTGCGGCAGGCAGGATATGGGCGTGTTGAGCGAAAAGTAAAATACAGACAATTGCCATCCAAAACTCGGGGACCGACATCCCAAACAAGGCTCCAACCATCACCGATTGATCCCAAAAAGTCCCTTTTTTGATTGCTGCTAGAATACCTGACGGAATTCCAATCGCCATCGCCACAATCATTCCGATGACACACAACATGAGCGTGGGAGGAAAGTGTTGGATAATGGCTTTGGAAACAGGCTCCTGAAGAAAAATCGATTGACCTAAATTTCCTTTCAAAAGACTGGAGAGCCAGTCCAAGTATTGAACGTATAACGGTTTATTCAGGCCCATTTGAGCAGATAAATGCGCAATAGCCTGTGGAGTAGCCTGAGAACCCAGCATCAAAGCTGCTGGGCTCCCCGGGGTCATGTGAATCAGAAGAAACACGACCGTAGAAACGATCAACATCACAGGTATTGCGGCGATGATGCGGCGTATCACGTAGGCAGCCATTCGGTAAACTCCTTTCGTTGGACATGATCTTCCGATGACAGGTCTAGTTTGGACATCCGCACCCGTTACTGCATCTTGTCTAGTTCAAGCTGCTATCGTAGAAAAACGGCGAGTAAGTCGGAGTAAAGCCAGTAACCTTTTTGGAAATCGCTTCGAAATTATAAAACTGGCCTAAATCCACAAAGGGGACATCGGTGTAGACCAATTTCTGAATTTGGTCCCAAATTTGCTTTTGTTTCGCCGGGTCAGTCGTGGCAGAAAGCTCGGCGACCAGCTTATCTTTTTCACTATTGCTCCAGAATCCTGGCCACTTCGAACTTAACCAGGCTTGTGCAATGGGGGGTTCTGGCGAAAACGCGTTATACGTAAAGAAAGCATCATAAAGCTTCGGATTATTTCTTTCCTGGACTAATGTGGACCAGTCCACCACATCCAACTTTATGTTGAATCCGGCCTGTTGCAGTTCAGGAACAGCCGCTTGTGCAGCCTTGTAAAGAAACGGATATTGCTGAGACACCAGCCAACGAATCGGTTGACCGTTATAACCGGCAGCCTTCAACAATTGTTTAGCCTTTTGAGGGTTTGCCTGATTATACAGACTACTTCCAGCTGTGGAATACCATTGGGGTTGTTGCGGTGGATACAGGCTGGGCGTAGTATCAAAGAAATTCGGGTTGCCAAAAGCGGCAAGCATCAGGTCCTTCATATTGAGTGCAGCCAAAAAGGCTTGGCGGACTTTGACATTTGACATAATGCCTTGAGCTTTATTGAAAACGATGATGGGATACCCAAACGGCTTGACCATCTCAGGAGTGACGTTCGAGGCGCTAGCAACTTGCTGATAGGTTGCAGGGTCGAGAGACTCGGCGACGTCATACTGACCGCTGATCAACCCAGCGACACGGGTTTGTGGGTTAGGCACCGGAACGTACTTGATCGTATCGATATTACCGGAAACCTGACCAGAATACAGGCTGGTTGGAAGATTGCTTTGACTGTAATGTTTAAACTTTGTCACTTCGATGTACTGTCCGCGTACCCATTTCACAAACTTGTAGGGTCCAGTTCCAATGAACTGTGTTAGTGGGCCAGTTCCAGCCTGTTTACAAACAGACGCAGGATAAATAGCTGCCCCACCATACCAGAATGACAAGTCGGCCAAAAGCTGGGCATAGGGTTTGTTGAGTGTAATTTTGACGGTATCGGGTCCTGTAGCCGCCACTTGAATACCATAAGTCTTCACATCGGACTGGCCAATGGGTGAAACTTGCGTCCAACGGTTGATCGAAGCCACAACATCAGCAGATGTCATTTTTTGCATGTTATGGAATAATACATTTTGGCGAAGGTTAATGACATAGGTCTTACCGTCTGTCGAAACCGTGTAATTCTTAGCCAACATCGGTACTAATTTGTACTGACTATTAAACGTAAACAACCACTGAAATACACCCTGCATATCATCTGCGGTAATGTTTGCGGTGGTTGCTTGGGGGTCCAACGTGGAAGGGTCGGACACCGTAGCAACGACAAGCGTGTGCGAAGATGAGGTTTGTCCACTATTTTGACTAGACGAGGAATTGGAAGGCGCTGTGTTCGAACCGGAGCTTGAACCACACCCTGCCAAGCTGCCAACTAACACTGCACTGATGCCAAGTGTCGAAATGACTTTCTTGAACATTGAAATTGCCCCCTTTTATCGGACTTAAAACATAAATTCAAAACCTTTTGGTTTTAAATTTCTCTACCATAAATCCGTTTGAATACATAAGCTATTTATAATTTTCAGTCTAACAAGCGTGGATCTGACCACTCACTCTGCTGCGGCCATGTACGAGCTAGTTTCGGTTTCGGACTAGTTCGCAACAGACGAACTCGTAGTTTCCAGATACGCCCTATTCATGTCTCTATGTAATTTCTAGGATGAAAAATTTTGGACCATACTCTCAGATAAAACAGGTCCCAAACAAAAAATTTTTGTTGAAATACTTGACTATTTTTAGTGAATTATATGAATAATCTTAATAATAGTCAAGCATTATATTATTTCAAAATTTTCGTGCTCGTACAGTTTCCTGAACTCTTGATTTAGCATTCGCGTAACATCTCCAGGTTTGCCATCCCCAATCGATTGGTGGTCCACTTCTAAAATGGGACATACGTCGTGACCCGTTCCCGTAATGAAAACTTCGTCCGCGTCACGAAGTTCTGCGACAGTAAATGGGCTTTCCTCAAAGGGTATACCCAATCGACGGATCAACATCTTTGTCAGTTCCTTTGTGATGCCTGGCAAAATAAGCGGTCCGTCGGGATGAGTGTATATCACCCCCCGGCTTACCATAAAGACGTTGCTCGCAGAACCCTCAGTTACGATACGGTCGTCTCTCGCAAAGATGGCCTCTTGTGCGCCTTCGGATACTGCCTTTTCCCTTGCAAGAACATTCGGCAAGAGCGAGGTGCTTTTGATATCGCAATGGAGCCATCGATCATCCGTCGCGATCACGGCGGATTCAGCCTTCTCAAAATCCTCCCACGTCCGCATAGGAAGTTCGGATACGGTAACGATCAATGTTGGCTTTACGCCGGGTCGAGGGAATGCGTGATTACGCCACGATTGACCACGACTGATCTGGATATATACCTGCCCGGATTCCACACCACTTTTGTCAATAAGTTGCCGTACGACTTGGGTCATCTCCTGTTCTACTGCAGCCAAGTCGAGAAGAATTTTCCGAGAACTGCGCCTCAATCGTTCGAGGTGCCTTTGCCAGGCAAACAGCCGACCCCGACAAATTCGCACCACCTCGTAAACACCATCGCCGAATTGAAAAGCGCGGTCTTCCACGGATACCGTGGCTAAGTCTGTCTCGCGGAACTCACCGTCTACATAGGTCATTCTCAATGCCATTGACCTGCATCCTTTCTGGTTTCACAGGAATTTTTTCAAGATGCCCCTCCGAACTTAATGCAATGTAATACTCCTCATGACCACGGGTCACTCACAATAGTTCGAAAATTTACATTTCTTAATATTTGTTTTAATCATACACCAATTTTATTTTTTGTGGATGAGTAATAAAAATTTTAGTAACTATATTTAAGAATATAATCGCTAAAATATCTGTACTTGGGGGTTGGGTAAGATGGGGTCATTAAAATAAGAATGAAAAGGATAGTGGAGGTTGGGTCCGTGAAGACCTGACTCCTGAACCGAGTACGTCATTTACACTGCCGTGCTCGCTCATTTTTGTAAATTTTTTGTTAAACATGAGTCAATATTCTATAAGATTTTCGACAGAATTATTGGGCATTCGATTTTACCAATACGAAATATTCCTTTAAAAGGAAATAAAAGCGTTTTCATGGATAAGAAACAACCTTTACAGCTCGAAATGTGAGGAATTTACACTAAAGGAATATCCAGCTTCCTGGCATAAATATAAAGCTGATTTGCCATCAAAATTTGTGTTTCAGGAGTGGACCATGACAATTCAGAGCAACGATGAGACGATGTGGGCTGAGATTGCCAAGCGTATTGAAGCAGGAGAAAAGCAGAGTGTCGTGGCCCGAGAGTTCGGCATGAAGTTTGGGAAGTTTCGGTATCAACTACGCAAGTTTCACGAGCGACAGGTAGTATCCGTGGAAAACCGGATAGCCGCCCCCGAGGAAGCACCGAAAGTAGTGGACCCGATTGCCAACATGTCCCTGACAAAGCGTCTAGTGCCGGATGCCATATGGAACTTCGGTACCAAAGGCAGCTTGTTCGATGAATCGTGGGACCGGAAATGGTCGGTGAGTCGACTCGCACTGTTCGTCCAAGCACCAACCGTGCTTCATATGTACTGGGAAGCGGAGGATCAGAAAAAGCACCTCATATCCAAACACTTTCAAACCGATTGGACGCAACTCCCCTTGTATCTGCAGTTGTACGATGTGACGGATATTTACTTCGATGGCACAAACGCCAACAGTAGTCGCGCCATCCGGGTGCACCCAGAGAACGACAATTGGTACATCCATGGCGTTCCATCTGGGAGGTCCTACATGGCCGACTTTGGGACAGTGACGTTGTCCGGAAACTTCTTTACCATTCTCCGGTCGAATGTCGTGCAATCTCCTCCCCACCCAGCTCAAAAGAGGCATGGGGCCCCGAGGTTTGCTCCACTCCATCGAAATCTCTCTCCGAAAGTCAGTCCGTGGACTGAGGAGCAAATCTTGCCAGGCGGGGCAATGAAGTTTGGATACGACACCGAAACCGTCCAATATGCCCAACCCAACTCTCAATCCACCGGGTCGAAAACGGCTCCTCATCCGCCCTATCCAGACGAATTTGACGGGTACACCGTTGGGACAAGGAGGCAGTAAACTCCATGGGACGAAACACACCCGAAGTCTTGCCTGACACCATGCCCGCCACATCAGAGGCGATGTCATACCCTGTGCCAAAAGGATACTTGGCGATGGTTTTGCATGCCCACCTCCCGTTCGTACGCCACCCGGAAAGCGAAAGTTATTTGGAAGAACGATGGTTGTTTGAGGGGTTAACGGAGACGTACATTCCCCTTCTTCAGGTATATGAGCGGCTGCTTGGCGACGGCGTGGATTTTCGCATTACGATGTCGATTTCACCAACCTTGGCTGCGATGTTATCGGATGACCTGCTTCAGGAACGCTATGTTAGGTATCTCTCGCAGTTGCTAGAGCTGGCGGAAAAAGAAGTGCAACGCACCAAAAACCTGCCTGACTTCTACCCGCTCGCTTGCGAGTATCAAGAGAGGTTTCAAAAAATTTACGAATATTACCTAGGCTGCGACAGGAACATTCTCTTGGCGTTCCGCAAGTTTCAGGATGTGGGGAAACTCGAGCTCATCACGTCCGCAGCCACCCATTCGTTTTTTCCGCTGGTATGGACAGAAGAAGCTTTGCGTGCCCAGGTTGCGACAGCCGTACAGCAGCACATTCATTTCTTTGGGAAGCGGCCGAGAGGAATTTGGCTGCCCGAATGCGGATATGCCCCGAAAATCGACCACATCTTGAAGGAATATGGGATCGAATTTTTCTTTGTGGATTCCCTCGGACTGAAAAGTGCCGACCCCTCGCCGGTTTACAATACGCTCTCACCGGTGGTCACACCCAATGGCATCGCCGTATTTGCACGAGACGCCGACTCCTCAAAACAGGTCTGGAGTTCCACGGAGGGTTATCCCGGAGACTTTGATTATCGCGAGTACTACCGGGATATTGGCTATGACCTTGATTTTGAGCTTATCAAACCCTACATTCACCCAGACGGCATCCGCGTCAATACCGGATTCAAATACTATCGGATTACTGGCGCAGGCGACCACAAGGAGCCGTACAACTTTGACCGGGCTCTCGACAAAGCCGCACAACATGCGGGCAACTTTATGTTTAACCGCGAAAAACAAATCGAGTGCTTTGCCAACCAGATGGACCGGCAACCGATTGTCGTTGCCCCGTATGACGCGGAATTGTACGGACACTGGTGGTTTGAAGGACCTGTCTTTTTAGAGATGCTGTTTCGAAAGCTGTTTTACGATCAGGAGATCGTTTCGCCCATTACTCCGTCCGAGTACTTGGAACTCTATCCCGACTATCAAGTCTGCCAACTGCCGATGAGTTCATGGGGCCGGGGCGGGTACGCCGACGTGTGGCTCCGCGCTGAAAACGATTGGGTCTACCCGGCGCTTCATCTGGCGGAACAGAAGATGGTAGAACTGGCCAACCGGTATGAACGGCCCACTGGACTCGCCAAGCGGGCACTGAACCAGGCAGCTCGTGAGTTAATGCTTGCCCAAAGCAGCGATTGGGCGTTCATCATGGACACCAAGACCATGGTCGATTATGCCGTGAAGCGGACCAAACATCACGTGAACCGTTTTTTTAAGTTGAGCAATATGCTTGAAGCCAATCAGATAGATGCCGCGTGGCTGCATGCTCTTGAGCAAATCGATAACCTCTTTCCCGCCGTGAACTATCAAGTCTATCAGTCTCGCCATCCAGTTGTCCGTTACAAAGAACGCACACGGCGGCACATACTCATGCTGTCGTGGGAATTCCCGCCCATGACAGTTGGGGGATTAGCCCGCCATGTCTACGATTTGTCCCGGTACTTGGTCAAACAAGGCATCGAGGTGCATGTCGTCACGATGCACGTCGAGGGTTATCCGGACACCGAAATGGTCGAGGGAGTACATGTCCATCGAGTGCACGTGATGAAACCGGACGGTTCGGAATTCATCCACTTTGTCTTGCAAATGAATCTGATGATGATTGACGCCTGTAAATCATCATCGCAAGCGGTCTCACCTTCGAACTCGTTCACGCTCATGACTGGCTGGTGTCCCAAGCGGCACAGACGCTCAAACACCTCTACGACCTGCCGCTGATCGCGACCATTCACGCCACTGAACACGGCCGGAATCACGGGATCTACACCGACCTCCAGCACCAGATTCACCACCAGGAGTGGGAATTAACCTACGAAGCATGGCGCGTGATCGTCTGCAGCACCTACATGCGGCACGAGGTGGAAAGTGTATTTCAACTGCCTTCTGACAAAGTAGACGTTCTGCCAAACGGCGTTGACCCACAGTTGTTGAAGCCTCGCCGAACGGCGCAGGTTGACAAAACCGTGTATGCCCTGGAGGAGGAGCAGATTGTCCTGTTTGTCGGACGCCTTGTCCAAGAAAAAGGTGTGCACACTTTGTTGGAAGCGGCACCAAAAATTCTATCCGAACAGACGAACGTGAAATTCGTCATCGTGGGCACTGGTCCAGTCGAGGCAGAACTGCGCGATCTGGCACACCGATCCGGTTTGGGCCATAAAGTGCACTTTACGGGATTCATTTCGGATGAAGAGCGAAACCACCTGTTCAACATCGCGGACTTGGCGGTGTTCCCCAGCCTCTATGAACCGTTTGGTATCGTCGCTCTTGAGGCGATCGCGGCCGGTACGCCGGTTGTCGTCTCGGACATCGGCGGACTTGCCGACGTGGTGGAGCACGGACGAAATGGTTTGAAGGTATATGCGGGAGATGCCTCCTCACTGGCAACCCAAGTGACGTCTTTGTTGAGGAACCCGGAATGGGCCAAAGCGCTCTCCCACACAGCCATGGAACAGCTCAAAAAATACGATTGGAACCGGATCGCGTTCGATACCCTGGCGGTCTACCAAAGGGTACTGAGTGAAAAGCACGTTTTGACAGGACTCGCGGAAACAGCGGCAAGTTCAAATGGCTCTGACACCCTACAACCATAACCCACCCCATTACCGGACACCACTTGAATGTGTCCGTGTCGAACGGGGTACCAGGAGGCATTGTATGAAAGCCGTCATCATGGCCGGAGGAAAAGGTAGCCGCTTACGTCCGCTCACATGGAATCTGCCAAAGCCGATGGTGCCGCTATTGGACCGTCCTTGCATGGAGTACATCATCGATTTGCTCAAGCGCCACGGAATTACCGACATTGCCGTGACCATCCAGTATTTGCCCCAAGCCATCAAGGGGTATTTTGGCGACGGCTCGGAGTACGGGGTGCGTCTGCATTACTTTGAAGAAGAAACTCCCTTAGGAACTGCGGGCAGCGTCAAAAACGCACAAGAATTCCTAGACGATACCTTTATTGTAGTGAGTGGCGACGCCTTGACCGATTTTAACCTGGCTCAAGCCATCGACTTTCACACGTCAAAACAAGCCGTTGCGACCTTGGTCATGACCAAAGTCGACGTCCCGGTCGAGTACGGAATCGTCGGTACCGATGGCGACGGGAAAATTACGCGTTTTCTGGAAAAACCGAGTTGGAGTGAAGTTTTCAGCAATACCGTGAATACCGGCATTTACGTCCTGGAGCCGGAAGTTTTGACACTTTTCAACTGTGGGGAAACGTTTGACTTTAGCAAAGACCTCTTCCCGATGTTGATGCGAAATCAGTCGGCTCTTTACGGGTACGTAGCAGATGGGTATTGGTCGGACATTGGGAATCTGGTCCAGTACCGACAGACTCAGTTTGATATGCTCAGCGGTCTTGTGGACGTGAACATCAAAGGAAACCAACTGAGCCCAGGGATATGGATCTCGGAAAGTGCCCAGATTCACCCGTCCGCGACGATTGCAGGACCCGCTTACATTGGAGAGGGCACGGTCGTTGCCGAGAAGGCGACCCTGCTTCCGTATACCGTCGCGGGGCGCTATACCCGCATCCATCCGGGCGCACAGGTCGAACGAACCGTCATTTGGAATCGGGCCGTTATCGGGCCTTCCGCAACACTTCAGGGAACCACCGTATGCAGCGGCGTCAAGGTCGGCGTAGATGTCCGGCTGCAAGAAAACACCGCGATCGGGGAGAAAAGCCGCATCGGAGATAAAGCCGATGTACATCCCAACGTCAAAATCTGGCCGAATCGGTACATTGAATCCGAAACCATTCAACGTTCTTCGCTCATCTGGGGCAAAACGGCTGCACGCAGCTTATTTGAGAAAAACGGCATCAGCGGGATCCCGAACCTCGATGTGACACCGGAGTTCGTCAGCAAAGTAGCCGCTGCGTACGCTGCATGTTTGCCACAAGGCGCCGTCGTGACCGTGAGCAGTGATGACGAGCCGTATTCGAGCGTGATCAAGTATTCCGCTATCTCCTCTTTACTCGCTGCAGGGATTCACGTCCGGGACCTCGGCACCCTGTTATCCCCCATCGCAAACTACGGATGCAGAATATCCAACGCCAATGGCGGCATCCACATTTACGAACAGCACCAAAGCTCCGCGCGTCGCGTCGTCATGCGCGTGTTTGACTGCCAAGGCCAATGTTTGAGCAAGGAAGCCGAGCGAAAAATCGAAAATGCGTATTTTCAAGAAGACTACGCCTGCCCGGACTTGAATCAACTGGGCCATTTGCAAACTTTGGAACAGGTCTTTCAATCGTACCTGCACCATCTTATCCTGCCAATCGACCGTCCGCGGCTTCGACAGCGAAAACTGAAAGTCGTCTATGGCTGTGAAAGCGCCAGTGCGGCACTACTCATGCACAAATTGTTCGAGCAACTCGGCTGCATCGGCATCCTGTCTCCGGACACAGCCGAGGTGTTGACGCAAACGACGATCGCGTTGAACGCCGATGTCGGTGTGTATGTCCGGGAAAACGGCGAATCGTTGGAATTGGTGACGGATCAAGGCCATCGCCTTCATCACCTGGAACAGGATTTCGTTTGGGAAACCCTTCGCGGCTTCCACGAAGCATTGGCGCAATCAATGACGAAGTCGGCAGCACCACCGGCAATTCGCGCCACGGCAGCCTTCGCGGCCAATCCAGACCTGTCTTTGCCAAACCGGGATGCATTTGCCTGGACGGCGGTTCTGCTGGGTTACCTTGCGGACACCGGCATGACCATGACTCAAATGGTCGCCCCTTCCATTAGCATGGTCAACCGTTCACCTGCCGGGATACGCTGAGTCAAATCTCCGTCAAGCAGCCCAACGCGCAGCTTACCGTTGGACTGCTTGACCCGTTTTAACCCCTAACAGGCTTAAAACGTGTACATTCGAAGCAGATTTTCTGCTTCAGTCCGCAGTTGCCGACGTACTTCTGGCGGAGATAAGACTTCAACATTCTGTCCGTATTGTAGGACAAACCTCAGAAATTCAGGGTTAACTCGAACCTTCAGACGGACTGTATATGTGCCGTCACCCCCACTGACATCCTCCAACGCGCGATCCTGCAACTCCTCTATAGCGTACCCGGCAACATTATGGCTGAATTTGAGTGTAATTTCCTGAACCATACCCGATTGATCAATACCCCAGGCATTTGCCATAAACTCTTCAATCAAAAATTCTTGATTTCGTTTAAAAGGTTTGTTAGAGCACACCGCTTCTTTCATGCGGCTCATCTTGAATGTACGAAAATTCTGACGCATGTGACAGTATCCAACAAGGTATAGGGAGACGGGTCATGAATGTCTGCGATCACCCTCCCAAGCTCAAAATCAGAGGCTTCCGTTGACGGGTTTTCGAGGCCAATCTTGCGAAAAATCTTCTCGAGTGCTTTCTCATATACATGGGCCAAGGCTAAAGCTTGTCCTTCGGCCAGGTACTTACGAATGAGGGGTGGCATCAAAGCCAACACAAGGCGTTCGGTTTCCGTAAGAGCAATTGGCAACCGGTCCATCCTGCGCATGATGAAGTATCCGCCTTGCGGTTCATACTCGACAAATATATTAAGGTCTAATAACGTCTTGACATCTCTTCGGATGGTGCGCGTTGATACGCGAAAATGATCCGCCAACATTTCGGCTGTGTACTTCTTAGGGAAACGGTCAATGAGGTCTACGAGTTCAAGTAATCGTCCAGCAAGTCGAACCTTTTGTGCTTCAGGCATACGACTTCATCACCCTTAATGTGGACTATCATACTCTGTATATGTATTTTCTAAAGTTGGGGTTAATATCCTATATTCAGCCTATCCTGAATATTACACGACTCGATGGATGTGTCAAACACACTGTTGGAATCGTTCAACCCTAATGCGTGTTGTTCGCTGGGTTTTATTTTGCCAAGGTCTTGAATCAACCCGCACGCGTGTTCGCTAGTCTAGGGTAGATGCACAGCGTCTGTCGCTCATCAACTCAACCCAAAAGCATTTGTAGATATTTGGACGGAACGGCGTAGCTCTGATCGCCATTATGGATTCCAGCACTCTCTACTATGCCGATGACCTGTCCTAGGTTATTGAGCACCGGAGACCCGCTGTTTCCGCCGACAACAGGTGTGTTCATGGCGATCATATTATGCAACGTACCGTATCCACTCACTGTCTCATCTTGTAATGTACCCTGAATTGTACCTGTGGTCATGGTCAACGCTTCAGCACCGGGATGTCCAAGAACCCCTGCAGGCTCTCCTGCATAATACTGATTGGACATTGTTAAGCCGCCATTGGGAGGAGAACCCGTATATCCTTTTAGGCTGAGTACTGCTAAGTCATGCGAGGGGTCCGATGCCACAATCGTTGCGTGGTATTTCTTCTCAGAGTTGTGCAAGAAAACATCAATCACATAGTTCTCGTTTCTGACTACGTGATAGCACGTAACCACGTATCCGTTTGGCAAAAACCACCCTGTTCCCTGGTCATTCGACCCGAACACTCCAAAAACGGTTGTATACGTCTTAATACGGACAATATCATTTGCGTCCATCTGATGTAATTGTTCAAATGAATATCCGGCTGTGGCCTTCACGTAATGGGGATCGAACGTGCTCCCGCCACTGCTATTGGAAGCTACCCAGTAATAGTATGTTTTTCCGGGTTGTACGTTGGGGTCGGTCCATTCCGTTTGTAGAGTAGAACCTGCTTCTTGAGCGGTAGACAAACTTGGAGATGTGGAACGATACACGAGATATTTATTTGCGCCGGCCGCACCTACCCAGGAGAGCTTGACAGCAGGACCCGTCGAGACAACCACAAGAACAGCGGGAGCAGCGGGTGTGGGTTGTTGTGGAATGACCTGTACTGAGGCGGGAAACTGTGTATTTTGTTGGGTTGGTAACTTGCTTGATGCAGTGGGCACGTTCATTGCGGTAGGACCACTCGATGAATTGGGCGACTGCGCAGGCTGGGCTTCAGTTGACAGTCGGTCGTTTTGGAAGACGACCGCCGCACCAATGGCGACCGTCGCGACGACACCCAGGGCAATCGCATAACGTCCGGCCCTGGCGCGTTTCCGCTTACCTGATACAGGCTCCCGCCGGGGATATTTTTTAGGAGATTTCGGTTGTCGTCCTGTTCGTCTCACGGGTTCCTGGTATACCGGCTCCTCATATTCCTCCGGCTCGGGTTCGTCTGCCGCATAGACCTCAGCTACCTCCTCTCGGGCTTCATCCCTCGGTAGGCACCACACAAAGTCTGTGGGTTTAAAGACCACACGCCCGTTGGGCAGTTCCCCCATATAGTCCCCTTGGAACACGGCCAATTGACTTAGCCCTGTGTCTTTGCGCAAAGCCATCCGTACCGCATCTTCGATACGTGGGCCCAGCCCATCTGCGACTAACCCATAGTCCGGGTCCATTTCCGCCCTATGCGGCAAATCCATCGCCTGTTTTGCCCGCGCCACAAACACCGCGTAAAACACCCTTACCGCCTCCATTCCCGTCTCGGTAAGACTGTAAGACTTTGCCGCTGTACCCGTAGTGATACCAGGTTTGCAGGTCCCCTGTTGGCCGAACGCAGCCGGCGTCAAATTCAGAACCGCCCCGATAGATTTTGTTTACAGTGGGTTTTTTCGCATATCTGCGGATGTGCTCCCAAACACCTCATCAACCCCACTGCGCAACTGCTCGAGCAGTTTGAATCCGTCGTTAACGCCCAGACTTTCGACAACGTTGCGATAGTACCATTCCTGGTCCGCCTTACCGTGATTAAATCGGCTCCACAATTCATCCCCGATCGCATCGTGATCGCGTTTAATAGATCGGATATTATGAAGCTTGTCTGCGCATGCGAGCGTTCGGACATCCAAGGGCGCAGTCTTCAAATAGGCAATCGTATGTTCCTTGCGCTCTTTCCACGGCAGACTTTTGTCTGGCTCTGATGCCGCCTCAACTAGCCCGGCGATCCGTCGACCGAAGTTCTCCTCAATGTCGGCAAGACTAAGCATTGTATCTTCCACCGTGTCATGTAAAATTCCCGCCACCACTTGGTCGTCGGCTCCGGCTTTAGCCAGAATTATCCCGACAGCTAGTGGGTGTGTAATGTAGGGCATATCTGTTCCTTTTCGGTTTTGACCCTGGTGTGCTTCAATGGCGACCTGAATGGCTCGTTCGATGACATCCGTTTTGATGCGCATACCGCCTTACCTCCATGACTACCGTTTTAAGTGTTGCCCTTCTATAGTTCTCCTAGTTCCTGGCTTAAACGCTCCAATCTCCTGATCCGTTTCGATGTTCGCGGGTGGGTATCAAATAGTCGGTCCCACCAGCTGCGATGTGAGGTCGCGGAAACCGAAAAAACCATCGATAAGGCCGTAGGGCGGTCAAACAAAGGGTTAGAAGCCGATTCGAGTTTTGTCAAAGCGCGGATCAGAGGCTTCGCCTGACCCGTTAATAAGACAGCCCCTCCATCCGCCATGTACTCTGCTCGTCTCATGACCAAATGTTGAATCAGTTTCAAAATGAGAACGCAAACCACTCCGAAGACAATCCCCAGCAGAATGAGAAAAATCCCCAAACCCGCCGCAGATTCTCCGTCTTTCTCGTTTCTCTCCCCTTGAGCTGAGACCAAGGTAGCAATCCCCATCGCCATGGTGATGGCGCCAAGCCACACAGCTATACCTGTCAACGCAATCCACCAACCGTCAAAAAAGACGTCTTTTCGCTGTAGATGGGTGACTTCGTGGGCGAGCACTGCGGTTAACTCCTCATCAGTCAACATTGCAAGAGCACCCAGTGTCACGCCCACCGATTGAGTTCGAGAAAACATGCCGACTGCACAGGCATTGGGTGCCTCAGTTGAAATCAAAAAAACCATTGGCATTCGTATTCCTGAACGTTCACACAAGGGTTGAAGCAGCCTTGTAACGCGCTGGACTCCCGGATGAGTAGGACTCACCTCCGTTTGAACCGCGTTTTTCACGTGCCAGCCCAAAACAAACAAAGAGTAAACAAGCCCGATTCCGACAAGTGCTCCACTTAAAATCAAACCCGTCTTCAGATGCCCATACCTCAAGCCCGCCCAAACACCAAATCCCATAATTCCCATCCACATTACGAGATAAAAAATCCACTTTCGCACGTCAGCAAAGTGCCTTCGTTTTAGCCATTGTTTTGGGACAAGTTGATTTCCGGACCGCATGCCACATCCCTCCATCAACTCAAAGGTAACTTCCACCCCTGACAGAGGATGACACTGGAACGAATGTTCGGAGCGTTTTGTGTGGCCGTCGATAACCGTGAACGCCCGGCCAATCGACCGGGCGTTCTCAGGGACATCAGTCATTATCGTTGATGCAAGGCACCCTCAACGTGCACTTTTCCATCCCAGGATGAGTACTCGCGGCAGTAACTGGGCGTAAAGCCTTCGATATCGGCGTCACAATGATTAAGAACAGGCAACTGACCGTACAACGTGGATTCCTTGGAGATGACCCACTGAAGCTTCACGCCTGCGTACTGCTACTTTATCGTTCGGCTTTCATCGTCAGTGATTAACAATAAAGCACATATTAATTCTCACCAGTGACAATTTCTAACTCTTGACCCGGTTTGACTACTTTGCCAGCAATCATCAGGAAACCAGCAATAACCATCATCAAACCGACAATTAACATGACGTATTGGGGGACACCAGCAGCCAATAGTACACCACCGATGAGTGGAATAATGACAAAGTTAATATTGCCAATTGCGACGAGACCCGTAATAGCGGTGCCCCTAACGCGGGTTGGGAACGATTCACTCATGTAACGAGTGAGACAACCATAGATACCGTTTCCGAACAAGGCGTAGATGGTCATGGCTAAGAACATGGAACCGTAACCACCGTTACCCATCATAACGAAAATACCAACAGATCCTAAAATTGGAAGGATAACAAGTAGATATTTCGACGGGATTCGGTCTGCAAGTATACCTATAAAAATCTGTGAGGCTACAGCGATCCAGCCCGTAATACCAATTAAGCCTGCAGCAGCAGCTGCACTAAGATGATTGTGGCTTGTTACGTACAAAGCAAAATAGGTTGCCTGCGCACCAATTCCACTGTTGATAAGGAAGGTGTAGAACAGCAGAATCCAGGTTTGTTTACGAATATCCTTTTCAAACATCTGGGCCCATTCAATTTTGTGAGGACGTTCAGCTTTTGCAGCTTTAAACCGCCGTGGTTCCTTCACGAAAAACGCTAGTAGCACAACAACAATAGCTGGAATGAAGGCTATCAGAAACAGTGTACGCCAGTTGTTCGGCAAGAAGAACGCAGCGATTGAACCAGCCAGCGCCATTCCAACTGGGTAACCGGCTTGCATAACACCCATAAAAAGACCACGTACACGTGCGGAAACACCTTCCGCCACGAGTGTATTTGAAGGTCCAACATTATCTAAGCCAATTTGGTCCAAAGCGCGTACTAGTGCGAGTTGAACGTAGTTTCCTACAAAAGCTGTTAGAGCACTGAAGATAGCAGTAAAACTTAACACTACTTGCAGCATTTTTCGACGCCCAAATCGGTCAGCAAGAGGTCCTATGATTAAACCAGCAACAACCGAGACAGCCATACCAATCGAAAGGATATACTCACCAGCAGAACCGCTAATGTGCAACGATTTTGCAACTGATGGTAAGGCGATGCCAAACATACCAGCATCCATGGCAGAAAAGGTATAACCCAAAAAAGCTATCGCCACAACTAACAGGCTATATCCGAGACTACGTTCAACACCTGACGGTTTTGACTTAGTTTCTAAATTCAACGACATTTCTTAATCCTCCCCCTATCATGTTTAGTTGCTGCCATAGTCTCATCACGTTGCCTCGATATGCATGTCCTTCCGAGTACTTTATTCTGTATATTCTGCGAATACGGACCAACCACAGAAACTGAGTTGAACCCTCAACCGAGTAATCTCACGGAAGTCAAAGGCTCTCACTACAATAGCACGTGCTTTTTAAATGTTTGCTGCCAAAGTGTACAAAGAAACCTAGAGCAGTTCTCAACATCCTTCAATCGACTAAAGACGTCCTTGTTTTTACCATGGTTTTGATGAGTCCTTCCTGTACCACTTCGCCATGTTGACTGATCAATTGTGTCCGACGGAAAATGATGCCCCGATCCGGTTTGCGTGTCGGCCTGACGTTTTCAATCGTTGTAAAAACATGTACTGTGTCTCCGATAAATATGGGTTTGACAAAATCCCATTCCACCCCTAGAAAAGCAATTACTGTATCTTCAAGAATTCCTGTCCGGGCAACGAGCCCAATGATAATACTTAACCCTAGCAGACCATGGACAATTCGCTGCCCAAATGGTGACTGCCGGGCATATTCGGCATCCATATGGATGGAGTCAAAATCACCGGATATTCCGGCGAACGCGACGACATCACTTTCAGTAATCGTTCTACCTGGCGACTTAAACTCATCGCCAACATGAAAATCTTCAAAGTACAGGCCCATTTTATCGATACCCCTTCTTTGATTAACCTAGTCGTCAAAGTTGTGAAACACCATGGGTATAGGTGGACTCAAGGTTCTCTGGCCCTCCGAACTCACGTAAAACAATTTGTCAATTTACCCCTTCATGCATGATCGACCACCTCCTGTGCCATTTTTCTCAAGATGGCTTTTTGAATCTTCTCTCCATTCGTCCCTGCGGCGGTCATGGGATATTCGTCAACAATGCGGATGTGCTTGGGTACTTTATATCCAGCGATCCTTTTCCTTAGTTGTCTTCGAACTTCCTCGACATCGAGAGGATATTCGGTTTTGACAAACGCGATGGCCACATCTCCTTCCGTTCCAGTGCTGGCGCTGACCACCTGTGCCTCACTGATGCCTGAAATTAATACCAATTCTTGTTCGATTTCACTGGGGTCAACGAGAAATCCCCCCAGTCGTAGAGCATCGTTGAGACGAGATAGGAATACGAAACTCCCATCCTCTCTTACGTAGCCAACATCCCCGGTCTTAAACCATCCGTCTTCTGTCATCACTGCCTGCGTCTTCGCTGGGTTATTCAAATAACCGGTAAATACCTCTACTCCGGAAATCTCAATCTCACCAGTTTCTCCAAATGGCATGACTTGTCTCGTCGTCACATCTACGACGCGGACGGCAATATGGGGGCTCAACAGCCGTCCACCTCCATTTGATCGCAACTCAATGGGGTCGGTCGACTTCCAGGTGGACATGAGGGCC
This sequence comes from Alicyclobacillus tolerans, assembly GCF_021739485.1. GTDB lineage: Bacteria > Bacillota > Bacilli > Alicyclobacillales > Alicyclobacillaceae > Alicyclobacillus_K > Alicyclobacillus_K tolerans_A. The sequence goes on from NZ_JAJFNK010000016.1 coordinate 32,199, forward strand.
TGAACCTCCGAAGACCCGTACGGTTGGGCCAAAGGGACACCCAACTTGTCGTATAACGCGATGAGTTCTCTGGAACGACCCGTGTAGTTGGCAAATATCCCGAGTTGAATCCGGGGCAAGACGGATGCAGCACCCTCAGCCTCCACCATTCGAAAAAACATGGTGTCGCTTCCTACCAAATCGGTGACACGATCGCGTTCGATCGAGGCAAGGGCATCGTTGACATTGAACATTTTGGTGGTGGCAACCGTCCCGCCCGCAAACAACATCCCCCAAGCACTGTTGAATCCGAACACTCCACATAACGGAAGCACCCCTAACAAAGTCCTCCCAGGCCCCCACTCTAGGCAACGGGCGACATACTGACAGCGAGAAGTTACACTGACTTGGGAGTGTACAACGAGTTTAGGCTGAGACGTGGTTCCTGACGTGACAAACATGTTCAAAGGGGTTGTCGTGCTCATCTCCGCTTTGCCTTTATCATATGAATATTCAACCAATTCTTTATACTTAATAGACGCAGGAGAATTAGACACGGCCACATCGACGAGTAGAGGATAGTAGTTGAGTTGCGGCAATACGTCTTGATAAGTTTGCTGCAATCTTCCGTTCATGAAAGCCGAATCGTAGATGACTACCTTTGCATGAGAGAGGGCTAAGGCAGATAAAACTTCACTTGTTGCGTACCGAGTGTTCACCCCTACAAGGCCAAGGCCCATCAGGGATGCACTGAGTTGGATGACCAGCGAGGGAATTCCGTTGGGAAGCCAAACCGCAATGATATCTCCCGCCCTCAAACCGATGTTGTAAAATCCCTGTGCCAAACGACGACTGTTTAACAAGAGGTCTCCGTAAGATAGAGTTTCATCGTAGTGACTATCAATCACTGCGGTCCTTTCAAGATAAGAATCGATAGAGTCTGCAAATGCACTGTAAAACGTCTTCTCTGATGGCACGAAACATCCCTCCGTCTCTACTGTGTCAGGCTCAAGCAAGGTGCCACAAGTATTCCGACTCCCTTAATTGCTCTTGGGTGTACTCTCCAGTGATTTGCCCAGAGCGCATGACATACGCCCGTTCTATAACCTGTAGCGCCTGACTGACGTTTTGCTCCACCAACAGAACACCAACTCCATCTTGTGTACTGACAACCTGAATCAACTTCATCATGTCTTCGACCAACTTGGGGGCCAAGCCCACACTCGGTTCATCTAATATTAAGTACCGTGGATTTTGAAGCAGTGCGCGGCCGACGGAAACAAACTGCTGTTGTCCACCCGACAGGCTGCCCGCTTTGTCGTTCCACTTGTCGCGCAAAATTGGCATCAATTCGAAGATCGTTTCCAAGCGTTTGCGGTCCATAGAACTGCCGGACTTAATGGCACCGTGAGCAAGCAAAAAATTTTCCGACACTGTTAAGGAAGGGAAAACCCCTCTTCCCTGGGGAACGAGGACCATCCCTGACCGCACACGTTCTTCCGGGCTGTTTTTAAACATAGTCCGACCGTCGATGCGGACCGAGCCTTCCCAAATTGGCGGAGATATTCCAAAGGCGGCATTGACTAACGAGGACTTGCCCGCACCGTTGTGCCCGAACAAGCCAACGACTTTTTTAGGTTCCAATATGACATCCGCGTTGAATAGAACCTGTCTCCGACCGTAATGCGCCGCGTCAATACGAATCCTACACTGACTCCTATCCACAGATTCCGTCATTTTTTATCTCCCACAGTTCCGAAATAGATTGCAGCGAGTTCCGGATCGGAAACGATCTCCTCTGGTTTCCCATGCCGAACCACATGACCGTTTTGAAGAAACGCGATCTCGTCTGCTAAATCCTTTACCACTTCAAGATTGTGTTCCACAATGCAGATGCTGCTCCCAGCGTTCACCAATCTTTTCAACAAAGCCTTAAACTGCTCGAGAGACTGGTGGTCCATCCCAGAGGTTGGTTCGTCCAACAACAACAACTCTGCATTGATAGCTAATAGACGAGCGATACTGAGAAATTTCTTTTCAGCATAGGACAATTCGGAGGCCAGTCTTGAAGCAACAGCCGTCAGTTCCGTGATATGAAGAATCTCGTCAATCCGTTGTCGCAGCGTGCGGCGTTGTTCCGCTGAAGCGTGCTGTTCGACGACACATCGCACGTTGTCATGGACGGTCATGGACTCAAACAACTTGAGGTCCTGATAAGTTCGGCCAATTCCGTATTTGGAGAGCTGATATGGCTTAATGTTTGTTACGTTTCTTCCACGCCATGTGATTGAACCTGAGTCTACCTGAACGAGCCCGGTGATCACGTTGAACACCGTCGTCTTCCCTGCTCCGTTTGGACCAATTAACGCCGTAGTGATGCCCTCTTTAATCACCAGGGAAAGGTCTTGCAGGACACGAACCGAACCAAAATCTTTATTGACGTTCTGAAGTACCAAATTCGGATTCTGCATCACTCGACCTCCTCGGCTTGGTCTCCAGAAACGCGAACTAAAGATGCTGTGGTGTCACCGGATACGTGAATTGACTTTCTACGCAATGTTCCTATAATCCCTATCAACCCCGAAGGTTGAAAGCGCATCATTAGAATTAAAAGGACACCAAAAATTAACTCTTCCCACAACCCTGTCACAGCTGGCGGCAAGGACATATATCCCAACAAGGCCGGTATCACCGTAATAAACACGGCACCAATAACTGGACCCCAAAACGTTCCAGCACCACCAAGAATGACCATTGCCATGATACTGACCGACTCTGCTGAAGTGAAGGAATCCGAATTAATAAACGCCATGTTATAAGCAAACATCGCACCCGCCCAACCAGCGAACAGACCGGAAGCTGCGGAAGCAAGGACTCTTGCTGATGACGGGCGAATTCCCAGCGTACTGGCGCCAATTTCATCGTCGCCAACAGCTTTAATCCTCCGGCCCCAGCGGGAATTGGTCAAACCCCATATGGCCATCAAGGTGACAAGGGTCACCACTAGGACCACAACCAGTACCTGGGTAGGCGAACCTAGACTTACCCCGAACATAGAGAGGGCCGGAATTCCACTGAGTCCACTTGGTCCTCCTGTTACAGACTGCCAGTTGCTGAACAGGCCATCCAAAACAATTTGAAAGCCTAAGGATGCAACCACAAAATACTCGAAGTGAATGCGGGCTGCGATGGTAGCAAGGATAATACCCGCCAGCATCCCGACAAACATAGCAGTTACTGACACGATGACAAGATTGCTTGTCATGTGTATCGCTATGAGCGCCGCAGAGTATGCGCCAATCCCGTAAATTGACCCGTGGGCAAGTGAATAAATCCGACTATAGCCCACCATGATGTTGAGCGATGCAGCCAACATAATCGCAATCAATGTCACGGTCGCCAATCCGATCAAGTATCCTAGCACGGGATCCCCCCTCTAAGCCGCTCGACCACGGGATGATAGTACGCCTTGTGGTCGAACCAAAAGAAACAACAACAAAATCCCGAATGCAATGGCGTTTTGCCAGGTCGATTGAACCCAGATTTGAGATAGGCTTTGAGCCAACCCCAGTATCAAAGCGCCGACTGCGGCACCAGGCAGTCTACCAATCCCTCCTACAATGGTGGCAGCGACGGCGATGTTCACTACCGAGTCTCCCATCGTGGGTGAACCAGCCATCAAATACACGGAAACCACTGCCGCTGGAACGACCAGAGCGGAACCCAGAGCGAACGCCCACAGTGACAAACGGGATACAGAATGCCCATAGACGGTTACTAACGAAGGGTTGTCACCCAAAGCTCTCAGTCCACGTCCAATCGAGGTTCGGTTCAAAAACAAAGTCAAGGATACAAATGTCAAGACAGCGACAATCCAAACCAGTACATCCATCGGCGAAATCCCCAACCTGTTGCCCTTCATGACCTGTGTCAGCGGCGAATTCAAGGTGAAAAAACTCGTTCCCTTGACCAGTCCAATTGTGTTATCCAACAAATACAATGTGCCCATGGACGCGACGAAGATGGTTAAAAACGACGCTGCGGACTTTTTTCGCATCGGCTGATATAACCACCGGTCCAGAAAGATGCCAAAAATCACCGAGACGATTAGAGCCCCCACAATCCCTGCTATGGGGCTTTTTGTCACATTTAAAACACCGACGTAAACGTATGCCGCTAATGCAAATGTGGCACCATGTGCAAAGTGAAACGTTCGCGTTGTACCAAAAATCAAAGCAAAACCGACGGCCACCAGAGCATACACAGCCCCTACTGATAAACCCTGTAACCCAAGTTGCAATATTTCCAAACCAACCAACACCTCCGCTGGTTCTTATTTGGCGACAGTAACTACCTTGTTCCCCTTTATTTCGTTGACTTGAATAGGCATCGATACGGTCCCATCCGCCCGGAACGTGACCTTACCCCCGACTATGTCAAATGTCTTGATATCGTGGATAGCTTTAAGAATATTTTGACCAGAGTACGCCATATTGTGATCCTTAAGATACTTGGCTGCATCGGCATAAATTAAAACCGCATTATAGTAATTCACCTGGAAATAGTTTGGCTGAGTATGATATTTGTTTTTAAAATCCGTTACAAATTGTTGAGTAACTTGATTTTGATCCGAGTAGTTAACTTCCTCGCTAGTAAAAATTGCTCCTTGAGCTTGTGGTAGGGAAATAACTTGAGGAAAATCTAATCCCGAATAACTGGCAACTTTAGCATTTACACCGTGATTGCGAAGTTGCTTAATCAATGTAATATCCTGGTTCCCATAAGACGCGACATAGACTACATCCGGATGGTCATTCGCAACTTGAACAGCCAATGAGTCAAACGTTGAAGCAGTTGGAGAGATTTGGTATCCCTTAACGATTGTACCACCCATCGCTGACCATGATTTGGAAATTACACCATATGCCCCGTGTCCCAAAGGATCGTCTGTATAGATCACGTCCATCTTCATCAAACCTTGCTTTTTGAGATACGGAAGAAGAACCTTGACCTCATCATTGACTAAGGGGATATCATTCAGACTGTATGCACCAAGTTGTGCTAAGTCTGGGCTCACCCCACCGCCATTCATCTGAACTACCTGGTCTCTTTGTGCCAATGGCCCTAACGCCTTGGTGACTCCAGAAAACGCTGAGAGAACAAACGGTACGTGGTCAGTGTCAACCAGTTGATGAAAACCAATGACGGCGGGCTGCGGCAAAGCTTGACTGTCTACGTAGTCAATTTTCAGATTCGGCAGGATATGATTTTGATTGACATCCTGTACAGCTAGGTTTGCGGCTTCCGAAAACATGTTTCCGTACGTAGCATTCGGGCCGGAAAGTGGAAAATCCGCACCAATCACATACTGTACATTTCCGCCGCTACTGCTGTTTCCGTTTCCATTGCCTTGCTGGGAACTACTCTGAGACGTATTTCCACTTGTCGCCTGGCTTCCCCCGCTAGTCCCGCATCCTGCCAACGTAAGGCCAAGTGTACAAACACCAATAAACTTCCATACCCTTTTCATCATCATTTTCCCCCTCATCGAGCCATGCCATATTGAACGTCAAAAATTGATTTTGATTTGTGTGAAAACGATTTTTGTGAAAGCGTTGTCACTCTATTCACTTAAGAATCTTCTCCAGCTGCAATCAATTTCTCTCTAGCCCGTGTCACTACTATCGGAAGTACCCAGACGAAATTTAGGTGCTATTATAGAGCCTCTCAAGCGCGCTCAAAGAGATTTTTGGAAATGCGCTCGAGACAGTCAAAATCCTTGTTAACGATGGCATTCACTATCTTCGTTTACTCGAGGTGTGACCTTTCTGCCTATTACTCTCGTCAAGATGAGGTGCTGATAATCGGTTTGCCATCAGCTCCAAGAGTGACCGAGTCATTGGTGCGACAAAGGCACCACGTCTAGGATCCATATGAATAAGCCCTTTGCCGCTTAAGGTCATCGCGAATGGGCATACGACTCAATCAAAGTCGTTGTGCTACCCCTGCGTGGCGAAACCGACGTCCAGCTGCCAAAGTTTGTTGTAAAATCAGCTTTCGAAGAGCTGTGGCCACTTTGTCGGAAAGCAGTTCGTCCTCAACGTGCCAGTCCTGGTCGATGTCGTTTAACTCACCTCAAAAACCGTAACCAAATCTGTCTGACACTAAAAAAAATTCCAATGCTGATTCCGCAGTCACTTCGGCTCGTTCCCTAAAATCGCCGTGACCTGACTGGACAAAACCCCTCCATTACCATTAACAACAGCCATATCGCACCTGTTTAATTGCCGTTCGCCGCACTCACCGCGCAATTGTCTCACGGCTTCGATGATTAAAAAGATGCCCAGCATTCCTGGATGACAGTAAGATAGTCCACCGCCATTGGTATTTACCGCCAACTCCCCTCCAGGTGCGATTCTCCCATTGCTTACAAATGCACCTCCTTCTCCTTTTTGACAAAAACCCAAGTCCTCCAAGAACAAAATAACGTTGATGGTGAAAGCATCATACAGCATGACAAGGTCCATATCTGCCGGTTTCACACCCGCCATTTCGAAAGCACGTTGGCCTGAAATGGAAGCCGCTGTGACCGTCAGGTCCGGCATTTCTATGATTGAACGATGAAAATGCGCTTCCCCGGCTCCTAATAAATAGACCGGTTTCTTTCGCAAGGTCTTCGCTCTTTCAGCCGATGTCACAACCACCGCACCACCTCCGTCAGTCACCAAGCAGCAATCAAGTTTATGAAGCGGGGAACTGATCATAGGAGACTCGAGTACATCCTGCACGGTGATCGGGTCCCTTTTAAAAGCACTTGAGTTCATCGAGGCCCACTGGCGTGCCGCAACTGCTACCTCTGCCAGTTGCTCGCTGGTTGTCCCATACTGAGCCATGTGACGCCTGGCTGCCAAGGCATAGGAACTAATTGGGTAGATAGGACCGAATGGTTCCTCAAAAGGACTCTTTTCGGACATGCTGACTAGTTTGCCAGAATCCGTCCGTTGTGTACTTCCATAGCAGATTAAAGCGACATTGCATAATCCGGCTTGAATGGCTGCAGCGGCGTGGAATAAATGCGAGACGAACGACGACCCGCCCACCGTCGTAGAATCCGTGTATCTTGGCACGATGCCAAGATAGGCCCCAATAGATAAAGTTGGCATGTAGTGGTAGGACGAAGCACAAAACAAACCATCGACTTCCGCTTTGTTAATTCCCGCCTCATCCAATGCCCTCTTGGCCGCTTGTGCCATCAAATCGATCGCGGACATGTGAGGGACGTGCCCTAATTCCGATTCTGCTACTCCTACAATAGCGACCTGCCCTTTGATGCTCATACCTAACCCTCCTGTTCGACGCGGAACATTGGAAGGGTGATTTGATCCGTCACCCTTTGGTATTCAACCGCCACTCTCTGACCAACTTGAATAGCTTCCGGGTCATGCCAACCAACAATGTTCCCCATGACACGTATCCCCTCGTCAAGGTCTATCAAAGCCACGACATACGGAGCGATTGGCTTAAATCTCGCGTCTACAGGTTTGTAAACAACAGTGTAGGTATAGACGTTTCCTTTGCCGCTCGACGTCTGCCACGATAGGTTGTCAGACATGCACTGTGGGCAAACTACCCTTGGATAGAAAATGGCTGCCAGGCAGTCATCACACCTTTGATAGAGAAATTTTTCTTGATTCAACGCATTCCAAAACTTTTCCGCAATTCCCTTCGTCACAGGCAACGGTCTTCCATAGGATTCTTCCATTACAATACCCCCATTGTTAGAACCCACTACATGAAACGTCCGCCAGTTACTTCGAGAACATTTCCCGTCATGTAGTCGGCATAATCCGAACAGAGAAAAACAACTGCCCGCGCGATATCTAGAGGTTGACCCATACGCTGCATAGGAATTTCTGCAATCTTTATTTCCTTAATTTTTTCCGGAATAACTCGGGTCATGTCTGTGTCAATAAAGCCAGGTTGGATTGCGTTGACATTGACGTGGAACTTGGCTAATTCTTTTGCCGCTGCCTTTGTCATCCCAATCAATCCGGCCTTAGCACCGGAATAGTTAACTTGTCCGATATTTCCGACTTTTCCACCGATAGATGAGATATTTACAATTTTCCCTTGATTCCGCTCACGCATATGACGTGCAGCATACTGCATACACAGAAATGTTCCTTTCATATGTACTGCAATGACCTCGTCAAACTGCTCATCAGTCATCTTGTGAAGCATCGCATCCCGCGTGATCCCGGCGTTATTAACAAGAATGTCAAGTGCTCCGAAACGGTCAAGTGTCCGGTCAAACAAGCGTTCCACATCCGAGCGCTTCGACACATCGGTTTTCTGCCAGAGCGCCGACCTACCAAGCTGTTCTACCTCTCTTGCAACGAATTTGGCCGATTCTTCATTCCAATCCGCAATGACAAGGTCCGCCCCGTGTTGTGCAAGGAATAACGCGATCTCCCGTCCGATTCCTTGCCCCGCACCCGTCACCATTGCTACCTTCCCTGTTAAGTCCATGCTAGCCCTCCGTATTAGTGTTTTGGATACAGAATCCATTATTAACTGGCAATTCGTATTATAATGGATAATTGTGCCGATTGGAATATTATATGTAGTTTTTCCTGCATGCAGAAATAAAAGTTAAATAGCGGGTCTCCATCCCAAAGTTTACTGAACATGAGCCACCTTCGATCTTAGAACGGATCGTGAAAGGAGCCGCATCGACTGGTCCGATGCTACTATCCATATAAGTTTTTTTATACATTTCTTAGGAGTACCCAGGCAAAAGATGTTTTTAGATTCGGTCTTTCGATAACTTTGCCCTAGTTAGTTATCGATTTAGAAGCAACGCGCAGTTCTTTTCGTTTTTACAACAGCCGGTCTGTCGCACAGAGGATACTGAGGAGGAAAGTGAGGAAAGTAGGCAGTTGGAATCTTTCCATTCGTGATGGAAAGGTAATTTATCATATACGACTATTAAGGGTTCCCATGAACTGCACATCTTGGAATTTCCAAACCATTTGCCATGATTTTAAAGCCGAGTTTAACAACAATGCCCTGAGATGGGCAGAGTGTTCGTAGCTGTTTCCGGATATCAAGTACTTTTGGACGCTGTTGTAGGGGCGTCTGTTACTTAATCCCAACCCGCTAAACCGAGACAAGTAATTTTGTACGCTTACTTTGTGAACCGCTCGAACCCCAGGGGTGTCAGCCGAGTATGGATGTCCCCGCTGCAAATAGGCACCTCACCTCGGTCTTCAGTTCCGTGTGTGGCAGTTGTAGGTAGACTCAATAACAAAAATCCCCCGAGCCGCAGATGTTTGCTGTGCTCAAGGGATTTGCTCTACAGTGTGCCCGTTTTGCCTCAAAGGCCTTTCCAGCAGCCAGTGACTGTTCCGATGCCGAGTCCGGCCAACTACATCGTTTCCTCGTGTGCCATGTAGTCATTTCCGTGACAGCAAAAGGATCCCTGATGGGTTTGTCACCCCTGTCACCCCTGTCACCCTATCCTCGGCCTTGCTGACCTCCTGCAACTGAATCTCATCCCTATTCCATCCGAACCCAATTTGGACGATCCCGTTCTCGTGTCGGTCTCCGTACTCGCGGTCAAACCCGGTCGCAGGCTCGCGCGGTGTCCGGGGTGTCCGGGGTGTCCGGGGTGTCCATGGCCAGCTATTTGCTCCACTTTCCTCCCGGTTTCCCGGACCGCTCACATTCCAGCCATCCACTTCACTCACTTGCCAGCTGCCTGGAGCCCCAACCGTCCAGGTACTCGGTTCCCCACCCGTCTGGATGCTGTGCCCGCTCACTCGTCCGCTCCTGCGCTCACTCGTCCGCCTAACTTCCCGCTTCCTTTGCAATCCAGACGTTCCTTGCTCTTCCCCCGCTCCGGCCACTGCCGATACGGCTTGCACCCCGCGCCCCAGCCGACGCTGGCGCCGCGCCAGGTAGACGGCGAATTCGGTGCTGTAGCGCGCCGCAAGTTTTCGCATGTCCGGGGTGAGCAGCGAACAGGCCGGCTTCGGTTCAATAAGTAGCTAACCCTCCCAGATTTAGTACCATGGCATAATTCAGGGCACCAAAATATACGTTACCAGTTTAGCCACGTACCCATACCACGCTCTATTGCGCTGAGGTATGCCAGTTCGGCAGTAGCTAGGTCCTGCAAAGCAAGGCCAGTGGAATCAAACACTGTGATAGACTCAATAAATTTTTTGGATGAAACGTTTCCAGCCAATACGTCCCCTATTGTTATGGCCACGCAATCTGGGTTCTTCTGCAATTCCCCTATGGTTTGTGACTGATGCAAGTCGTCCACAAACACGTCAGCCATCTTTAGAACTGAGTCATCTAACTCGGATTTGCCTTTGGTATCTGACCCCATAGCGTTAATATGCACTCCTGGCTTTAAATGACTAGCAAGGATAAATGGTTGGGTAGCCGGTGTAGCCGTAACGATGATATCTGCATTTTGAACGGCCTCTGTCACAGTATCACATACGGTAACTTTTACCTGTTGCCTATATTGCTCGACAAAACCACGGATTGACTGTTCTGATCTTCCACAACATCGCACCTCCGAAATGGATGGGCGGACCGATAAGACTGCTGACGTCTGTACCTTGCCTTGAACTCCCGTTCCGATGACAGCTAAAACGGAAGATTCAATGGGTGAAAAATTAGCAGCACCAATAGCTCCGGCCGCACCCGTACGAATTGTAGTAATATAATTTCCATCAATAAAAGCACGAGGTTTCCCAGTTTCCGGGTCAAAAAGCAATATGGTAGCTTGATGCGCTTCACCATTATCGACTTTGTTTTGAGGCCAATATCCGGCTGCCTTTAACCCCAGAGTACTGCCAAGTAGCCCTGCCTTGACACCAAAGACAGAATCATTGTTAAGTTTTTCCCGGATAATTGGGTAAGTCTTCCCTAAATTCAACGAATTAGCCACAAAGGCTCTTTCTACCGCCTTTGTGACATCTTCAAAGGATAATAATGTGCGCAAATCTGATGTTGACAGACACAGAATTTTCTGCAAACTGTTACCTCCATTGGCAAGAAGCAGTTTGCTTTCTTGTCATAAGTTTTTTGGATTCCGTTATTGTTTACTAAGTTGTACTCCTGCCAACTGTAGAACGCTTCAGAAAGTGCCCGTTTTGTTCTCCTGTGGCTCTGCCATTTCGAATCGGAAACTTTCCCCCTACAACAACATGCATGATCCCTTTCGCAAGATTCGTTGGGTACTCAAATGTTGCAGTATCTAAAATCACTTCAGGGTCCAAAATTACTAAATCCGCCCTGAAACCAGGTATTATCTTGCCCACTTTATCGAGATGAAAGATGTCCGCCGTCAGTAGCCACGCTGGGAGAAGTGCGGTCGTAGTACTTCCAGCCAAATAAGGATACATGTCTGAACTTGTTAGAACACCTTTATTTGCTGCTTCGTCCAGAAGACGCAATGTTGTCTGTACCAACCCGGCATTTTTCTTTCCAACAGTCTTGTGATGGGAAATGTGAACGGCGACTCCAGCCTCTTCGCCAATTTTTATTGCTTCCTTAACGGAATCAACTAATCCGGCAGCCTAGTACACTAATCCTGTAGACATTCCTAGGGCACCTTCCTGCATTGCCTGGGCCAAAAGTTCCTTCATCTGCTCAATTTCGTTTGTACTCGGACGACGGGCATCAAAACCCATCACTGCACATCTTAGAGTACTGTGACCAATAAGAGACGCGTAATTCACAACCGGACCGGCATCTTGTACGTTCTCGGTATATTCCCTATAAGTTTTCCAATCCCAATTTTGGTTCGGAAAACCCAAAACCGGAGTCGAATAAAGGCGAAAAGATTCGATGGCTTCTGTATGTCGTATAGGTGCAACCGAGAAACCATAGTTTCCAATAATTTCAGTTGTGACGCCTTGGGTCACCTTTGGAATGGAATTCAGTTGTGCCAACAATGCGAAAAATCGGAATGAGTATGTGCATCAATAAACCCGGGACAGATAACCAGGCCACGAACATCTAGTTCCTCAAAACCACGGTCCTCAACTTGGCCCACACTTTTAATTTTTCCATCCCCACACCCACGTCCCCGAAGAAGGTTGTTAATCCAGTACCATCCACAATGACACCATTTCGGAGTACGAAGTCAAGCATGACTATTCCTCCTCCCAGACTAAGGCACAGGGAAAACTGCTTACAACTCCGGCTCTTCAATACGACGTACCTTGCCAACAACAAAAATATAAGACAAAGCACCAATAACTGTGACAATTGCGATAAACGCGAGCGCTCCGTTAAAGGAATGGGTGGCATTTACAATCAGGCCAATAACCAGGGGAGTGACCACAGCCGAAACACCACCACTAAAGTTGAAAACTCCGCCAGCCGTACCTATCAGATTGCGAGGTGCCACATCTGATACCAGTACCCAGGCCATGTTTGACATACCTTGGGCAAAGAAAGCAATAGACATAATGGTGATTACCGCACCAATGGAATTTGTGTAATTGGCAAGAATAATCACACTTGCAAGTAAAAGTCCTATCACAATGGGTATCTTGCGGGCAACACTTAGCGAAACTCCCCGTCTAATCATCCAGTCCGACCAAGCGCCTCCGAACAAAGACCCTACGAAAGCAAAAATATAGGGAATCGAGGCATAGAACCCCATTTTAATGATAGTAATGTGTTTAGCAGTTACGAGATAGGTGGGAAACCAGGTCAGGAAAAAGTAAAGGGTCGCGACCACCGCTAACTCACCAATATATATGCCAACTAGTTGACGGTGTCTGAATAAATCCCCCAATTGTGCCCATTTCACAGTATGACGTTCACGTATTGAATCGCCAAGTCCGTCTCCTTCCTTAATGTAATCGAGTTCCTCTGCATTAACACGTGGATGATGTTGTGGATCCCGTACAAACTTAAACCAAAAGATAGCCCAAATTAACCCTACGATACCTGTAATAATAAAAATTTGTTGCCAACCAAATGAGGCAAGAATCCAAGCTAAAACAGGGGTTAGAAAACCTAGTCCAACGTATTCGCCTGCTAGGTAGACGCCTGTAGCTAATGCACGTTCTTGTTTCGGAAACCAAGTACTCACCAGTCGATTGTTCGTCGGAAATGCCGGAGATTCCGCAACTCCAAGCCCCAATCGTAGACCAAATAAAGAACCAAATCCTCTTGCCGAGGCCATAAAAACTGTGACGACCGACCACACAATTAAGGAGACTCCATATACGAGCTTTGAACCAAACCGGTCTAAAAGCCATCCTCCTGGTATCTGCATAACTGTGTAGGTCCAGGCGAATCCAGAAAAAACTAGTCCTAACAGTGCCGGATTTAAATGGAGTGCTTGCTTCATAACAGGTGCAGCAATAGATATATTTGCACGGTCGATATAGTTGATGACTGTACTTACAAACACGATGAGTAAAATTGAAAAACGAGCTTTGGTTTTCCGTTTAGTGAATGGGGACTTCGTCGCGGTAGGAGCAGCAGCATTGAAATCATCCATACGGTTCCCTCCGGTAAATTTATTTTTTATTCAGATAATTGAACCAGAAAATATTTCTCTTCTGGGAAATCACGATCACAGAGCTCTTCCCCCATCAATGTTAAGTTCAATACCAGTTACAAGTTCTGCGTCATCCGACGCTAGATACAGTGCGCCGCGTGCAATGTCCAATGGACTAGCCATTCGCCCAAGAGGGATAGTTTGCTTGTAACTTTCCTTTGCTGCATTTACGTCCACGTCTGGTTGAAATTCGGGAGCCATTGGCGTGTCTACGGCCACAGGATTAATACAATTGACTCGGATTTTATAACTTGCTAATTCACTGGCTAGCGATTTCGTCAAGGTAATTACAGCTCCTTTGGAAGCCGCGTAGCCATTGTGGCCTAACCTGGGTTTCACTGCGGCAATAGATGCCGTGTTGATGATGGAACCGCCCCCCTGTTGCTTCATAACAGGTACAACATACTTAGAACCAAGAAAAACCGAACGTACGTTAATACGCATCACTCGGTCGAATAAGTCTTCACTTACTTCCTCAATTGGCCGAATCGGTTGGGCAATTCCGGCATTGTTATACAGGACATCCACTCTGCCCCACTTATTTACGGCACGCGCAACCATATCTTTAATATCCTGTACCTCGGCGACGTCAGTTCTCTGGAATACAGCGCTCCCGCCCTGGTCTCGAATTTTTCTGGCAACCTCTTCTCCTTTCTCAACCTGTAAGTCTGCAACGACCACTTGTGCCCCATGCTTTGCAAAAAGCTCCGCTGATGCTTGACCGATACCGCTTGCTGCCCCAGTTACGATGGCTACCTTTCCGTCAAGTTTCATGCTTGTTTCATCATCCTTTCCGAGATCGACTAAAAACGTCTTGGTTTACTTATCGTTTGTCTTCGATGGTTTATTGGTATAATTTTCAGAACTATTTAAACAAAGTATATGGCTTCAATAAATATTTATCAATACTTTTTTATTAAGTAACCAGGTGTTTTTGGTGTTGTGTAAATACGCATCAAACTCAAGTGCATTGCGGCTATAAAATTCACTTGGAATTTTTGCCTTCATTGTAAAAGCACAGTCCATTGTTGTTCATTTCCATAAACCCGTTAAATTTGTTCCATAAATACAATTCTTCTATATAATTAATTATTGTATTATTCGTCATTATAGACTTTTTAGATATATTTACTATAAAATATTATATATGGCCCAGACTGATGTCAGATTTGATTTGACACGATGTTTTTCGTTCGGCATGACTTACGTAGAAAAGTCAGTTAAACGAGCATAACGGAGGTCCAACTCATGAGTGTTTTTCCTGAGGTACCCATGAATGATACAATTCGCAAATTCATCCCTGTTGCGGAAGCTGTAGCCGAAATGTTTGGCACACACTGTGAAGTGGTTTTACACGACTTGACCCATCCCCAATCATCGGTTGTCTACACGAAAAATGGCGCAGTTACAAATCGACACGTCGGCGAGTCATTTCGTCATTTAATTTACCAAGTACTTCGTTCTGACAAGTTTCGGGATGATCACGTAAGTAACTACCGCACAACCACTGCTGATGGGAGAGCTATTAAGTCCTCCACCTCCATAATTCGAGATGATAGTGGCGTGGCAATCGGAGCCTTCTGTATCAATTTAGACATTGATGCTTTAGTCAACTCCGTACCCTTCCTCCAAGATTTTATCCGGGTTGACGAAGAAAACGACTCTAAAGAAGAACAGGACGTCATAGACAGTGTATGGCGTGTTGTTCTAGACTTAATCACATATGCAATTAACGAATATCCTGTTTCAGTCTCAGAAATGGATAAGGTCGACAAGATGAAAATAGTTTCTTTTCTCAATGAAAAAGGTCTGTTTCTCATTAAGGGGGCTATTGATGAATTGGCAAAAAATTTGAATGTTTCTAAGGTCACCATTTACGGATACTTGGATGAAATGAAGCGCAGCGGAGAACCAATTTGAAAATGAATTGACTACAGGAATCGTTGATCTGCTGCGTGAGCCGGTATTTTGCTCTTGAGTCAAACCTTTTCGTCCCGTTGAGACAGACCGACCCAAAACAGAAATCCCATGAACCCATACTGCTCATGGGATTTCTTCTTCAATGCTCTGTTACTACCTCTCAGATACAACTGCATGTTTCCATAGGGTAAACCTAGAATCGACCGAGTCCGTTGTCGCAAAGCCGCTAGGTACTACTGGCTTATACGAGGTGATACCTGGCACTCCTATAAACAGGTCCTTTTCTTTAGGCCGCGTTATCTGAGAGATGGACTCATCCACAACTTCGTAAGTGTAGCCGCGAATGACCACCGCTGGAACGCGATTAAATTTGCCCATGACCAATTCGGCAGCACGGCCAACTCGTCGACGACAGCAATTTGGCTCACCTGCATCGTGTTTCCAAAACTATCTTGCCGACCGCGGTAATCCGCAAATATGGGAACCCCGGACACTCCAATGGCAACATTGGTTTGGCCTAATCGCCAAGGCCGACCAAAGGTGTCCGAAATAATGACAGAAATTGAAACACCGTAGTGGCTTTCAAGAGACTTTCGGATCCTACGAGCGGACTCATCCGGGTTTAAAGGCAACAAAACCTCTCCGAGTATGGGTTACAGGGCAATTCTAGCACGATAATCGGAATTTTTTACTACAGTTTAGGTATTATCCTATGTTGACATTGATAAACCCCATAACAAAAACCCCCGAGCCGCAGATGTTTGCTGTGCTCAAGGGATTTGCTCTACAGTGCGCCCGTTTTGCCTCAAAGGCCTTTCCAGCAGCCAGTGACTATTCTGATGCCGAGTCCGGCCAACTACATCGATCCCTCGTGTGGCATGTAGTCATTTCCGTGACAGCAAAAGGATCCCTGATGGGTTTGTCACCCCTGTCACCCTACCCTCGGTCTTGTTGACCTCCTGCAAGTGAATCTCATCCCTATTCGATCCGAACCCAGTTTGGACGATCCCGTTCTCGTGTCGGTCTCCGTACTCGCGGTCAAACCGGTTCACAGGCTCGCGCGGTGTCCGGGGTGTCCATGGTGTCCATGGCCAGCTATTTGCTCCACTTTCCTGCCAGTGTACCGGACCGCTCACATTCCCGCGATCCACTTCATTCACTTGCCAGCTGCCTGGAGCCCCAACCGTCCAGGTACTCGGTTCCCCACCCGTCTGGATGTTTCGCCCGCTCACTTTTCCGCTCCTGCGCTCACTCGTCCGCCTAACTGGCCGCTTCCTTTGTGTTCCAGACGTTCCTTGCTCTTCCCCCACACCGGCCACTGCCGATACGGCTTGCATCCCACGCCCCAGCCGACGCTGGCGCCGCGCCAGGTAGACGGCGAATTCGGTGCTGTAGCGCGCCGCGAGTTTTCGCATGTCTGGGGTGAGCAGCGAACGGGCCGGCTTCGGGTTGGCTTCAATCATCCAGACGCGGCCGGATTTGTCGACGCCGAGGTCGAACCCGATGAGCCCGGCGTACGAGTAGCTGCGGCTGATTCGCTCGGCGATGTTTAGAGCACACTCTTCGATTTTTACAACGGGAATCTGTTTGTGTTCGGCCGCTGCCAGCAGTACGACGTCTTGAAGAGACAGCTTCTCGCCTCCGGCGATGAGATTCGTCACAACTCCGTCCACGGCAGCGAGTTTGGGAACCACGCCCACGACGTGCCATTCTCCTTGCGCATCCCGGTGCACGACGACGCGAAAATCCACTTTGCGTCCCTTGACGGTCATGAGGTCCAACCCTTGCTGCACCAAATGGGGCACAAGCTTGCGCCTTCCCAGGAGGCGGCGCAGTTGGTCACTCGCAACCTCAAAACGCTCCTTGCGGGTCACACCCTTCGCACTGCGGTCCACCGATACGCGGTAGCGGTTCGCGCCAAGGACCTCAATCCGGGTCACACCTGCTCCGCCATAACCCCCAATCGGTTTGACGTAAGCTTGGCCCCAGCGGCGGATTTGCTCCATGGCGAGTTGCACGTCCCCCAATCGTTTCGTGGGAGGCAAATACCGGCTCAAGTCCGTTTTTCGCAGCCACTGGTCCAACATCCACTTGCCTGGAAGGGGTGGATTGAAAACCGGAATGCCTCTTTTTTTGGCCTCCTGGCGCAATCCAACGGCAAATCCTTTCATCGCAAGGTGGACATAGACGTTTTCGTACAATACGTCTGGAATCGGACAGAGCTTTCGCTCCCACGATCCGTACGGTTTTTGCGGGTCTTGTGGTACCCACGCTCGCACCGTGCCGTTTCCCCAGTGCACGTCATCGGGTGCAAACATCGTAAATTCCGTCCGCAGTTTTGCGGCGTGTTCTGCCATCTGGCAAAAGAACATGGGCGGTCGCTGCCCCCACCCATGTCCGGTTTTTCGTCTCGTCGCCCTAACTGTAGTCACTACCCCAATTCTCGAGTCAAATCGTTCCATATGCGTCACCTCGTTTTTCAGCCCAGCACATTATATGTAGGTGAGAATATGCTGGCTATACAGATGCCTAGATGTCAGAAGGGAGCAAGGAACGTGCTCAGAACGGTGTGCAAAGGAAAGATCCATCGAGCGACGGTGACGCAGGCGGACTTAAACTACATGGGCAGTGTCACCATCGACGAAGA
The DNA here is from genome assembly GCF_021739485.1 of Alicyclobacillus tolerans. Lineage (GTDB taxonomy): Bacteria > Bacillota > Bacilli > Alicyclobacillales > Alicyclobacillaceae > Alicyclobacillus_K > Alicyclobacillus_K tolerans_A. Next base: position 50,345 of record NZ_JAJFNK010000016.1, read on the forward strand.
TCTGATGAAAGCTGCAAACATTCTGCCCTTTGAAATGGTTCAAATCACCAACCTCTCCAACGGCGTGTTGTGGCAAACGTACGCGATCGCAGGGGAACCTGGATCCGGAACGCTCTGTCTGAACGGTCCTCCGGCCCGCCACTTTCAAGTGGGAGACACCGTCATCTTGTTGTCCTTGGCGATGGTAACGGATGAGGAGTGGCAAAACCTTGAACCGGCAGTCGTGTTTGTGGACGATCGGAACAAAATTGCCTCCGTGGTACACCACAAAACAGTCCCCGACACCCAGGGAAAGTAGCCCGCCGCTCACCGTGTACGGGGGTTATTTGAAAGAGAAGCTAAGGGAGGTACAACATGCTCTGTTTTGCGATTTTGGCACACGGTCACAAAGATTTTCTGAAGTTGCAAATCGAGAACATCCGGCATTTCAATCCAGGTTGCCGGATCGTGTTGTACAACGGAGGTACAGATGAAAAGCTGGGTGAAGGGCTCGACGTGGACATCTGTCCGTACAGCCGTCCATTGCAACTGAATGTCGGCCAAGGCGTGGGTCGCTGTCTGTTCGACGTGATGAAGTGGCTGGATGAAATACAACTCCCATACCAATTCCTGGTCTACGCAGATTCCGACCTTGTCTTTGTCAATCGCGGTTTTGAAGATTACCTCAATGCCACCATGGAGAACTACGATTTTATGGCGCAACACGTTGAGAAATACGACCCTTTTCATGCAAGCAGCGAATGGCCGTTGGTCACCGACATGATGTCTGAGTGGAGTCAGTGGCAACCGTTCTTCCAAACGGATTATTTCTATGGAACATTTAATCCTGGTCAGGTCTTTCGCCGCGACATTGTGTCTAAGGTGCTCTCCCTGATCGACGTGCCCCTGTTGGAAAGGAACCTTCAACAAACCCACGTGTTCGCCTTGGAGGAAACGCTTTACGTGACGCTCGTTGTTCGCGCCGGCGGAAACGTTCGGAGTTATCTTGAACCGCAGCGCATGTACGATTCCTGGCCAGACCGCTTGTCTTTAGAGCAGGTTCAAGAGGCAGCGCGCACACCGGGGGTGTATTTTGTGCATCCTGTGGTCCGGGATGTCCACGACTCTGCAGCGAGTTGGATCGCGGAGGTGATGAAAGCAAATGCCGGGGACACACCCGCCGAGGGCGGCGCTGTTGCAGTGCAACCTCCGCACTCGGAACAGGACCCGGAAATGGAACCCATTCTTCGTCAGCTTCCGTCCGACCTGCAACAACTGCCTACAGTTCTAGAACGATTGCAAGGCGCGTTTGCCGCAGAGGGGTCTGAGTTTGTAACCCAGTTGTACCGGCAGTTTTTGAACCGCGATCCCGATGACGAAGGGCTCCAATTCCAACTCCGTCTCTTGTCCGAAACCTCAAAAGGTGCAGTTCTCCAGTCATTCGTAACTTCCGAAGAGTTCCGCAGTTTAGTGACAGCACCGCCGGGCGACTTTCTTCCGGGAACAGAGGATGGGACCGTTGCAACGCGACTGAACTTTTGGTTTCATACCAGCGATGAAGTGTTTGTGTCCGGGTTGTACTGGGAGGTTTTGGCCCGGGACCCGGATGCCGCAGGTCTGCAAACCCATTTGAACATGTTGCTTTCCAACCCTTCCAGACACGAAGTCTTGCAATCCATCCTGTTTTCCCAAGAGGCTTTCAGTCGGATCGGTGTGAACTCTGACAGGCAGGCGGCTGTTGCTGCCAAGCCGCCGTTCAAAGACGCTTCTACGGTGCCCCCAACGGAAGTTCTCCGGACCGTGAACAGCCTGCTCAAACGCGACGGAGCCGCATTTGTCGCGTCGTTGTATCGCGCCGTCTACGGTTTGAACCCCCGCAGGCGGACGCTTCGCAAATACTTGCGCAAAATGAGGTCCGGCGCGATGAAATGGCAAGTCCTGCAGGAGTTGCTGCAGACGAGACCATCGGTTGCGCGCAATCGCAGAACCCGGACCCTAAAAAGGCGCCGTACGGGCAAATTGGTACGACTTTTGAATCAAATTGCAATGTATGACGGAGAAGAGTTTATCCGTGCGACGTACCACCAGGTCCTAGGCCGTGAACCGGACCCGTCTGGATTTGCCCTTCATCTGCAAATGTTGCAGCAAGGGACGGCAAAGCGAGAAATCATCTACGCGGTATTGTTCTCTCAGGAAGCTCAAAACTCTCTCAGCAGCCTCTAAAAACTGTCTTTAAAACCTTTAGTAGATGCTTTTCAGAGGACGCGGCGCAATTCTCGCGGCCGACCCTGTCGCTTGATAATCCATCAGCATCGCTCGCAACTGCAGGCTCACGGCGTGGGTAATGAGGGAATGCACGTCTTCGATCAGCTGCATGTTGTCGTAAGGCACAACAATCGTGTGTTGTGCAACGTTTTTGACCTTACCTCCGGAGAACCCTGTCAAAGCAGCCGTTTGAGAGCCGGCTTTGTTCGCATAGGACAACGCCCGGAGGACGTTTTCGGAGTTGCCACTGCCTGTGATGCCGATGACCAGATCGGCGCCCGTCGCAAAGGGGCGAAGTTGTTCCACGAAAACCCGGCTGTAGTCGGTATCGTTCGCCCAAGCCGTGATGAGTGGAACGTTGTCCGTCAACGCCAAGACTTTGAAATTGGACACTTCGTCCCCCACTCTGGTCATCTTGGCCAAATCGCAGGCAAAGTGGCTGCTCGTCGCCGCTGAACCGCCATTGCCGAGCAAAAATACGGTTCCGCTTGTTTTCCACACGTTAAAAATCATCCATACAAGGTCTTCTATCTTCTCTGTGTCGATGGCGGATAGAACTCTTTGAATTTCGGAGAAATAAAAGTCGGTAAATCTGGTTGTCATCGTTAAATTTCCCCTTTGAGAATAGTCTGCGCGGCTTCAAAAAGAGATGCGGCCACCCCGTCTGGACAGCTGGACATCCCCGACCAAGCGGCGTTAGCACCCGGGTCGCCCGTTTGCGCCGTTGAAAGTCCTGTAGCAGCAACGGTACCATGGCGGACCGTGTCACACACCTGTGAACATCCGGCTATCAGCACAGTTTTTGTGCGTGCGGCTTTTCCGGCCATGACGTCGGTGATGGAATCGCCCACGAACACCGCAGAAGTTAGGTCGATTCCATAATCGAGTGCTGCCTGAACGAGCATTCCGGGTCGAGGTTTTCTGCACGCACACCCTTCTTGCGCAGTGTGCGGACAGTAGTACACGTCCGTGATGAACCCTCCAGCCTCCTGGGCCTCCTTTTTCATCTTGACGTGGATGCGCTCTAGGTCGTCGAAGGTCATCAACCCTTTTCCGATCCCGGCCTGATTCGTGACCACGATGATTTGAAACCCGCCTTGCGTCAATTGTCGAAGCGCGGTTCGTGCCCCTTTTTCCCAAACAAACTTGTCCGCAGTTCGTACGTAGCCGCCTTTAATGCGGTGGTTTAGGACGCCGTCGCGATCGAGAAATATGGTTTTCATCGTCATTCCTCTTGATAAAAGATGATTTCAGAGCCGCGTTCACTGAAGCGAAAAGGCAGTTCCCGCAAGTCGTGCAAAGCGGCTCGGACCCGGGCTTGCCTGGCGGCCGGACAGTACAAAAGCAAAAATCCACCGCCGCCGCCCCCTGCGATTTTCCCGCCATATGCCCCGGCTTGAAGGGCCCTCGTGTAGAACTCGTCAATGGCAGAGTTGGTAATTCCGTCGCTCAAGCTCCGTTTGAGTTGCCATGCGCGGTGGAGTTCGCGGCCGAGCCGCGCTGGTTTTTTGGCGTTCAAGTGTATCAGAGCTTGGTCGACCTGCTGTTTCATGGCCCGGAACGTATGAAGTTTGTTCGGCATGTCGCGCATTTGTTTTCTCAAAATGACGGAAGCGGAACGGGTCATTCCTGTGAAGAACAGCAAGAGACTGTCCTGCAACTCGCTCAACACAGGTTTTTCGATCGGAATTTCTTCCGTATTGACCGACTCGTCCGGGCGAAACTCAAACTTGCGAAACCCTCCGTAGGCGGCAATGTACTGGTCTTGTTTGCCAATGGGCGCTCCTAAGACGTCAATTTCAATGTGGCAGGCCTCCTTGGCCAGTTGCTCTGGACCCGGGCGGTGCCCGATATAGGTGTACAGCGCGTTCAACAAACCGACCGTGACGACGCTTGAGGAACCTAATCCCGTGCCGCGCGACGGAATGTCCGATAAGGTGACAATTTCCAGACCAGACTTGATACCCACGACTCTCATCGCTTCCCGGACCAAGTCGTGCTGGATTTCATCTACAGACGGCACGGTCTCGGTTTGAGAGTAGGCAACGCGGATACTGTCGTCAAAACGGCGCTTCACCACCACATACACGTACTTATCGATACTCGAACTCAACACCATGCCTGGTTCGTATTGGTAAAAACTGCGAATGTCGGTGCCGCCTCCGAACAAACTGATACGAAGAGGAGTTTTGGAAATGATCACGGTTGCGTCACCCCCCGCCCCTCGTTTGCAAAAACACTGTCTTGGTTTTGCAGCAGACTCTGGTATGTGTACTCAATGCCCTTCGCGAGTGGAACCTGCGGCCGCCACCCCAGTGTTTTGCTTGCCTTGGAAGCATCCAACGCAATCTTGTGAATTTCGCCTACGCGCGGTTCCGCGTAGAGAGGGTCCATAGGAACCCCTGTCACCTGTTCTATGACTTTCACAATGTCGATGACACTTGTTCCTACGCCAGAGCCAATATTGAAAATTTGCCGGCTGCCTGTTTCAAGCGCGATCCGGTTCGCGTTGACGACGTCGGAAACAAATACGTAGTCCCTCTCCTGCAACCCGTCGCCGAAAATGGTCGGTCGCTCTTTGCGAAGGGCCCGGTTCAGAAAAATTGCGATCACGCCGGCTTCACCGTGGGGGTTTTGCCGCGGCCCATAGACATTGGGATACCTGAGAACGGTGTAGTCCAGCCCGTAGTTGTGTGCATAGAGATACAGGTAGTGTTCGACGGTGTGTTTCGAAATTCCGTACTGTGAAAGCGGCTGGATGGAGTGGGTTTCCTTGACAGGAAGCTCATGAGGTTCCCCGTACACGGCGCCTCCGGTCGATGCGTAAACCACCTTTGAAACGCCATGCCTCACCGCAGACTGAATTAAATTGATAGAGCCCACAATGTTGACTTCTGCGTCGAGACGGGGCAGCCGGGTGGAAACTCGGACATCCATTTGGGCTGCGTGGTGGTTGATGACATCCGGTTTAAAATTCCGGATGGCGTCCTCCACCCGCTTCGCGTCGCGAAGGTCTACCTCGTACAGTCGGGCGTCCGGATTCACATTCACTCTTGAGCCAGTGCTGAAGTTATCGAGCACTGCCACCTGATGACCGGCTGCAACGAGGTCATCGACCACGTGTGACGCAATAAATCCCGCGCCTCCGGTAACGAGAATGTTCAATCGAATTCCTCCCCTGGTGCCAATCGGGTATACGAGATTGTACGGCGTTGTCTCGTGATACACCCTATGCCAAGTTGTCCAACCCGTGAAAGGACAAATGGAGAGGTCGTTTGTGGATTTTCGCGTGTGCGTTTCATGGGCGTTGAAAACGCCGGGGCAAAATGGAAGGTCGCCGGGGGAGTGATTTCCAGGTCTCGGGTACAAAATCGATAGTCATTCCAGGGAGTCAAGGGTGAAAGGCAGAGCCTTCACGCTTGGCGCGCGCAAAGGCGCGCCTATAACAAAAAACTGCTAAGACGACTCTTAGCAGTTCCTCACGGCAAAATCACAACTGGACAAACGCACCTAGACCCATTAAAGGTTACGCGATCTCTGGGTAATTGGGGCTGCGGTACTCGACGGTTACCTTGGTAGAGATGCCTCCACGGACGGTGAAATCACTCGTCACCTGCGCGTATCGCGGGTTCGAAACCGAGACAAAATCGTTCAGAATGATATTGGTGACATCCTCATGAAAGTGGCCTTCGTTGCGAAAACTCCACAGATAGAGTTTCAGAGACTTCAGTTCAACTAAGTGCTCCCCGGGTTGGTATCGAATCGTAATAACAGCAAAATCCGGTTGCCCGGTCATTGGACACAGGGTTGTAAATTCTGGCGTCGACATTTCCACATCGTACACCCGGTCCGGGTGCGGATTTGGCACGACGACCAGTTCTTTCGACGGCTGTGTAGGCACAGTCATCTCCTCCTCAAACGTGTAAATTCACCTTGTCCAATATACCACCATTCGCAAAAATCTCAATGGTCTTGCTGGGGGCGGCCGGTCCGTCCAGCGGCCGCCGGGGTCCCTTAAGCCGGTCAAAACGTCGGCTTTCTTGAGCCCGGTTCATCCGTCCAGCGGTCGACGAGCTCTTTGAGCAGCGAGTTTTGGCGGCGTGGTATGATGGATGGGACAATGGGCTTTCACGCTGGAGCTCACGTACGCCAACCCGGCGTGAGAAAGTGCGTGAGAAGCGGCGTGAGAGCCTAAGGTTTGGCCCGTACGTCGAACCGGACTGGCGTTTGCCGGATTGGCGTTTGCCGGATATTTACGGATACCGGATATTTGTTAAAGGAGAAGTAGGCGTGAGCTTACCTGGATTCCCTGAAGGCTTCGAACATCAAATGAAAACCTGGCTGGCAGACGAATGGCCTTTGTTCCTGTCGGCTTACACTCAACCTGCACAACGCGCCGTGCGGCTTCACCGCGTCACTCCGTCGGCCCATGCAGCAATCCCTGCTGCGGCGGAAAGCAAGGCCGTTGCCAGCGTACATCCTGTTTACGCCGTGGAGGGGCCATTGCCAGGAGTTCCGGCCTCCGTGGCCGGGCAACTTCGCGATCCCGTTCCGTGGCTGACCGACGGGTTTTACATCGACGCTGACAGTACGCTTGGGAAGCTCATTTATCACGAAATGGGGGCCTATTACCTGCAAGAGCCTTCTGCAATGGCGGTGGCCGCTGCCCTGAATGCGAAGCCCGGAGAGCGGGTGCTCGACTTATGCGCCGCACCCGGGGGCAAGACGACGGCGATTGGACGAGCCATGGCGGGCAAGGGCGTGCTGGTGGCCAACGAGATCCATCCAAGCCGCGTCGTCGTGTTGGCGCAAAACCTCGAGCGAACCGGCGTACCTGCCGTCGTCGTCAACGAAGACCCGGTCCGCCTGGCACAGCCGTTTTCCCGTTGGTTCGACGCTGTCTTGGTCGACGCACCGTGTTCAGGTGAAGGGATGTTTCGTAAAGACCCGGAGGCGGCGCAGCAGTGGAGAGGCGATGCGCCGGCATTTTGCGCTGCCCGGCAAAAGGAAATCTTGCAGCAAGCGATTCGCATGGTCCGTCCCGGGGGCCGCTTGGTGTATTCGACGTGCACGTTCAACGCCATCGAAAACGAGCAGGTCATCGCGTGGGCTGTGGAAAACTTTCGGGTTTCCGTGACCCAACTCCCCGATTGGCCGGGTTGGGACTCCGGGCGTCCGGATTGGGGGAACGGCCTGCGGGAATTGCTCCATACTCGGCGGTTGTGGCCGCATCAAGGGCGGGGCGAGGGACACTTTGTGGCTCTGTTGAGCATCCATGGCGATGGTCTGGACCCCACTGGCGAACGGGCGGCGCGGCAACCAGGAACGACGCGCCAAACAGAGTTGCTTGGGAGCCCGAACAAGGGGAAAAAGGGAGCCAAGGCACCGGCTCAAAGCACGGCATGGAACTCTGTCCAGTGGGAAAAGTGGCTCAGGCAATTGCTGACCAATGACCCTCCTGCGGCGTGGCTGCACCCAGTGGTCTCAGGCGGCAGCGTGTTTGCGGCACCACCCGAAGGTCTGTCGCTCGCCGGGCTGAGAGTACTCCGTCCCGGTGTCTGTCTGGCGTCGATGGTGCGCGATCGCTTTGAACCTCACCACAACCTGGCGATGGCCATTCACCCCTCGCTGGCGCGCAATCACCTCGACGTGGACGAACAAACCGCGCGCGATTACTTGAGCGGTAATGCCCTCCCGGAAGCGGACCATAGCGGGTTCACGTGGGTCAACTACGGCGGTTTGCCGTTGGGTTGGGGGAAGTCCGTAACGGGGCGAACCAATAACCTGTACCCGAAGGGGCTAAGGCGCGGGGATCTGTCGTTATGACGCAAGAGGTTGAGGGGCCGTCCGCAACCGACCCATCAGCGAAGAGATTTTGCAGGCAAGCGGTTGCGAGGCCGCGTCCGTGAAAAGTGGCACCGCATAGGGTGCCACTGGACTGGATTTTTCGGCGATACCGTGTCTCTTGCCAGCGAGTCACGGGTCTCCTGCACAACGGTTCAAAAAACCTACTGGAGATTCTCCACGACCGCAGCGATTCCCTGGCCTCCGCCGATACACAAGGAGGCAACGCCGTACCGCTCCTTGCGGTGACGCAATTCGTACATCAAAGTCAGGAGAAGACGCGCTCCGCTGGCACCGACGGGATGGCCCAACGCGATCGCGCCGCCGTTGACGTTCGTGCGCTCCCGAGGCAAACCAAGCTCCCTCTCAACACTCAGGTACTGGGCGGCAAACGCTTCGTTGACCTCCCACAGCGCAATCTCGTCCATGCCAAGCCCCGCCCGCTGCAACGCCTGGCGAATTGCCGGGACTGGACCAATGCCCATGTAGGCTGGATCGACACCGACCACTCCGTAACTTACAAGGCGCGCCAACGGCTTTAGCCCGTGTTGTTTGACCGCATCTCCAGAGGCAAGTACAAGCGCACCGGCTCCGTCGTTGATCCCGCTGGAATTGGCAGCGGTTACAGACCCGTCCTTCGCAAACGCAGGTTTCAGCCGAGCCATGGCCTCGAGCGAAGCCTCTGGCCGAATGTGCTCATCGTCGACCACCTCGACCTCTCCTTTGCGGCCTTTAACCACCACGGGGACAATTTCTTCCTTGAGGCGCCCGGAACTGCGCGCAGCGGTGGCGCGCTGCTGGCTGAGGAGCGCAAATTGGTCCTGCTCTTCGCGGGAGAGTTCGTATTTGTTCGCCAAATTTTCGGCTGTCATGCCCATGGGGTAGCCGCTGTGACAATCGGTGAGCACCTCGCTGAGCATGTCGACCGCAGTACTGTGTCCCATGCGCATGCCAAACCGGGCAGAACGCAACAGGTACGGGGTTAAGCTCATGGACTCGGCGCCGCCCGCGAGTGCCACTTCACTTTCTCCCAGCAAAATGTCCTTGCTTGCCGTTAGAACCGACTGTAAGCCCGAACCGCACAGGCGGTTGACTGTCAGCGCGGGGATGGCCTGCGGAATTCCTACCGAAAGGCCGACGTGTCGAGCCAGGTAAGCCGCGCCATCGTGGGACTGAATGACGTTCCCCATAACCACGTTGTCGATGGTTTCTGGAGCGACGCCGGCTCGCTTCAAGGCCTCTGTGGCAGCCGCCGCACCGAGTTCGGTGGCCGTTTTACTGGCCAAAGACCCGCCGAATGTTCCAAACGGCGTGCGCGCTCCGTCAATGATATAGACTTCTCGCGTATTTGACACCTTCTCAACTCCCCATCCGCCTTATAATGTAACGATTGAATGATTAAAGCATCAAATGATTGAAACGATTCAACGATGAACGTAATGATGGATTCAACGATGGAATGATCGATTGAAAAACGGGCTGTACCCTTCGCGCATTAGTCGTCGTACTTGTAAAAACCCTGGCCCGTTTTGCGGCCAAGTCTTCCTGCGCGAACCATCTGTTTTAACAACGGCGCAGGGCGGTACTTGGAATCTCCTGTCTCTTCGAACAGCGTTTCCGCAACAAAGAGCAGAGTGTCCAGTCCAACAAGGTCGGATAAGGCCAACGGCCCAATCGGATGATTGGCTCCGAGCATCATGCCCTTGTCGATGTCTTCAGCCGACGCAAGGCCCTCTTGCAGGACAAAAATGGCTTCATTCATCATGGGAACCAAGATCCGGTTGACGACGAACAGCGGCGCTTCTTTGACTGTAATGCACTGCTTGCCCATCTGCTCGCAAACCGAGAGGGCAATCTGCACAGCGTCGTCCGAAGTTTGAGCCCCGTGAATGATTTCAACCAGCTTCATCACAGGCACAGGGTTAAAAAAGTGAGTTCCGACGACTTGTTCCGGCCGGTTCGTCGCCGACGCGATCTCGGTAATATTCAACCCTGAAGTGTTGGTGGCCAAAATCACACCCGGTCTGCAAACCTCGTCCAAGCTCTGAAAGATCTTCTTTTTGACCTCCATGCGCTCACTGGCGGCTTCGACAACGTAGTCGACCTGTCCGAAGTCCGAAAGGAGTGACGTGGCCCGAACCCGCTTTAAAATCTCATCCGTCTCATTCTGGGATAGGCGTCCCTTGCGAACCTCGTGTACCAAACGGTTGGTAATACGCCCCAAAGCCCTGTCCACGGCCGCCGGGTCGACATCGTAGAGCATCACCTGAAACCCGTGACTTGCTGCGCTCTGTGCAATTCCGCTGCCCATCGTCCCAGCGCCTACAACTCCAATGGTTTGAATACCCAAATTTGAACCCTCCCCATCCTCGACTCTACATGTATTATTACACGGACTTGCTTGGCAAGATAGAGCGTTCTGAAAGTACGGAGCCCATCCAAATTTCCGAAACAGGCGTTCAGACAAAGCGACCGTTTCCTAGACATCCGTTGGAAACGGTCAGCAGTCACGTGAAGATAAATATATTTAAGTACAACATGCACATTTTTAAGTTTTAGATTGACGATATTAATGTTGTGTTGAATAATATTGATTAACAAAGGAAATTCGGAACGAGGACGGAAGCAAAGGTGAATCCGCAAGAACAACTCCGTACGCGCACATCCTCGTTCAAACCCTTAAGGAGGTGTTTGCCGGTGCCCTACCCAATCCCGTTCGTCTGCCCGGCTTGTCAGGAGCAGATGTACGTCAGTGAACTAACGTGTCCTCACTGTATGACGAAAGTGCAAGGGGCGTTTGAAGCCTCTGGACTCCATCGACTCACCCCGGAACAGTTGAAATTCGTCGAAGTATTTTTACGCTGCCGGGGCAACATCAAAGAAGTTGAACGGGATCTGAAAGTATCCTATCCCACCGTCCGCTCCAAGTTGGACCAAATCATCCACGCCATGGGGTATAGCGTTCCCGTTTCCGAGGAAGAAGACGACAGCAAAACGAGTGTTTTGGACGCGCTGGGTTCCGGTGAACTGACTTTTGAAGAAGCCCTGGACATGTTGAAAGGAGACACATCGCGATGAATGAACGCCAAAAAATCCTCGAACTCCTGAAAGAGGAAAAAATCACCGTGGAACAGGCCGATACACTGCTTGCAGCGCTTGAACACAACAAAACGCCGCGCAGCGCTGCATCCAAGGTGCTCGAAAAAAACCCGTTGGATGAACTCAAGAACATTGGCGAAAAAGTAAGTTCAGCGGTCGCGCAATCCCTGGGAGAGTGGCGCAAGACGGTCGAGCAGCAAATCGAGAATTGGCCGTTCAACAACAACGCTTCATCGGTCATGGTCAGCACCGAAGTGGTGCTTCCGGACGAGGTCGAAAACATTACATTGGCCACCTCGAACGGGGACATGTCCGTGAATGTTTGGGATGAGTCTTACGTCCGGCTGGTCGTGCGGGCTAGGGTGAAAACAGACAGCTTGCTGGAAGGCAAGCGCGTGCTGAACAAAGCTTTACAATCGAGCCAGACGGAAGCGGATTACGAGTTGGTCGTCATCCACGGTCACAAAGACGGCGTACTCGGCGCAGGCATTGATGTGTATGTCCCCAAACAGATGGGAAAAATTCACTTGCGTACGCAAAACGGGAATTTGCAGGGCGACTCCGTCCACGCCCTGGAACTGGACCTTGAAACCGTCAATGGAGGCGTATGGTTGGATAACTCAGCCGTCAAGCGCATCCACCTGCGGACCCAAAACGGCAACGTCGATTTGCATCATTCACTCAGCGAAGAGACAAAAACCGTATATGTTTCCGTGAAAAACGGAACGATTGATTGCAGGGGGTTTTCCAGTCAACTGCGTGTCAAAGGCGTCGCAAAAAGTGTCGTCGGGCGAGTGGATGTGACTGGGGACCAGTTCATTACGGAGTTCGAAGACAAAAACCGCCAACGCAGCGTGCGCTTTGAATACATTCCTTTGAACGAGGCTTTGGAAAACGACGCCGCTCGCGTTCAACTGGAGACTCGGCATGGCTCGGTTCGTGTTCGCGGGTGACCCCATCCGCGAACACTTTTTGTCTGCGGTACCCACAAAGGAGATGATTTGTTGTTTCGCCAACACCCGCTTTACCTCGTCGCCGTTTTACTGCTCGCCGCAGGGCTGCAGTGGTTTTTAACGCGGAAGCTCGGGAGGTCGTTAAAACGCGCCGAAACGGCTCAAACGGCCAATCCGAACCCAGACGACGACTCCAAATAACCCAACCAAATCGCCGAACGGTGCATGGGGTCTGACCTATTTCGCGTTTTCCACGAGCTGCACAAACCGCGCGATCTCGTCTTCCGTGTTGTAGAAACCTGTCGACACCCGGACCGCCGAACGGTGTGCAATGACGCGGATATCGATGGACCGGGCCTGGGCTTCGCGCACAAATTCTTTCGGGTCCTGGTGGCGCAGTTGAAAACTCACAAGGCCCACGCGCTGGTCGCGAGGGGTCAACAGCCGAACGTGATCAAAATTCAACAATGCATTGATCAACTCTCCGGAAAGGCCGTGAATCCGCGTAAACGCGTAATCCCACCCCACAGAGACCCGCATGAATTCCAAACTTCGCGCAAACCCAATCCAATTGACGAGCGCTGTGAAGGCGTGCTCATAACGACCCGCATCGGGTCTAGATAGATACGAACCACTGAAGTTGTATGCCTCGGCGTCTGCCAGCGAGGGGAACCCTAGGTAGGTGGGATCGAGAATCGGCATGGCCTGAGGCCGCACATACAAGGCCCCGGTCCCATCGGGTCCACACAGCCACTTCTGACCCGGGAACGCATAAAAGTCGATGGATGTACTCCCCAAATTGAACGCTTCCGCCCCGGCGCCTTGAGCCCCGTCCACCGCAATGCTGGCGCCGTGAGCGTGAGCCAGGTCGGCAATGCGTTCGATGGGCAACCGGGCTCCGGTCTCGAACGATACGTGCGAAACGACCACCAAACGCGTCCTTGGCGTCATTTCTTGTTCAATGGCGCTTAGCAAAAGGTCCGGTGCAAGGGTTCCGTCGACGAGTTTGATGACGGCGCCACGCCGTTGCTTTTGAGCGAATACAGGCAGCAGGGCTCCCTGGTGCTCTGTATCGGTGACGATGACTTCGTCGCCAGGATTCAATGGAAGCCCCCAGAGGACGATGTTTAAGCCGTGAGTGGTGTTTTCGGTCAGAGCAAGCGAAGACTCCTTGACCGAAAGCAGCATGGCAAGCTGCTCTCGTACCTTTTGCTTGGCCTCTTTGAGTTGAGTGTAGTACCCGACTCCCGTGCGTCCGTTTTCCAACTGCCTCCCGAGCGACTGTTGCATCGCCTCTGCCGCGACGTCGGGCAAAGGGCCGCAAGTCCCTGTATTCAAATACGCCATCTGTCGGACAGCCGGAAAATGCCTGCGTAAATTGTCAACATGCGCCACCGATTTAACCTCCACTCATTCGCCGTCAAAATGGGCTAACTGAGCTGCAGTAAAGGACCCCGTCTTTGTTCCGGATTCCACGCGGTAGACCACGTGCCGGTTGGGGACGCGCGCAGCCTCTAAAACACGCCCCGGGGCATCCCATGGAAAAACCCATACGGCATCGCCGGTGCCGTACAGCGGTTCTTCAGCCACGACGTCTTTGCCGTCATCGTACGCCAAAATGTCGTAGCCACCAGTCACTTCCGTGACGGTTCCGTTGACCTGCTGGCTGTTGGGCTCGCACAGAAATACAATCAACCGGGAAACGTCCTCGCCCACAGGGGGCCGGCCCAGCGGATCAAATGGCCGTGCCACCTCCCGGATCAACTGCGCCTTGTGGGCACCGCGGATATCTCCAGGGCAGACCATGTTGGCCGTGATCCCGTTTTGGCGCTCTTCGCGAGCAATCGAACGGGTCAAGGACGCCAGTCCTGCCTTAGCGGCGGCGTAAGCGGCCCGGAATCGCCAGCCCACAGCGCCTCCCGCACCATCGTAGCCAATTGTGATGATGCGCCCAAACGCGCGACGCCTCATTTGGGCAATGAGGGCCCGGTACATCCAAAAGAAATTGTCCAGGTTGCCCGTCATCATCCGTTGCCACATGTCGTCGGTGTACTCGGCCAATGCAACCCGCTCAAACACAAACGGTCCAAAGTTGTGAACCAAAGCATCGACGTGAGAAAATTCGCGCAAGCACGCATGGACGGCGTCCAACACGGCCTGTTTGTCCATTAAGTCAACCTGACGCGCCACGGCGCGCCGGCCGAGGCGGTTTGCTTCTTCGAGCAATTCGCAAGCTTCCTCTCGACTGTTCCGGTATGTAAAAAACACATCCCAACCGGCACCGAGGAACGCTCTCACGGTCGCGTGCCCAAGTCCCCTTGCGGCACCCGTGATGAAAGCGACGCGTTGCGGCATATCAGGGTTCCCCCTTCATAAGCCCATCATACCATGAGCGGTTCACGACAACAGCCCATTTGAAGGGCGTCGTCCTTTGATCATGAGGCTTGGCACAAACATCACGCGCTCGTGGTACGGATATTCGCGTATGACGTCGCGACCCCGCGCAATCAGCTCCGAAACGACGGAACGGAGGTCTCCCCACGGCAGTCGCAAGAGTTCGTTTTGGAATGACCGGACCTCACTGATGAGGTGTTGAACGACCACTTGCGGGTCGTCAAACACCCACATCATGTTCGCTGTTTGGGCTTCGATGTCGACCAGCCCAACTTGTTGGAACCAACCGACAACGTCCGCGCGTACCGGCAAGGGGGTACCCGATAGGTCCGAGTTATGGCGGCGCGCAAGAGTAAACAGCGGTTCGAACCAATCGCGAAAGAAAGGTTTTTGGATATCAAACTGAAGTGCTTGAAAGACCGATACCATGCCGCCCGGAACGACGACGCGGCGCATTTCCTCAAGCGCCTTCTTAGGATGGTAAAACTGCAAAAATCCACTTCCCAGTGATGCGTCAAACACGCCGTCGGCAAACGGCAGCTGTTCGACGGACGCAGCAACCATCTCGACATTGGGGGGACACTGCAACTGGCGCCACTTGCGCTGTGCCCCCTCCAGGGCCTCGTACGAGACATCCACGGCGGTCAAGCGGCCGTTTGGCCCCACCTGCTGGTATAAGCCAGCGTCAAATGTCAGGCCGCCATTCCCACACGACACCTCGAGCACGTGGGAACCCGCTTGAGGCTTCAGCCACTGGACATACTCCCTGTTCAAAGCAGTCCCGTTTGGCAGGATGGTGTCCAACGTCGGTTCTGCGGCCTCGAAGTTGTCAAACTGATAGATGCGCGACAGGCTCACCCGTTTTTGCAGATATGAGGAGGTCATCAGCGTGTCGTGCAGCCAAAGGTAGCGAGTTGTCCCCAGGCGAGTGAGTTGCACCGTCCGGACATGGTCGTTGTGTTTTAACCGGAATGACGATACCGCGAGTCCAATGAGCAGATAGGTGTCGAGGTCGCGTTCGGAATAAGGATAGTGATAAATGCCTTGTAGAAAATCCGACTCTGTGATTTTGCGATGCAAATACAGCGGCTGCATCACGTCGTGTGCCAAAATCGCGAAATACAGTTTGTACAACCGTTCGATGCCGATCTTTGCAAGCAGCTGGGTCAATTTACTCTGTGCTCGCTGCAACGCATCGCAGGTCAACTCCATGCGTCCGCTTTCTTCATAAACGTCCGCCAAAGCCGTAGACCGCAGAGAGTCCTCAAAGCAACGCCTCATGACGGCTGAGGAAAACGGAATGTTGTCCAGCGAAGGCGAAAACATATCCAGGTGCACGTAACGCCCGTAAAACCACTCAGCCATTTCCGCCACAACGGTCTCCAACTCAGAACACGCTGGACGTTCGTGACAGTACCGAAAGTAGTGGTGAACGAGCAACGGGTCCACGAACACGCCAGCTGCAAACATTTGTTTTACATTTTTCTGAATTCGAGCAGCCTCCACCAACTTCACCCCTGTTGACGACCGGTCCAACCGTTGTGTTATCACCCTTTATGGCCTATTATGGAAACATAAGCTACTTGGGTGTTATATCCCGTCACCGCGAACACACGACTCTTCTTTAGGAGGTGGGCTCATGCAATTTTTTAACTTGGATGCCCGTTTAGGGATCGAGGTTCCCGATCTGTCTGTCGCGTTTGAAGACCTGCCTACCGAAGACAGGGAGCGCATCCTCGTTCACTGGGAAGCCATTCGCGCGAGAATCCCAGAACAGATTATGAAGTTTGAACACGTCATCGAAGACCTCTTGAAAGCCGTACACCACGAAGAAGATTGGGATACGATTGCCGCCTACTTCTCCGAAATCTCGGACTATGCCAGCCGCATTAACGAACTGAACACGTGGCGGCGCATCGATCCCGCCTTACACCCCGTGCCCGTGCACCACAGTGAACGTGTGCGCGAGCATCGCGATCGCGAAAAATAACCTCTGCCGCTCAACTACCTGGTTTCTAAAATGTCAACTATTGGGCTTCCAAAATGTCAATCGAAGAAATTTTAACTTCCTGTTTCGGCTGGGACATTTCTCCGCTCATGGAACGGCCAACCGGAGTGTCTTCAATTTTGTGAACCGCTTCCATCCCCGAAACCACGCGTCCAAAAACCGTGTAGTTCGGATGGTTGTTCAGGTGCTTGGAGCTCTCTCCCGTGCAGACAAAGAACTGTGATCCGTTCGTGTTGGGGCCGGCATTCGCCATCGCGACCACACCTGGTTCGTACGGCAATGCCGGGGGCAATTCGTCGGCAAACCGATATCCTGGGCCGCCCATTCCTGTGCCTGTCGGATCGCCGGTTTGTACCATGAACCCCTTGATGATCCGATGAAACACAACGTCATTGTAGAACCCGTCGCGCGCCAAAGTCACAAAGTTATTCACCGTAACGGGTGCAGCCTCGGACAACAATTCCACGGTAAAGTCGCCCTCGGTCGTGTGCAGCACGGCTTCGTACTTGGTTCCCGCCTTCAGCTGCATTGCCGGAGCTTGTTCGTACTGTTTGCTCAATGAGCCAAACCACCCTTCATAGATTCTTGAAACCCTGCCATAATTACAGTTGAGAACCCGAATGTTCCGATGACCAGATGCACGGCCGGGCTGGGCTTGCATCCCTGAACCGGGGTTCCTGCCTACCATGGTGGTTCAACAATATGTACGTTAGCACATGTCCTGCTGAAATTCCACAAACGTGCCAAGGCTTGTCACGGAAAGCATGGATCACCAGACGACCTGACTGAGAGTGTCACAACAGGGCCATAACGAAGTGTAGGGTTCACACACCCAAAGCTTCGCGCACTGAAAGAAGGGGTCGTAATGCAAATCGAAGGAAACCGCGAATCGTCCGGATTCAAGACCTTCTGGACCGGAGGTACTCCTGCGGAAAAAACTGCGTTTACCACAACCTGGGTCGAGTGTGAAAGCCAAAGACAGGTGCTGCGTGAAGTCTACAGGTCGTGGTCGCAAGCCGTCCCTTTTCAACGCTGGAAAGCGAACTCCCGCAGCGAAGCCCTGGCGCTCATCCAACACGAGGTTTGGCAGGCGCACTGTGGACTGCAGCCGTATCCGGAGATCGCAGTCGTCGATGCCTACGGCAAGGTGTTTGGAGTAATGTGCTCCTATTACCATTCCGGGCAACGATATGTGTTCATTCAGCACATTGCGCTCCACCCCGCTTTGCTCTGGCCAAACCACACCCCGCCTGTACCGGCGGAAGTCTTGGTGGAAGCCGCTATGGACAAAAGCATCGAAGCCGGGTGCTTCGGCTGGGTCGCCGCCTCACCAGAACGCGGGCAAGAAGCGTTGTGGCGTAGTTTGGGATTTTTTAAGCACGACGCGTTTACCTATCGAAAAATGGGGTACTTCACTTAACCACCTCTCTCCAGTCCTGCTCTTCAAGACTTGCTCTTGAACAAAGGGCTTTGGCCTGGCCGATTGCCCGCACTTGTTCAAAAGATTAGAATACACGTTGAGAAGACAGCTTGGAGGTGGAGTTATGAAATACCGTCGTTTGGGACGCAGCGGACTCAAGGTGTCCGAAATTGCTTTAGGTAGTTGGCTTACATACGGAACCGTCACTGAACAGCAACAGTCTGTCGCTTGCATTGAACAGGCCTACGACCTCGGTATCAACCACTTTGACTGCGCAAATGTTTACGGTGCCACTCCGCACGCAGCCGAACAAGTGCTTGGCCAAGCACTCAAGCCCTACCCCAGAGAAAGTTACGTGCTGACGACGAAAGCCTACTGGCCTGTAGGAAACGGCGTGAACGATCGGGGCCTGAGCCGGAAGCACATTTTTGCGCAGGTCGAACAGAGTTTGCGCGCTCTGCAAGTCGACTACGTCGACATCTTTTACTGCCATCGCTACGACGAAGAAACGGACCTCGAGGAAGTTCTGCGCGCCTTAGAGGACCTGACGGTTCAGGGCAAGGTTCTCTATACAGGCATCAGCGAATGGCCGGCCGACAAGATCGCCTCCGCTGTTAAGCTGCAACAACAGCTTGGCCTTCATAAGCTCGCCGCCAGTCAACCGGTTTACAACATGTTGAACCGCTACATCGAAAACGCAGTCATCCCCATTTGCGACGATGCTGGAATGGGACAAGTCGTATTTTCGCCGCTCGCTCAAGGGGTGTTAACTGGGAAGTATGAAAAAGGCCAGCCGCGTCCTCAGGGAACCCGGGCGACAACGCCAGGTGTCAGTCAATTTGTGGAGCGTTTTTTGAGCGACGACAGCCTGGACAAAGTGGAAAGACTGAAACAATTGGCCAACCGCCTCGAAATCTCGCTGCCTGAACTCGCCTTGGCTTGGGTACTTCGCTTGCCGAGCATCAGCAGTGCTTTAATTGGCGCAAGCCGCCCCGAACAAGTCGTTCAAAACGTCAAGGCTGTAGATGTCTCCTTGGATTCCGAAACGCTGAACGAAATCGAGTCCATCCTCAAAGCGTAAGTGTTTTCACAGTCATTCGTGTATCCGCTTTTTCTCATTCGCGCATCTACTTTTCCAAGGCAGGAGTTCGATGGATGGACCGCGTGTACCTATTTGATGAAGCATGGGACGTTGCAAAGTCGCTCGTGCCAAGTCCGGCGATAGAAGAAGTCGAACTGGAATTCGCACAAGGCAGAGTACTGGCAGCCGATGTCAAGGCCCGCATCAACGTGCCGCCGTTCGCCCGGGCCATGATGGACGGCTTCGCCGTCCAGTCTGGCGATGTCGCTCAGGAGAATGCAAGACTGACCGTCATTGGCTCTGCGGCCGCAGGGGAATGGTGCAGGCTGAAGGTCGAACCGGGACAGGCCGTGCGCATCATGACCGGGGCCGCCGTGCCGGAGGGTGCCGACACCGTCGTGCGGTTTGAATGGTGCCAAGAGGTGTCTCCCAAGGAAGTCGTGGTCCTGAAAAGTGTCCGCTACTCCGAATCTGTACAACCCGAAGGCGAAGACGGCCGAAAAGGAAGCGTCATCCTGCGCCGCGGCACAGTCTTAAAGGCCACGGACATTGCGTTGGGACGCACATTTGGCGTGTCGTCGGCGACCGTTTTTAAGCGCCCGGCCGCCGCCATTGTCGTGACGGGCAGTGAACTGGTACAAGACGTTCACCAACCGCTCGCTCCTGGCCAGATCTACGGAACCAATGACTCCTTCCTCAAAGGGGCGCTCGTGGAAGACGGCATCGAAGTCACAGGTGTTTACTACGTGCGCGACGACCCTGCCGAGATTGAACAAGCGATTGTTCAATCGATGGAGAAGGCGAATTTCATCTTGCTTACAGGTGGAGCTTCTGCGGGTGACTTTGACTTTGTCCCAAATGTGCTGAGCAAGTTGTCCGGAGGCTTAGCTGTGAAAAAGGTGCTCATGCGCCCAGGTTCGCCGTTTGCTGCGGCAAAAATAGGCGACCACATCGCATTTGCCATGTCCGGAAATCCGGCGGCTGGCTTTGTCCAATTTGAAACCCTGGTTCGCCCGGTCATTCGCCGCGCCTGCGGTTGGAACGACACGCCCTTCCAGGCCTCAGGCAAACTGGCACACGACCTGGAACTCAAACCGATCAAACACGTGCGCATTTTCCGCGCCAAGGCGGTCGTCGTCGACGGCGAAGTCCTCGTGGACGCCCGCGTTTCGCAATCGTCCGGCGTCATGTCCAGCTTCGCCGAAACCAATTGCTTAATCCGCTTGGACTCCAGTTCCGTCGCGAAAGGCACCGTTGTGGCGCTGAGGTGGTTCAACACCTTCTAGAGCGTACAAAAAGCCCCCTGATTCCGAAAACCTCGGAACAGGGGGCCGCGTTTACAGGCTGTTTTAAGGCGCAGTGGTTACGTGTGTCTTTTCGGTCCACCTGGAGTTCATGCGCTCTTAACGGCTGGCTGCATCGGCAAAGAGTCCGAACTGCTGCAAAACCTCCGAAAACATCCGCACGAGTTCGCTGCGCTTTTGTTCATACTCATCCTCGTTCGCAAAACCGTCCCTGGGGTGAAGGTACTGATTGGGAATACCCGGAATCGATTTAGGTACGCTGAGGAACAACTCGTTATCGCGAGTCGTATCTAAATCGTCCAACTCGCCACGCAGGATGCGCTTGACCAAGTCCCTTGTCAAGTGCAAAGGCATCCGGCCCACGTTTCCATATCCCCCGGCCACCCAACCGGTGCTTAGAAGGTATACCGGTACGTTGTAACGGGCGACTCGCTCCATCAGCATGTCTGCGTAGCGCGCCGGCTTGTCAGTGAGAAAGGGTGCCGCAAAACACGCCGAAAACGTCGCTTCCGGATTCACCACTCCCCGCTCCGTTCCGGCAAGTTTGCTGGTATAGCCAAGCAGGTAATGGCGTTTGGCGTCTTCTGGGGTCAGCCTGGCCACGGCGGGCAAGACTCCGGAGGCATCTGCTGAAAGAAACACGATTGCGTTCGGGTGCCCCGCGCGGCCGCTTGGTTCGTAGTTGCGTATGAAATTCAGCGGATAAGCGGCTCGGGTATTCTCGGTCAGCGTCCGGTCGCTGTAGTCCGGCTGCCGGCTTTCGTCGTAAACCACGTTTTCCAAAACGGCTCCAAACCGGATGGCGTGGTAAATGTCGGGTTCCTTTTCTTCGGATAGGTCGATGCACTTTGCATAGCATCCATTTTCCATATTGAACACTCCATCCGAACCCCATCCGTGCTCGTCATCGCCGATGAGCATGCGGTCCGGGTCAGCCGACAAAGTGGTCTTACCCGTGCCGGACAATCCAAAGAACAGCGCCACATCTCCGTCTGCTCCCAGCGAGGCCGAACAGTGCATTGGCATCACATCGCGCTGCGCTAAATGGTGGTGCATCATGGTAAAAATCGACTTTTTCAGTTCCCCCGCGTACTCGGTACCGCCAATCAAAACGATACGGCGTCCCGGGTGCAGCACGATAAAGGTTTCCGATCGCGTTCCGTCCACGGCCGGGTCCGCCTTTGCTAAAGGAGCGCCATACACGGTATAGACGGGTTCTTGTGAAGCGGTACCCGGTAAAAACAATCGTTGTACAAATAAATTATGCCAAGCAAATTGTGTATAAAATCGCACCGGTACGCGGTGTTCCGGATGCTGATTGACTGCGCCGTCGAAGACGTATCCGCCGGTTTCGTCAAAGGACTGTTGCACTTTCACGAACAACCGTTCAAACTGTTCCTCGGTGAGCCACTGATGGGATTCCTTTGGCAGGGAGTTGGCCTCGCCGTCCACAAAATACTTGTCCTTCGGCGACCTTCCCGTAAATTTTCCCGTTTGTGCACAAAAAGCTCCATTAGCCAACAGCGCGCCTTCCCCGCGGCGAACCGCCTCTTCAATCAATGCGGGAGCGGAAAGACGTTGTAGATGACTCTGATTCACAGAACCACTCCTCAAGATTTCATACTCCCCATATTATGACATACAGTTCGGCAGGAGTTCTAGCAAATATGTCATGCTTTTTGTGTGTTTTATGAAATATACACCAGCACATTTTTAATGAATCAATTTTTGTAGTTCCCGGAAAAGTGCTAACCGGAATTGAGCCACGGCTTCTCCAGGTTCGGACAACTCGGCTTGGGTAAACCGGTGCAGCCAAGGTCCACCCCGAAACGGCGCCACGTTGTGAGGTGCGACGCGAACTTCGTAAGTTTCTACCGGCTCTTGGTTTGAATCGTCTGCGACGCGCCGAACCGTTCTGACGAGAACATTCGCTGTTTTAGGGTCGATTGGCTCGCTCATCAGTTCGATGTCCGCGAGCGGAAATAAAGTGTGAAGCCACGTCCACTGTCCCATTAACCACCACTCCTTGGTAGTCGATAAATTCTCCAGGTTTGTCATAAATACCTTTGGAAAGAACTTTGACTTTTAAAGTAAAGAGGTTCCATGGTAGCCTGGAAAAGCCGAACGCGAATTTTTTCGGCCGGGGGATTTTGAATTGCGCGAGGAAACTCGCTTGGGGTGAATCGATTGACGGGAAACTCCTTCCCGAACCCGACAACTAACCTCGGAGGCATGGGACGCTAAGCGCGTCAACCATAAGGAGGACAATTTGTGCTTAAAAATCATGCGTTATTTACCTTAGCAGCGCTGTTGGTTGTCGGCAGTGCAGCCTTAGCGGGCGCGAAACCGGCGCCGTCAACCGTTTCTGCGGTTGCGGGTGCAGCCGTGTTTGAACCCTTAAGTTCTGCAGTCGACCGCAATCGAGATTTTCCCTCCTCGGAAAGTCAAGAGCCGTTACCGCTAGCGAGTACGTCTGCGGGCGACGCAGCGGCAAACAAGACCAGTCCGATTGTAAAAGCTCCGGCTCAACGACCAAACCTTCTGAAACCTGTTTTTGAATCCGTGCTCCGAGCAACACAGACCGGAATATCCAGCATGGACAAGCAACCTCGTCAAAAGACGGCAGTCCACACTGCAGATGGTTCGAAACCGCAAGTCTATGCGAAGACACTGTCCGCAATCAAAACGCACCGCCATAACGTCCAAACGGCTGCGCCCAGCCGAACCCGGCCTGTTGCCGCATCCACCATACCTTCCACAACGGGTTTAATCTCAAGCTCAAACCAAGACTTGTACTGGCTGTCCCGGCTTGTAGAGGCAGAAGCTGGCGCGGAGTCGATGAACGTAAAACTTGCGGTTGCCGATGTTGTATTGAATCGCACGGCAAGCCCAGATTATCCAAACACCGTCAAGGGTGTCATTTTCCAAGTTGCCTACGGCCATTACGCGTTCACTTCCGTGGCCAACGGCTGGATTTACCACACTCCTTCCGCGGATTCGATTACCGCGGCAAAAATGGCCTTGTACGGGCATAAAAACATTGTCCCCAGTGCCTTGGTTTTTTACAACAGCCAACAGACACCGGCCCAAAGCTGGGTGAGAACGCAGCCTGTGCTGACCGTTTTGGGTCACATGACATTCGCGCAATAGATGCTTAACATGGGGCAGTTCACAAGCCGCGTCGCGGTGAAGGGACGGCCCCGGTTATTGTTCAGCGGGCAGTGCCCTCGTGTCCAAACCCAAGCCTTGAACCCTCGAAGACCGAGTCCCAGAACTTTACTCAGACCTAACCCCAGATACTCCAGATGTGAGATAATGCCGATTGAACACAAATCACCGTTTTAATCACCGATAGGTGTTTCTATAAACACCGGTTCTATAACATAGGTTTTTTGTGAGCCATTTTTTTGTGAACCATTTTTTTGTGAGCCATAGGTGTTTTGCCGAAAGGAAGGAGGAGTGCTCTTGGAACCCCGGTTAATCTCCTATTTGTACTTCTTTAACGTGAAAGCGGATTACTTCGAATGTCACGAGTACGGCGAATCGCTGTGGCTGGATACAGGGCGGCCTATCGTGCTCAAAGGCCTCATTCAAGCCGCGGTCTGCCTGTACCATCTGCATAACGGGAACATTAAGGGCGGTTGGCGCATGTGGCAGCGAGCCAGAGCTTACATCGCCCCCAGCCGTCCCAATTACCAAGGGATCGATTTGGATCGGCTGACAAACGACATCGACGCTGTATTTGCAAAGGTTCCTCAGGCACTGTACAACGCCATCGTCACTCCAGCTGAGGTGGAAGCCATGGAATTGCCGCTCGTCAAGGTCTGCATCACAGATGACCCGATAAACCAGCTGCTCGCTTCCTGGCAGCCCGAGCCACTGTCTGACCGTTAGCGTTGCCACAGAATAGCGTTGCCAGAGAACATCCGGATTTAGACCGTTGCCTCGATGCAGAGTTGGACCTCCACGCCCGTACGGGTCAAGCGCGGCCTGTCCGTACATAACCTGTCTTAGTGGACGAGAAATTCACAAAAGTGGCCATGGAGGAAATTGGACCGCAGCCGACTCTAAACTGAGGTGACAACATTGGAAGTCAACAACGTGAAGGTAAAGAAAGCAGTGATTCCGGCAGCCGGTTTCGGAACCAGAATGCTGCCGGCAACCAAAGCGGTTCCTAAGGAAATGCTCCCAATCTTGAATAAACCTTGCATTCAGTACGTGGTAGAGGAAGCCGTCAACTCCGGCATTGAGGAAATTCTAATCGTCACTCATCGATTGAAAAAGGCGATCGAAGACCACTTCGACCGTTCTCCGGAGCTCGAGATGCATCTAGAGCACCATTTGAAGGAAAACATGCTCAGTGAAGTCAAAGCGATTTCAGACTTGGTCAATATCCAGTACATTCGTCAAAAAACCCCGTTAGGGTTGGGGCATGCAATCTTGTGTGCGAGGTGGTTTGTTCAAGACGAACCGTTTGCCGTCTTGCTTGGGGACGACGTGATTCAGGCTCAGGTGCCCGTCATTCGCCAGTTAGCTGACCAGTACTCGCAAAGAGGCACCGCGTTGGTTGGCGTCCAGCCGATTCCTCGCACAGACGTGTCGAAATGCGGAATCGTGGACGTAGACCAATCGTCGGCAACCACCGAGATACTGCCCATCCGGCACATTGTGGAAAAACCGTCCCAAGAGGATGCACCTTCCAATTTGGCCGTACTCGGAAGGTATATCCTGCCACCGGAGATTTTTGACATACTTGAAACCACGTCCACCGGCCACGGAGGCGAACTGCAACTGACCGATGCCATTGCCCGCCTTGCCCTGGAAGGCAAGGCTTACGCCCTGCCGTTTAAAGGGACTCACCACGACATTGGAAACCTGCAAGGGTGGCTTCAGGCAAACATTGCTTTTGCCTTAGAAAACAAACAACTTCAACAGCCAATCTGCGCCATTTACCGCAAAATTACAGGGTCCTAACCTTCTTGAAAAATGTCTTCCACGCTCATTGGACCCATTTCGATGCTGATTCCCGGGTGCACAAAGTAGAGGAAGGTGTGAACATCCGCACCGCTTGGCACCCACGCCGCCACGACATCGCGGTAGGCTGCAACTTGTGCCGCATACTCCATGGCCTTTTCGGCGGCTTGTTCCGGCGCGATGCGATCCGTTTTGTAATCGATGATCAACCACCCGTTTTGTTCCTCAGCCAGGACGTCGATCACGCCTTGAACAATGACAAACTGGCCTTCAACAGCGTTGACCGAGTACTCAGGGTAGACCGGAATCCTGCTGAAAAACGGCTGTTCCCGCCAAACCCTTGAGCAGGCCGCGAGCTGGCGGCCCAACCCGGACGCAAGAAAACGCAAAATGTCATCGGGATTCACCATGTTCCGTTCTTCCTGTGTGATCCGTCCGGCCCGCAGTAATCGATCCAATTCGTTGACCACAGCAAAGCTCTCACATGGAAGATTTAAATCGACGTGCTGCATAACGTGGTGAAAAGCCGTCCCACTTTCACGGCCAGACACTTGGCGGCTGCGGATAAACGGTGGGTCCTCGAGCAGGCTCTCTGCAGCTTGGCGGCTGCGAAACCGGTTTTCATCCGGTTGACGGGACTTGTGCTTCGCCACGTGCAATCGCCTGAGGTCCGTGGCGGACATTTTTGCAGGAACCAAGGGCCTCGTGTACAGTTCGCCCCACTGCGCCGTTTCGGATTCTGCCGAGGGCCGTGCCAGCAAATCTCCGGAAACCTCGAATGCGGCATCGCGGCGCAAGCGGTGAGGGTCGGAAAAATCCAGCCGCTTGCGGCTCGCTTCAACATCGCCTGCCGCGGCCCCCGGCACGTGGGCAAGGCCTTGGTCTTCTTGGTACAGAGACCGAAATCCAGGAAGATTCCACAGCGAGACCTCAAACTCCGCCTCGTGCAAAAGCATAGGGTCCTTGCGGCGAAACACCGCATCTTTGTGCAAGGCAGCATCTTCCGACAAGCACGTCTCCCAAACCGCTGCTGCATCCTTGTGGCGCAACGCGGCAGGGACAATCCAATCGAGATACGACTTGGCCCGCAGTAAAGTGGCTAAGGGCAGCGTCCGGTCCGCGAAGTCCCACCGGGGCGCTGCGGCACTCAAGTCTTTTTGAAGTTGTCTGGATGACCCTACCAAGATCAGGCGTTCCCGGGCCCGAGTCATGGCGACGTAAAGCACCCGGGCTTCTTCGCTCAGCGTCTCCGTAAGTTCCGCTTCCCGGATCGCAATGTTCGGCAAGGTCCACCACCGGCGATGGGTCTGCGGTTCCGCAAAGTACGGTCCCAGTCCAAGTTCCCGGTGCAGTTGCACGGCGCGTTCTTGCTTGCCAAGGTTAAATTCCGTACCCAGCCCCAACACAACCACCACTGGAAATTCCAAGCCCTTGCTCTGGTGAATGGTCATAATCCGCACGACATCTTCGCTCTCACCCATGGTCCGGGCCTCTCCCGCATCGAGGTTGTGTTCGACGGAGCGCCGGGATTTTTCCACAAACCCAAACAGCCCGTCCATCGACTGTTTGTCGTATTCTCGCACCTTGTCCAACAGGGCTTCGACGTTCGCCTGCCGCGCGTCCCCTGCGGGCATACCCGCAATATAGTAGTAAAAGTCGGTGTCTTCCAATACGCGGCGCACAACGTCCTCGACGCTTGCCCTCCTGGACAACCGCCGCCACGCGCGGAACTGACGCATAAACCGGGCAAGCTTATCCAACAGTGCGGCAGGCATGTCTGTTGAATGCTCGCGGATGGCGCTGCGAACTGCATCGTAAAAGTTGCCGCGTCCAGCCAATCGAAGCTGCGCCAGCTCCACGTCGTCAAAGCCCGCCAACGGCGACCGCATCAACGTGGCAAAATCCAATTCCCGCCGCGGATTGTCAATGGCCGACAGAGCGCTTTGCAGCCACTTGACCTCCAGTGCTCCGTAAAACCCCGTTGACGCTGCCCCGTAAGCTGGAATGCCAAACTGCCGGAATGTCTCAACCACGTCGTTGATGCTTGTGCGAACGGATCGCATCAGTAAGACGATATCGCGAAACTGCAAAGGTCTGTACGACTGGCTGTCGGCATCCCAAACCTGTGCGCGGGATGTTCCAGGCGTCATGCCCATGAGTTGTGAAATGCGCAATCCGGCAACTCGGGCCTCCTCTTCGATGTACCGGCCTGTTGCGCCAGGCTCCAAAGCTGTGCCATCCTCTGTCTCCGAAGAACTCGGCAGTGGTGCGTTATCCACATCGTCGCTTAAATCGGCGCCTGCGGACTGCGATACATCGCCAGGTTCGTTTGGGTTGGGTTCGGATGCGCCCCGTTGCAGCAAATGCAGTTCAACAGGGCCTGCCAAGGACTCACCCCCGTTTAAAGGCGGATACCAAGCCCCGCACTTCATTTTGGAGCGGTCATCGTAGCGCACACCGCCAAACTCTACGGCAAAAATCTGTTCAAAAAAGAAGTTCACCGCATTGACCACTTCGCGTCGGCTGCGGTAGTTGTCACTGAGGTCGATTGTGGTCCCTCCTTGCCCCGCTTCATACTGCTCGTACTTTCGCACGAACAGCATCGGCTCCGCCATGCGAAACCGGTAGATGCTCTGTTTCACATCCCCGACGGTAAAGACATTGCCTTGCGGGCGAGCGGCAGCGTTCACCAGAGCGTCCTGAATAGGGCTGGTATCCTGGTATTCGTCGACAAAAATTTCCGCAAATCGCGCTTGAATGCGGTCTGCCTGGCCGCTGTTTGGATCCGTTAAAGCCTCAAGGGCCAGGTGTTCCAGGTCGTTAAAATCGAGCTTACCTCGACGAAGTTTCGCGCTCCAGTAGCGGTCTTCAAACTCCAACACCAAGTTCGTCAAGACGTCGACCTCATTCGCTAACCGGATCACGTCCTCACGCAAAGCCGCTTCCCCCCGCCCGACGACCTCAAGGACCTCTTTGATACGCTTTTTGGCGGCATCTCGGCCTGCTTGTACCGCTTTCTTTTGGGGGTGGTCCTTGGCGCGTGGCGATTTGCCCGAGAGCACCGCACGCAAGGAGCTTTCCCCGAAACTAAAATCGCGGTTCGAGAAGGCGTCTGCCGCCTGTTTGACGCGGCTCATCATCTCGCGGGTACTATCGGCGTACGACTGAAGTTCCTCCACGTCACCGGACAACCGGTGCGACTGGGTGAGCAGTTCCTGCGCATCCTGCAGTTGGCGGACAATCCAGCCGACAAAGGACTTGGTCCACGGCATTTCAGACAAAGGCTGATGGATGGCCTGTTGGTACAACCCGTTCATTTGCTTGAGCCACGTCTGCGGATTGGGCTGGCTTTGGGCGAAGCGGTGAATCCGCATGACGACGGGAGCGAGTTGTTTTGGGTCGAGAGCCCCGAAACGATACAGCATCTGGCGAAACCGCGCGCGTTCGTCGAGGTCGCCGCCGACGTGAAGCCTCTCCTCCAAAATTTGCTCAAACAAGTCGGTTCGCAAAACGACAGCCTCTTCCTCGCTGAGAATGTCAAAGCCCGGGTCCAGCCCCAAATAGAGAAAACTGTCGCGCACGACATTCATACAGAAACTGTGCAGAGTCGAAATCTGTGCCTGCTCCAACAGGGCGAGCTGGCGCAAAGCCTGTTTTTGCATCCGGGCATGTTCTAAATCCGGGTCTTGTGCGTTTTCGATCGCGGCGATGGACTGAAGGCGTCTGGCAATGCGCATTCTCATTTCCCCTGCTGCAGCCTCTGTAAACGTGACAATCAAAAGCCTCGGCAAATCGACAGGGTCCTCCCCCAGAATGCAGTTCATCACGCGTTCGACGAGTACGGACGTCTTGCCTGAGCCGGCACCGGCCGAAACCAGCACGTTTTGCCCGCGGGTCGAAATCGCTCTCCTTTGTGCGTCGGACCACCGGCTCAAATCAAGCATGCGAGTCTCCTCCCTGGACTGGTGCTGCCTGCCATTTTGCAAACACCTCGTCCTTGTTCATCTTTTCGAGGTTTCGATAGAGAAGCGAGTCCGTTCGCCGATCGATCTGGCACAGTCCGCTGTACGAACAAAACGTGCAGGCGGTTTGACCCGGTCCGAACCGAAACGGGGACACCTCGTTTTCTCCGCGCTGGATGCCGTCTGCCACGCGCGCAGCCTGGGCTATGGCCTGTTCAAGCAACTGGTCCCACTGCGCTGGCTCGAGCGCAGGCGCATTTTTAGCCAACTGCCCGTTTTGGTTGTACACTTTGCCAAACAAGTCGGATTCTATGCCGTTTGTCAACCGCTCGTCCATCCACTCAATCAGCGTGGGATGGTGCACCAAGACCCCCTTAGCCTTCATCTTTTGCACGGCGGCTTTCTGCGCCTCATCCGGGTCCTCCGGCGCTTTTGCGACCTCGACTTGACTGCGTACGGGAAGGTACAAAATGCCCGCTGGAGTGGCAGGGTGTCCAAACAACTCGTTGGCAAAGTGCTTGACCACAGCCGCATAGAGCGGAAGCTGCAAGGTCAGTCCGTAAAACACCTTGTACATGTCGACTTTCATATCGCGGCTTTTGTAGTCAATGATGCGAAACGCCCTCAAACTGTCCATCCCAGTCTCGTCGTCTGCACCCTCAAACCCATCCGCTTCCCAAGAAAGCGACGACACTGGAATAGAGGGCGCAACGTCCACCCGGTCGATGCGCCCGCGGACGCGCACAGGCAAACCGTACGGCTTGGCTAGTGGCAGCTCAAATGCGGGGAGTTGGTCCGACGGGTGTTCCCCAAACGAAAGCTCGACGGCCTGCGGGCGGAACCTTCCGTAACGCAGGTGCCGAGCCAGTACAATCGCGGCAATTCTTAACACCTGCAACACTTCTTCCGCCTGCTGCATCCGAGTCGCCTTGCTCTTCCACTGGGCATACGGCGAGGTGTTCAGAACCTTGTCCAAAGCTTGCTCTATGGCCGCGACCGCCGCTTCGTCCGAAGTGGTTTGCCCGGTCAACGCTGTGGTTCTCTGCTGCTCGACGAACTCCCGAATCACTTCGTGAATCAGGCTTCCCCGGGCAGCGCTAGTAATGTCGGGATTTTCCTCAGGCGCAAGCCTCAGGCCAAATCTCGCAAAGTGCTGGAAAGAACAAGCCGCATACGATTCGAGCTGATGTACATTGACGGTTAGAGGCGTCCCATACAGTTGCGCAGCAAGTGTTTCTCCGAGCGAACGAACCCTCGTGCGATGCCGAAGTCCAGCCAAAACCGTGTCCAGGCGCCTTTGGTGATCGGGATTGGATAAAAACCAATCG
The DNA here is from genome assembly GCF_021739485.1 of Alicyclobacillus tolerans. GTDB lineage: Bacteria > Bacillota > Bacilli > Alicyclobacillales > Alicyclobacillaceae > Alicyclobacillus_K > Alicyclobacillus_K tolerans_A. The sequence continues at coordinate 80,956 of NZ_JAJFNK010000016.1, forward strand.
AGCAAAAAGACGACAAGGGTCGACACTTCACCGGCATCGCGCATACGGCGCAGTAAGGCAATGAGCGCCAGCCAGCGGTGATGGACGGAGAAGCGGGCCAATTCCTTGAGTGCGATGTCCATCTCTTCCGGCACCTGCACTCCTTGAACGCTGTCGAGCCACAGGTTCTCGGTCAGTTTTGGAAACAACGTGCGCAATCGATAAACCGCCAATGCAGGACGAAGGACCTTGCCGGCCGCATCGGCCAACGGGTAACTGACTGTCAGATTGCCAGACGCCCGCGTCAGAGCCGAATACACATGGACTCGTTCACACATCTGCAGTTCTTCGACACTGTACCCTAACCTTTGCCCGAACAGCCAGGCAAAGCCCTCGCGCTCGTCGTCGTGCAACAGTCCATGCGCGTGCACCCGCTGCGGCATTGCCCCGTCGACCGCTCCAAGCACAAATACGGCTTGCATCTCAAACGCACTGGCGCGATGCAGCTCGGTGACCAGCACCTGACCAATCCCGGCTGGGATGGTGGCCAGTCCCTGTTGAACCATATCGCTGCGGACAATCTGGAACAAAAAACCGCGATATAAGCGATGGCCCTCCGGCATCGTCTCGGCCAGATCGTTGACAAGGCCCGTCAGACGCGTCCAAGCTTGTTCGTGCAGACTGGCCTCCAACGGAGTCTGCAAACCATCTTCGTTGACCATCCAATACGAAACCAAACGTTTGGCCCCGACCTGTTGCAACAGTTGCCAAAAGGCAAAGGCCAGTTCGAAGGGAGCCAGCCACGGCGTCTCAACCGCTTTGTAAAACGGGATGGCGTACGCACAAATCTGTCGGCGAAGCCGGTCGGCGCGCTCGTCGTCGGCGCGCAGCTTTTGTGCGGAATCTCGGTCAGTCCCATGCGCCTGTGCAAAATCCCAAGGCTTTTCGTCCGTCCATACTTCAACACCGAACACCTCGTACCTTCGCAGGTACGGCTCCAGCCAGTCCGCATCATCCGTATGGACTCCGCAAAAGTCTGACTTCAACAGGCGAACCACTGCTTCTAAAGAGAACTGTTCCTCCACAAGCTGAAGCATCGCCAACATGAATTTGGCCAGTGGATAAGTCGCCAAGGATGGAAAACTGTCCATGTAATACGGGATTTCATAGCGTTCAAAGCTGTCTCGCAAGTAGGCCGCATAATCGTCCAAACGGGGTACCACCACCGCAATGCTTCCGAAGTCCAGTCCCGTTTCCTGAACCCGCCTGCGAATTTCCCGGGCCACTCCGTCGGTTTCCGCCCGCGGATTTTGGGCGGCAGCAAGCTGAACCCCAGAAATCTCGCCGACATCGCTTTGCCTGTCCGAATACACGGCTCGCTCAATGACCGCCAATTTTTCATTTGTAAAGCGCGGTGGTTGCGCCGGGGCCATGTGCCGGATATAAACGGGCAGCTTGGCCAGGCGGCAAGCGTCGAGGACCGCCTGAAACAAACCAAGGGTCTGAGGCGCATACACGGCACCCGGGTCTGGAAGCGCGTCGAGCAATTCTATCAGCCCCTTGCGCGGAACAGTCCAACCGCTGTGAACAAGCCCATTTTCAGCCCAATCGTCCTCCTGACTCTGCGCGAACGGCGCCCAATGCGGGTCCATGGACAAAGCAATCTCTGTGTGGTCTGCAACTTGCGCAATCTCCGCGATCAATGCCAACTGCTGCCGGCTCATGTCCGTGAACCCGTCGATATACACGGCAGCTTGCTTCAAGTCCGGCCACTCCGCAAGCGATTGTTGAGCTTGCGTCATCGCGTCTTCCGGCGCCATCAAGCCTCTATCGGTCAAGGCCTGTTTCCATTTGACGTACAAGAGAGACAAGTCTTGCAGCTTGTTGAGCAAGGAGTGTCCCGAACGCACGGTTCGCGCTCCCGGCAAGTCGCGTACAGCGGCGGCGGCCGTTTCCAACCAGCTTTGAAGGCTAGACAAAGGAACCATTTGCTCGGTCATTTCCGCAAACGACTCTAAAATCGCGTCGAGAAATGCGATGGACGGTTCCTCCCGTTTGAGCACCTTGAGCTGACCCATGCACTGCTGATAGACTCCAGCTAAAACCAATCTCTTTCCTGTTAAATTCACCTGCGTCAAAGGGGTGTTCGAAGCAGCGGCCAACACCCGTTGCGCGAATCGTTCTAATGTCAGGACCTCGGCGCGCACCGTTGACTTCACATGCTGCAACAGCATGCGTTCCGTCGCATAGGATGCGTGGCTAGGCACCAGCCAGAAAATCCTCGGTCCAAACGGAGAACCTGCAATTTCCTGGGCGACTGCCTGTCCAATGCTGTGAGATTTCCCAGTCCCTGCGCGTCCGAGAACCACTTCTACCGTTCCCATGCAAGTACTGCCTCCATTTCAAGGGTTGCTTCTTCCGCGGATTTTTCCTCTGCCACCGTCCAATGGATACCATCGCGTTGTTTACGGCGTTGTTTACAGGAGTTGTTTACAATTGTGGATTGCCAAGACTCACCACGTTGACGGTCTGCGTTGCCTCGGCATACCGTTGCACGGTTTCATGGCAGGTCATATAAAGGAACTGTCCGTCCTTCGCTTCTTCGACGAGGACGTCAAACACCGCGCGCCAGCGAGCGTCGTCAAAATTCACCAGCGGATCGTCCAAAACGACCGGGAGCACGATCCCTTGACGAGCGTAGTCCCGAATCAACGAGAGCCGCATGGCCAAATAGATTTGCTCGCGCGTCCCGCGGGAGAGCACAGACGTATTCCACTCTCGTCCCGCTGCGTCCACACAGTAGAGTTGAACCTGACCTTTGGAAAGCACACGAGCGCCGATGCGCCGGTATTTTCCCGACGTCATCCGTTCAAAGAGCTGTGATGCATCTAGAAGGACCTGCGGCTGCCGCTTTTGTTCGAATTGCTCGCGGGCCTGTTGAACCAGCGCCTTGGCCAACGTCAGCCTCGCCCACGACCGCGCGAGTTCTGCGCGCTCCCCTTGCGCTGCGGCCAAGCGCCACCGGATGTCTGTCGCGACCAAACCGGCATCTTGCAAAGCGAGCCTGGCCTCCAAATCCCCTACGGTTTTTACGGCCTCTTCCAGTTGTGTGCGCAGGTGTGACAACTCAATTTGGCAATTCTGCGCACGGGCCAAAATGAGGTCTTTAGTCACAAGCGCCGTCTCATCTGCCTTTGCAAATGCCTGGCTGCGCTGTAAGAAGTTCTCCCGTCCACCGCACAAGCTGTCCGCATGGATTTGCGCCTCGCGCATTTGGCGCATCAGATCCAGTTTTGTCTTCGCGCGTTCGTTGAGTTGCCAAAACTCCTCGATGGACTCCACTCCGCAAAGATTCAGGAATGCCGCAGCGCGTTCCCAAATGTCACGCCGCTCCTCGCGGATACTCCCGAGCTGTCGGTTGAGTTCACCAACTTCGCTTTCTAACTGTCGCTTTTCCCGATCCCTTTGCAGCTCCAAACGGACCCGTTCCATCGCCAAGTCGAGTTTTCGCGCAACCTGCTCCCATTGCTGCTGCAGGGTCGCGGCTGTATCCCCCGGCGGCTCTAACTCTGCAGCAGTCTCGGTTTCCGTTGATGCAATAGCGTTTGCATCCACCGGTCCGGCAAACTTGTTTCCTTCGCCGTCCACGGCGACGCCTGCAGTGCCATTCAATCCGCTGCTCGTGCCATTCAATACGCCGATCGTGCCAGTAAACGCGCTGTTCAATGTCCCGTTCACCCAGTCCAGGTAGGCGTTCACCTTGGCTTCAAGCTCTCTGAACGCCTGTTTCCGAAGTTCCAAGTCCCGAGCCAGCGCGCGAATACTGCGGACGACGCGAACCTCCTGCAGTAAGGCGGACGGGCTGGGAGCAGCGAGTTCACTGCCAGCCTGAATCTCATAACCGAACTGTTGCAGCCAGAGCTTCCACGCGTTTTTTTCTTGGTTGAGCCGTTCCTCGGCTTTGCCAACCTGGTTTGCAGCGACCTCCCACTGGACTCGTAAACGCTGCAGTTCTTCCCATACGCGCTGTTGGTCTTGAAGGTGTGCAAGCGACTGCTCCAAAGTGCGCTTGCGGCCGCGCAACGTGTTTTTCATCGATTCAACCACCTGTGCGAATGCTGCAGTCTGTTGCGCCAGATCGGCGGCAGTGCTGGCATTTGACAAGGCGTCCCACATTTGGGCCAAATCCAAGTCGGCGCTTTGGACGTCCAATGACCGGATGTCCTGCGACAAGCGCCTCGCCTCGTGCAACCCCTGCTCGAATTCCAAGCGCAAACGGTCCATTTGCTGCAAATCGACCAGGTCCTGTGCGTTGAGCGTTTGTCTTGTGGAGCGCGAAGTGCGCACCACCAACGCTCCTGCTGCGAGCACAACCGAACCGGCGAGGGTCCACAGCCCCACAAAAACGGCTCGGCTGCTCATCTCGTAAAAAGCGGCACCGGCCAGAGCTAAAGCCAACAACCCCATAACCGGAACGAGCCACCCTTGCGGTCCAGAGTCCTTGCGCGTCTGCCTGATTCTGGACCGGCTCGCCTCAAGGGCGGACATTTCGCGCCGCAAGCCAGCCGTTTTCTCCCACTTGCTCCACAATTCTGAGACCCGGAACTCGTCGTCTTGCACATCGTCCAAGGCATTTTGCAGGCGCTGCCGCTCCGTGCCAAAGCCGGGTTGGTGGTTCGCTAGTTCCGTAAACAGAGGGTCCGTAAATAGGGGGTCTGCTAACAAGGGCTCCAACAACGGATGGTCTGCGTGCCCGGCACGCGCCAAACCGGCTGGTTTGAGCTGGTGTGCCGCGGCGCCGGGTATCTGTTGAACCAGCAAACGCGCTTGTTGTACATAGGATTGTTCACTTTTTTGCGATTGGCGCAGTTGGTCGTGGGCTTGTGCAGCGCGCTCGGCCGCACTCTGAATTTGTTCCACGACAGCCGCATCCAATGGTGCGCGATACAAACCATGTAGGCTCCACCCCGCCGACAACTCCTGCTGTTCCGCAGCGATCCGCTCTCGGAGTTCCCCGATTTCCCGTTCCTTTTCCAGTGACCGCTCCACTTGTTCGCGGATTCCCGATGCGCGTTCTTTCATTTCCGCAAGCACTGGGGCGAGTTCAAGCCATCGACCGTCGACAACTTGCGCGTCCAAGCGCTGCTGAACTTCGTCGAGGTGTTGAGCCGCCTGGAACTCGCGCTGGCGGAGGTCCTCCAACCGGGCCTCCCATTGGGCGACTCGCGCAGCGTCGTCCGGTGTCAGACTTGGCACCGTCTGAAACTCCTTCAACTGTTCGGAAATCGCGGCGATCTGACGCCAGACCGGCAGCAACTCTGCATCTCCTTCGTACCGGGCCAATTCGGCTTGGAGTGCTGCCTGCTGTCCCTCCAATGTCTGCTTTTTCTCCACCGCCTTGCGAAGGTGATGCTGCAATTCGATGTAAGCCCCAGGCAGGTCGTTTTTGTTTTGCACCTCGCGCCGTAGTGCGTCAATTTCCGCCAAACACTGCGTCAACTTGGGCGTTTTCGCGCGTGGGTCTGGGTTGAAAATAGTTTTTGCAGCATCTTGCAACCGTTGTTCAATCTCCACAGGAGCCCATTGGCCTGCCATGCCGACCGTGTAGATGCGGCTGGACAAGCTGTTGCCTGCGTCCGAGAAGTCCCCCAATTCGGCCAACTGAAAGGTAAACACCGAGTTGTAAATCAGTTCCTCAACGCCTGCAAGCTCCGGGAACAGTTCTCGCAACGGTCCGTCTCCAGAAACCAGGCTTTTGTCGGGCCGCATTATTTTCGGAGGACTTTTTTTGTGCAACGCGCGTTCTACCTGAACGACTGCCCCGTCCTCGCGTTGAAATCGAGCGATTGCACGCCCGGAAGCCTTCCAGTGAGGAGCGGACTCCTTGTGCGTTGCCCTGCCAAACAACACACCTCTCAACCCGGCCAACAGCGTACTCTTTCCGGCTTCATTCGGTCCGTAAATCACCGTCATGGCGTCTGGCAGTTCTTCCAGAACCATCCCCCGGTGAGGACCCAATTCGTACAGCGCCACCCCGCGCAATCTCAACCCCACTCCACCTCCTGCCCCATGGACTTGAGCACCTCGGACAGCGCCTCATCCAGTAGTTTGAAGACGTCTTCATCCGTCATTGCCTCGAGTGCCAAGTCATTTCCAGCGTGGTACACGTCTTTTAAACAGGTCAAGAGAGCTCTCGCTTTGGCTGGGTCGCTTTTGTAATCGTTGGTCAAACGGAGCAATTCTCCAATAAATTCCCGGCTGTGCGCCAGGGTTTCCAAGTCCGCAGCGGGTCCGGTCGCAAGTTCCAGCTTTTCGATGGCTGCGGGCCAGTTGCGTTGCGCAGCCTCCTCGTTGAGCGCCTGCTGCCACTGGCCTTCGTCGATGGCCGAGTGAAGTGCGGTGCGCCCGGTGACGGCGAGCCGGATGAGTTGCGGGTAACCCGCGTATCTATCCAGTTGTTCTGCGACCGCCTTTAACAGTCGGCTTCGCAGCTCAGCGAGTTCCTCGAGGCCTGTCACATCCACCGTCTTGGTGTCCCAAACCACTTGGCTGGTCGGAATAAATTTCAGTTTCACCGACTTATCCTCGATCACGTCGACCAACACGCACCCGCGCACCCCGCCTTCGCGGACATGTCGCCCTTGCGGATTGCCCGGGTACAAAATCGCAGGGCCGCTTTCCCGGATGACCGCGGGCTTGTGAATGTGTCCAAGGCCCCAAAAATCGAAACGGCGGCGGATTAGTTCCTCAGCCTGTGCCGCCGCGTAGTTGGCGTGTTCGCCTCGCACGCCCACACTGCCGTGATACAACGCGATCGCAAAGTCTGCCTGGTCGTCGCGATGGAAGGCGTGAGCCAACGAGCCATACAATTCTGGTTCTAAATAACTAAAACCGCTGATTTGCACAGTCGTCGACGACCCGATGGTGCAAAGCGTGCTTGGGGCGCGATACGACGGATCGACAACCCTCGGAAGCGGCGGAAATACGTGCACGTTGTTGGGCCAGCGAACCGGGGAAGGGTCTGTCAACGGGTCGTGATTTCCGTGAATGACAAATACCGGGATGTTGTGCTCGGCCAGGCGTTCAAAGCCCCGCAGGAGTTCAAAGTGCACGGACATGGGGGCCGTGTTTTGGTCGTACAAATCGCCTGCAATCGTGACAAAGTCGACTCCTTCTCTCACGGCCGCGTCCACGATTCGGGTAAACACCTCATAAGAGGCTCTTTGCAGGCGTTCCATCCAATCGCCTGGCAGGTGCTTGTACATGCCTTGAAACGGGGTTCCAATATGTAAATCTGCCGTATGTAAAAAGCGAAAGCGTTGCAAGTTTCCACCCCCGCCCTTTTGAACCAAAGTCGTATTTGAACCTATTCTCACGATGGGCAATCGAACAAAACGAAGTGTCCCGAGCAGTCATTGAGGTTGTCCTAGGTCACTCTCTTTTCACTGCTTCCATCTACTGTAGTCAAATCCCCGCAGGGTTGCAATGGTGAATCACTGGGGCAGAGAACGGTTGGAAACGTAGACTCGCACCATTTTGGGGTTTTAGGCATATGACGGTATATCCCTGTATTACGGGATGACCATTTGGGGAAGGGAGTGTTACTATGAGTCAAATGTCCGTTCCCGTTGCGAACAAAGCCGAATCCCCATCTGCCGCTCGCATTTTGGTAGTGTCTGGTTTTGGGCTTTTGTTCGACTCGATGGATGTTGGCCTGCTCGCATTTGTCTTGGCGGCCCTCGCAAAACAATGGCACCTCAATCCAGGCATCATGGGTGTTTTGGGAAGCGTCGGGTTCATCGGCATGGCCGTGGGCTCTGCCGTGGCGGGCTTGTTTGCAGACCGGTTTGGCAGAAAGAGCGTCTTCATGTGGACCTTGTTGATTTACAGCATTGCCACGGGGCTCACTGCGTTCGCTGCGGGGGTCGGGATGTTCATCTTTCTTCGCGTACTAGTTGGCTTTGGACTTGGCGGCGAACTGCCCGTCGCAACCACCTATGTCTTAGAGTCTTCCCCAGAACGCGAACGCGGACGCCGCGTCGTGTATTTGGAAACGTTCTGGGCACTTGGTTCTCTAGTCGCCGCGATTTTATCGTTTTTTATCATCCCATCCTTGGGATGGCGCATCGTCTTTCTGGTTGGAGCGCTGCCCGCTTTGTATATTCTCGTACTGCGTTCGAGTTTGCCCGAGACGCCAAAGTTCAAGGCCCTCAAGCAGCGCAAAAGCATGTGGGTTTCGTTTGCAACCCTGTGGAAGCGGGGTATGGCAAGAGCCTCGGCGGTCACTTGGATACTGTGGTTTATCATGAACTTCGCTTACTATGGGATGTTTGTCTGGCTTCCTTCCGTCATGGCTCTCAAAGGGTATTCTCTGGTCCACAGCATTGGCTACGTGTTGATTATGACCATTGCTCAAGTTCCCGGGTACCTCACGGCTGCCTGGCTGGTCGAGAAGTGGGGACGCAAACGCACCTTAGTGCCCGCCATGTTCTTCACGGCACTGTCCGCCTTAGGCTTCGGCTACGCTCACAGCACGCTGTGGCTTATCGTGTTCGGGCTGCTTTTGAACTACTTTATGCTCGCCGCCTTTGCCGGGACCTATATATTTACAGTTGAGCAATTCCCAACCATTGCGCGCGCATCTGGGATCGGGTGGGCCGCTGGGTTCGGCCGGATCGGCGGCATCGTCGCTCCCTTTGCGGTTGGGGCCATGATCGCAGCCCATGTTAGCTTCCCCACCATCTTCATCCTGTTTTTCGTCACCGTGTTGATTGGTTTTTTTGTGGTCTTGCTGTTCGGCCGCGAGACCAAGGGAGACGTGTTGAATTGAGTTAAGCAGACAGAATGAGCGGACAGGGTTTCCAGTTAAATAGATGGATAGGAGCCGTGAGGGCTGACCCAAAAGCGATGAAATCCGCTTGCGGGGACAGCCCTCTTTGACTTGTGCTCTAGACGAGAAGTCCACACCTGCACGAGGCGTGGACTCGATCGCGCAACTTCTGTTCATGGCCGTGCGGGACCCACGAGGCGCCCCGCACTGCTGACCAACGCCTTAAAGGTGAATGTTCAGTGCCGCGAGGACAGCCACAATCGCTCCCGCAATCACACAGTACAACGCAAACGGGCGCAGAGCGCGAACTTCGTGGTCTTGAAAATACCGCATCAGGAAAGCGGTGCTCAAAAATGCAACCACTCCGGCCAGAAGTCCGCCGACCACGCCGTAGTGAATCATCTGCGTCGAGTGACTCTTGAGCATTTTGGGAACCTCGAGAATCCCCGCTCCAAGGATGACTGGAGTCGCCAACAAGAAGCTAAAACGCGCGGATTCTTCATAACTCAATCCGACGCCAAGGCCAGCGGTCATGGTCACTCCAGACCGCGAGAACCCCGGAATCAAAGCCAATGACTGCACCAGGCCCACGAAAAAGCTCTGTCCGTAGGAAATTTGGCCGATGCGCTTGTCTCCTCGCGAACGCTGCATGCGGTCCGCCAGGTACAAAACGAAGCCGTTGACAATCAAGAAAATGCCTGCTGAAAGGGCAGACGGGAAGAGTTCCCGAAACTTGTGTTCCAAAAGTCCTCCAATGACTGCCGCCGGGATGGTCGCTGCAATCAGCCGACCGAGAAGTTTTCGTTCTTTGGATCCAGGGGTGAAAAGGGCAATGATCAAGTCGAGCCAATCCCGCCAGAAGTATATGATGAGGGCGAACGCGGTTCCCAAGTGAAGCATGACAACGAACGGAAGAAACTGTGCATTTCCAGAGATATTCGTCCATCCGGCCAAATAGGGCAAAATCACCGCGTGCCCGACGCTGCTCACCGGAAACAGCTCTGTGATTCCTTGAACCAGCGCATAAATGATTAAAATCGTCCAATTCATAAAACGAGTTCCATCCTTTCTCCTTAAAACATCTCCTTAAAACAGTCACGTCGTGAGACGGGCTCATCTGGCACCCAGTACCTGAATGGGACAATTATACCGTGTTTTGCCCTCGCAATTGTTCAGGATGTTCAAATTCCTTGTAAAAAATCCTTTGAACTCGTTTTGAGAAAATGTTGATAGGATTCCTTTGTTTCAAGGAGAATATAAACGGATTTAGCTGCAAACGCTGTTTTTTGCAAAACGGTGCTTCTCTTACAGAACACCCACTCTCTTCGTTGAGCATCCAGCAATCAGGAGGAGCTAGCACATGACATTTCTCTACCATCTGTTCCCGCCTACGATTCACCCTATGGTTATTCACTTTACGATCGCGATCATCTACTTGACGACTTTGGCGGGCATTACAGGATTAATTTTCAAAAAAGACAAGTTTTATACCAGAGCGTTTTTCATCCTCATTGGGTTGAGCATTCTCGCGACGATGGCCGCTGGAGTGGCTGGCGTGATCAGCGAATTCTACCTCACCACGATCCCACACGGGGTAAACGCCATGCTTCACGCCCACAAACGGGACGGGGAATTGACTGGTGTACTGCTGGTCGTTGCCTTCGCCGCTCAGTGGATGGGCTACCGCAAGGGACGCGTTTCTCTTGCGGCTTTCGCGTTCTGCGTATTGGCCACAGCCATGGTCAGCGTGACCGGATTCATCGGTGGATCCATGGTGTACGATCACGGTCTCGGCGTCCACTAAATCTCGGTTCAAGGATTTGCGTTGAGCCAAAGGGCGCATCGAGTTGCCGGACTTGCAAAGAAGGGTACTGCATAAGGCCGCTTCGCACGGCCTTTGAAGTAAAACAAGGAGATATAAAAATCCCGCCGTTCGCCATTCATGCGCGACAGCGGGATTTTGCTTTTGTGAACCTTTTCCGGTCTATTCAGGGGCCTAAGCGCTTCTGGAAGCGCTTAGGCCGCTGCACCGTCAACCAGCCAATCGTTGATGCTCGAGAAACGAGTACAGCAGTTCCTGCATCCCAGCCAATGTGGTTTCTTTATTGATTTCGTCGCGAAAAGCCGTCGCGTTATGAAGTCCTTTAATATACCATGCCGCGTGTTTGCGCATTTCCCGAACACCAATCACCTCGCCTTTTTCCTGGACAAGCAGATTTAAATGCCGGACGGCGACCTGAATGCGTTCCAACGCGTCAGGGCGGGGCAGTTTCTCACCGGTTTTCAAATAGTAGGCGATCTCTCGGAACACCCAAGGGTTGCCTAAGGCGCCGCGGCCCACCATGACCGCATCACAGCCCGTGAGTTCCATCATTCTCTTGGCATCCTCGGGTTCCACGACGTCTCCATTTCCAACCACGGGGATCCGAACCGCCTCTTTCACCTCGCGAATAATGGACCAGTCCGCCTTTCCGCTGTACAACTGAGCCGCTGTTCGACCGTGAACGGTGACGGCTTGCGCTCCGGCTTCCTCTACAGCTAAAGCGACTTCTACCGCATTGACGCTGTCGTCATCCCATCCTTTGCGGAATTTGACGGTCACGGGCTTATTTACGCGTTCAACGACGGCCCGAACGATTTGGGCAGCGTACTCCGGGTTTCGGGCTAAAGCAGCTCCAGAACCGTTTTTATAAATTTTCAGCACTGGGCAACCCATATTGATATCGATAATGTCCGCGTTGGTCTCTCCGACCATTTCCGCAGCTTTCACCATGGACTCTTTATCATAACCCACGAGTTGCAGGCTCACGGGGTGTTCGTCAGGTAAAATGGTTAGCATTCGTTCACTCTTTTTGCTTCCGTTTACCAGCGCTTTATCGCTGACCATTTCAGCACACACCATACCGGCACCGAGTTCCTTCGCCAAAATCCGGAACGCTGGATTGCAGACGCCGGCCATGGGTGCCAAAATCACAGGGTTGTCCAACTCAATTCCAGCAATTTTAACTGTGTCCACCACGTCATCACCTCTTTATTTAAACCATTCATCCACAACCCTTTAAGATTAGCAAAGCTCTGGGCCTTGGCGCAAACCCAATCCTTTCTGATGTAGATACTTGTCCCGAACATTCAAAACCCGTCGTCAATACAGTATAGTGAGGCCTGTGAGACAACCCCCCCTTCTCGTGAGCGTGCGCCAGCTCCGTCATCTCACAGGCCTCGCTTTTGTGAACCCGTCGGCAACCCGTTTTTTCGCAGTGCCTGCCTTCGACTTCAGGGGAACTGCAGGAGCTTATCTGCCGGTCGCCAGACCTGCGGTCAAAAACAGGTCTAGAAGCCACCAGATGCCTACCACAAACAACAAAAGATGACCAATCCAAATTGGAAAGAAAATTCCGCCAAACACGGTCAGAGCCAACATAGCGACGCCGCTGCCAATTCTGCCGCAATACATCCGGTGAATGCCGAGATACCCTAAGAAAAACCAGAGGACGTACGCAAGTGCGACCGACTTTCCCATACACATCTCCTCCAGGGCGTTGGTCCCTTGACTTGTACGGGTTTTGACCATTGAAACAGCGGTCATTACAGTGGCCGCGCCAAGGGGTCCTACACTCACACTATGAGGAGACAGCATGTTTCAATTCTCAGCAAATCACTTCGTCATCCAACGAGGGTTGGATGACCGGACTTTCATAAACGAAGCGGTCATAATGGATTAAACGATTTGTACATTCTTATCCCGGTAAGCCATTTCAAGCAGGCGGCGCGTTTCTCTGTACATCGAGCTTTTGCGCGGCGCACCGAGCACGACGGAAATGCGCACTCCTTCTTTCTGACGGGCTGCAAACGCAAGACAGTACATGGCCTTAGAAGTGAATCCCGTTTTGCCGCCAATGACCTCGCCGAACGTGCTTTGTTTGAGGTACATTAAGCGGTTGGTGTTCCGTATGGTTTTACCAGCCACGGTGTAGTCTGTCGTATGCATCGCCTTCACAATTTCCGGATAGCGAATGGCTTCTCGGAGTATTAGAGCGACATCGTGGGCGCTCGTCATGTGTTCGTCAGCGTGAAGTCCGTTTGGTGTCACAAAATTGGTGTGCGTGCAGCCAATCAGTCGCGCCTTTAGGTTCATCATCCGGGCAAACCCCATCTGTGATCCCCCGACGGTTTCTGCGACCGCATAGGCAACGTCGTTTGCACTTTTCATGAGCAGTGCGTGAAGAGCCTCGTCGGCAGTGAGGGTAGTACCTGGTTTCAACCCCAACCGCACCCGCGCTTGCCTTGCGGCAGCTCGACTGACGAACACCGGATCATCCGGGTGCAAATGAGTGACCAATAAAACGGCGGTCATGAGTTTCGTGGTACTTGCGGGATACATCGGAGTGTCTGCATTTTTACTGTACAAAAGATCGCCTGTTCGGGCATCGAGAACAACAGCAGCTTTGGCGTTCACAAAAACCCGCCCAGCTGTTTTCTCCGCGGCCAACGCCGTCGATTGCGGCGACGTTGGGCACAGCCACAACAACATGGGGACAACGGCAAAAAGCACCACCGCCAACTTAAAAAACCGGCCTGTATTGCGGATGGACCTGTTCATCCAAACACTCCTTCACCAGATTCACCGTTTAAATTGGGCGAAATCCGATGACTTTATGCCCATGATGCGTCCATCCGCAGGACAGTGCTTTACAAACCGACAACTCGTTTACTTGACTTCAAAGCTGGCGACAACTTCTTCGGCCAATAACAGTTCAACTCGTTGACCGGGCGATAACGGCCCGACGCCTTCCGGCGTACCTGTAAACAGAAGGTCCCCTTGAGCTAACCCAAAGTAGGTACCGACGTAGTCCGTCAGATGTTGAAACCCAAACAGCATGTCCACAGCTTGGCCAGACTGTACAACCCGTCCATCAATGCGCAAGGAGAAAGGCATGCGGTCGAGTTCCTCCCAGTTTCTCACAATGTAAAAATCCGAAATGACAGCTGAGTTTTTAAAGGATTTGGCGAGTTCCCACGGTTGGCCTTTCGCCTTCAACTCACTTTGCACGTCGCGGTCGGTCAAGTCTAATCCAACTCCCAATCCGCCGACAAGTTCCTGTACTGCAGACCCTGGCTGATATTCCTTGTCGAAGTACAGCACCAATTCCAACTCGTGGTGAATATTGTTTTTACCTGCAGGAAGCACCACGCTGCCTTGTGCGGGAATCACTGCATGCGTAGACTTTCCAAAAATAATCGGTCGGCTCGGGACCTCGTTGCCCAGTTCCTTAGCGTGCTCACGGTAGTTCCGGCCGACACAAAATACGTTTCTCACGTCTTTTTTCACGTCTTGTGAGGATTTAAACACCTGTCTTGCAGTCCCAAATGCACTCATGTTGCCTTCTCCTCTCCAGCATGTCAGCAAAACATTGTCAAAATTCCAGCAAAATACCTTCCTTATTCTAGCACAGTCTGTTCAACGTGAAAGCGTTTTTGTAGCGCGTCGTTCTGCGGTGCCGCAACATCTTCCAATAACTCCAAGACGTCGTTATACAAACTCATCTCATAACGAACCTCTGGCGAGGAGTTTTGCAGCAACCGGCTCAGCACGTCTGGGATTTCCTCAATGGGGACTTGTTCCATACTCGAGAGGCGACTCCCCCAATTGGATACCACCGTCGCAACTGCACGGCAGACCTCACTCCAGTGTCGTTTGTGCGAGTCGGGCAACGCGTGTGAGACCTGCCACTCCAGCAGTGTTCGAAGTATCCCCGCTGCGTGCGCGTAGCCCTGGCGCAAGTGAAGGAGTTGATCGCGGTAGTACATCAGCCGTTGACGCCTTCGCCTCACCAATGGACTGTAGCGCAGCGCCCCCAGTGCTTCTTTGACATCCTCAACGGCCTCGTGCAAGTGGTGAATGTATTCCCTCACGTCGTCTTGAAGCTTACGTCCGTCTCCTAAGTCCGCGCCGGCGTCAAGCCACTTCGCAATTTTTTCAAAGCGGGCGGTTAGCGCCGCAATGCTTTGCTCCAACCTGGATTCAGCTTTTTCGGTAAAGTCAGGAGGAATGACGAACACATTGATGGCGATCGCGACGGCCGCGCCAATCAACGTATCGATGATCCGGTCCCACGAATACGCGTAGTGCCCGCCGCCCACTGTTAAAACCATCATGGCGCTGACACCGACTTGTGGAACGGCCTGCGGGCCCAAGTGAATCCACCTGGCCAGTCCCGTTCCAATCAACACCAACAAGGCCACGCTCCAACCGTGGATACCGATAAAATGGGCGGTCAGGTCGGCCAGCACGACTCCGGCTATGATGCCAAGCACGCGCTGGTAACCGCGCGACAGGGACTCTTCCACCGTGACTTGCAGGCACAAAATAGCAGCCAACGGCGCAAAGTAGGGGTGCGTGGTCCCGGTCATCTTGGCCGCTTCCCATGAAGTGCCGGCAGCCGCCGCGGTTTTCCAAACGATGCTCGTTTTTACAACAAAGTGCCATACATTCCTTATCAACGGGTTTTGATGTGTCATATGCTGATTATGCCCATTCGTACTTTCTTGCAATTCTGGACACAAGCCGGTTTCTCCAGTAGTCTTAGGTTAAAGCCTCTGTTTTTTATCGCTGTCCGAGTCCGTTTCGCTTGCCTCACTTACCCGCCAGAGAGGATGACGAAAATGGATGTTTCATTCGACCACCTCGTGCACTTTGTCAGTCGCCCGGAAACTGCGGCCAGGTCTTTTTCAGCCCTCGGATTCCCCGCCGTGTCAGGAGGTACGCACTCCGACTGGGGAACCTACAACACGTTGTCCTATTTCGATCTCACATACATTGAGTGGCTGGGTGTACTCGATGAGACGAGGGCACGGCAAAATGAAATCGCTCGTCAAGCCTTAGATGACGTAACCATCTCCGAAGGACTGGGCCGTTTTGCATTGCGGACCCATCGAATGGACCCAATCATCCAATACTGGAAAGACCAAGGTCTGCCCTTCTTCGGTCCGATTGATGGAGCGAGGCAGCGTCCAGACGGAAAAACGATTCGCTGGAGACTGCTGTTCCCAGCCGGAGCACCGGGTCTCTTGCAGCGAAGTGACACCGCACTGCGGTCCGCCCGGCCGGTTCCAACACACCGGAGACTTCCGCTTCCGTTTGTGATTGAATGGGCACAAGACGACCAAGCCCGGCGACAAGACCTTATTCAACAAGGGGCCCTGCGCCCCACAGGTGTGAACGCTTTCGAGCTGTCTGCCGTTCACCTTGCCGTTTACGACGTTGAATCGACTCTGGCTCAGTGGAATGCGTATTTTCCAACGCACCGTGTACAGCGAGGGATTCGCTGTCCGTTAGGCAAAGGGGCGGTACTGACTGTCGGATCTGTGCAAATCGGGGTGTGGCAAGTGGGGCCGAAGGAGTTGAAAAACCGCCTAGAGTTGATGGGAGAGCGCCCGTTTCAAATTGACGTAAAGCAGCGTAAGGACTCGCCAACCGCGCCGGCCTCGATGTATGAACTGTCCAACAAGATCCTGCACGGTCTTCGCGTTCACATCCGGTAATATCATTTCCAGAACATTTTCAAACCTAAAAAGCGGCCCGAGCGGGTGCCGGGCATAGAAAAACGGCGGCTAAACACACCGCCGTTCGACTCACACAAAGCCGTTTCTCACAGTTCAACGGGTTCTAGAAGTTCGTACCCTGTCAGCAGTACTCGTTGAACAAGTCCTTCACGTGTTCTGAAACCGTAAACGCATCGCTGCCCTCGATGTTACTGCGATGCAGAACACCGACGAGTTTCCCGTCTTTAAACAGGAACATGGAAGGAGACGACGGAGGCAGCCCTTCAAAGTACTCGCGCGCACGGATTGTGGCGTCCTTGTCTTGACCCGCGAACACGGTGACAAGGCGGTCAGGCTTCTTGTCGTTTTCCAAAGCCATCGCGACAGCTGGCCGTGCAATGCCTCCCGCGCAACCGCAAACCGAATTCACAACCACAAACGTGGTTCCAGTTTTCTCTGCCATAACTTCATCAACAGCCTCTGGGCTCCGAAGTTCGCGAAACCCAATCTGCGTCAATTCGTCGCGCATCGGCTGAACCATCATTTGATAAAAGTCCAATTCCAAGCTCATCTATTCATCCTCCTCACGAATTGTGGTTGAATACACTGGTTGTTTTGTTTCTCTGTACGTTTTATTATACCGTTTATGACGTCCGAGTGACAGTTCATGATTCCGTTCCTAAAATCTTTTCGAATTAAAGTACTGGAATGTTGCATCTTAAAGGTGCTGCGGGTATAACTGCTAATGAAGCGTACTGTACATACTCCCAAGAAACACAACATTATTCACGAAAAAGGGAAAGCTATTCGCGAAAATTCCCTAATACTGGCGCCCGTGGCCGAAAGTCGGTTTCTCTTTTGTCGAACCTGCTCAAAGCACACACCGCGCAGTGGAGGTAT
Source organism: Alicyclobacillus tolerans (assembly GCF_021739485.1). Classification (GTDB taxonomy): domain Bacteria; phylum Bacillota; class Bacilli; order Alicyclobacillales; family Alicyclobacillaceae; genus Alicyclobacillus_K; species Alicyclobacillus_K tolerans_A. The sequence goes on from NZ_JAJFNK010000016.1 coordinate 98,207, forward strand.
TGCGCACTTTTATGATTTCTTCTGACCTTTTCCTACAGGCATGTCGTCGTGAACCGGTCACACAAGTGCCTGTTTGGTACATGCGGCAAGCAGGACGGTATCAACCTGAGTACCGCAAAATTCGAGAGAAGTATTCGTTAGTCGAAATTTGCCAGATCCCAGAGTTGTGTTCTCAAGTGACCAAGCTCCCTGTCACCCAGCTTGGCGTCGATGCAGCCATCTTGTTTTCAGACATCATGATTCCCGTTGGAGCCATGGGGCTGGATTTCGAGATCAAAGAAGGCGTCGGTCCTATCATAGACACACCGGTTCGTTCCGCCGCGGATGTCGAACGCCTGCGCGTCCCTGACCCTGAGGAAAGCCTTTCTCACGTATTGGAAACCATTCACATGTTGAGACAGGACCTGACGGTTCCGTTAATCGGATTTTCCGGGGCTCCTTTCACGCTGGCCAGTTACATGGTGGAAGGCGGGCCTTCCCGTCACTACGTTCGCACGAAACAGTTGATGGCCGGAAACACCCCAGTGTGGAATTCGCTGATGAACAAATTAGCCGAAATGGTTATCGTATATATGAAAGCGCAGATTAAAGCCGGTGCACAGGCGATTCAGTTGTTCGACAGCTGGGTGGGAAGTTTAGCCCCAGACGACTTTCAAACCTATGTCCTGCCGACTATGAAGCACATATTCAATGCCCTGCAAGAAACCGGCGTCCCGCTCATTTACTTCGGCGTCACCAGCGGAGAGCTGCTCTCCATGTTTGCGGAAACCGGCGCAAATGTCATCGGGGTCGATTGGCGAGTCCCCATTCGATCGGCCCGTCATCGCGTCGGACAGGCTAAAGCGTTGCAGGGCAATCTCGATCCGGTCATGCTGTTCGCACCTTGGCCTGAAATCGAGCGCCGGGCTAAAAGCATCCTTGACGCCGGGTTAGAGGAAAATGGATTCATTTTCAATCTCGGACACGGGGTCCTGCCCGAAGTAGAAGTCGCCGTCCTGCAAAGGTTGACGGCCTTTGTTCACGAGTACTCGAGTCAAAAGTGGTAGTTAAGGAGGAAGTTTATCATGGCAAGCCAACCGCTGGGTGTCCTGGTTATGGCCTATGGCACACCAAAAAACCTAGACGAAGTCGAGGCCTATTACACCCATATTCGCCACGGCCATGCACCTACTCCTGAACTTCTGACAGAATTGAAAGGCCGCTACGAAGCCATTGGCGGTGTCTCGCCGCTCAACGAAATGACGCAGGCGCAGGGAGATGGGCTGCAGCAGATACTGAATCAAGACGGCGGCCGGCCCTGCAAAGTGTATCTGGGCATGAAACACACGCATCCGTTCATCGCAGAGACGGTCGCCGCGATGGCAGACGACCATGTTGAGGAAGCTGTATCTTTAGTATTGGCACCCCACTATTCTGAGATGAGCGTGGGAAGTTACCAGAGTGCCGCTTTGGATGCGGCCAAGCAGACGGGAAGTCCGGCATTGCTGCCCGTGCTAAGTTGGCACCTTCACCCCGGTTTTCTGGCTGTCCTTTCCCAACGCGTTCAAGAGGCGCTGTTAAAGTTTGAGAACCCCAACGACGTGATGGTCATTTTTTCGGCCCACAGCTTGCCGGAACGCATTTTGGAACAGTCCGATCCGTACCCAACGCAGTTGCACGAAACCGGAGACGCCATCGCGCAACGGCTCGGGCTGAACCGCCACATGTTCTCCTGGCAAAGCGCTGGGCGGACCAAGGAAAAGTGGCTCGGCCCGGATATTTTAACAACCCTAAAAGACCTTGCCGCCAAGGGCCAAAAACAGGTCTTGGTTTGCCCCGCCGGCTTTGTGTCGGACCACCTCGAAGTTCTCTACGACCTCGATATCGAAGCCAAACGCCTGGCTGATCAACTGGGTATCACGTTTGAACGCACGCGTTCATTGAACGCTGACCCTCTGTTTCTTGCGGCTCTTGCCGATGTTGTTCGCCAACGCGAGCGGCTTGGGACGAATCGAGGTGAAGTGTAATGAAGCCCCATGTTGTCATCATCGGCGGCGGGGTGACTGGCCTGACAGCCGCTTTTACCCTGAAACAGTTGGCATCTCAAGAGAACGTTGCACTGCGTTGCACGGTTTTCGAAGCCTCCTCCCGCCTCGGTGGAAAAATCTTGACCCACCGCGAACGGGGGTTCGTTATGGAAGGCGGTCCAGATTCCTTGCTGGCGCGAAAGCCAGAAGGAACCCAACTGATTCGAGACCTCGGTATTGAATCTGAAGTCGTGGGTTCTAACACTCAATCTTTAAAAACATACATCCTGCACCACGGCCGCCTGGAGACGATGCCTCCCGGAACGAACATGGGCATCCCAGCCCAAATCGCACCCTTCGCAAGCACCAAACTGCTGTCCCCTTCCGGCAAAGCCCGTGCACTGATGGACTTAGTCCTGCCGAAGTCGACGCTGGAAGGAGATGAATCCCTCGGCCATTTCCTGCGGCGCAGGCTTGGGGACGAACTCGTCAACAACATCGTTGAACCCCTTCTTGCCGGAATTTATGCGGGCAGCGTAGACGAACTGAGTCTGCAGGCCACTTTCCCGCAATTCCAGACCTTGGAGTCGAAATACCGCAGCCTGATTCTAGGCAGCATCGCGCAACGGAAAAATGCTCCCGCACGAACAAATACCTCTGGGCGAAGTGCCTTCATTACCCTTCGGGGCGGTTTGGAAACCTTGATTGAGCGGCTGTATGACAACCTGCAAGACTTTGCTGAGCTGCAGACGGATACCCGTGTTGTGGCATTGCGCAAAAATTCCGATGGGACTTATACGGTTGAAGTTGAAAACCAGGGAGAAACGCACGCGTACCCGGCAGACGCCGTCATTTTGGCCACGCCCGCCTTTGTCACGGCACAGCTTCTAGACCCCTCGTTACCTGAGGCTGGCAAACTGCGGCAAATTCACTACGTGTCGACGGCCACGGTCATGTTGGCATATCCCAAGAGCCGTATCGACGCCAACCTGGACGCTTCTGGTTTCGTGATCCCACGCCATGAAAACCGAGCCATCACCGCCTGTACCTGGGTATCGAGTAAATGGCCCCACACCAGCCCGGAAGACTACGTGTTGATACGGTGTTATGTCGGACGGTCCGGCCAAACCGAAGCGCTCAGCTTGTCTGACGGCGATATGGCCTCCATGGTGCAAGGTGAATTAAAGGACATCTTGGGCATTGATGCACAACCGTGGTTTGTAAAGGTCACGCGCTGGAACGATGCGATGCCTCAGTACGGTTTGAACCACATCAAAGTCGTCAAAGAGGTCGAGTCAGCCCTTCGCCAAAAGCTGCCTGGAGTCTTGATTGCAGGTGCGGCGTATCACGGCGTAGGCATCCCAGACTGTATCGCTCAGGGCAGATTGGCCGGTGAAAAGGCCTACGAGCTTACGACCACGGCCGCCGCACCATCCGGCAAAGCCTCAGCGCCCATGGTTACTTCTTGACGGCTCGCCCTGCCACAGGTGCCAAACCGCCGACGGAATCCGCGCTAAGGTTCCGCCGGCAAGGTGGCAACAGGCAGCAAGTCCGTTTTCAGAAACGTCCGCATGTACCCGCCGCATTCGTCTTCAATCTGCACATCACAGGAGGTCTCCCGGACCAACACAACCCATCCGAAACAGCCTGCTGCGGTGTCGGCGTCCGGACCGACCATAATTCGTTGCCCGATTCGGAAATCTGCCATCGTATCACCACCAGGCCTGAGTTTCACCGAGGGTTGTTTCCAACGAGAATTGTTCCCGGGAGGATTGCTCCCGGACGGATATTTCTATATTAATTCTTTCTGCCTGAGTCCGTCCCATCCTGCAGGCAAATGGGAGTCCGAAACAGCAAATGCCCCCGTTCCCCAACGGTTCGTTGGAGTTTATCCATCTGCTTCGCACAAAAACTATGTTATAAATAAAATGTATGTCCAAAAAGAATCTATCTTGCTAAAGGTGGCTAGTCGAGTGAACCCGCGGATACTGCTCTCTGAAGACGAGTTTTCACGATTCGTGAAAACTCAGTGGAAGTCGATTTCTTTCATCTTTCGCCATAAATCGGATGCCAATACGGGAATGTACATTATTTTCATGGACAACGTCACCATTGTGTGCCAGATTGATGCCGCTGAATTCGATCGGAAAGAAATCCGCCGGGACGGCGGCTCTATTCCCATTTTTGACTGGTTGGAACCCATGTGGCCCGGCGTATCTTCCCAGCAGTGATCTCCAACTGTGAAAAGAGGTTTCAGACAAAAAAAGAGCTCCCGTCGAGGGAACGTCGAAGACCTTTCGAAGCAGTCAAGAAACCCGGACCAACGGCTTCGGGTGAACTGTGCCATACGAAGCGAACCGCCGAACCCATCTCTTCACGTCTGAGCTAGACGGCGGGAAAAATTTGCAGTGTCCGCGTTGCGGGGTTAAGCTCCAATTTCAAGTGGTTGTCGATGAAAAAGCGGAGACCGAATAGACCAGTATCGGTAAAGGACGGATCGACGATGCATGGAACGTTGTGAAACGTCCGATTTCCGATTTCCACACTGCACCGCGAGCGATAGGCCTGTGCCGCACCTCCAACGCCGCCAATCTGAAGCGGCCCAAGGTTCGGCAAGCCAAGTGACTTGGCTACGGTCCCGTTAAAGGTGAGTTCAAACGCTCCGGTATCTAAGATCATGTCCTTGACAGGCGTTCCATTGACGTTCACCGTAAAGTAAAAAGCGTCCTGACGAACGGCCCCTCGAAAGGTAGCTACCGGCTGTGTGTTGGACTGTCCGTGCAACATCTCTCATTCCTCCCTCGTCTAGATGCGTAATACATAGCGCAGATGTGGTCGGACGCAGCAGGCTTAAAGCGCCTGAGCGCGCCGCCACATCGTTCACGGTATGCTCCTGGTTCGGTACACTGCACGGTATTTGTCCATCGCGGAGGCATTGACCCGACGTCCACAGGGTTGTTCCTCCGCTAAGGCCACCTGTCAGAGAAAAGCCGATCGGTGTCCCGTTCACTTGAGACGCATCCGTTCCAAAATAAAACACGAACGTTTGCCGAGCTTCATTCTGAAACACAATCACAGCAAGTCAGACAGGTCCGATCTTCAAAAAAGCAACCCCGTGACGGTGAGTCCCATCACGGGGTTGCCTGTTAAAGTGACCGTATTTACAGTTCTACCGACTTACTTCGCTACGTTGCTATTTGTAGCCAGCGTACCTTTGTGTTGATTTACCTTGACCGTCAAAATCGTAAAGCCTGCAATGAAGAGCACGATGGTCAAGAAGATGATACCGGAGTACATGCTTCCTCCTGTACTCTGGATCAGAAAACCAACGATGAACGGTCCAAAAAATCCGCCGAGATTTCCGAGGCCGTTAATCAGGCCCATTGCGCCGCCCAGCGTCTGTTCAGGAAGAATGAGGGGAGGAATCGCCCAGAACACACCGTTGTATGCAAACATAAACCCTTCTGCAAGGATAACGAAAATCATAGCCCACACTGCGTGGTGTGAACCAAAGAGCGTCGAAATAAACAGGGTGATAGCCCCCAAGAACGTAACGACGGCAACGTGCTTTTTCCGTTCGCCGGTCTTATCGGAGTGGTTCGAGTTGATGTACAAACCAATCAGGGCAGCTACCCAAGGCAGAGCCGACAAAAACCCAGTTCCGACATTGCCGCTGTGGGAAATGCTCTTCACCAAGGTCGGGAGCCACAAACTAAAGCCATAAAAGCCAATTTGCATCAGGAAGTAGTACAATACCAAAATCCATACGCGTCCATCGGAAAATGCCGCTTTGTAGTTGGTTTCACTGCTTCCAATGGCTTCTCTGTCTTTTTCCAAAGCCGACAGGATGTAGTTCCGTTCTGCATCGGAAACCCACTTCGCTTTTGCCGGTTCGTCGTCCATCAAAAACCACCAAAGGATTGCCCAAACCCATGGGAAAGCGCCTTCAATAAAGAACAAGTAACGCCAGCTTGACACGTGTAAAATCCAGCCAGACAGTGGCGACATGATGATGGATGCGAGAGGAATACACATCATCCAGTACGAATTCGCACGAGCGCGCTCGTTGAGCGGGAACCATTTTGACAATAGGACCAACGTAGCCGGCCAAACGCCGCCTTCACAAACGCCCAGTATAAATCGAAGAATTAACAATTCCGGCAGGTTTTGAACAAAACCAGTGCAGAATGCTACAATTCCCCAAATAATCAAGGTCCAAAACACGAATTTCTTGGCACTGTACCGAGCGGCAATGTGCCCGCCGGGAATCTGCAAGAACAGGTACCCGACAAAGAACAGTCCTCCAACCAAACCGGATACGGTTGCTCCGAATCCGAGTGCCTTTTCCATGCCGGAGAAGGCGAAACTGACGTTGTTCCGGTCGATGAATGCAATCGTATACATCAACAACGCTACCGGAATGATGCGCGCCCACCGCTTAGCTGGGATCGCTGCTGTGGCTGTAGACATGTACTTCACCCCTTTTAAGTTATTTGAGAACTTCGAATGACTTTATCTCAGTACGCGAAGAGTTCTCTGACTAAGATACAAAGCAACACCCATGCCAATTCTCATGAACAGATGAATCTTTGGCGAATTCGGTCATGATTTGACGAAATCAAACTGGAATCGTTCTCTTTTGGAACAACGTCCGTTTCATTCGTCTTATTGTGGAACGCAAAGGTCAATCAGAGGGATGGTCGCAGTTTGGCGTGGGATGACTTGTCGTAGTGTCGTGTCGACAAATAAGGCAAAAATAAGGACAGTCGTCTGGACAAAACAGTTTTTGGGGTGTAAAGACTGGCTTTTCAACGTCATTATCCGTAAAATGTAGCAAGGCAACTCAGCAAGGAGACTCGATCCATGGATAACAAAGCCGACAAGTGGCAAATTACTGCGCTGATTTTGGTACTGGGAATTCCAGTATTGCTGTATACCATCCTCGAACTGCCGAGCATCTTATATGTGGGATACACCAAAAACGTATCTCTCATTCGCGATGTGCAAGTCGGATTGACCATCGTCATCGCAGCTGTTCTCGTGTCCCTCGAAATGTGGATTTGGAAAAAAAGGTGATTCTGGACGAACGGGTTTTGTTTCGCAGTAGAAAGACTCGAAATGACAGGAGAAAGCGGCGGCAGTTGATAAGGGAAATGACATGCCCATCGGCATGTCATTTTGCACCTTTTAAGGACATTTTTGTGGGCACAACCTCGGTCTTATGGATGCAGTCCGTCGCTTTCCCACGTCCGCTGACACGTTTGCTCCGGCGGCTGGCATGACCTGTTGACAATCCAGTTGCAAAAGCTTTCGCCTACCCCCGACCTGTCGTGAACCACTTGCGAAAAACGAGTTCGTTCCAATCGCCAAGCAGAGGCGGCGGACAGACCTCGCCATCCCGACTCATTCCCGGTGAACCGGGCCACTCAAGTGCTCCCAATGTCGGATGGTTCGCATGCAGCCGCGGCATCTGGCTTTCGGACCACTGTTTCGCGGCGGAAGATACCGGTTCAACAATCCCTACGGGCAATTTCGCTTCCGCGAGTTTTTCTCTCCAGTACTCAGCGGTATTCGTCAGCAAATGTTCTTCAATGGCTTGATGCAGTTGCAAGCGATTTTCCACACGCTGACTGTTCGTTGCCCATTCGGGGCGTTGAAGCCAGTCTGAAACGCCTAGTAGATGAGCAAGCCTTTCAAATTGTGCGTCATCTACCGCTCCCAACATGAGCCTTTTGTCTTGGGTCCGAAACACTTCGTACGGAGCAATGCTCGGATGTGCTGTACCGGATGCTTTGTAATCCATACCAGCTTTCAAATACATGAGCCATGGATGGGTCATCATAAGAGCCGTCGTTTCTTCCAAACTGACTGCCGCGTACCCTCCTTGACCCGTTCTCTCCCTTTGGTAGAGCAAACTGTAAATCCAACTCACCGCAAACACACCCGTCATCATGTCAATTGCAGCGACGCCCAGACGAACTGGGTCCCCCCCTTCACCGGGGCCGGTGATCGACATTAAACCGGATTCGGCCTCCATAATCACTTCAAGTCCAGGGTCGTTGGCACGCGTTGAGTGTTCTGAATAGCCCCGAATCGATACGTAAATAAGCCTTGGATTGAGTTTGCACAAGTCTCTATAGGCGAGTCCATGTTTCTCCAACGACCCAGGACGAATGTTCTCCACAATGACGTCTGCAGTACACGCCAGGTCCCGCAGTCTATTCAAATCTTCAGTCTTTTTGAGATCGAGTTCTACACTGTGTTTGCCTCGATTGAAAGCAGCAAAATAAATGCTTTCATCTTCGATGAAAGGAGGCCCCCAATGTCTGGTTGGATCGCCCGATTTCGGTCGTTCCACTTTCACCACTTCAGCACCGGCGTCTGCAAGCAACATCGTGGCAAAGGGTCCCGACAAAATCTGTGTAAAATCCAGTACTCGGATCCCCTCAAGAAACTTAGGCAACTATACTCACTCCCCGCAGCAAGCCATTTAGTCTGATAAATATCATCCATATGTCCGGCATTGTCGGCCACCACTGCAAAGTGTGGCTGATTTCTACTTACCAGACCCAACAGATTTTTACAAGGTATTTGTGATTTTTGATAGATTCCCCGCGTACTTTGAACTGGACTCAGGTCAAGAGAGTCTCGGCATGTCGGGATCAGACATTGGCCGAGACCCCAGCCAAGACCCCCGCGTCGTCCTTTAATACGCGACAATTTTAAAGGCGTTTTTTTCAATGAGCACAATCCCGCCTTGTACACACTTCGCTTGATTTCCTTTTGGAATCAACCATTTTTGCCCCGTGGACTGATTGATGACATAATCTCCATCGATCGAGAAAACACGTCCTTGTCCATCCACAAAGACGTGACTCGGGTCTTGAGGGCTATGGAACTGAACAACCTTTTGCGTCGTCCCATTGGCGTATCTCTCAATTTCCGTAATGCCACCCTTACTCAGACTTCCAATAAAAATACTGTTGTTCCTTTGAGCCAACAAAGTTGCGTTTCGCGCTGCAACAGTTGTCCTTCCAGTCACTTCACTCTCAGCCAAAATGGTGTGAGCAGTGCTTTCCACATACACCGTCATGTTTGTTTTCCCCATGGCCGCATGTAGAGGTGTGAGCCCGTTCCAAAAGACACTATAAAAATTTCCATTTGTATCAAACCGGTATGCCGCATTGTCCGTTCCGTTTCCAACGACGACGTATGTATCGTTCGTATAGGGGCTAAACCCCATCGATTGAACCCGATACCCACTAAACTGATGGATGACATGCTTTTGCCCGCTCGCTAAATCATAGCGATATAAAGTCAGAATGCTGCCAGAAGTTGTCACCACAAATACACTGCGATTTTCTATCCATTTCACGTAGACGATGGGATTTTTGAAGACAACGGTTCGCGTCGTTTTTGCAGGCACGCTGGTGACCTTGAGTTCTTTGGCAGATGTGACATACGCCAGGAAATTCCCATCGTTGGCTACCCCCATCAGGGAGGCGTTTTGTAGGCCTGGGGCCGGGATCGCGTGGAGTGGGTTTAAGGTATTGATGCTTTTTTGAACCGTTCGAACCACAGGTTTCATGGTCACCACTTCATGATGATACATGGCGCCTTCCGCGGCACTTGTTCCCACGGTTAACAAAACACCCCAGATTGTAATTGCCGTCCATGATGACTTTTTCATTACTTAAGCTCCTTACTATTTCACGATGATGGCAGTGGCCACTTTTCTCTCGCCCAGGACATCTGTGGGTTCGTTAATCAGTTTTCCGTTCAAAATCATCGTCGCCGACGATCCGCCATCTAGATTTGCCCCGATCACCGCCCCGTTTTGCAACAATACGTTGGCCATGTCTTGCAGACTTGCTCCGACATTGCCCGGACCATTTTCGTAACGCCCGTTGGTCACAATCAACAGCACGGTTCCGTTGGCCTTTTGACCGATCACGGTCCGCGGCGCGTAGCCCCATCCGCCATTCCCCTGTACAATGTCTTGTCCATGTTGAACCAACACGGGATAAAAGGATAGGGCTTGGGTGACATCCATATTTTTTAATTGGTCGTAGGAGTAGTTTCCAGCAATCATTTGGCCGCTTGCGGTAAATCCAATCATGGGCTGCGGACCTAAATGACTGTGGTTGATCAAATTCCCATTGGCGATCACAATGTCATTGGGAAACCCACCGGTCCCTCTCCAGTCATAGGGATCCATGAACGATCCTCCATTGATGCCAGCAACCGCATTGTTGTCATTGACGAACTGTGAGACGGTTTCACCGACGCTTCCTTTGTATTTGGTCATGGCCACTTGTACGCGGCTTGGGTTACGAATTTCCATGACCGTCGCTGTAAAACCGGGGTATTCTTCGGTTTTGACAAGAATACCGCTTGTATGGGTGTCGTCGCTGACCGAAAGTGGAATCGGAGTCTCAAATGCAGTGTCGACGTAATTCTCCCTTGGCGGCAATGTCTTTACGACCGTTTTTGGCGGTGGCGGTTTTGGAAGAAAGTGATGGATCGCGGTTCCCAGCAGCGTTACATAAACTGCCGAAACCACGAAGATGGGTATGAGGCGCTTTCGGGACTTTTTTCTCCTGTGTCTTTTCTTCAACGTCTTTCTCCTTTACAACACATCGGAACGATTTCTTTGGTCCATTCTCGTTTGCTTTCCGGTCTTATCTACTTTCCGATTTACTTTACGAGCCTCGTCATATTGTACATCGATTGTACGCCGAGATCCGCCTGTTCGGGTCTAGCCTCGATTTTTGAAATTTATTTGAGATATGACGGGTATTTTTGAGCGTTAAATAAGGGCTTTAGATTCGGCACAAAAAAAGTGCGCCAGTACATGGCGCGAAAAAGAGGCATTTCTGAGGTGTGATACGATCGTATCGTTTAGATCTTAGACCTTTCCGAGCATTTACTGGATACCATGAGTTATGCAGTTGTTGGTTGAATTAGGGAATGAGTGATTGCGAACAAAGTTAGAAAAGTGCAAAAAATGACTT
>NZ_JAJFNK010000017.1 GCF_021739485.1 Alicyclobacillus tolerans
GTTTTTGCCTTTTTACCGCCTGAAGTCTCCGCTGTACCAAGGGATTACAGGTTCAAATCGGGTGCGAAACTTGAGTTAAAAATAAAAAAAAACACCCCAGCCGTCAAGGGTGCCTGCGCTTATGGTTTGCGTCCGGGCAGAATCGATAGCCGGCTGGGTTCATCGTGAAAAACGGTGTCAATGACCGTTTGCTCGCTTGTAGCTAGTCTCCGCACTCGTCCAAATTAAAATATCAATTTCCTTCAAAACCTCGATGTTAGCTGTAGTCCATATGCAGTCGTCACGTCTTGAAGAAGTGGATATTTTGAACCCTCGATTGATGTCGTATTCTTTAGTCGAGCATTCATTGGGATAAACCTTACCGTTCCAACGATCGTGAATTTCTTTCCTCAAAAATTCTGCTTGTTCGCTGATATGCGTCGCCCCCCAAGGTGTAGTGTACCACTAATTATCCTCAACGGATTCTAATGAAGACTACATGACCTTTCCCGCACCACGTCCGGGGAGTTGTTAACGTAGAGGTGACATAGTGTACATTCCGTTCGCTAACCGTGCCGAGCGCATGGGTCGCGTCCTCGCGTAGCGAATTTCAGCCTCAGCCCAATCCGCACCCCCCTCAACAGTTCGCACCATCCTTTGCACGTAGCTCGCAGCAGGTACCCGACCCAGGCAACCGCCCTAGGTATTTCATTGACAGTCTCGATACAATGAATAGTGTCAGATAAGCTTGTCAACTTGAGGCCCCTCGCCAAATAGGTGTGATCTGAAGGTGTATTTCCAGAGGGTGTCCTTTCCAAGCGCGCCTTCCCAAAGGGAGGGCTAAGCGGACAACTGCAGAGAGGTGGAACAGCTGTGATGGAGCGAGGATTAGATACGCGTGTGGTTCATTCCGGAGAACGCCGCGAGAAACTTGAGGAAATTTCGACGGTAAATCCGATTTACTTAAGCAATACGTTTACACTGGATGAACCGGCCGAAATGGATGCCATTTTGGGTGGACAGCGGTCGGGCTTTACATACAGCCGCCACGGGAACCCGACGGTTGCAGCCCTTGCGGATACCATGGCAAACCTGGAACAAGGCGAAGGGGCAGTCATGTATGGATCGGGCATGGCGGCTTTGCAAGGAGCCTTGCTGGCGTGCGACTTGAAGCCTGGAGATACTGTGGTGGTCAGCCGCGACCTGTACGGAGCCACCGTCTCGTTGAGCAAACAGGTTTTTGGTTCTTTTGGCATTGAAACGCAAGTCGTCGACATGTCGGATACGCAGGCCGTGGTTTCTTTGTTGTGTGACGAACGCGTCAAAGCGATTGTGTTCGAGAGTATTTCCAACCCGTTGCTTCGAGTGGCCAACCTTCCAGCCATTTTGGAGGCGGCCCAAGAACACGGCGTCATCAGCATCGTCGACAATACCTTTGCCACGCCCTACCTGTGCAACCCGCTGAAACAGGGCGCGTCGATGGTCGTGCACAGTACGACGAAGTACCTGAATGGACACGGAGACGTGATGGGCGGAGCCGTGATCACAAATGCGCAGACGAAGGCCAAATTAGTGGCCCAACAGAAACTTACAGGAGGCGTTCTGGGTGCCATGGAAGCTTGGCTGACGCAGCGTGGTTTGAAAACCTTCGCACTGCGTTTTGAACGCCAATTGGCGTCAGCTTCAGAACTGGCCAGCAGACTCGATGCTCACCCGATGGTCGCGCGCGTGCATCATCCGTCTTTGGTTCACCACCCCGATCACGACCTCGCCATGTCATTGTTTCCACGTGGACAAGGCGCCGTTTTGTCGTTTGAAATGGATGGGGGCCAGGCAGCGGTCTACGAATTGATGAAAAGTTTAAACCTTGTCGTCCCAGGCACGACGGTTGGAGATGTTTATTCACTACTGTTATACCCCTCTATGGCGTCCCACCGTTCGTTGAGTCCGGAGGAAAAGCGGAATGCGGGTATTACCGACGGATTGGTGCGCTTGTCGGTCGGGATCGAAAACGTCGAAGACATCTGGAACGACTTGGACACTGCACTTCGCGAGGCGGCCGCAAAATCCGTTTAAAATCCCCGCACACAGCATTTTGAGGACGCACCTCGACAGCGGTTTGGAGTTAAATCGCGGCGCTTGACCGAACGCACCCCGGACTGGAGGCGGTTTTGTGAGTTGGGAGAAGGAGAACTCTGTAAGTCGGGATAAGGAAAAGGCTGTAGGTTGGGAGAAAGAAGTTGAAGAACTGCATCAGCGCGAGCAGCTCGCTTATCAAATGGGCGGTGAAGAGCGGGTGCGGCGCCATGTCGATCGCGGTAAGTTGACCGTACGACAACGCATTGAGCGCCTATTGGACACAGGGAGTTTCCACGAAACAGGGGCACTGGCGGGCAAGTCCACTTACGAAAACGACGAACTGGTCGACTTCCGTCCGGCGAACTTCGTCTGCGGAACGGGGCGCATCGACGGCCGAAAGGTCGTCGTCGGTGCCGACGATTTTACGGTGCGGGGAGGGGCCGCGGACGGTTCGATTCGCGGGAAGCAAGAGTATGCGGAGCGGATGGCCCACGACCTGCAACTGCCCATCGTGCGGTTAGTGGATGGGACGGGCGGAGGCGGGAGCGTTAAAACGCTCCTGGATACCGGCTACACGTACGTTCCGGCGAACCCGGCCTGGGACTTGGTGGTGCAAAACATGGGTGTCGTTCCTGTGGTATCTGCTTGTTTGGGGTCAGTCGCGGGACTTGGTGCAGCCAGGGTGGCTGCTTCTCACTTTTCAGTCATGGTCGAAGGCATATCACAGTTGTTTGTGGCAGGACCAGCCATTGTAAAATTTGGAATTGGCCAGGATTTGACCAAAGAGGAACTCGGAGGGGTGCAGGTGCACCGGTCGAGCGGCGCGATCGACAACGTGGCCGCCACGGAAGACGACGCCTTTTTACAAATTCGACGATTCCTCTCTTATTTGCCGCCGAACGTGTGGCAACTGCCCAAGCGCACGCACTGCGAAGACTCGAGTTTGCGAAAGGATGAGCGCTTGCTCTCGGCCATTCCCAAGAACCGAAAGTCTCCCTATAAGATTCGTCCCATCCTCGAAATGATCTTTGACAGCAATTCCATCTTTGAAATGACGCGCTATTACGGCGGCAGCCTGGTGACAGCGCTTGCACGCCTCGACGGTTACCCAGTCGGGGTGTTGGCCTCCGATCCGTTCGTCATGGGCGGCAGTCTGACGTCTGAAAGCAGTGAAAAACTTGTCCGCTTTCTCGATTTGTGTCAGACGTTCCACCTGCCAGTGGTCAATCTCGTCGATCAGCCTGGTATCGCCGTCGGGCTGGCAGCCGAACAAAAAGGCACCATTCGCAAAGCGGCGCGCGCCGTTTCAGCGGTGTATCAAAGTACAGTGCCGACTGTCGAAGTCATTTTGCGGCGCGTGTTTGGCGTTGGAGGCGCTGGAATGACCAACGCTCACGGGCTGAATTCGCGCTATGCGTGGCCTTCCGCGGATTGGGGTTCACTCCCTGTCGAGGGCGGCATCGACGTTGCGTACCGGCGCGACCTCGAAGCGAGTGACAACCCTGCGGCACTGTACCAGGAAATCCTGGCGCAGATGGAAAGCGTTCGTTCGCCGTTTCGCACGGCGGAGGTGTTTGGAATCGAGGAGATCATCGACCCTCGAGACACCCGCCCTTTGCTTTGCGAGTGGGTGGAAGACGCATATGCTCTGCTGCCGCAGCAGCTCGGGATGTCCACGCACTACATGCGTCCCTGAACCACGACCTGTCCAACGGCTTACGCGCCGGGCGTCAGCCGTTGGCAGAGACACTCTGCGATATGAATCCCAGTTTGTTAAACGGATATAGAATCAGGCTCGCCTCTCCAACAATGGCCGACCGAGCGACGTATTTGTGAACCCACATTCGGCTGTCGTCCGAAACCGGGCGATTGTCTCCTAACATGAAATAGTGCCCGGCGGGGACGTGATAGGTCCCGACGACGGTTCCGTTCCACTTGGCAATGTCCGGGTTGGACTCCTTCAACAACTTTCCATTAATGTAGACCGCACGAGGGGTCACTTGAACTGTATCGCCGGGCAGGCCAATGACCCGTTTGACAAAGAGCAGCTTTGGGTTGTCCGGAAAGTGAAAGACAACGACTTCGCCGCGGTGGATTTGGCCCAGTTCTGTAGCGAGGTCGTTGACAAAAATATAGGACGGATGGCTCTGGTTGAGCGCTGGAATCGTCGGGTACATCGATGATGAAGGAACTTCAGAAAGACTGAAAACCCAGGTTCGCAAAGCCAAGGCAATGGCGACTCCAATCACAACCGGTACGCCCCAGCTTCTGAACCAACTCTGTTTTTTGTGCTGCTTCAACACATCTCCACCTTGCAAAAAGATTCGTCACAGGCTCAAACCTGTGGAGGTCCATTCAGACACCTCAACCGCGATGGACTCACTTCTATTCAACGACTATTGACTCACTTGTATTCAACTACTATTGAAACCATTCTACTCAACTACTATTGAACCACTTCTATCTACAATTTTTATCGAATTATCTTTTGCACCGCAGCGGCGTTGTGTTTGGCTGGTCCTCAATGACAAAGCCATCGAGTGCGACAGACTGCGGTAAGAAGCAATCGCAGCAAGGGCACTCGATGGCCGGCCTAAAGGAGGAAAACGGTCTGCATGATGGCTCCAGCGCTAAAGAAAAGGCGTTCAGCGGCTAAGTGGAAGCGGCCGTTTAGAGTCGAAACGCAAGATGTAGTCTTCCATGACGGCCGTCATGGCTTCCACGGATGCCAGACCGAGCTCTGCGAAGTGAATGCGCGGTTTGTCGACAACGAGTCCAGCAATTCGTTGAACAGCCGCCAAGGCCACCTCCGTATTCACGTTCACCTTGGCGACGCCGCGAGCCACCGCTTCGCGCAGCAGTGGGGCTGGCGTGCCTGACCCTCCGTGCAGCACCAGCGGCTGCGCGATCCGCTGATGGATCTCTTGCAGTCTGGGCAGGTCTACGTGGGGTTCTCCACGATAGAGTCCGTGTACGGTGCCCACGGAAACCGCGAGCGCGTCCACGTTGGTTTCGGCGACGAATAAGGCCGCTTGCTCTGGATCCGTCAACACCTGTGTTCCCGTGGAGAATTCATGACTGGAATCTCCGGCGGCTAGACCGCCGAGTTCCGCTTCCACGCCGACACCCCGCGCGTGAGCGGCTTCTACGACTTCTTTGGTCACCTGTGCATTTTGCGCAAAGGGGAGGTGGGAGCCGTCTATCATCACGCTGTCGAATCCGGCTTCGATGGCCTCCATACAACTTTCCTTGGCCGCTGCGTGATCGAGGTGTAAAGCGACGCGTTCCCGCATGTCGGCAGGGACTAACGCGTCGACCATAGCCCGCATCACGACCGGACGGACGTTGGCGAAGTAGCGTTCGCCAAGAGCCAAAATGACCGGCGCACCTGTGCGTTGCGCGGCTTGAACGGCCGCGGTGGCCGACTCAAGGTTGTAGACATTGAACGCGGCGACGGCGCGGCCTTCTTGTACGGCGTTTTGAAGCATGGTTGCAAATCGGTTGTGATTGGACATGAGATGCTCCTTTTTGAACGGTTGCCTTTCTAACTCAGCGAATCAACCGCCGTTCATCAACGATCGTGAATGAAAAGATGCGTTGATTGAATGATGGCTTTCGGCTTATTCCTTGTCAACTAGTTTTCCCGGATTCATGATGTGTTTTGGGTCGATCACGCCTTTAATGGCGCGCATCACTTCAATCGCCGGCCCGTGTTCTTTCTCTTGGTATTTTTTCTTCCCCAATCCGACCCCGTGTTCTCCCGTGCACGTGCCGCCGAGTTCCAAGGCGTGGTAAACGAGTTCTTCGTTGTACTTCAAGGCCCGGCCCAAATCTTCGGGGTCGTTCGCATCGACGGCCAAACTGGTGTGGAAGTTGCCGTCGCCGACGTGGCCGACCATAGCCCAGCGCAATTGGTACTTTTCGCACAACTCACTGGCGCGGGTGACGGCTTCCGGCAGTTTCGACAAAGGCACGCACACGTCGGTGGCCATGTGCCCGAGTCCGCGATGCTGCTGCATGAAGGCATATGCCGTGGAGTGACGGGCTTCCCACAGCCTGTTCCGCGATTCCTCGTCGGCGTCAAATTCGAACGAGGTGCAGCCTTCGTCGATCGCAATCTCTTTGGCCAATTCGACGTCGCTGTCGACGCTTTTGTCGCTGCCGCGAAACTCCAAAAACAGCGTTGGAGTCAGGTTGTATTCGGTTTGCTTATAGGCGTTCACCACCGCCATAGCGTGGGCGTCCACAAATTCAATGCGCGCGACCATGATGCCTGCTCCGACAATCGCGGTCGACGCGCGTACGCAACTGGCGATGTCCGGGAACTCGGCGCGGGCTGCAACCGTTTTCTCGGGCAATCCGTAAATTTTCAGCCACAGTTCCGTGATGACGCCGAGGGTTCCTTCAGATCCGACGAACAAGGCGGTGATGTTGTATCCGGAGGACGATTTGACCGTCAAGGAGCCCGTTTGGATGAGGGTGCCATTTGGGAGCACCACCTGCAGTGACTTGACGTTGTCCCTCATGGCTCCGTAGCGGACCGTCGTGGTGCCGCTGGCATTGGTGGCCGCCATGCCGCCCAAGGTGGCGTCAGCACCGGGATCGACCGGAAAAAACATCCCGTAGCGGCGAAGCTCTTCGTTGAGTTGTTTGCGCGTGACTCCCGGCTGAACGCGGACGAGAAAATCGTCCGGCCGCACTTCGAGCACGCGGTTCATTCGGGTCATGTCGAGACTGATGCCTTTTTTCACAGGCACGACATGTCCTTCCAGACCGCTTCCGATGCCAAAGGGGACCAGGGGAATGCCGTTTTCATTCGCGTATGAGACAACTTTAACGACATCGTCGCTGGATTCTGGGAAGACGACGGCGTCGGGCAATACAGGATGGTGATAGGACTCGTCTTTGCTGTGCTGCTCGAGTACGGATTGGTTGGCGCTGACTTGATTTGCAGACAGCAGATGCTGTAGTTTTTCGACTAGACTCATGGTAAAAGACCTCCGGGTACGTAGCATAGGGTTACTAGATAATCTAGTACGTTTGAATTAGAACATCCTAGCGAATAACATAACTATTTTAAATATTACTCCGTAGTCCGTAAACCCCTGGCATGAAAACCGGACTCCAAGCAGGGGAATGCCCTAAGAATTGGCATGAATATTGCTAAATATTTTGATTTCGTAGAGGGCCAATTACATCGTGCAACGCGGGGAGGAAAACGGATGAAAATCGAACGTGTGGATACGGCCGTTATCCAAGGGAACTACGATTGGACGCTGGTGCGGGTTTATACGGATCACGCCTACGGGACAGGAGAGTGTTTTTGTTCTCCCGGGCTTACAGCCGTGGTACGGGACATGGCCCCGTTGTTGTTGGGCGAGGATGCGAGGGACGTCGACCGGCTGTGGTATAAGATGCGTTGGGCTGTGTCTCACGCCGGATCCACCGGCGGGACTGTCTGGCATGCTATCAGCGGCATCGAAGCGGCACTGTGGGACCTCGTCGGCAAACTCCTGAACGTCCCGGTTTATCAACTGCTGGGCGGCAAGTACAGGGAGGACATTCGCATTTACATGGACTGCCATGCGGGCGAAGGTCTGGAGGCGCTGTCCAACATTTTACTCCCGGTGTCTCCGGCTTGGGGCACGCGAAATCACTCCCAGTCCTCCGAGGTGAACCATCCCGCACACGGCCGGGCGTATGGAAAGCCTGACCTCGACGAGGTATTTACGCCGCAGATGTATGCCAAACGCGCCAGGGAGGCGGTAGACAAGGGGTTTACAGCCATTAAATTCGATCTGGACGTTCCCAATCCCTACACGTACGACACGTACAACGGCGCGCTCAATGCAGCCGAGGTCAAATTTATGGCCTCGTTGGCTGAAGCGGTTCGCACCGAAGTTGGAGACCATGTGGACATCGGATTCGATTGCCACTGGAGATACAATGTCAGTGACGCCATCCGGCTTGCTCACGCCCTCGAACCGATCGACGCGGCCTTTTTAGAAGACCCCGTTCCGCCGGAAAACATCGAGGCGCAAAGGTTGATGTCCCAAGCCACGAAAACAGCCATCAGCAGCGGAGAAAACCGCTACCTGAGACATGGGTTCCGGGAAATCTTCGAATCCGGGGCACTGGGACTGGTAGCGCCGGACTTCCAAAAGGTGGGGGGGTTGCTCGAAGCCAAACGGATCGCCGACATGGCCGACACGTACTACGTCAACGTCGTCCCTCACAATATTTCAAGCCCCATAGGGACTTTCGCATCCTGCCACGTCGCAGCGGCAACGCCGAACTTTTGGGCACTGGAATTCCACGCGGCGGACGTTCCATTTTGGAACGACCTTGTGGATACTGGGAGTTCCGGGCCGATTATCCAAAACGGGGCAATCCACTTGAACGAACGGCCGGGGATTGGCGTGGAGTTGAACGAAACGGTGGCCAAACGGTACGCAAAACCAGGAGAACTGTGGTTTGGCGAAGCCTTGACTACGAGTGAAAACGCCCCGTTGGGCAGCCAACCGGGGGGCGGCAGATGAACCTTTCCCTTTCCAGTGAGGTGATTCAATACCTGAAGGACCGCGGACTGCTCGATCGCGGTGATTTAAACGTTTCCGTGGAACCGTTTTCCGGCGGCGTGTCCAGCGACGTCGTGCGCGTACAAACGCCGAATGCGGCGTTTGTTCTCAAACAGGCTCTGCCGAAGCTGCGGGTCCAAGAGGACTGGTATGCAGACTTAAAGCGCGGGGTTTTGGAGCGGCAGTGCCTGCAGTGGGCTATCGACGTCATTCCACACTCCGTGCCCAAAGTCTTGCTGGCCGACGATGCAAACGGCGTGTTTGCCATGGAGTATATTCAGGGGCCGGTGTGGAAAAAGGAGCTTTTGGACGGACAGGTTGATGTGAATATGGCTGTCAGAGTCGGGGAACTGCTTGCGAAAGTGCACCGACAGTCGCATCGGCAAAAGGAAAACTTGACCGCGTTTTTTGACAAGCAGTTGTTTTACGAATTGCGGATTGCGCCGTATTTTGCGTTTGTCCGCGACCGGCTCGGTCCAGGTGAAGTTGGAGTGTCCAAACAGCTCGACGACGTCATGGAACACATGATGACTGCACAAGACGTACTGGTTCACGGGGACTTCAGCCCAAAGAACATTATTTTGGCACAGCGGGGTCCCATCCTGCTCGATTGGGAAGTGGCCCATATTGGCCACCCGTCCTTTGACATCGCTTTTCTGCTGAATCATTTGCTGCTCAAGGCCATGCACCTTCCAGCTTTGAAGCACCGTTTTGTAGAGGCTGCCGAGTCGTTTTACAACGCGTATTTCTCGGCTGTGGAGGTCGTGTCTGAACCGGCCTTGAGGAACATCACTTTGCGTACGCTTGGAGCGCTGATGGTCGCTCGGGTGGACGGAAAGTCACCCGTTGAATACCTGACCGAAGCTCAACAAAACCAAGCCCGTCAGATTGGTTTTTTGCTCCTCGAAAACTCGATGGCCTCCCTGCGTGAATTGGGTGTTGCGCTTGGAACGGCTTGAAAATAAGGGGGATGCACCTGTGACAAAGATTCAGTCCATCAAGGCCAGACAAGTTCTCGACTCCCGCGGGCTGCCGACACTGGAAGTCGATGTGGTGTTGGAAAGTGGACGCCTTAGTTCAGCCATGGTGCCATCCGGAGCTTCTACTGGAAGGCACGAGGCGCTGGAACTGCGCGATGGGAATCCTTCCCTTTATGGAGGGAAAAGTGTCTATCAGGCCGTGGCCAACGTGAACGAAACGATTGGAAAAGCCCTCGCGGGGAAAAGTGTGTTGGACCAAAACGCGATCGATCAAGCCATGGTGGAACTCGATGGAACCCGTCAAAAGACGAATCTAGGCGCCAACGCGACCTTAGGGGTGTCTCTCGCCGTCGCCCGCGCGGCTGCGGACAGTCAAGGACTGCCGCTGCACCGATATTTAAAC
Organism: Alicyclobacillus tolerans; assembly: GCF_021739485.1. Classification (GTDB taxonomy): domain Bacteria; phylum Bacillota; class Bacilli; order Alicyclobacillales; family Alicyclobacillaceae; genus Alicyclobacillus_K; species Alicyclobacillus_K tolerans_A. The sequence goes on from NZ_JAJFNK010000017.1 coordinate 10,020, forward strand.
CACCTATACAGCGGACCGCGGCCGGTCATTCCGATGCCGATGGTCAACGTCATGAGCGGGGGACTGCACGCCGGAGGCAACCTCGACATGCAGGATTTCTTGGTGATACCCGTGGGCGCAAAAACGTACAGTGAAGCGATGCATTTGGTGTTCAACGTGTACCACGCTACCCGCACGGTGCTGACCGAACGCGGGTACGATGTCCGCTTGGTAGCCGACGAGGGCGGGCTGGCGCCAAAACTGGGAACCAACGAGGAAGCCTTAGCCCTCCTGAGCGAGGGAATTGAGCGGGCGGGTTATCGGGCTTTCACGGACGCAGCCATCGCAATCGACGTGGCTTCCACACACTTTTGGCAGCAAGGAAATATGTACCATCTGCACGCGGAACAGCGGGCCTTAACGGCAACGGAAATGACGGACTTACTAGCAGAATGGACGCGAAAGTATCCCGTGGTCTCCATTGAGGACGGGTTGGGCGAAGACGACTGGGAGGGGTGGGAGCTTTTGACCCAGCACCTTGGCGGCAGCGTCCAACTGATTGGAGACGACTTGTTCACCACGTCAACCGTCAGGTTGCAGGAAGGAATTTCTCGTCGCGTGGCCAATTCCATTCTGGTGAAGGTCAATCAAATTGGCACGTTGTCCGAAACCTTGGCCGCGGTGCGTCTCGCTCAGGAGCACGGGTACAGCACCGTGATCTCTGCGCGTTCCGGGGAAACTGAAGACCCGTTTCTGGCAGATTTGGCCGTGGCGACGGGAGCCGGCCAGATTAAAATCGGTTCCATTACACGGTCTGAACGTTTGGCGAAGTACAATCGCCTGTTCCGCATCGAAGAGGAATTGCGCAATGAGGCTTCCTTTTACGCGTGGCCGTGAAGCAGGATGAGAGCTTGAGGAAGGGGCCGCCGGTGCGAAGACAGTGACTGAGCCGCGCTCTTTAGACTCGCACTCGCACCCCAAGTCCGCCTGCTTCGCGTGTGTTGCAAAAAGCGGCATGTGAGTTGCAAGATTCACCTTGACCTCAAGAGAGACTGGAACACACAGCAAATATAAACTAAGGAGAAATTTAGAATGAATTTTGCAGACAGAATGAGCCGCTTAGGCACCGAGAATGCGTTTGAAGTGTTGGCAGAGGTCAAGAAGCTGGAGGCGCAAGGCCGCGACGTCGTGAGCTTTGCGATTGGAGAACCGGATTTCGACACCCCGGAGCACATTAAGGAGGCTGCCATTCGCGCTATGGCTGGCAACGAAACCCACTACGCTCCGTCTGCGGGGATCCTGCCGCTGCGTGAAGAAATTGCCTCCTATGTTGCGCGAACCCGCAACATCGAAGTGCACCCAGACGAAGTCGTGGTCACGCCAGGGGCTAAACCCATCATGTTTTTTACCATTCAGGCGCTGGTCAACCCCGGTGACGAAGTGATTTACCCAACCCCTGGCTTTCCCATCTACGAATCGCTGATTCGCTTTGTCGGAGGGCACCCGGTCCCTGTGCCGCTGTTGGAGGAGAGGAACTTCAGTTTCGACGTGGAGTATTTGGCAAAGCTTATCACGCCCAAAACCAAGCTGATTATTTTAAACAGTCCGCAGAATCCCACCGGGGGCATGCTGTCGTACGAAGACCTGCGGTTTCTCTCGGAACTTGCGGTTCAACACGACTTGTGGGTGCTCGCGGACGAGATTTACAGCCGTATCGTGTACAGCGGAGAATTTCACAGCATCAGTTCGTTCCCCGGCATGAAGGAACGAACCGTGATCCTGGACGGGTTCTCCAAAACATACGCCATGACGGGCTGGCGTTTGGGTTATGGAGTAATGAACCGCCGTTTAGCCGAACTGGTTGCGCGGCTGGTCACGAACTCCGAGTCCTGCACCAACACCTTTGTTCAATATGGGGGGATTGCGGCGTTAACCGGCCCGCAAGATGCGGTGACGGCGATGGTGGCCGAGTTTAAGGCGCGTCGCGACCTGATTGTGGAGGAACTCAATCGCATCCCTGGAGTGAAGTGCCTTGTGCCCGGCGGAGCGTTTTACGTGTATCCCAACGTATCCGGAGTTTGCCAAAACCTTGGCTTTGCCAGCGCCAAGGAACTGCAGCAGCATTTTTTGCATGCTGCGGGAGTGGCTGTATTGCCGCGGACGGCGTTTGGCAGCCGGACCGAACACGAGAATGGGGAGTACATCCGCTTGTCTTACGCCACCTCGCGGGAAAAAATTCGCGAGGGAATCTCTCGCATGAGAGAGGCCGTTGAACGGGCCTAAGCCGGTTGAGCGACGCGCCAAGCGGTCGTTTGCTTTTTGACCGTGGCATGCAACTTGCTTAACAACGACTTCCAGGACGCGAAACCGCATACGTGCGCACCCGTATGGGGCGGGAACATATGGTGTGCCCCGCACGGGTTGAACCCTATCGGTTGAAACGTATAGGTTGAACCCACAACCGATGGAACCGTGAAGGTAGATATTGGGGAGTTTCGCGCAATCTCGCAGCTTAAGTGAGCTCAAAAGGGTGGTGTCGTTTTCGTGGGATTCGGACAGGGCGTGACTTCTTATGGAGATGCCGGATTTAGTACGTTTTTGCGCAGAGCATTTTCGCGGCATTTAGGTTTTGACGACAAGGACCTGGCCAAGCCGGTCATCGGAATTTGCAACACCGAGAGCGAAGTCAACCGTTGTCATACGCACTTTGGACCCATTGTCGACGCGGTAAAACGAGGAGTCTTGATGCAGGGCGGCATTCCGCTCGAATTTCCAACCATTTCGCTGGGTGAGGTGTTCACCACACCGACCGCCATGCTGTACCGCAACCTCGCGGCCATGGATACGGAGGAGATGATTCGCGCACAGCCTCTGGATGGAGTGGTGCTGGTCACGGGTTGCGACAAGACCACACCGGCCGCTTTAATGGGCGCTGCGAGTGCAGACGTACCGGCCATCCTGATTACGGGCGGCCCGATGATGAACGGCGAATACGAGGGCAAAACCCTTGGCGCCTGCACCGACTGCCGGTTTTTTTGGCAGGAGTACAGGGCGGGCAAGCTGTCGGACCAAGAGATTGAGGACATTAACCAGGCCTTGGCTCCGAGCGCGGGCCACTGCATGGTCATGGGCAGCGCGAGTACGATGGCCGTGTGTGCCGAAGCGATGGGCATGATGCTGCCAGGTGCGGCGGCCGTTCCTGCGACCGACAACCGGAGACTGCGTTTAGCGGAAGAGACGGGCCGCAAAATTGTAGAGCTCGTAGCCAAGGGAATCCGTCCCTCGCAAATCATGACCTATGAAGCGTTTGAGAATGGCATTCGAGCGTTACAGGCTACCGGCGGATCGACCAATGCTGTCATTCATTTGGTTGCCATTGCAGGCCGACTCGGCATCGATTTGCCGCTGTCCTTGTTTGATGAACTTGGCAAGACCACGCCGTTCCTCGGCAACTTGAAGCCGGCCGGGGAATTTCAAATGCAAGACTTTGACCGGGCGGGGGGCGTCCCGGCGGTCATGAAGGAAATCGAGGACCTGTTGCACACGTCTTGCTTAACGGTGACGGCCCAGAGTGTCAAGGAGAACCTCAAGCCTTTCTCCCGCCCCAAGCACGAGTCGTATAAGCGGGTGATTGCCACGGCGGAAGAACCCTTTTATCAGGAAGGCGGGCTCGTGGTGCTGACCGGAAACCTGGCTCCAAACGGAGCTGTCATCAAGCCCAAAGCGGCTTCGTCTAAGTTTTTGAAACACACAGGCCGTGCAGTTGTGTTTAATTCCGCCGACGACCTGGAAAAGCGCATTGACGACCCGAATTTGGATGTGACCGAAAACGACGTTCTGGTTTTGAAAAACGCCGGACCTGTGGGAGCGCCGGGGATGCCTGAAGCGGGCATGCTGCCGATTCCGTCCAAATTGCTCAAACAAGGCGTTCGCGACATGGTGCGAATTTCGGATTGCCGCATGAGCGGAACCGCTTTTGGCACCGTGGTCCTACACGTGGCCCCTGAAGCGGCTATCGGAGGTCCGTTGGCCTTGGTTCAAGACGGAGACCTGATTGAGTTGGATGTCGAAGCCAGAAAAATTGAACTGTTGGTCGACGATGCTGAACTCGAACGCCGCAGGGCAGCTTGGCAGCCTGAGGTGCAAATGGCGGCACGCGGCTACATCCGCCTCTTCCAAGAGCACGTTTTGCAAGCGGATGAAGGCTGCGACTTTGACTTTTTGCGCCGCGTCCCTAAACGAGCCGTTGGCCAACGAATGGAGGAGAACCGATGAGACTCGTCACCATCAAGAACGCAGGGCGCGAAGAAGCCGCTGTACGCTTTGGCGATCGCGTCGTCCCTGTGCGCGTCATCAACGAAGTGTTCGACACTCGCTTTGCAACGGATATGCTAGGCTTGTTGGAAACTGAAAGCCTGCCTTCTCTGTCAGCTGCGGCAGCGGGAATAACCGGCCAAGACTTAGGACCGTTGACCGGACAGTCTCTGGCGCTTTCCGAGTGCCAATTTGGGCCGCTGTACCGCAGGCCTCGGAAAATCTGGGGCATCGGGTTGAACTACCGCGAGCATGCCGGGGACCTGTCTGCCATCCATCCTACCGAGGAACCGGCAAGTTTTATGAAATCGGATACGACCATCATTGGGCCCGGCGACGACATTGTGCTTCCGGTCCAGTCCGAACGGGTGACTGCAGAGGCGGAGATCGCCGTAGTCATCGGTAAAGAGTGTAAAAACGTGTCTCTGGAAGACGCGCCGAGCGTCATCGCCGGGTTCACTCCGGTCATCGACATGACCGCAGAGGACATTTTGCAAAAAAACCCGCGCTTTTTGACCCGGGCCAAAAACTTTGACACGTTCTTCAGCTTCGGCCCTGAGTTATTGACGCCTGAAGAAATTTCTGACCTGCACAACCTGACGGTAGGCACGTACAACAACGGGTCCCTGCACCGGGAAAACGTCGTTGCGAACATGCAGTTTCTGCCGTACTTTCTCGTGTCTTTTCACTCCCGCGTCATGACGCTTTTGCCTGGAGATATCATTTCCACGGGAACCCCAGGGGCTGTCGTCATTCGCAACGGAGACAAGGCAGAATGCCGGATCGACGGGTTTTTACCTTTGGCAAATCCGGTTCGCCAAGACGCGTGATGTTATAAAGCCGCAACAAAGGCAAAGGAGGCCGTGTGGTGGACGTATTGGCTGAATTGCTCAAAGACGTTCCGGTTCCTAAATTTATCCCGGTGAAGCAGCTGTTTGACCCTCAGCGCGTGGAAAACATCCCGGATGCAGTCCGGCAAGCGGTCCAACAAGCGGGTGTTCTCGAACGCGTTCAGCCGGGCAAGAGCATCGCAATTGCAGTCGGGTCGCGCGGCATAGCCAACCTTCCTGCTTTGGTCCGGGAGGTCGTCACCATCGTCAAGGACAGGGGGGCACATCCCCTTATTGTGCCGGCTATGGGCAGCCACGGTGGAGCCACAGCGCAAGGCCAAGAGGCGATGCTCGAGCACCTCGGTGTTTCAGAGGCGACGGTGGGAGCCCCGGTCAAGGCAGCTATGGATGTCGTCCAAGTCGGGACATCGCACACAGGGATTCCCGTGTATACCGACGCATTGGCGGCCCAGGCGGATGGGATTATCGTTCTCAACCGGATTAAGCCGCACACGTCGTTTCATGCCAACGTGGAATCCGGATTGCTGAAGATGTTAGTGATCGGTCTTGGTAAGCAAAAGGGTGCCGACGCGGCTCATGCCCTGGGATTTGCCCACATGGGAGAACACATCTGGGATTTGTCGAAAACGTTGTTGCAAAAACTTCCGGTGCTCTTTGGCGTTGCCGTACTGGAGAACGGATACGACCAAACAGCCAAAGTGGTGTGCGTTCCGAGCGAAGACCTGCATGAAGTCGAGCCTTTACTGTTGGAACAAGCCCGAGCTTTCATGCCGAGGCTTTTGCTTAGGCCGCTCGATGTCTTGATTGTCGACGAGATTGGCAAAAACATCAGCGGAGTGGGAATGGACCCGAACATCACGGGGCGCTTTCCGAACACCTTGGTAAAACCGGATATCGAGATCACTCGCGTCGCCATTTTGCGCTTGACGGAAGAAACGGACGGAAACGCAGCGGGCATCGGTTTGGCGGATATCACGACGGCTGCGGCCGAAGCGCGAATCGACAGGGTCAAGGGATACATGAACTCTTTGACTTCGACATCGATGGCCTCCGTGAAACTGCCCATGGTGTTGGGGAACGACAAAATGGCGATTCAGGCAGCCATCAAGACGTCAAACTGTCCCGACATTTCTGCTGTGCGTGCCATACGAATCAAAAACACCTTGCACATCGACGAAATTTGGATTTCAGAAGCGCTGTTACAAGAAGCTCAAGAGCACGCGAATATCGACGTGCTAGGCCCGGCAACACCGCTTGCGTTCCATTCAAACGGCGACTTGTCCTTGTAACAGGGCGGCCACGGGGCTCGTTCCAAGGCGGCAAGCCCCAGACCGTCAGGTTTTGCATCCTGCAAGAAAATGCGCTCAACGGACGCTAAAGGAGGAAAACAGATTGTACACATTTGAAAATCAAGTGGTTTGGGTCACAGGGAGCAGCACGGGAATTGGCCGTGCGACGGCGCTGGCATTCGCAAAACACGGAGCGGACGTCGTCGTTCATGGCAACGCCAACGTGGAACAGGCGCAAAGCGTTGCACAAGAGATTGAAGCTCTCGGTAAAAATTGTCTCGTCGTTTCCGGCGATGTTTCAGACCAAAAACAGGTTGCTGAGATGGTTGAGCAGATCGCTCGCCGCTTTGGACGCATCGACGTACTCGTCAACAACGCAGGATCGATGATTCGCAGGGCGCGGCTGGAAGAGATGGATGAAGAACTCTGGGACCGGGTCATGGGCGTCAATTTAAAGTCTGTGTACCTCGTGACGCAACAGGTGCTTCCGCTCATGAAACAACAAGGCGGCGGACGCATTGTCAACCTCACGTCTGTGGCTGCACGAAACGGCGGGGGACCGGGCAGCGTGGCATATGCGACTGCCAAAGCCGGCGTCAGCAACCTCACGCGAGCGCTCGCCAAGGACTTGGCAGAATATAACATTTTGGTGAACGCGGTTGCCCCAGGGGTCATCACGACGCCGTTTCACGACCGGTTTTCAGCTCCGGACGTGCGTAAGTCGTTGGCTGCCAGCATTTTGCTCGGACGCGAAGGAACACCCGAGGAGACGGCTGGGTCCATCTTGTTTTTGGCTTCAGATTACGCGAAGTACATTACCGGAGAGATTATCGAAGTGAACGGCGGGCAGTTGATGAACTAGGAGGACGGTCATGGAATTTGAATCGTTGCCCGAAACCTCTTCGAACTCTGAACAACGGAGGGCGACGTTCTTCAGCAACCCAATCCGCGACATGAATACAGGCAACGTCACAGCGGGGGTGGTTTCCGGATTGCTTGCTTTAACCAGCCCCCCCGCGCTCATTTTACAAGCGGCCAGCCAGGCACATCTGACGCGGGGACAAACCCTCTCTTGGATTTTTGCCGCGTATGTCATCAGCGGGTTGTTCAGTATTGTGGCTCCGCTGTGGTACCGGATTCCGGTGACGGCCGCTCTGTCATTGTCCGGAGTCGCATTTGTCGTGACTGAATCGGCACACGTGCCCTTTCCAGAACTGCTTGGAGGATACCTTTTATCGGGTCTTATCATGTTTATCGTCGGAATTTCCGGTGTCTTTTCTAAGCTGATGGAGCACTTGCCCGTTGAAGTGATCGCCGCCATGTTGTCTGGTTTGACGGGAATCTACGTGGTGCATACCGTTCAAGACGTGGTCGTGCTGCCTGCAGCGGGGTTGTGCGCGGTCTTGGGTTACTTAGCGGTGTTCAGATGGGGCAAGCGCATCCCGCCCGTTGTCGGAGCGCTGGTATTTGGCACTGTGGCGCTGTTCATGACGACACACCTTCATTTGGGTGCTCAGACGACCGGCTTTGCGTGGCCCGTGTTTCAGACACCCCGTTTTACAGTACGGGCCGTCGTCACGGTCGCGCTGCCGCTTTCTTTGTTGGTGCTGAGCAACGACGTAGCACCCGGACTCGGGGCTATGGAGAGTTTTGGCTTTCGGCCTCCAATCCGGACGCTGGTCAGTCTCACCGGCTTGTTGTCAGCAGCTTCAGGTGTGTTTGGAGGGCAGTCGGTCAATGTTGCGGGGATGATGTCCGCCATCTGTTCCGATGAAAGCGCAGGGGTGAAGGGGAGGCGGTACGTCGCTTCTGTGGTTTCCGGCAGCTTGCTGGTTTTGTTTGGACTGTTGTCAGGCTTTATTGTGCCCTTTATGACCGTGCTGCCCTCCGCGTTTCTGGGGATTATGGCCGGATTTGCGTTGATTGGAGTCATGGGGTCGAGCCTGCAAACTGCGTTTTCGAACTCTTCTCATCGCCTAAGTGCAGTGTTTACGTTCGCCGTCACCTTGTCCAACATTCGAATCTTCGACGTCAGCTCACCGGTCTGGGCGTTGGTTGGGGGCTTGGTCATCGCAAAATTGCTGGAGACCCATCGGCAGTGACTGGGTCTCCGTGTCTTTGTTTGTTCCGTCTTTGATGAAAGACCAGAATGGGGCGCTTATCGCTGGCCTGTAGGTTGTTTGGACAGGGATTGCACGGTGCTTGTCCAGGTTTTCTGCAAGTTCATCCAGTCCGCTCCGACAATCAGAAGCTGCACACCTTGGTCTAGCCATGGGCGGCCATCCTCTGCGTCTTTGGCAAAAATCCCGGTCGGGAGTCCGTGCGAACGGACAACAGACATCGAATCGTTAAGGGCGCGCGTGACCACGGGATGAGTGACTTGGCCGCGAAGACCAAGGTCCACTGACAGGTCGTACGGGCCGAAAAATACCCCGTCCAATCCTTCGATTTCGCATACTTCGTCCAGTTGTGAAAGCAAGTTGCGGTTCTCCGCCAAGACCCAGACACTGGTATGTTCGTCGCTTTCGCTCGTAAAGGTTTCTCCGTCCATCGTCCCATACCCGGCCGCGGGGACAATGGGATTGTATCCTCGCTTGCCTTGTGGAACAAACTTGACCTGGTCCACGCACCGTTTGACATCCTCCGCCGATGTTGCAGCCGCGACCAGAACTCCGTCCAGCCCGCGGTCCAACAGGCGTCCTAATACCGGAACATCGTCGACTGTGCAGCGCACAAACGTTTCCACGGGGGAAAAGCAGGCGACGTCAATCAGTTGAGCGGCGGATTCTACAGAATACGTACCGTGTTCAAAATCCAACATGACCAAGTCGAGGCCAGCGGCGCTGGCAACGCGGACGACGGCCGGATCCCGGGAGAGCAGGAAAGAGCCGATGACGTGTTCGCCGTCTTGGATGCGCTGTCGCAGGGAAGTAGGCGCTTTTTGCATGGTTGTCCTCCTCGTATTTGTTCTCGGTGCTGTACTCGCGGGCTTGCGCACGCTGCGCGATGGTTGAGCCCGTTGACTGCAGTTCTTGTTGCCATCTTGTTTTTTTGACGAGGGTCGTGAGACCACTATACCACGTCAATGCCATTTGGTTTCCGGAGCTTGTTCAAGACTTGAAAACCGTTTCTCCGACGATGGATTTGGTATGGTTTTTGCTTAAATCCAAGGTTGATGCTGAGACAGACTTAAAGAAGGAGTGGACGCGTTTTGAAGATTCTTTGCATTGGAGATGCAATGATTCCAGGAGTCGATTTTACAACTGCGGCCCAGGCTTTGGGAACTGCGGATTACGTGACAGCCGACTGGGAGTCCGACTGGGCGAATTTACAGCACCGCCGCTTGGTCGTCGAGCAACAAGGTCCCAGTGTGGAACCGGTTCCCGGGGTTTTTCTCGAGAATCCGGACGCAGAGATGGTTCTGGCTTTGTTTTGTCCGTTTTCCGAACAGGCAATGGACGCCATGCCGAACCTCAAAGTGATTGGGGTAGCACGCGCTGGCACGGAAAACGTGGATGTGCAGGCGGCCACACAGCGGGGAATTGCTGTGGTCAACGTGATGGGCCGGAACGCGGAAGCGGTATCGGATTTTGCAGTCGGCTTGATGCTCTCCGAGGGGCGCAACATCGCCCGGGCGCATGCAGCCATCAAACAAGGCGCATGGCGCAAAGAGTTTTCCAATTCCAGCTATGTCCCTGAACTCAAGGGGAAGACCGTTGGTATTGTGGGATATGGATATATCGGTCGTTTAGTCGCGCAAAAACTCAGTGGCTTTGGTGTACACGCCATGGTGTATGACCCTTGGGTCGACAAAGCGCAAGCGGAGCAGACCGGGGTTGAAGTCGTCGACAAAGAAACCTTGTTTAAAAGTGCCGATTTCATCACGTTGCACGCCCGGTTGACGGAGGATAGCAAAAATTTGGTCAGCCATCGCGAACTGGACTTGATGAAGCCGACGGCCTACCTCATCAACACTGCACGTGCCGGGCTCGTTGACATGGATGCCTTGGTTAGTGCTTTACAAGAGGGCAAGATTGCCGGGGCGGCGCTGGACGTCTTTGAAGTGGAACCCATTCCAGCGGGACATCCGCTGTTGGAACTGGACAATGTTACGCTGACGACCCACATTGCCGGAACGACCCGGGAAGCGTTGACCCGTTCACCGCAGTTGTTGGTGCAAGAAGTCGCGAAGCTTCTGGACGGTCAAGGGGAACAGGCGACGGTTAAAAATAAAAACGTCCTTGCGAATCTGGAAACGTCTTGGGTCAAGGATGCTTCGAAACGCCTCGGAAGGGTGCGGTGACTCCCAATGGGAGAGTTGAACCCCGGCACGAAGACGGGAGACCAAAAGTCCTGCCTGCTGGCGTTGGACGTGGGGACAACGGGCGCTCGGGCCGTTTTGTTCGATTTGTCCGGTGCGATGATTGGCAGTGCTTATCAGGAGTATAAGAGCACGTTTCTCGCCCCAACGGTCATCGATCACGACCCTGCAACCTGGCTTCGCGCCGTGGACGCGTGCATCCCGGCAGTGCTCGCACAAACCCGTACGTCGGGTTCGGACGTCCTGGCCATCGCAGTCACCAGCCAAAGAGCCACGATCGTCCCTGTGGACGCGGCGGGGAACTGGCTGGCGCCGGCGATTTCTTGGCAGGACAAACGCACCATGGAGGAGTGCCGTGCGATTGAACGGACTGTCGGAGAGACCCACGTGTATGAAGCCACAGGCTTGCGCATAGATCCCTACTTTTCTCTTCCGAAAATGTTGTGGTTTCAGCGCAATCGCGGCGACGTGTACGGCAGTACCTATCGGTTCTTAACCGTTCACGACCTGGTCATTCACCACCTCACGGGCGTTTTCGCGACAGAGTTTACCCAAGCGTCGAGAACGATGTTGTTTGACATTCACAAGCGGCAGTGGCACGAGTCCTTAGCCGGAACGTTTGACGTCGATTTGCGCGCACTGCCGGTTGTCTACCCGACGGGCTCCATCGCCGGCGGGCTGTCGCCGGAGGCGGCAAGCCGCGTCGGACTGAGTTCCGGGGTTCCGGTGGTCATGGCTGGCGGGGACCAGCAGTGCGCAGCTGTAGGGCTAGGCGTCATCCGACCCGGATTGGCGAAGGTGACGACCGGGACAGGGTCGTTTATCGTGGCGCCCGTTGAGCGTCCCGTTTTGGACCGCGACCGGCGCGTGTTATGCAGTGTCGCGGCTGTGCCAGACCAGTGGATCCTGGAAGCGGGGGTGTTTACCACTGGGGCAGTCTACCGCTGGCTTCGAGATGAATTGTTTGGTTCCAACGCCGCACAAGGCGTGGTACAAAGCGGTTCAAGCGGCGTCGACTTGTATGCTATGCTCGACAAAATGGCAGAGGCGTCGCCTCCAGGTTCGGCCGGGGCCTTGTGGCTGCCGCACTTTGCCGGCAGCGCCGCACCGTATTGGAATCCGAATGCACGGGGTCTCATCTTCAATTTGGCTTTGGGCCATTCGCGCGAACACTTGGTTCGCGCCGCACTGGAAGGTATCGCTTTAGAAGTAAACAAGAACCTGTCCATCATGGAGGAACTGGTGTCGTCCACCGTGCAGGTTCCTGCACAGGAAGCAGGTCTTTCTCAGGTACTTCACGAGGTGCGCGTGACGGGCGGAGCTTCGCGCAGCAAGTTGTTCAACCAAATTCAGGCGGACGTTTACGGACGGACGATTGTCCCTGGTGAATTGGAAGAAGCGACCGCGTTGGGCGCTGCGGTTCTCGCAGCCAAGGCCGTCGGCGTGTTTGCCGACATTGACCAGGCGTGCACTGCCATGAGCCGGTTAAACAATTTGCGTTCAGCCGAACCGGACCTGGGACGCCACGCGTTGTACGAGGACCTTGGCCAATTGCACCACGCAGTCTACAAAGCTCTGGATGACGCCGGCGTATACGACTTGGCCGCGAAACTATCGAATAAATTTTATTAAATTCACAGGGTTTTGAATGTAGAGTTGGCATGAATTTTGTTTGATTTTTTTGTCCGTGAGGGCTGCACCGCAACCTTTCGGTCTAAAACGTTGAAAGTTGTTGGGGATCAAAGTTTGAACTGAATGAAGATTGGAGTGAAGCAGATGGAACAACGCCTGAGAATCGAAAATCCAATCAATCCGTATGAGTGGAACGTTCAGGGCAAAGCCAACGAGCCCATTACGGTGGCTGCGCTGCTCGACCGGGCCCGAAAGATTCTCGGACCAGAGGCCGCGGACATTCCGGTGACGTGGACGCTCGACGAAATATACACGCGACTGGATCACAACGCGCCGCGTATCCTCATCCTCGGCGGTTCGTGGGACCACCCGGCTCACGTGATGGACCTCGAGACCGTGATGAGGGCAGCCCTGAATCTGTGGCAAAAAGGGGCAGTTCCGTTTTACGCGTCGACGCCTGTTTTGTGCGACGGCACCGCACAAAACAACATGGGCATGAGCTACTCACTGCAAAGCCGCAACGCGATTGCTCAGATGGTCGTCAATCACCTGGAAGCGCAGTCCTATCACGGTGCATTTGTCATCCAAAGCTGCGACAAACAGCCTCTGGCCGTGGTCAGTGCGCTAGCGCATTTGGACCGGGTGCGCCGATTGCGCGGCGAAGCTCCGGTGTGGGCGACTTTTGCTCCAGTACACGTGCTCAAAGGCGGCACGGTTCCCGAGAAGCTGCGCGTTGAACTGGAAGAAGTAGCGCAAAGGGCTGAGACGATGGGACACAGCGACATCGCGGACGACCTGCGCGACGCTCTCTCTTACATCTTACAGTGCTCTTCGAACACCCAGTTTCAGGGCGTCTTCGTGCGGGCGGTCGCGGCAGGTGTCATTACGAAAGAGCGCCACAAGGTGTACGAACAGGTTTTGGCCGTGAACACGTGCGACGGGGCCGGCGGTATCTGCGCATTTCACGGTACGGGCAACAGTTCGCGCGATTTGGTGACAGGTTTTGGCCTGGTTCATCCGGAAGTGGAACTATTGACCGAACCACCTACCTTCAAACAGGTGGGGACAGTGGTGGACGCCTTTGTCGGCATGCTCAACAAGCCGGAATTCAGCGTATCGGAATTGGTCAAGGCCAATGTGAAAAACGCGATCCGGCTGCACAGCGCGGCAGGCGGTTCGACCAACCTGATGATGCACTTAGTCGGCGCGATGGTTTATGCGGGAGTGCCCTTTAGCGTCGACGACATTGAAAAGGTGCACAAAGAGCACCCCATCCCGGATATGTTCGACTACAGCCTGACGCAAGGACGCGATATTTACGCGCTGGCCCAGCAGTGCACGGGCGGCTACTCGCGCGGCATGGAAACACTCGTATACGAGTTGGTCCAGCAAAGCGTTCCTATGGACCTCGATGCACTCACAGTGACCGGGACATCGTGGCGCGATCGACTGCAAGACAAAAAAGGCCTTTCTGCAACGGAAGTCAAGGAGAACCCCATTATCCTGGCTGAGCCGAGGCGCCCGTTCAGCGGAGTCGACGTGTTGCGGGGCAACATTTTCGAAAGCGCTGTCGTCAAAGTCAGCGGGATGGAATTGGAACAGTTCGACGAGTTTGACGGAAAACTAGCCGTTGTCGTGTACTACGAAAACGAGGAAGAGGCTAATCAGGGCTTGCTCGACGTCCAGCTCCTCGAGAAGTGGAAAGCTAACCGCATTGTCGACGAGCAGGTGCTGCGCCAACTGTACCGCCTGAACGGGGGAACTGGCACACCGGCAGACAACTACGACGATTTGTTTGACGACATGGTCGAAAGGCGCTTGTTCAAGACCGCGATTGTCATTGGCGGACAGGGACCCGATGCGTTCGGCATGCCAGAAATGTTTACGCCGATGCAGCACATTAACGCTAACCGTACGCTGCAGAAGATTACGGTGCTCATGAGCGACGGCCGGTACTCGGGCGTCACTTACGGTGCGGCCATTGGCCACGTTACGCCGGAAGCCTTTCATGGCGGGGGACTGTTGTACCTGCAGAATGGCGACGTCGTGCGCTTAGGTTTCCGCCAAAAGACGCTCGACTTGCTGGACTCTGCCGCATTGACGCAAGGAGAAGTCAAGCTCGCCGCAGACAACTGGCAGGCACAACGCATGGAACTCGGGGCGGATCGCAAGACCCGTTTGTTGCAGCGCCGCCGCCAAGTGGCTGCCTCGAACCGGCTCACCGGATGCACCGACGCGTCGCGCGGAGTGGTGCCGATGGCAGTTTGGGAAGAAGCAGAATGGAGCGCACAACTGGAAAACCAGACACAGGAGGACGTACAACATGTTTGATGAGACTCGCGCATCTTTGTCGCGCTTAGGATTGCCAAATCGAGATTCCGTAGACCTGGGCCCAAGCCCGAAACGGTTTGCAGACGGTGCGCAGGTGCGCGTCGAGATCCCCAGCTGCGAGGGACCAAGGGTGCTTCGTGCAGTGTTGGAAGAAGCCGAACGACTTGACGTCGTCTTGCACCGCGTCTCTCAGGGAAGCGGCATTATGCTGATGACGGACGCCGAGATTAAAGAGATGGCTCAACTCGGTGCGGAAGCAGGCATCGAAGTCAGCCTGTTTGTCGGTCCGCGCGCAGGATGGGACCGCAGTCCTTTGGCAAAGTCCCAGACCGGCGGAATCATCCAAAGCCGGACGTGGGGTTCGGAAATGATTGTGCACACCGTGGAAGAGGTGAAACGCGCCTATGGCCTTGGCATCCGCAGTGTACTCGTCGTCGACGATTCCTTGTTGTGGGTACTTGGAGAGATGCGCAAACGCGGCGATTTGCCTGCAGATATGAAGTTCAAAGTGTCCGTCATGGCTGGAATCGGCAATCCGGTCTCGGCGATGCTGTTGGAGCAATACGGCGGCGATACGCTCAATGTGAGCACAGACTTGTCCGTTGCACAGTTGGCTGGGCTGCGTGCGGCCACTAAGGTTCCACATGACATTTACATTGAGGTGCCCGACGACATCGGTGGCTTTGTCCGATACTACGAAATTCCCGACATTATCCTTCAGTCTAGCCCCGTGTACATCAAATTTGGCGTGCGCAATGCGCCGAACATCTATCCGTCCGGGGAGCACATCGTCGATACCGCCATTAAGCTTGGGCGCGAGCGCGTACGCCGCGCACGCATTGGCGAAGAGTTCATTGCTCGCTATTGCCCAGAAGTCATCATGAGTGTACCTCGCGTGCAAGCGGAAGACCTGGCGGTTCCCAAGCCGTAACCCTTGGCAGGGACGGAAGTACCTGCGAAGTGCCGTAAAGGGTGTTGAGGTTGTCATCAAAACCTTGTCGTCGCAACACTGAATGTGAAAGGTCCGGACAGATTCTGTCCGGACCTTTCGTCGATGAAGCCTTGCTTACCGCGTTATGCAGTTCTTATGCCTGAAGCGGCTTCGCGACAACATTGCGCAGGGTGCCAATCGCATCGATGCGGATGTCGATCACGTCGCCGACGTGGAGCGTGAACTCGTCTGGCGGAACAATTCCTGTCCCGGTCAAAAGCACGGTTCCATCGGGTACCGGGTTGTCTCGCAGCAAGTAGGCAATCAGTTCGTCCGGGCTTCTGCGAAGCTGGCGAACGGGAATTTCACCAGAAAATCCAGGTTCTTCGGGGCGGGAAATCGTCAGGGACAGCGTCCATTGCTCCGGACGTTCTACACCTGTATTCCACAGCAGTACGGGTCCGATCGAACAACTTCTTGAAAACACCTTGGCCTGCGGCAGATACAGGGGATTGTCTCCTTCGATGTCGCGGGAACTCAGGTCGTTTCCGAGCGTCCAGCCCACCAAATCGCCTTTTGCCGAGATGACCAGCGCGAGTTCAGGTTCGGGAACCATCCAGTTTGAATCTGAGCGCAACCCAACTTCCCGGCCTGGCGCTACGAGGCGGTCCTCGGTGGCTTTGAAGAAGATCTCCGGCCGCTTGGCGTCGTAGACCTTGTCGTAGACGCTTTCTGCGAGCGTAGTTTCAGCATTGCGAGCCTCGCGGCTTCGTTCATACGTCACGCCGGCGGCCCATACTTCTTTAGCGGCCACGGGGGGTAAAAGCAGGTCGCGTTGCTCGAGGGCGTCAAATTCCACCACTTCTGCCGTCGCTTTTAGTCGGGCAAAGGCTTCCTCGACAGGAATGCCGAGGGCTTTGAGGGCTGACCAGACGGCAAAAGGTTCGGTCCATGAAGGCACCTGCTTGGTCAGGTTGTAAACGCGATTGTCTTCGATGACGCCCAGCTGGGGTTGGTCGGTGGAAGGGTCCCGGTAACGAACTGTCTTAATCATGTTGTGTAACATCCTCCTTGTTTAACCATTTTCACTTTGGAACCGCTGTGTTTCTTTTTGCAAAAGGCGCCAGTCCGGTTTGAGTCCGGCTTTTTTCAGCAAGGCATTGGCCCGGCGGTTACACCGTCGGGCCAATGCGGTACAGTGCAAAGTCGTCCATGCCTAGTTCCTCCGCAATGGATTCCTGCCCGTTGACGATGCGAAGCAATTGCTCTAAAAGCCTCGGAATATCCAGTTCGTCTTGAAGCTGTCCATCAAAGTCGTCGCGGTACTGCCGGTACGATGCCGGGCTGATGGACCATCGCACGAGAGGAGTCACCGGGTTGCCGAACGCGTGAGCGCGGTTGGCCAGGTGCACGGTTAGGTGTGCACCAGCGGCCGTCAAACCCGTTAGGGTTTCCAGGGCGTTCGAACCTTCCTTCATGAGAGCCAAGCGGGAAAAGGCTTTCTCTCCGTGGTCGATGGCTTCCGCCTGGCCCAGACGCGCCGCGCGCTCTGTCTGGGAACCGGGCAAAATCAATTTAACGCCGAGTTCCCAAAGCGCTGCCAGTGCGGCGTCCACCGTTTCGGCTTGTTCCCCAGAAACCTCGTCGAACAAAACGCCCACGGAGATTTCGTCCCAAGCTGTTTCCGTGCGAACCTGATGCTTGACCTCCTGGCTTCTGGCCTCAATCCATTCTTCACACGCGGATTCTGCACCGAGAGTACCTCCGGATTGCTGGATAATGACGAGGTCCATCGGTTTGTCCGATTGACTGTGGGCCCTGGCAAACAAGTCTTTCGCGACAATGCCTTCACACCCCAAACCGACAAAAATGCTGCCGTAGACGTTCGGGTGTTGCGCTAAATGCGTAAATACGCGCTGTGTTTGAATTAAGTCGGCGCCCATTTGGCCGCAGCCGTGTTGATGTTCAATATACTTGAGTGCGGGATTGCGCCTTGCGACGTCGATGGCAACCTGATTGGCGCATACCACCGCCGGAAGAATGAACAAGTGATTGCGGATGCCCACCGTACCGTCCGGTCGCCGAAAAGCTTGCACCGTACTCATGACGACCGCTCCTTTGCAAGATCCCCGCGGCCGCGGCGACTGTCGACATTGTGCACGTGCACGTGTTCACCCGCTGTAATGGACTGGGTCGCGACTCCGATCACCTGACCGTACTTGTGGACGAGTGCACCGCTTTCAAGGTTGCGTAAGGCAAACTTGTGTCCAAATGGGATGTCCTGCTTGAGTTCAACCTCAAAGTGTCCCTCTGAGTGGACAAGCTGCGTTCCCTGTTTGAGGTCCGTCAAAGCCGTTGCCACGTCATCTTCGGGTTTCTGAACGACAAAAGGGCGTTTGGTGTCACCCATTCCATTCACCTCCTTGTAGGTGATTTGTCAAATTTCGAAGGGTTGTCGTCCGCTGTTGCCGAAATCAGCGCGGCAACGCCTCGACATCCTTCCGCGGGATCTGTGACTCCATGGGATGTGGGATATTTCATTTCCTTTGCAGTGAATTGCGGTTTTGCCCGCTGGCCATTTGCGATGGCTTACAGGCTTTGGCCGATGCGGTAAATGCCAAATTCCCGGTGTCCAAGCAGCTCAGATTTGGTGTGCTGACCGTCGATGACGTCAATCATGAGCTGGAACAAGCGCTCTCCGGCTTGGCGAACTGTTTCCAATCCGTCGATGACCACGCCGGCGTTAAAATCCATGTTGTCGCGCATGCGTTCGAAAGTGAAGCTGTTGGTCGCCACTTTGATGACGGGAGCAATGGGCGAACCCGTCGGCGTCCCACGGCCCGTCGTGAAAATGGCCACTTGCGCGCCGCCGGCAATCATGCCAGTCATCTGCTCGATGTCGTGGCCGGGCGTATCCATGATGACCAAACCGTGTTCGCTTGGACGCTCTGCGTATTCAATCACTTCGCGAATGGCCGTCGTACCCGCTTTATAAATGCATCCCAAACTCTTTTCCTCGATGGTCGTAATGCCGCCTTCGATGTTCCCTGGGGCGGGTTGGGCGCCGCGAAGGTCTACACCCATTTTCATGGCGTCTTCTTCAATGCGGCGAACAATGTACAAGATGCGTTCACCGACTTCGGGCGAAATGGCCCGTTCCGCCAAAATGTGCTCGGCTCCAATCAGTTCTGTGGTTTCTGCCAGAATCGAAGTGCCGCCGGCCTCGACCATGAGGTCGCTGACTACGCCCAGTGCAGGATTTCCTGAGATTCCAGAACAAGCGTCTGAACCTCCGCACTCCGTAGCCAGAATCAAAGACGACAGCGGTACAGGCACGCGCGGCACCGAATCTCGTTCCCTCATAAATTGGCTGGCTGCGGCGCTGCCCAGTTCGATGGCATGGCGCATGCCCCCGGCTTGCTCGAGGGTAACCAATTCCACCTTCTTACCCGATTGTTCAGCCGTTTTTGCCAATTCCGACAAGTCGTAGGGCTCGTGGCCCCAAGCCAAGATGACCACGCCAAAGACGTTGGGATGGGTCGCAAACCCTTCGTATACCCGCAGGGTCTGTTCCAGGTCCCGGCCGTGTTGGTCAACTCCGTGTTGATTTCGAAACGTAACGGTGCCAGGCACCTTGCCAGCAATCCGTTCCGCAATTTGGTTGACCTCGTAGGAAACAGGCAAAACCAGAACGTGGTTTCGCACCCCCACCCGACCGTCTCTCCTGAGGAATCCGGTAACCTCCACACTTCCCCCTCCTATCGCCTGTATCTTCCGGTTTCACACTTTCTTTAAAGCAACATTTGTGCCAAAATGCGGTGGCTTAGAAAAAGCATTTTTCCAGTGTTCAAAAATGAAACCTGTGAGTTACAATTCAGAACAGGGGGTGTAACGGCGTGAAAATTGTACTCATCGCACCCTATGAAAATTTGGCCCGCGATGCAGAGCAGGTTTGTCGCTCGTACGGTGAGAAGATCGAGATTGTTGTAGGGGACATGGAAAAGGGCGTGCGGCTGGCTCGCAAGGTCGTAGAAGAGGGGGCCGCCGTGCTCATCAGCCGGGGAGGCACTCTGTTGAAGCTGTCCAAACAGCTCCCGGTACCTGTTGTTGAAATTCCTGTCACCGCTCACGATATTCTGCGGGCTCTGAGGCAAGCGCGCAGTTTGGGAACGAAATTCGGGATCGCAGGATTTATTAACGTCATTGGCAGTGTTTCGGAATGGACGTCGCTGCTCTCGGTTCCGGTGGTTTCCATAGAAATGACCGACGATGGAGACCACATGCGAAAGCGCTTGATTGAGGCTAAAGAACAAGATGGCGTGGATTGCATCCTGGGGGACGCCAGTGCCATGGAGCACGCCTACCGCCTGGGGATTCCTGGGGTGATGATCGAATCTGGAAAAGAGGCTATCTGGGCCGCCATCCAAGAGTCCAAGCGCATCGTCGCTGCCCGGATGGCCGAGCGCGAGCTGCACGCTTCGCTGCACAGCGCCTTGGACAAGGCAGAGGAAGGCCTGCTTGTCGTGGAAGACGGTATTGTGCAGTTTGCCAACCGCTCCGTACAAGAGTTGATTGGTCGCAGCAGTTGCTCGGGACTGCCGGCATCCGTGTGTCTGCCAGAGCGTCTGCAGGAGTTTGTGGACAGCCCGGACCCGTTGAGAACCTCCGAGATTTTACAATTAAGCGGAGATTTGTGGTTCGCTCAGCGCACTCATCCAACTGAGGACAGCCGCGTGTTCGTGACGATGCATCGAGTGGAACACATCGAATCCATAGAACGACAGGTGCGGCAAAAACGGTCTTCGACCGGACATGTTGCCCACTATACGTTTGACGACTTGTACGGACAATCGCGTCCGATGCGGGAAGTGATTGTAAAGGCCATCCAATTTGCGCAAACCGAGTCGTCCGTTTTGATTGTCGGAGAGACGGGGACGGGCAAAGAGGTTTTGGCACAGTCGATTCACAACGCGAGTTCCCGTACCAACGGTCCGTTTGTCGGAGTGAACATTGCAGCACTGCCTGACCAACTGTTGGAAAGCGAGCTGTTCGGCTACGAAGAGGGGGCCTTTACAGGGGCGCGCCGTGGAGGTAAGCCCGGATTGTTTGAACAAGCCCATGGGGGAACCATCTTTCTCGACGAAATCGGCGAGACTCCACTGCACGTTCAGCAAAGGCTGCTGCGGGTTTTACAAGAGCGCCGGGTGATGCGTATTGGCGGTGAAAAAATCATCCCCGTAGACGTGCGGGTGATTTCTGCGACGAACCAGCCCTTGTGGGAGTTTGTGGAACAAGGGAAGTTCCGCAAGGACCTGTTTTTTCGTTTGGACGTTTTGCGCCTGAATTCGATTCCCCTTCGGGATCGGAAAGAAGACATCCAGGAGCTGACTGAACGGCTGTTTTACCAACTGTGGTACCGGCGCAAAGGGGTGGGGGGGCCGCCGCGCATCGACCCTGCCATCTATCCGTTGCTCCAGGAGTATCATTGGCCTGGGAACGTCCGCGAGCTTCAGAACATGGTCGATTACTTGTTTGCAACGACGCGCCAAGGCTGGATTGACACCCAAGTCATAAGGGACTGGTTCATCAACAAAGCTCTCCCGTCCCAGAATGAAGCAGCAGCAGTGACCTCGACGCCGCTTCCGGCTATCGATGGTACCCTGGAGGAAGTGGAGCGCTGGTACATCGAACAAACGTTAAAATCGGTTCAGGGAGATATGACTCGGGCTGCGCAACAGCTCGGGATCAGCCGAACCACTCTATGGCGCAAGTTGAAGCAATGGAATGAAAATCTTGAAGATGGTGGTACGAATTTTGCTTGAACTGGGTTAAGGATCAAATCATTCCATACTGCGCATACGGGAAGGGGTTTTGTTGATGCGCTTGAAAGACAAAGTTTGCTTAATAACGGGTGCAGGAAAAGGGATTGGAGCGGCTACAGCCGTGCAATTTGCCCGCGAAGGGGCGGTTGTGGAAATCGGCGATGTGGACATGGACTCGGCCCAATTGGTCGTTCGTCAGATTGAGGAGGCGGGAGGCCGCGCTTACGCGACGTCCGTCAACGTCACGGACGAGGCGTCTGCACAGTCTTGGATTCAAGGTGTACTGTCTCGCAATCCGCGGATTGACGTTTTGTTCAACAACGCAGGTGTGAGTGCCGTAGGTGAACTGCACGAAGTGACCCGGGAGGTTTGGGACCGGGTTTTTTCAGTCAATGTGACAGGCGTCTATTTGGTATCTCAAGCGGTGTTGCCGGTGATGATGAAACAGCGTGCGGGTGTCATTTTAAACATGTCCTCTTGCATTGCGGAAATTGGATTGTCCCGCCGGGCGGCCTATGCTGCGACAAAAGGCGCAGTTTTGTCGATGACCAAATCGATGCAAGTCGATTACGCCCCTTACAATATTCGGGTCAACGCCATTTTGCCGGGAACGATTTATACCCCGTTCGTTGAAGATTACTTGAAACGTTCGTACGATGACCCCCAAGTGGCGATTGAGCAATTGAAACTTCGGCAGTTGGGAAAAGAACTTGGTTCCCCCGACGATGTTGCTGCCGCAGCCGTGTACCTGGCCTCGGACGATGCGCGTTACGTCATGGGCTCCGGCCTCGTCGTAGACGGCGGCGTAACTGCAGGCAAACCAAATTAACCCGTTTTTCACCGGCATTGTGCGAGTTTCCCATTCCGCGTTTGCGACGGTGAGTTAGAATGGAGGTTGAAGGATAACGTGAGTGTCATTGACGAGTTGCTCACATCGGTGTACGTGCCAAAGATGGTCACCATCCGTCAAAGTTTTGCGGATCAGAAAGTGGATGACGCACAGGATGCGGTCAAGGCTGCGTTTGCGCAGGAAGAGGGAAAAATCGCTTGGCCGTCCGGGAAAAGCATCGCCGTAGTGGTGGGGAGCCGCGGCATTGCGGACATCCATAAAGTGACGAAAGCGACCATCGAGGTTTTGCGTTCCAAAGGGTACGATCCGTTTGTGATCCCGGGCATGGGCAGTCACGGCGGAGCTACGCCCGAAGGGCAAAAAGAGGTTTTAACCAGCCTGGGCGTGACTGAGGAGTATATTGGAGCACCGATTCGCGCTTCGATGGAAGTCGTGCAAATCGGCGAGCTGCAAAACGGTCTTCCCATCTACGCAGACAAGCTGGCGTACGCTGCAGACGGCATTGTCCTGATTAACCGCATCAAGCCGCACACGGCGTTTCGCGGTAAGTATGAAAGCGGCATCGTCAAAATGATCGCGATTGGTTTAGGCAAGCAAAAGGGTGCTGAATCCTGCCACAAACTGGGTTTTGGGCACATGGCGGAAAACATCGTCCAGGTGGCCAAAGCCACGATTGCGACCGGGAAAATTCTTTGCGGCGTAGCTATCATCGAAAACGCCTATGACCATGTGGCAAAAATCGAGGTGCTGCCCGCTTTGGAGATCCTGGACCGGGAACCGGCCTTGCTGGAGTTTGCGAAACAGAGCATGCCGAGGATTTTGACGGACGACATCGACGTCTTGGTCGTCGACGAAATTGGGAAGAACATCAGCGGCGACGGCATGGATCCGAATATCACTGGGCGCTATGCGACGGAGTTCGCAACGGGAGGCCCGAATGTCACCCGCATTGCCGTCCTTCGCCTCACCGAAAAAACTCACGGAAACGCGAACGGCTTAGGAGTTGCTGACACGACAACCAAGCGGTGCTTTGACGAGGTCGACTTCGAAAAGACGTACCCGAATGCGTTGACTTCCACGGTAATCGCCCCAGTGAGAATGCCCATGATCGTCAAGAACGACCTGCGTGCAATTCAAGCAGCGATTAAAACGGCCAATGTTTTGCACGACGAACAAGTCAGGGTCGTCCACATCCGCACTACGCTGAACATGGATGTGATTCGCGTCTCTGAGTCGCTGCTCCCCGTTATGGCGAATCGACCCGACGTCGAGGTGTTGAGCGAAGCGTCACCATGGCCGTTTGACGAATCTGGAGACCTGGATTTTGCCCGGTGTTGGTCCTTAAAATAACAACAGACCAACCGCGCGCAGGCACAGGCGGAACCGGCCAAAACAGACATGAAAGTGGGGTGGTGCCGCGTGCAAACAGCATGGGAGAAGTATGAAAAGTTGCAAGGCGTGTTGCAGTCACTGGATCGCGTTGTCGTGGCATTTTCCGGCGGGGTGGACAGCACATTCCTGTTAAAGGCGGCGCTCGAGACGCTGGGAACGGACCGTGTTCTCGCAGTGACCGCGGATTCGGAAACCTACCCCGAACGGGAACGGTTAGAGGCCATTGAGTTGGCCAAGGAAATGAACAGCCCTCATGTGGTGATTTCAACGAGTGAACTGAACATTCCTGGCTATGCCGAAAATCCCGTGAACCGTTGCTATTTTTGCAAAAACGAGTTGTTTTCACACCTCATTCCCATCGCTCAGGAGAAAGGGTATCCGCATGTCGTATTTGGGGCCATTGCGGACGACCTGGGCGATTACCGGCCAGGACTTCAGGCCGCCAAAGAAAACGGGGTGCGCGCACCGCTTCAGGAAGTCATGCTGTACAAGCGGGAAATTCGTTATTTGTCTCGCGAATTGGGCGTGCGAACGTGGGACAAACCGTCGTTTGCATGTTTGTCTTCCCGCATTCCATACGGGCAGGTCATCACTCAGGAGAAGCTGTCGATGATTGACAGGGCTGAAGCGTTTTTGATGGACCTGGGCTTTCGGCAGGTGCGGGTGCGTCACCACGAACAGACGGCCCGCATTGAGGTGACTCCTCAGGAGATGTCTGCAATTGTTGAAACTGCAGGTATGGTTGTTGAGAAGTTTAAGGAAATTGGATTTAAATATGTTACGTTAGACTTGCAAGGTTACCGCACTGGCAGTTTGAACGAGACGTTGGACGGAAAGACAAAAGCGCACACTGAGTTTAGAAAGGCTGAGTAAATGGACTACCGGGAAGTACTTGAAGCTGTGAGAGATGGGCGGCTGTCCGTGGATGATGCCATGGGAAACCTCAGCCGACTGGATGTCGAAGACCTCGGCTTTGCCCGGATTGACCATCACCGGAGTTTGCGCAAAGGGTTTCCGGAAGTGGTTTACTGCGAAGGGAAAACGCCGGAACAGTCTGCTGAAATCTTGATTCGTTTGGCTCAATCGGGCAGCGGACCTGTCCTTGGTACTCGCGCACAGCCCAAAGTTTTTGAGTTGGTGAAGGACGCTGTGCCGGACATGGAATACGACGCCCCGGCAAAAGCGGTGTACTTGAAGCGACAGGCGGCGCCGCCTGTCGGACACGTGTTGGTTCTTTCCGCGGGAACATCTGATTTGCCTGTGGCACAAGAGGCCGTGATTACGGCGCAGTTGATGGGGGCTCGAGTAGAGCATTTGTGCGATGTCGGGGTAGCGGGACTGCACCGTCTATTGGGGCATTTGGATGAAATCTACGAAGCCCGCGTGCTCATCGTGGTCGCTGGCATGGAAGGGGCTTTGGCCAGTGTCGTCGGCGGACTCGTGGATAAACCGGTCATCGCGGTTCCCACCAGCGTTGGATATGGGTCCCACTTTGGGGGATTAGCCCCATTGTTGTCGATGCTTAACTCGTGTTCTTCTGGCGTAGGCGTGGTCAACATCGACAACGGGTTCGGCGCGGGTTACCTCGCAGCTTTAATTAACAGGCTTTAATTTGCAGCCGTTTGAGCTGTGACAGGGAGGGTTCGACCGAGTTGAGGACAGGCAACCACGTAAAGACTGTATGTACCATCGGAGAACCTTTGGTCGTCCTCGTACCCGATGAACTAGGCAGGTTGTCTCAGGTGAATCACTTCCGTCCTTACGTCGCTGGGGCGGAAGTGAACACAGCGATTGGGTTGGCCCGCCTAGGCATTGCTTGTTCGTTTGCGTCCGGGGTCGGCAACGACCCGTTTGGAGAAAAGGTTCTTCGGGCTGCGCGCGAAGAGGGCGTGGATGTAGCGCACGTTCAACTCATCGACGGGGCTCAAACAGGTGTGTTTTTCAAACAGTGGTCCGGCTTGCAGCATGCGACATCGGTGTTTTATTATCGCAGCGGTTCAGCGATGGCCGTCGGACGATGGGACACAGGGCCTCTGGAGAAGGACCTTGCAGACGGCGCATGGGACTGGGTTCACGTGACTGGAATTACGGCAATGATTAGCCCGCCAGCTCAAGAGGCATTTTTCCGGGTTCTGAAAGCGGCGAAGCAGTCCGGCTCTACTGTGAGCCTCGATATCAACGTCCGATTAAAATTGGCCTCATTGTCTGAATGGAAGAGTTTGGCGCAGCGGGTTCTGCCTTACGTCGACTGGTTTTTCACAGGCGACGAGGAAGCGATGCAGTTGTTTGACACCAAAGATTCCAAACAGTTGGAACAAATCTTTCGCGGGCAGGGATTTGAGGGCGAGGGCGTCGTTGTCAAAGAGGGAGCCGACGGGGCTGTGGCCTGTGTCGGTGGGGTTGTAACTCGCGTCCCAGCCTTTGAGGTGCGCAGCGTCGTGGATACGGTCGGCGCAGGCGATGGATTCAATGCCGGGTTCATCGCCGGGATGCTGAGGGACATGCCGTTTCAGGAGGCTTTGCGGCTTGGCTGTCTGGTCGGAGCCTATGCCGTGACCTCCGCCGGAGACTATGCAGGTTACCCCACGCTGCCGGAAGTTGCGGCGGTGTGGCAAGGAAAGGAGGAAGCGCCGAGATGAGTGCGGCACAGGTCGAGGAAAAACTCAAGTCGTCTGGCCTCATTGCAATTTTGCGCAAAGTTCCCCAAGCAGAACTGCTGCCAGCTGCAGAGGCCGCAATTGCAGGCGGCGTCGAGGCCATTGAAATAACGATGGAGACAACAGGAGCACTGGAAGCCATTGCCGAATTGTCTTCGAAGTACCAAGGCAAGGTGCTGGTTGGAGCGGGCACAGTGATGTCCAAAGAAGACCTCCATCGAGCTGTCGAGGCCGGCGCCACTTTCTTGCTCAGTCCGCACTTGGACGTGGACTTGGTCCAGGAAGCGTATAAGCTTGATCGCGTCATGGTCCCGGGTATTTTGACACCGACAGAAGTTGTGCTGGCCCGACGGGCCGGGGCGTCGGTTTTAAAGTTGTTTCCTGCAGGAGCTTTAGGGACTGGTTATTTGAAGGACATGTTGGGTCCGTTCTCGGGGCACTCTTTCGTTCCAACCGGGGGAATTACCCCCGACAATGCCGCCGAATTCATTCGGGCCGGGGCGGTCGCCGTAGGTATGGGGAGCGCGTTGGTGCCCAAAGACCTGATCGCAAATCGAGAATTTGCTGCATTGACCCAACGGGTTGCCGAGACGGTACAGCGCATTCAAGCCGCGAGGCCGTCGCAGGCTTGACCTTACGGCGATACCCGTTTGTAAGGCAAACAGGTAAGGCAAACAGGTAAGGCAAACAGAGTGTGGACCCAAACGCAAATAACCACACGTCGCAAATTTTAAAAATTGGAAGGAGTCCAGCAAATGAAGTTTTTAACATTTCGCAAAAATGGTGAGTACCGCTTGGGAGTCGCAGCAAATCAAGGAGTTTTGGATGTGGCAGCCGCTGGAGAGCGCTACGGCGTGAGTGTGCCGACGAGTATGGAGGCTTTGATTGCCGGAGGGGCTGAGTCGAAGCGAGCGGTTCTCTCGGTTCTCTCAAAAGCCCAGGAAGGAAACCAGGATTTCCTCGCGGAAGAAACGATCGAATACGGCCCAAGTTTGACCCGCCCTGAAAAGATTATCTGCGTGGGAACGAACTATCGCAAACACGCAGAGGAGTCGAACATGCCCATTCCGACTTCCCCAGTTTTGTTCAGCAAGTTCAACAACACGTTAGCAGGGCACCAAAGCACGGTGAAGATCCCTTCGGATACGAAAAAAGCCGACTATGAAGTCGAACTCGTCATTGTCATGGGCAAAACGGCACAGGACGTCTCCGAAGACGACGCTCTCAATTACGTGTTCGGGTATGCTACGGGCAACGACTTGTCGGCGAGGGACCTCCAGTTCCGCACGGTTCAGTGGCTGCTTGGGAAGTCGTCGGACGGGTTTGCTCCGGTTGGCCCGTACGTGGTGACGGCTGACGAAGTACCAGACCCCAACAACCTCAATCTGGAGTGCCGCGTGAACGGGGAAGTTCGCCAATCGTCGAACACGCGCGATATGATTTTTGATTGCAAGACCTTGGTCAGCTACATTTCCCGCTACATGACCCTAAAACCGGGAGACCTCATCTTTACCGGTACCCCGGAGGGCGTCATTTTCGGTTATCCGGAAGAAAAGCAAGTGTGGCTTAAGAGCGGTGACGAAGTGATTACCGAGGTTCACGGACTGGGCGCTTTGCGCGTGGTGATGGAGTAAGCTCGACAACTCATTGGCGGTTAAGACGCGATGTTGCACACGGTGCCGGCTGCGGGTATGCAGTCGGCACTGTCCAAAAGTGGGAGGGAGACAACTGTGAAGACACTGGTTTGGACGAAACCGCGCGATTTCGAAATGCAAGAAACCCAAAAGCCGGTACCCGGCGATGGAGAGGTCTTGTTGCAGGTCCGGTATGCCGGAATCTGCGGTTCTGACCTTAGTGGATATTTGGGCGAAAACAGCCTGCGAAAACCGCCATTGGTGATGGGGCACGAATTTACGGGCATCGTTGTGGAAATGGGCAACTCGGTCGACCGGGTGTTGAACATCGGCGACTTGGTGGTCGTGAATCCGCTGCTCTCCTGTGGGCAGTGCCGCATGTGCAAGTCCGGAAATCAGCAAAACTGCCTGCATCGAAGCATTGTCGGGATTCATCACCCAGGCGCGTTTGCACAGTACGTCAAGGTGCCCGCGTCCGCGTGCTACCGGGTTTCGGACGAGTTAGCGGGTTCGCTGGTCGAGCCTCTGGCTTGCGGCGTGCGCGCTGCGGAACAAGCGAACATCCAAATTGGGGATTCCACTGTCGTCTTTGGAGCGGGGATTATCGGCTTGTTTTCGCTTAAGGCTGCGGCGCTGATGGGTGCCGGGAATTTAATCTTGGTGGATACGAACGAGCAAAGGCTTCAGTTCGGCAAGATGTTTGGCGCCACGCATACCATCAATCCGAAGTCTCAAGACGTCGTGCAAGCTGTGCAGGACCTGACGGACGGGCAGTGCAGCCGGGTGATTGACGCGGTTGGACTGCCTTTGACCCGTCGCCAGGGCATTGACATGGTCGAGCCAGGAGGACGCGTCGTTTGGATAGGCCTGCACGAAGACGATACGATGGTGCCAGGAAACACAATCGTGCGCAAAGAGATTGAGGTGGTCGGGTCGTTCAGTTACTCCGATCTGGATTTTGAGCGCGCGCTGTCCCTCATTGAACGCAAAACTGTCACGACGGATTCGTCCTGGTTGGACGTCCGCCCGCTGTCGGAAGGCAAAAATTCTTTTGAGGAACAGATTTTTGGCGCCGCACCTTTTCCAAAAATCGCATTGCGTCCTGAGTGACGGGGTTGTTTAGCGAATTGAGTGTCTAGCAGGTTTGTTGTTTAGGTGAGATGGTTCAAGTTGAGACACTGCTTGTTCAAATTTAAAACAGAGGTTGACCATGGGCGATGCGAAGTGACAGCATCGCCCAAACTTTTTTTGCCGTTGCTGATTTTTGGCTTTAATTCACACTTAAAATAGTGAATTGAATGATAAATTACAAATCCTTCTGTGTTGCGGTTCCGTCCAAATGACGCGTATGCTCGACACGCGGTGGCCAGATGAAGTACCGGGCGGATGAAAGGCGAGAAAGTGGCAATTTTCGCTGGGGTTGACGGTGTTGCTCGGGTCTTCTGGACAAATTTCGCTCGCGCAGGCGGCGTTTTACGGACTCGGGTCGTACACCGTGGCCATTTTGACATGAGCGGGATTTATACGTACAGCAGAGCATCGTCGAGATCGCCCGGGCGGTGGTGGGACAACCGGAGTTGCTTTGGCTCGACGAACCTGTGGCTGAGATGAACGCAGAAGAGACAGCGGAACTTTCCCAACGGATTTACAGGCTGCGTTGATGCAAGGGTTGATGCAACTTTGATGAAGTGGTTGAAATTTAAAACAGAGAATTGAAAAGTGTTGCAGAAGCCAACAAAAGAAAAAGGTGTGGCGGCTTAGAAGGGGCAGTGAGCCTCAAAGCCGTCACACCACGGCTGCGCCGCTTGACGACGCAGGGGTAAGGTCGTATCAGATGCATCTGAGGTATTAGATTAGGATGGCGTCTGGGCGGTTGCCTGGGCCCATGCCTCGTAACACTTGATGACAGCGCAACTGTCCTCTTCTCCGTATCCTTGACTCACCGCAGTTTGCAGCATTTCCCGCACAATGGCCAGCACTGGGGCGGGCATGTTGAGCTCGGAAGCGAGGCTTCGCGCCAGTCCTAAGTCCTTGAGCATGAGCTTGGTTGCAAAGTTGGGGCTAAAGTCCCGCTTCAGCACCTTCGGACCCTTGTTTTCTGCCATTCCGCTGCGTGCGCCGCCGCCTGCGACGACTTGCAAAAACAACTCTGGGTCTACTCCCGCCTTTGTCGCCATCATAAGGCTCTCGGTGAGACCCAGCAAATTGATGGCAGCCATCGTGTTGTTTGCAAGTTTTGCGTACGAACCTGCGCCGCTTTCCCCCATGTAATACGCGTTTTTGCCCATGGCATTAAAAAGTGGTAGACAAGCCTCAAAAGTGGTTTTCGACCCACCTGCCATAAACGTCAAGACACCGGCAACGGCTTGTGGTTCACTGCCTGTCACCGGTGCATCGAGGGCTTCGACGCCCAGTTTCGCAAGCCTTTTGGAAATGCTTTTGCTGGTGGTCGGAGAAATGGTGCTGGAATCGACTACGATCAACCCCTGTCTGGCTGCGGAAGCCACGCCTTGGTCCCCGAAAATCACTTCTTCGACGGCCTGGTCCGCGGTCAGCATGGTAAAGACCACATCACTGGCTTTGGCGACTTCGGCGGGGCTTTCGGCCACGTTCGCGCCTTGTTCGCCCAATTGGAATGCTTTTTGCTTCGTACGGTTGTAAACGGTGACATCAAATCCGGCTTTGAGCAGATTCGCGGCCATCGGCATGCCCATGGTCCCTAGTCCAATGAAGCCAATGCGGTTCATCCAATCACCTCATCATCGAAGTTCCAGCAAATTATGCTAGTATATTTTAGAATTACTGATAACTTCATACCACATTTTGAAGACGAGGTGTAGCGCGTGCAGAAAATATCCATAGCAACTTTACCTGGAGACGGTATTGGGAAAGAGGTTGTGCCCGAAGCGATTTCCGTACTGGATACCATCGCACAGATCCACGGCGGACTGCACTTTGAGTATCAGGAGTTTCCGTGGGGATGCGAATACTACGTGGAACACGGCGAGATGATGCCAGCGGACGCTTTGTCCACTCTTGCCGGCTTCGACCAAATTTTTCTGGGTGCTGTGGGTTACCCGAGCGTCCCCGATCACGTTTCGCTATGGGGAATGCTGATTCCCATCCGGCGCGGCTTTCAGCAGTATGTTAACTTGAGGCCTATTAAAACCCTTCAAGGGGTCAAGTCGCCGCTGGCCTCCGAGCACGTTAACGAGATCGACTTCCTCGTCGTGCGCGAAAACAGCGAAGGTGAATACTCCAACATGGGCGGCCGGATTCACGAGGGAACCGAACACGAAGTGGCTATGCAGGTCAGTTATTTTTCACGCATGGGCGTCGAGCGGGTGCTTCGCTATGCTTACGACCTCGCCCAACAGAGCCCGCGCAAACGCCTGACAGCGGCGACCAAGTCCAACGGAATCATCTATACGATGCCGTTTTGGGACGAACTCGTCAAACAGGTGGGCGAAAATTACAAGGACGTTGCGGTGCGGATTGTTCATATCGACGCTCTGGCAGCGTTTTTTGTCATGCACCCCGAGCAATTCGACGTAGTGGTGGCCTCCAATTTGTTTGGAGACATCTTGACGGACCTGGGCGGCGCCATCATGGGCAGCATTGGCATGGCACCTGCTGCCAACTTGAACCCGGACAGAAAATTCCCGTCTATGTTCGAACCGGTTCACGGGTCGGCTCCGGACATTGCAGGGAAAGGGATTGCCAATCCCATCGGACAAATTTGGACTGCAAAGATGATGTTGGACTTTTTGGGACAGCAAGAGCTTGGCAGCCTGCTCCTGCAAGCCATCGAATCCACCTTGCTTTCCGGTGTCAAAACCCCGGATTTGGGCGGCAAGGCAACGACGAAAGAGGTCACGCAGGCCGTGATTGAACACTTGCAAAAGAACGCTTGAAAAGGGGAGGAGCAAGATGGGAAGACCTCGTGTATTTGTGCCGAACTCCATCCCTCGTCAAGTCGTCGATTTCTTGATGCAGCAGTGCAACCTGGATTACCTGGATACAGAGGACGTCATTTCGCGGGAAGTTTTGTACGAGCACCTTCCCGAGGCCGAAGGGCTCATCTGCTATTCGCGGATAAAAATCGACCGTGAATTGCTCGACCATGCTCCGCGCCTCAGGGTGGTCAGCAACATTGCAGTCGGATATGACAACTTTGACCTTCACACGATGAATGAACGAAAGATTTTGGGAACGAACACGCCCGAGGTCTTGACAGAAACCACGGCTGACCTGGCCTTTGCCTTATTGATGGCGGCTGCCCGAAGGATTCCTGAAGCCGACCGGCATGTCAAAGAAGGGCGTTGGAAGGGCTGGTACCCGAGTCTCATGGTCGGCAAGGACGTTTGGGGCAGCACTTTGGGCATCGTCGGGATGGGCCGGATTGGAGAGGCTGTGGCCCGGAGAGCGCGGGGGTTTGACATGCAAGTACTTTACCACAACCGCCGTCCGAACCCGGACGCAAATGCCAAGCTGGGCGCAAAGTACGTCGGGCTCGACGAACTCATGCGCGCCTCTGATTACGTCTTGGTTCTGACGCCGCTGACTCCGGAAACGACCCAACTGATTGGGGCTAAAGAGCTGTCTTTGATGAAGCCTGACGCGTTTTTCATCAACGCAGCCAGAGGCAAGGTTGTTGACGAGGCGGCGTTAGTTGAGGTCCTGACGTCTGGGAAAATTGCCGGCGCTGGCCTGGACGTTTACGAGCAAGAGCCAGTGAGCCTGGACAATCCATTGCTGCACATGGACAACGTCGTGACGTTGCCTCATATCGGCAGTGCGACGGGGGTAACGCGCCTGAAGATGGCTCAAAAGGCAGCAGACAATCTCGTTGCCGCTTTGAGTGGACAGGTTCCTGAAAACCTAGTCAATCCAGAGTCGGTCGAAGACACGAGACCATAGAAGACAATCTATACAAGACAATCTATACAAGGCAATCCATAGAAGGCAATCCATAGAAGGCAATCCATAGAAGGCAATCCATAGAGGGCAATCCATAGAGGGCAATCCATAGAGGGCAATCCATAGAAGGCAACCGTTTGGGGAACGGCGAATAACCGGAAAATACCGGGATCATTTGAACGAGGTGAGAGGATGCGCGGATTAAAAGGCAAGGTGGCTGTGGTTGTAGGCGGCGGGCGTGGCATCGGCAGAGCGATTGCGGAGCAGTTGGCTGATTACGGTTGTTCTGTCGTGGTGGGGAGTCGAACACTGTCTGAAGTGGAGAACACCGCCCTTGGCATTCGCAACGCTGGAGGGTCTGCACACGGATTGAGCATTGACGTGCAGGACCGGTCGTCAGTGTCCAACTTTGCGGATGAGGCTTTCAAACTGTACGGTCGAGCCGACATTTTGGTTTACTGCGCCGGTATCAACCAACGCCTGTCCGCCGAGGAGTATCCAGAAGAAACGTGGAGCAAAGTGATTGACATCAACCTCACCGGGGCCTATCGCACCTGTCAGGAGTTTGGCCAACGGATGATCGCTCAGGGCGGTGGAGGTTCGATTGTGACCATTACTTCCATGATGTCTCATGTTGTCACCCCGAAACAAAGCGCTTACAGTGCCTCAAAAGGGGCTCTGATGCAGTACACGAAGCTGCTGGCCGTGGAATGGGCAAAAAGCAACATTCGCGTCAACGCCGTCAGCCCCGGATATATCGAAACGGAGATGACCAAAAACGCGATCGCCCAGCCAGGCTTTCGCAATGCCGTCCTGGAGAAAACGCCGATGGAGCGGTTCGGAGCCGCCGCAGAAATTGCTCAAGCCGTTTGCTTTCTGGCATCTCCGGAAGCATCGTTTATTACCGGAGCAATTTTGCCGGT
The DNA here is from genome assembly GCF_021739485.1 of Alicyclobacillus tolerans. Taxonomy (GTDB): domain Bacteria; phylum Bacillota; class Bacilli; order Alicyclobacillales; family Alicyclobacillaceae; genus Alicyclobacillus_K; species Alicyclobacillus_K tolerans_A. The sequence continues at coordinate 43,866 of NZ_JAJFNK010000017.1, forward strand.
GGACGGTGGATTTTTGGCTGGACATCCAGCCATCATTCCGAGCTAAGATACGATTGGCCAGCTAAGATACAACTGGCCTAGGTCAGACAATTCCCTGTACAATCATATCCCCTGATAGGAGGAATACGGATGCCGCTTGACCCTGAAGTTGCTGCCCTCTTGGAAAAAATGCGCCAGGAAGGCGCTCCGCCTGCGTACCGGTTAACCCCGCAGGAAGCGAGAGAAGCCCGCATTGCTGCGCAAAAGAAATTGAATGCTGCGCCAAGGCCGGTAGGTCGCGTACTAGACCAGACCATTCCGGGACCAGAGGGCTCCATTCCGGTGCGGATATATACGCCATCGGCACAAGGCCCCTTTCCTTTGCTGGTGTTTTTTCACGGCGGCGGCTGGGTCGTGGGCAACCTCGATACTGTCGACGACTCGTGCCGGGCTCTCGCGGAACTGGCGCGGTGCGTTGTTGTTTCCGTAGACTACCGGCTTGCCCCGGAACACAAATTTCCCGCTCCGTTCGACGATGCGTTTGCAGCGACAACGTGGTGCGTGCAACACGCCACGGAGTTGGGAGCCGATCCAGAATTCATTGCAGTGGGCGGAGACAGCGCCGGAGGGAATTTGGCGGCGGCCGTTGCAATCAAGGCCAAAGGGACATTGAACTTGGCTTATCAGATGCTCATCTACCCGATTACGAACTATGCATTCGACACCGATTCCTATCAGGACAATGCCGAAGGGTACTTTCTCACCCGCGAGGGCATGATGTGGTATTGGCAGCAGTACTTGGATTCTCCAACTGACGGTGCCCATGTTTTGGCTTCTCCGTTGCGGGCTTCGGACCTCACCGGACTGCCGCAGGCACTGGTTTTAACCGCAGAGTTCGACCCGTTGCGGGATGAGGGAGAACAGTACGCTAAGCGGCTTCAAGACAGCGGCGTTCCGGTCACATCCATCCGCGTCGACGGGTTGATTCATGGATTTTTTACAAACCAGTGGGGATTGTCCCGCCGCGAAGTCGTGTTAGCCCAAGTTTCTGAACACTTGCATCAGGCTTACGAAGAGCATCTGAAGAATACCCGGTAACACGTGTTGAAGATGCATTTGCGGTTGGGTTAATCTGCCGGGTGCATAGTGGGAGAGGGGTTTACTTTGACCCTCTCCTTTTTAACTCGGTTCTTTTTGAGGCCGCCGTCTGTGCAAAGTCAAAGTCGCGACAGCTTGATACTCCTTTGGAAATGGACGACAATGGCGGAGGACAAAAGAACCGGGTGTCGCAGTGCGTTGGCCCCGGGGAGGAGCGGCGACAAGGACAGGAGTGAGCTTGTATGGGCATTGCATACATCGAATGTTTTTCCGGAGCCAGCGGCGATATGTTTTTAGGCGCTTGGCTGGACCTAGGCATTGACATGAACACGTGGAGAGAGTTGCTGCGGCAGCTTTCCGTTGAGGGATATGACCTTCATATTGCTCCTGTATTCAAACAAGGCATTCGGGCCACGAAGGTCGATGTCGTGCTCGACTCACCAGTGGAACACGACCATGACCACCATCACGACCACCATCATGACCACCATCATGACCACCATCATGACCACCATCACGACCACCATCATGACCACGATCATGACCACGATCATGACCACGATCATGACCACCAGCATGACCACCAGCATGACCACCAGCATGACCATGGTGAGCACCGACACCTTCCTGAAATCTTGAGAATATTGGATGGCAGCTCGTTGCCGGAACCTGTTCGGGAGAAAAGCAAGCTGGCGTTTTGGGAACTCGCCAAGGCGGAAGGCAGTGTCCACGGGGTGCCGCCCGAACAGATTCACTTTCACGAGGTCGGCGCCGTAGACGCCATTGTAGATATTGTGGGGGCGATGACCGGGTGGTATTTGGCGGGGATGCCGGATTGCTACGTATCCGCCATTCAAGTCGGCGGGGGCACCGTCAAGTGCGAACACGGCATCATGCCGGTACCGGCACCTGCAACAGCACGCTTGCTGCAAGGCTTTGCGACGTATTCCTCTGGCTTGTTGGGGGAGACCGTGACACCGACGGGTGCCGCGATTATCCGGACGCTGTGTAAAGCAGGACCAGTGCCAACCGCGGTGTGGAGCAAAGCGGGTTATGGGGCCGGGACGAAGGACTTTGAAGTTGCCAATGTCCTCCGAATTCAAGTCGGAGAGGTTTTGTCCCATCCTGTGGCTGCTGGTATGGCGGCTTCGTCTGCCGTGAGGGAGCCTTGGAAACCGGAACAAAGCGCACGAACATCCGTTACCGGGGAGATTGGCGAACTGGAACGCGCCGTGGTCATTGAGGCCAACATCGACGATATGAGTCCGGAATGGACGGCCTACGTGATTGCGAAAGTGTTTGATTTAGGCGCGATGGACGCATGGACCACACCCATTGCGATGAAAAAGGGAAGGCCTGCCATTCAATTGAGCGTTTTGTGCAGCCTTGAACTCAAAGACAAGGTGATTCGACACATTTTAAATGAGACAACGACTTTGGGCGTGCGTTACCACGAAGTGACGAAAGTCATGTTAAATCGCCGGAACGAGTTGGTGCAGACCCAGTATGGGACGATTTCCGTCAAGGTTGCCTACGATCGCGACGCAGTGCGAAACGCGTCTCCGGAATTCGAGGACTGCAAGACGGCTGCCGTGCGTCACGGGGTTCCCCTCAAGGAAGTCTATCTAGAAGCGATGCAGGTGTATCGCTCGCAGCGGCAAAACTCGTAACGGCCTCCTCCTGCTGTGCATGCGGGATCCTGTGAAATCGCCTGCGGTTTCACAGGACCCTGCGCATTGCAGGAAGGGCACTCTCACGGCAGGCCGTTGAGCCGCGATTAAGTTTCTGAACCGGCAGTCGTTTGAGAGAAAAGGCCGATTTGTTGTTTCTGTTCCTCAGACAAGACCATCATTTTGGCTTGGGATTTTGCCTTTAAAGAGCCGCGATCGTTCGCAATGGTGGCTTCGACGTCCAAGACTTTGCGGGTCTTGCGGACAAGCCGAGCTTTAATTTCCAGGTGTTCGCCGATGCGAACCGGCTCCACGTAGGTGACGGTCAACTGTGCGGTCACGGCAATCAGCCCTAAGTAGTACGGTATGTATGCCGACGCTTCGTCCAGCAAGGCACTGGTAATCCCTCCGTGCTGAATGCCAGGCCAACCTACATGGCGCTCTTCACATTGAAAACTGGCGTATACGCCGTCATCCTGACGAAAAAATTCAAGATGCAAGCCAAACGGGTTATCTGCCCCACAAACAAAACACTGACGACTCCCCATGTCCAAGCACCTCCAAATCTCAACATATTCGTATCGAAATTCTAACATAATAAGCCTGTCCGGAAGCCATGGGCGTTCGATAACGCCGAAAAAAGTTCCACGCAATGCCACGGATGAGATGATAGAATCACGGCTGGGCTACGGCAGTTGTGCACCGCGCTTCGACCTTTTTACATAGCGCCTGTTAAAAGAGGTTGGGATATTGAAGTTTAATGGAATGATGCGAAGTATGCGGTTGCGCCGAGCCAAGAAGAGGCGGCGCAACCGTTCTGAGCCGTCTAACGCGATCGCAAAAACGCCGAAGGTCTTAACACGCCGAGTGAACGTCGTGTACGGGATGGTGTTTTTGGCTCTGACGTCGTTAATTGTTCGGCTGGGCTATGTGCAAATTGCTCAGGGATCGCGGTTGCGCACGGCAGCAAACAATTCGATGCTGGTTCAAGTCCCCGTGCCGCCAGCACGAGGCCTAATCTACGATGCAAATGGAAACCTTCTGGCGTACGATAAGCCGTCTTACAGCATCTATTTGACGCGGTTGCCTCACATGGCGGAGAACTATAAAACATTGACCGATAAACTGGGTGCAGTGTTCCACGTGTCTTCGCAAAGCCTGATGAAGACCATCCAATCCAGCCAGGGCGTGCAGATTCGACTGTTCAGCAACGCTTCGTTTCACCAGTTGTCTTACCTGCAAGAGCACAGATCCGAATTTCCCGGCGTCAACGTAGTGCTTGAATCGCAAAGGGTCTATCCATACGGGGACTTGGGCGGGCAAGTTTTGGGATACGTGGGCAAGATTACAGCCGACAACTACAGTTATTATCAAAAACTGCACTACTTGCCGTTTCAGATTGTCGGACGGACTGGGATTGAGCAGCAGTACGAGAACGTTCTGCAAGGGCAGGTAGGGTACCAAAGCGTCCAAATTAACGACCAAGGCATACCGACAAAAATTATTGGCTTTTACCCGGCTCCGGTACCCGGTCAAAACATCCAATTGACCCTGGACGGACACCTCCAAGCGCTCAGCCAGGAAATTGTGATGAAGGCGGTCACCCAATCGCCTTACAGTGCGGACATTCACGATGCCGAAGCGGTAATGCTCGACGTGAAAACCGGCGGCGTGCTGGCCATGGTGAGTTATCCGTATTACGATCCGAACTGGTTTACGTCCCCGGGAGCACTGTCTCAGCACGCTCACTATTTGGCGACGTCGGGTGCGCAAATGAACCACGTCATTCAGAGTCCGCGTTACCCGGGTTCGACGGTAAAACCTGCGAATTTACTCGCTGCCCTCAATGCTGGAGTCGTGACACCGTACACCACCATCGTCGATCACTACACGACGATGATTGGAACGACTCCAATCCACGATGACGGCGGTCACGGGTGGGTGGATCCGGTGAAAGCCATCGCCGTGTCCTGCGACACTTTTTTTTACGAACTCGGTTTGCACTTTGGAGGATGGTTTGGATCGGATTCGAGCAACGGCGGGAATCAACGGGCTGGCTTGCCCTACTACACGTGGCTCCGTACGGGCTTTATCAAGGGAATCAATGCGTTGTTTCAAGGCGAGTGGGACTTCGGGCTGGGGCAGTTGACCGGGATTGACTTGCCCAATGAACAAGCCGGCATGTTTTTCATCAAAAACTACACCAAGGGGTGGGCGCAAGTTCCGTACAACCTACAGGCTGCGGAAAAGTCCATGAAACAAACCGGGAGTTACATGAACTACGGAACGCCAGCCGACTTGGCGGACGGAGGGATTGGGCAATCTCAGGAGTTTACCCCGATTGAGTTGGCTCAGTACGTGATGACGCTCGCCAGAAACGGGACGAAGCTGCAGCCCCATGTGCTCAAAAGCACCTTAGCCCCAAACACCGCTCCGGGTACTCAAGGGAAACCTGTGCAGGAGGTAAACCCAGTCGTTCAGGGGCACGTGCAAGCCAAGAACCTGGCATATTGGAACCTGATTCATCGGGGGATGCACGGAGTCGTCTACACGCAGGGAGGAACTGCGTACGGCGTGTTCGCCAACGCTCCGTATCAAGTCGCGGCAAAAACCGGTACGGCACAGATTTTTTCGAATGGCAAAGCCGTCGACAACTCGGTCTTTATTTGTTATGCCCCGTATAACCACCCTGAGGTTGCACTGGCCGTGATGGTGCCAGGGGGCGGGTACGGCGCGGAAACGTCGGGCACTGTGGCGAGACAGATGTTAGACGCGTATTTCCAGGAACACCACGAATTTTTCCCGAAGTCCCAGTGGCAGACGACCGACATTCCAGCAAACTGGTCACAGTCCTCGGCGTATCTGGTGCCGGAACAAACGCCATAATGGCCTCTGTGCAAGGCAAGGACCTCATTGACGCGCCCTTCCCATTTTTGTACAGTAGGTACGAGTTGTGGGGGGTTCAGATGCATGAATGTCGCAATTACTACGCACGGATGTCCGTATGTTGCTGAAATTGAACGGTTGACCGGACTTTTTTTCGACGAAGGTCACATTGAGGTGGTGACCGAGGACCAATCCCCGGACGCATCAGCGGCCGGAAAGTTTGCGCATCCCGATGTCGAGATCGCGCTCGTTCTGACGGCTCAGCCTGGAAGCGTTGCAGTATCGGGTACCCTTCGAGCGGGTACGTTCTCGACAAGTGCGAACCACACCGACGCAGTGAATACGGATGTGATTCAGCGGAAAACGCGAAGCACCGGGACTGAAGCTGCAAACAGCAGCGCCTTGGAAAGTGGAGAGGATGCATCGTGGCGAAAACGCGCAAAACACGCGACTCTTCACGTGCTGCATCAACTGCTTGAGGCGTTCACGGGAGAGCATCAACCTTGGGGTGTCTTGATGGGAGTGCGCCCTTTAAAGCTCGTGCATAAAATGTTTGAACGCGGCTTGCCTGCGTCAAGCGTCCGCGCGCAGTTGGCCGAGGACTACCTTATTTCGCCCGAGCGTTCAGACTTGCTCTTGGAAATTGCCGATGTGCAAACACAGGTGGTTCCGGATTTATACGAGTTGGATCGAGAACTCAGCGTTTACATCGGCATCCCGTTTTGTCCGACCCACTGTGCATACTGTACGTTTCCTGCGTACTCCATGACTGAAAAGGCCACGTACGTCGTGGATTTTCTGAGAGCCATGGACCTGGAACTCAAACACCTCGGTGGACTCCTGCGCGAGTATCAAATTCCAGTCACGAGTGTCTACATCGGAGGAGGTACTCCCACCAGCTTGAGAGCCCATGAGCTGCAACAACTCATGGAGTCTATCTACCGGGAAATTCCAGCCCCGCACAGCTGGCGTGAATTTACGGTGGAAGCCGGGCGCCCGGATACCATTACTCCGGACCGGGTGAAGGTCATGAAGGAGTATGGCGTCGGACGCATCAGCGTAAACCCGCAGACCTTTAAGGCGCAGACTTTAAAGGACATCGGACGGGGACACACTCCGGACACCGTAGATCACCGGTTTCACTACGTCCGGGATGCCGGCTTTGACAACATCAACATGGACATGATTCTCGGCTTGCCTGGTGAAACCGTCGATGACGTTCGGTACACGATGGAGCGGATTGAGCGGCTGCATCCAGACTCGGTCACCCTCCATACCATGTCGTTTAAGCGTTCCGCAGTGGTGAAAACACAGCGCGATCGGTTCTTTATTCCATCCGTGGCCTCGGTGCGGCAAATGATGAGCGAATCCAGCGCGTGGGCGAGAAGTCTGGGCTTCCATCCGTATTACGTGTACCGCCAGAAAGACATTCTCGGCAATTTGGAAAACGTCGGATTTGCAATGACCGGAAAAGAAAGCATCTACAACATAGCCATCATGGAAGAGCGGCAGACAATTGTCGGGATTGGCGGCGGTTCGGTCACCAAGGCCATCGGCAAAGGCGGGCAGCACCTGGGGCGTTTAGCAAACCCACGTGAACCCAAGGCCTTTGTCGAAACCGTTGACCAGGTGGTGGCAAAAAAAGACGCATTGCTGCGCCGAGTCTTCGAATCCTACACCCGCGTTGGCACGACCCCGGTCACTTGACCGTGAACTTCGTATTTAGCTAGGGCGGACTGGTTAAACACGATGCCGTGTCCCGGCCGGTTCGGGGGCGTTGCGACGCCGTTTTGAACGGTGAAGGGTTCTTCGAGCAGGCCCAACTCCGTCAGGGAACCGCCTTGGACGTCCTCCAAGACCAGACCTCCTGGAACGGCGCAGAGGGCATGAACGGACAACTCCATCGCAAAGTGGGGAGAAACCGGAAGGTTGTTGCTCTCCGCCAGCTTGGCAATCTTCAGCCATTCCGTGAAACCGCCGACGCGGGGAATGTCGGCTTGCACGACGTCGAGCGCTCCGGCCCGGATATAATCTGCGAACTGGTAGCGCGTAAAGAGAGTTTCACCAGCGGCAATTGAGGTATGAACGGTATTGCGAATTCGCGCGTGCCCAGGTACGTCATCGGCTAAAATGGGTTCTTCCAGCCAAAAAATGTCGAAGGGTTCAAGCATGGACGCGCAGCGGACCGCTTCTCCAGGTGTCCATTTTTGATTGGCATCCAGCAATAGTTTATTCTGAGGGCCAATCAGTTTGCGAACAGAGCGGACCCGTTCGACGTCTTCTTCTGGATTGTCTCGTCCCACCTTCATTTTCACGGCATGAAAACCTCGGGCTAAGTACCCTTCCATGTGCTCAAGCAACGGATCGCCGTCCAGGTGTAAATTAATACCGCTGCCGTAGGCAGGGATGCTGTCGCGATATCCTCCCATCAACTGGTACAGCGGCACGTTGGCAGCTTGAGCGAGAATGTCGTACAGGGCAATGTCAATGGGGGCAATGGCGAGAGTGGTGAATCCACCCGATCCATTCGCGTGCAGTTCCTGCCAACAACGCGTCCAGATTCGCTCGACATCGTGCGGGTCGTGCCCGACCACCACGGGAGTGAGGTAAGAATTAATCAGTTCCCGGATGGCGGAACCGCCCATTCCGAGGGTGTAGGACCAACCGGTCCCTTTGAAGCCGGCATCGGTTTCGACCGTTGTAATCAGCCATTCCCAGGCAGGAATTCGCTGAATCGAATCTTGCAGCACAATCGTCGGAGGAACTCGATACAGTCGGCATTCAACATTTGTGATTCGCATGTCCAAAACCCCTTTTAGAAGAACCAAGTTGTCAATCTTCACAATTTGCTGATTCCATTATAATCCACAATGATTGGACTTGGATGACAGAATGGACTAGGATAAGAGTTTGCAGGCAAAGATTTTTACGAACGCGTAGTATGACTTGCATGAAGTTGGTACAAGCCTAAAGAAGGATGTGCGCCATTTTGCGCGAGGGGGTTATTGATTGATGGCGTTGTTTACGGAAATGGAAATTAGCGACGATATTCTGAAGTCGTTAGAACAAATGGGGTTTGAAACGGCGACAGCCATTCAAACGCTGGCAATTCCTGTGGCACTTAGCGGCCGCGACTTGATTGGTCAGGCCCAAACCGGTACCGGTAAAACAGTGGCATTCGCCATTCCGATGGTGCAAAAGGTGGTTCCGACTGCCGATCCAATTCAAGGACTGATTTTGACCCCGACGAGAGAACTTTGCATTCAGGTTGCCGAAGAAGTGCTCAAAGTAGGTTCCGAAAAAGGTGTGCGTGTGCTGGCCATATACGGGGGGCAGGATATCGAGCGGCAAATCCGCGCGTTGCGCAACCGCCCGCAGGTCATTGTCGCAACTCCGGGCAGACTGTTAGACCATATGAACCGACGCACCATCCGGCTCAACGCGGTCCACACCGTGGTGCTTGACGAGGCGGACGAAATGCTCGATATGGGCTTCATCGAAGACATCGAAGCCATTCTAGGAGCATGTCCCGAAGACCGGCAAACCCTTTTATTTTCGGCTACTATGAAACCCGGCGTGCAAAACCTGGCCAAGAAGTTTATGAAAGACTTCGAAATGGTCGCCGTGAAAACGCAAGAAATGACGGTCCCGACCATCGAGCAAGTCTATTACGAGGTCAACGAAGGCCAAAAGCTCGACGTGTTGACGCGTTTGCTGGATATTCAAAACCCAGAATTAGCGATTGTGTTTGGACGGACCAAGCGCCGCGTAGACGAGCTCACCAGGGCGTTGCAGACTCGGGGATATCTTGCGGACGGCTTGCACGGTGACCTGAGCCAAAGGCAAAGGGACAACGTTATGGCCAAGTTTCGCGAAGGGGCACTCGAAGTGCTTGTAGCGACGGACGTCGCGGCCCGGGGATTGGACGTTTCCGGTGTCACGCACGTGTTCAACTTCGACATTCCGCAAGATATGGACAGTTATGTCCACCGAATTGGTCGAACTGGGCGTGCAGGCAAAACCGGGATCGCGTCAACATTTGTGTCACCGCGAGAAATGGAACACCTTCGGGCCATCGAGCGGTTCGCCAAACGCAAAATCAACCGCCAACCGCTGCCGTCCTTCACCGAAGCGCGGGTCGGTAAGCAGAAGATCGCGATGGAGCAGTTGCTGGACGAGAGTCGGGGAAGTGACCTTAGCGGCATCCGTATGCTTGCCGAGGAACTGCTGCAGCAGCAGGACTCTGTTTCTTTGGTATCCGCTGCCATCAAACTGTTGACCAAGAACACCAAGGAAGTGCCTATCAAACTAACGGCTGAACAGCCTTTGCGCATTCGCAGAACCTCGCAGAGCTCGGGACCTGGGCGCTCAGACCGGGGGCCAGGAGGCCGCTCAGACCGGCGTACGGATCGCCGCAGCGGGCCGTCTGCGTATGCTCGAGGTGCGCGCACGGAGCGAAGGGGCCGTCACGGATCCGGATCCGATGCACCGTACCGTTCGAGACCGCACTAAATGCATTTCGCAGTAAAAAATGGCCCCAATAGACGTCAAAACCCGCTCCTACTGGAGCGGGTTGTTGTTATCCGCAAAAGGTGAAATTACAGAGCGACGACGTTCGCAGCTTGCGGACCCTTCGGGCCTTCAACCACGTCGAACGTTACGCGTTGTCCCTCTTCCAAGGTCTTGAAACCGTTGGATTGGATAGCGCTGTAGTGAACGAAAACGTCATTGCCGTTTTCAACTGAAATGAAACCAAAGCCTTTGTCTGAATTGAACCACTTTACGGTACCTTCTTGCATCCTGTGAATTCCTCCTGGTGCTTAATCAGCACTTGGTAAATTTGTTCATTTGCCCATATACCACAAGCCGTCTCCTCTGAAACCCATGAGGCGCAGAGAGAACGGCTCATCATTTCATAGTCGTGTGCAAATGAACCTTGACAAGGTACAGTATACACTGCCATTGGGTGAATGTAAAGTCAGTGTCGCGGGCGTTCCAAATTTACCTTGAAATTGGATTGCGTTCCACATGTTTCATCGTGTTTCATCCGATGTCTTGGTAGTTCGAACTGTCAGAAGAACTGTCCTTCGGGAGTGGAAACAACTCGCTGATGCGAACCGTGCGCCCGTACTCGTTTTGAAATACGACGTGCTCCCGTCCCAATTGCCGCGGACTGTCTAATCCACAGGCAGCAGCCAGTGCGAACAGGCCTTGACGCAGGCTGACAATGTAGTTCATGACTCGCCACTGTTTTTCGCCTGGGACTAACGCAACTTGATATTTGGGGTCCGTGGTGGTCACGCCGGTCGGGCATTTACCCGTGTGGCACTGCATGGCCATGATGCATCCGTTTGCCATCATAAATCCCCTCGCGGAATTGACGCAATCTGCACCCAAGGCTAAGGCGATCGCGACTTTGTCCGGGGTAATCAGTTTACCTGAGGCAAAGAGGCGAAACTTGTCCCGAATGCCAAACCGTCGGGCCGTGTCATCGACGGTTAACAGAGCAGGAAACAACGGCAATCCCATGCTGTCGGCCATCGATTTGAACGTCGCCCCCGAACCTCCTTCGCCGCCGTCAACCGTAATAAAGTCCGGGAAAACGTCTAAATCCTTCATGGTTTGGAAGAAGGATTCTAAGCGCGAGGCGTCCCCGACGACGATTTTGATGCCGACGGGTTTTCCGCCTTCTTGCTGCAGAGTCTGGACAAACTGGAGTGCGTCCTTGGCGTTTTTGAGGAAGGGAAATCGGTTGGGCGAATTGACCGTTTTCCCGACGGGTACTTTACGTATGGCTGCGATTTTCTCGTTGACCTTGGAACCTTCCAAGTGTCCGCCCCGGATTTTTGCACCCTGGGCAAACTTGAGTTCGAACGCTTTAATGTTGGGTTCGGCGGCTTTGCTCAAAAACTCTTCCATCGAAAACTGACCTTTGTCGTCCCGGTAGCCGAACAGCCCGGGCCCAATCTGAGCGACGACGTCCACTCCAGTGGCCAAATGCTCGGGTGCAACACCCCCTTCGCCGGTGTTGATCCACGAACCCCCTGCCATTTTGGCCCCGTTTCCAGTAGAGAGAATATAGTGTTCCCCTACAGCTCCGTACGATGTCGCAGATGCTCCGAACATTCCCTTCACGCGCCAAGGGTGGGGGCGTTGCGGGCCGACCGTAATGGCATCGTCATCCGCGTACAGCCATTTGGAAGTGGTATCGTCTTCGAACAGCTCGTGGCGAGTGAACAATCCTTCTTTTACAATGCGGTATTTTTTCGCGGGAATTTTAGCGGAGTTGTCGACTTTTAATTCCTCAGTTAGAAGCGGGAATAAGTCGTTGGAGATATAGAATCCGGATTTTTCAAAGTCGCGTCTTGATCCAAAGCTGACCAGGTCCGTGCGGTATTTGGCCGAGTACACTAAGCCGATAAAATCGGCTCTCGAAAACGGTTTGCCTTCCGTATCGTTGTCAAACCAGTACTGCCGGAATTCAGGACCCATTTTTTCAAGGAGGTAGCGAACCCATCCCAAATACGGGTGAGCGCGGATGATCGAGTGCTGCGGCTTTTTGGACAGCCAATAAACGTAAGTGAACACGAATGCCGGCCCTAGGGCCACGACGATGAGTACAATGAGAATTGCAGTTTCCACACCATTCATCTCCTCATCTTGAGTTGTGCAGCGGTGTTGCCACTAAAGCCATTGTAACGCAATTGCGACAAGTGCAAAGAAAAAAGGCAGTTTAGTTCGGGAACTGGCGCCCGACGAAACAGCCCGACTATAGAAACTAGGATCCGGAAAGTATGTCAACGATCTCGCGTAGATATCCAATTCGACAGGGGAGAGGACGCGCGTTAACGGACTTCTGAGCGGTGCAGTTCTGACACGCAACTTCTGCAAATATTTCGCTCTTTATATACAAAAACTTCTTTCTTCGAACCGCAAAACAGACAAACTGGTTCGTATTTTTCCAACACGACTCGTTCCCCATCCACAAAGATTTCCATGGGGTCTGATACGTCAATTTCCAATTTTCGTCGCAGTGACATTGGCAGTACGATTCGCCCGAGTTGGTCGACCTTGCGTACAATCCCGATGGACTTCACGATGCTCCCTCCCTTAACCGACCTTCATTCTGACAGGTATTCCTCAAAATTACCTTGAATTTGAATTGGGCACCCGAAATATGGGAGTACAAAGCAATGCAACCCAAAGTCCGTCTAAAAAAGTATCGTCATATCCGCATGGAATTCGTTGAAATGCGACACGATTTGCGAGGTTCCCGAACTTACCGGTTTAAGAAAAGGAACGTAGGTAAATGGCTGTAGAATGCCGCTGCAACGAGCTTTTGCGAACCTCGGCGAAATGTTGCACATTCCGTTGGCTTGTCAAGGTTTGTCGGATTGTCGTGTTTGACACTAGTCGGATTCATGGGGTAAAAGTGTAGGGTAAATGCGGTGTCTATCTCCCCTTGTGCGTCAAGTTGCCGCAGTCTCATAGAGAAACTCACCCGGACGGGTGAGACTGCCCGCTGGGTATGAGCCCGAATCCCTGGAGCGCGGACACCCGGCGCACGGATCTGAAAACGCGATCGAAAACGATGCAAAGTGAAATACCACTTGAAACGAACGACCACAACCCGACGAAATGTCATGACTTAAGAACAAATACCATATATCGAGGGAGATGTTGTGATGAGCTGGACAAATGGTCAGTCTGCGCGGACAAACCAGTCGCCGTTCATTGATCCGGTTAACGAAGAAAGAAGCATTCCCCCGGCCTCCACGGGATACACCCAGCAAGGTCATTACAAAAAGGGGTACCGTTCCCACGTTCCATCTCAACCTGCAAAGGAAGTGGCCGCTACGTTCACGCAGGAGGGACTGGCGACGTTTGCCTCAATTTTTTCGAGTTCCGTGGAAGCAGCTATGATGAAGGCTCTGCCAGAGGTCGTCGATCGCGTTTTCGCGCAAAAAGTTGAGCCGCTTTTTGAACAACTTGCGAACCAGTTGCGCGGGGAAATCGAAGCGTACCTGGCAACAAGCCGAGAGTCGATAGAACGACCAGAGGAGAATGCGCAAGAAAGCGTGGCAATGGCGGTTGAACACGGCTTGCACATAGGTAACCCGAATTCCTCCTCAAGGCTTTCAGCCCAGGGGGAGTTGGAGTCCGATGGCGATGAAAACCGCATTCAACGGGAACTTGAAGCGGTATTGGCCTTCCTGAAAGACGCTGGCCGCGCTGTGCGGACGAAGGAACTTTGTGCCATGGTTCCGAGCGTTTACTGGGGCAAAAACGCTTCGGCGAAACTCACGAAACTGATGAGGGTGTCAAAAGGGCAGATTGAGCGGATTGACAAGGGCCTGTATCGCTGCTGCGAAGTGCAATGACTCGTGAACGGACAGTGCGGGGGTCATGAGGCGCTGTCCTTTCCTCGCTGTTTTTCTCACGCATGGCTTCCCGGATAGTTTCCCCTATTGAATGATGCTTTTACTCTCAGAAAATGGGTATACCACAAATTGCGCTTGACCAACGATGGCTGCACGTGCCACATACTTGTGGGTCCAAAACCGGCTGTCTAATGAGACGGGGCGATTGTCTCCCATCATGAAGTAGTGACCAGAAGGCACATGGTACGTTCCAAGACCGGATTGGTTCGGCAAGTGAATGTAAGGCTCCTCAAACAGCTTGCCGTTGATGTAAATGTGGTGATCAGTCACCGTGACGGTATCGCCCGGCATGCCGATAATCCGTTTAACGAACAACTCGGAAGGGTTGTCAGGGTAGTGAAATACAACCACTTCACCGCGGTACAGATTTGAGAACTCGGTCTGTAGTTTATTGACGAGAATGTAGGACGGTGCCGGAATGGTCGGCTCCATGGATTGCGTAGGCACCTCGGCACCGTAAACAACCCACTGTTTCAGGGCAAGCGCAATGACGATTCCTACGACAATGGGACCAAGTTGTTTCCAGAACGTTTTAAGCCAAGCTTTACGTGGGCCGCGCATGTTTTGTTCTCCCCTTGTCATGTGTTCGGGAAAAACAACCTCTCTGGCGGGTTTCCCGTTGAAGTGCATTGGACGAACCCCTCCAAATGGGGTTTGTTGCCGATCTCGTAACCAGAATACCAAATTATATGGTTAAGGTGTTCGTGGATGCACTGCCGTAGTTTCTGAAAATTCTCCGTGCAAATTCCAATAGACCACGGTAATCTGATATTACAACAGTATAGAGGAAACCAAACAGGGGTGAGCGTTGTGTTTGAGTTGTCAACGGACCATAAAGCGGTTCGGGAAAGCGTTTTCCGTTTGGCGCAGGAGAAGGTGAAACCGCGAGCTGCAGAAATTGATGAGCAAGGCGAGTATCCGCGCGATATGTTGGAACTGTTTTCACGCTATGGTTACATTGGAGCAAACATCCCAGAGGAGTACGGCGGAGCGGGTCTTGACCTGCTTAGTTTCTGCATCATTATCGAAGAAGTGGCGCGGGTTTGCGCTTCATCGTCTCAGGTTCTGGCCGTTCAAGAACTGGGATCTCTTCCGATTATGATTGGCGGCAGCGAGGAATTGAAGCAGCGCTTTCTTCCGGATGTGGCTTCCGGCCACAAGGTCATCGCCTACGCACTCACGGAGCCTGGGGCCGGATCCGATGCCCAAGGGATTCAAACCAAAGCTGAGCGCGACGGAGACGATTACATCTTAAACGGGCAGAAGATGTTCATTAGCAACGGCGGGGTTGCAGATTTGTACACGGTGTTTGCGAAGACGAGCAAAGGAATCACTGCGTTTGTTGTAGACGAGGAGACCGAGGGTTTTAAAGTCGGGAAACTCGAGAAGAAAATGGGGATCAAGGGCTCGCCAACGGCGCAGTTGTTTTTTGACAACTGTCGCATTCCAGCGGAAAACCGGATCGGAAACGAGGGTGAGGGCTGGCTGTATGCCATGAAGACGTTTGACAAGTCCCGTCCCACCATTGGAGCGCAGGCGCTTGGGATTGCCCAGGGAGCTTTTGACATATGCTTGCAATACACGCAAGAACGGGTGCAGTTCGGCAAAACCATTTCGACGTTTCAAGCCGTTCAATTCATGTTAGCAGACATGGCCACCCAAATCGAAGCTGCGCGGAATCTTGTATACAAGGCAGCATCGATGGTTAATCAACTTCCTTCCGATGGGAAAAACCCCGATTTAATCCGGGCTTCTTCGATGGCGAAGATGTTTGCTTCGGATGTCGCGATGAAAGTGACTACGGACGCAGTTCAACTCCTGGGCGGCTATGGATACATTCAGGATTATGCCGTGGAACGCATGATGCGCGATGCCAAAATCACACAGATTTACGAGGGAACGAATCAAATTCAGCGTCTGGTCATTGCCCGGACACTGTTGGGAGGCAGTCAATGAGTCAGGTACAAGAACCTAGCTTTCTGTTGATTCACGGCGCCGGTGGAAGTCACAGCAAATGGCGCGCCTTGATGCAGGACATGCCTGGAAATTTGGCTCAAGCCATCGACTTGCCGGGACACGGGAACGACCAAAGCGACTGCAAAACGAGTGTTGAAGACATGGCAGAGTATATCCGTTCAACGCTTGTCAAACCTGTCGTTGTCGTGGGACATTCAATGGGCGGGCTCATTGGAATTGAGCTGGCGAGTCGCAGTCGTTTCGTGCAGGGACTGGTGCTCATCAACAGTCACTTCGAGCTGCCGGTTCACCCAGGCATCCTCCAGCAATTGGAACAAGGGGTATTTCCTGAAGCCCTGTTTTACGCATCCTACGCAAAAAGTACGTCCCAAAAGCTTTTGGACGCAGAACGCGAGGAGTTAGCCCAGACACCGGTCAGTGTGGCCTTTGCCGATTTTCGCGCTTGCGACGCCTACAAAAGCGGTTCCAACAAGTTGGCCGCTTTACAAATCCCCGTTCTGGCCGTATACGGTGATTCGGACCGGTTGCTTCCCAAAGATGCCAAGGCGAACATGCAAGCCGTTTGCCCCGCTGCTCGAATTGAGGTGGTTTCACAATCCGGCCACTATGCCATATTGGAGCAGCCGCAGTTTGTGCGTGAAATCTTGTTCTCTTTTCAAACCACGAAGGAGGAAATGTAAACATGTCCACGGTTCGCGTCAATGAAGTTGAACTGTTCGTTGAAGGAACGGGGCAGGGAAAGCCCCTGCTTCTCATTCACGGTCTGGGACTGGACCACTCGATTTGGCAACTGCAGCAACCCGCGTTCAGCCCGTATTTTAGGGTGGTTTCCTACGACGTACGCGGCCATGGCCAAAGCAGTCGATCTGTAAATTATTCCCTCGTCGATCACGCCCGCGACTTAGCACAGTTGATGAATGAGCTCGGAATTGAGAAGGCTCATATCATGGGACTCTCGATGGGCACGTACATTTGTCAGCAGTTTGTCTCTCTGTATCCAGAGAGAGTGGAGAAGATGGTCCTCGCGGCGACCAAACCGTCCGGAAAAACGTCGAGTACGCAGATTCTCATTGAACAAGCCCAGCGCGAAGGTAAGAACATCGATTTTGAGACGGTTATGCACATCGCCGAAAAGGCGTGTTTTCGCGAAGGGGTCGGCCCTGAGGCGGTTCAAATCTATCGAACAGCCTCCCGGTTTGACACGCTTGAATCGTATATGGAAGCCATGAAGGCACTGACCAATTTTGACTTTTCACCGGTGTTGCCAAGTGTACGGGCTCAGACGTTGGTCATTAACGGAGACGAAGACGTTCTAACCACCCTCTCTCAGGCCAGAGCGGTTCACGAATTGATTCCGGGTTCAAAACTGGTGGTCATGGAGCACTGCGGGCACCTTTGCAATATCGAACAACCCGACGTGTTCAACCGCGAAGTCCTTGCGTTTTTGCGGGACTAAGCCGGTTTTGGAGGGAGAGCATGATTTCAGAATTCCGGTTCTATTATCCCATACGAGTGCGTTACCACGAGATTGACGGGCAAAAGATCGTTTACAACGCGACTTATTTGACATACATGGACATTGCCCTCACGGAGTACTTCCGGAACCTGGGCATTGACGTCTGGACAGGCGAAGACTTCGACTTTGCGCTCGTCAAGTCGACGATTGAGTACAAAAAATCGGCGCGGTTGGACGACGTGCTGAGCGTCTACGTCCGAACCGCAAAACTTGGGAATAAGAGTTTTACAGTCCAATTTGAGACGGTTCGCGAAGGCAGCGACGACTTGATTTGTACTGTGGAAACCATATACGTCAGTTATCGCGCAGAAACCGGTGAAAGCGTCGGCATTCCCGACGGCGTGCGAAAGCGAATTCAGGACTTTGAAGACCTCGGTGCATCAAATTGAGGCGGGTGAACGAACGTGACGACAATGCGTTCGTCGACACGGACTTCATCACGTGCAGACAATCTGGCTTCGATGACGGTATCCCATGGGGCTTCCAACTGGATTCTTATCCGAGACGTTCCTTCGTGCCAGAAGACTTCCAACACAGTTCCGGAAACAGGGACGCCGATTTCCGGAAAACTCCCCAACACAGCCCGGTCTGGATGCACGGCGAACGATTTGCCGGAAGGGACAGGCAACAAGGACGTATATCCAAGCAGGCGTGCGACTTCCCAAGCTGCCGGACTTTCCATGACCTGCGACAGGTTTCCTTGTTGGAGAATTCGACCTTGGTCCATCACAGCAATGCTTTGCGCCATTCGCTGGGCTTCGGTGAGTTGGTGTGTCACCATCAAAATGGTCATGTCGAACCGGCTCTGCAGCTCGATGACGGCGTCTTGTAGGGTCGAACGCACGTTCCAATCCAGGGCTGAAAACGGTTCGTCAAGCAGAAGGACTTTAGGCTCAACGGCCAGCGTGCGAGCCAGTGCCACGCGCTGTGTTAAACCGCCGGACAAGTGGTGTGGCTTCACGAGGCGATAGTCTTTCAAACCGAGGTAGTGGATCAACTCCTCGACCCACGGCGTGACACGCCGGCCAGGGACTCCATAAACAATGTTTTGCTCGACAGACAAATGCGGAAACAGGCGGGCGGACTGCTGCACGTATCCAATGCCCCGGCGCCACGCCGGAACGAAAACCGGCGGTCGGGCCTGTGAGTCAATGAGGACGGTGTCGTCGATGGCGAGGTACGCACGCCGGAAGTGGTCTTCAAATCCGGCGAGGACGGATAGAATGCTGGATTTTCCAGCTGCTGAAGGGCCGAATAGACTGTGCACCTGCCCCGATTCCCACTGGACGTCCACGGCAATTGTGAAGTTTTCGCGAGGCAGTTCAAGTTTCAAGCGGATCATGGTGCAAACGCCTCCATAGTACTGCGGCTAAAGGCAAAGGCAAGGCTACGAGCAGCAACAAAAGGGCCAGGGGCAATGCGGTCGGCAGCCCTTGTTCTTGCAGTGCAACCCAGATGCTGATGGGCAGGGTCCGCGGATAGTACGCGACGACGACGACGGCACCAAATGCGCCGATGGCGCGAGCAAACGCCATGGTGAATCCCCCAAGCAGCCCTGGCAGGGACAAAGGCAGCGTGACGCGGGTAAATGTCCGCAAAGGAGATACGCCAAGCGACAGAGACGTGAATTCAAAAGCGCGGTCCACCTGATTGAATGCGGCTTGGGCAGCGAAGATGTAGTACGGGATCGCCTCGTATACCTGCGCCAGTACAACCGCGAGCGCTGTATTGGTCGCAGACAGATGAAAGTGGCCCAATCCTTGTCCAATTGCGGTATAGGGACCGTAGACGTAGATCAGCAACAGTCCAATCACCAGCGGCGGAATCAACAGCGGAATGAGCATCAAGTACTCGACGACCTTCCACAGTCCGTGCCGACCGCGCGCCATCAGCCACGCGAGCGGCGTTCCAAACCCCACAATGATCCCCATCGTCACCAATGTCGTGTCTACCGAAAAGAAAAAAGCTTGCCTGCCTTGCGAACTCCAAACCTCCCAGAGGGAACGCCAGGAAATATGCATGAGCATCGCGGACAAAGGCAGGAGTAGAAAAACGGCTGTCAATGCGGAAATCAAAATTATGAAAACGTTCGACCGGTTGTTCATGGGTTTGCGCGTCACTTCGGCAGCTCGGACGCTACCGCAAAAGGAATGTGCGATTTGTTGCCCCAGATGAGCATCGGCGTGAGATTGTAGCCGTTGTCCTTATAGATTTGCTGACCTTGCTTGGACAGCACAAAAGCGGCAAAGGCTTCTCCTGCCTTCGGATTTGGCGTGCCCGATATGGTCGTGACGTAGATTTCAATGGGGCTGCCCTTAACGGTTTTTCCGCTGCTCAATTGGATTTGTTCGGTGGCATACAGCGACTTTTTTGCGGGGTCGCCGAGGTTGATGGTGTTCGGGAGCTTAATAAACGGCAAGTGTCGTTGGATGGCCTCGGACATATAAGCGCTTGAAGCGTCTAATTGGCCTGCTTGAAGCCTGGAGAGAATGCCTTCCTCGGAGAAGACTTGCTTGGGATTGTCTTGCGGCCCCAAGATTTTGTTTGCCGTCCCGGGTGCCAGGTGTAATTCGCGTTCGGCAAGCTTCATCATAATCAGAAAGGATTGTCCTTGAGGGTCGGTTTCTGGGTTGGTCCGCCCCAGGTGAAACTTGGGCTGTTGCATGAGTTGAAACAGGTCTGAAAGGGGCTTTTGTCCTTTGGCAATGGCATTGAGCTCCGGTGCGTACGGACTGCTTTGAGAATAGGCGATGACAATGGGCGAGCTGGCAAATCCCACAGCCCAGTCTGTAACCTGGGAACCCAAAGAAGCAATTGGAGCCGTGCCGATGCTTTCGAAAACATTGGGTGTGATTTCTTTGGCCTTAATGAGATTGGCCATGCCAAAAGCTCCACCGCCGCGGCCTTGATACGACATTCCGGAGGATTTCTCAAAGGATGGTTTCACGTAGTTGTCATTGACTAACTGCAAAGAGCCCGCATAGGCCACGTTCGCGACTTCTGAGGTTTTGCTCGTAGTCGACGTCGACGAGGGGTGGCTGGTCTGAGTTTCACCATCCGGAGAAGTCGACGGATTGGGGTTGTTGCATCCAGCGACAACCGAACTGAGTAAGAGGCTGAATCCGACTGCGGTCATCATCGTCTTTTTCATGTGCAATCCTCCGTAAGGCCTGTTTTGGAGACGTCGTACGAACCAAACTGCTGAAGGTCCCAACGAAAAACGTCGGAGTTTACGAGTTCCAACAGCTGCTGCACAGCGTTGGATTTAAGATTCCGTTCGGGAATCCATACGTCGCAGCTTTCCACTTGGATGGGGATAAAGTCCAAGTGAAGAGCGCCTGCAACCCCGGCAACCGCGATGCCAACATCAGCTGCGCCTGCGTCAATCGCCATAGCTACCTGCATGTGGCCGTGGACGGTCCAGTCGTACTGCGGAATCTGTGTGCTTGGTACGGCAGCTTCTGCGAGCAAGCTGTCCAACAACGTCCGGGCGCCGGCGCCAAGCGGGCGATTGACGAGCCGGAACTTTCCCGACCTCAAGTCGTCCACTCCGTGAAAATGCCACGGATTCCCTCGTTTTACGAGCCAACCGAGTTCCCAGGAAGCAAAGTGAACACGCCGGCATCCGTTTGGGCCGCTCGGTTGCACCATTTGGCTCCCGCGATGAACTGGGTGATGCAGTGCGGCCATGTGAACCAGGCCCTGTTCGAGCAAAGCGAGCGACTTTTTATTGTCGTAATTTCTCCAGAACACGTTTTCTGCGCGTGTGGTCGTCAGGTGGTTCGCAAGCAGACCCAAACCAGGGTCGCAACCCGAGATGACGGTCCACCCGCGGTCGAGACGGCTGGGAAACCCTTTAATGCGCACGCGGTGCTCATCCACGACTTCCGACACGATAGACGAGTGGGTGGCGATGGGAAAGGACGGCCCGTCCCACAGTGACGCGCGATGCGCAATGCGCTGCTGGCCTAAGTTCGCTACGATGACGCGATCGCCGATTTGCACATCCGGATCTGCCGTCCACACTTCGCTTTCCTGGCCGGGAGTGGTTTCGCTGAAAATGTCCTCGACTCGAAGGCCAAACACCCTGGCCATCCTCAAAGCGATCGCGGTGCTCGGGATGGTCTGTCCAGACTCAATCAATCGCACGGCCTGCCGGGAAATGCCGATTTTTTCAGCCAACTCCGCCTGAGACCAACCCATGTGCGTGCGAGCAGCTTGAATTTGATTGTAGAGCACGAACGCCCCTCCTGCTCACGACATCGTTGTCGGCTGGGTCTGTCGGTTTGCATGCAGCGCTTGATGTGTTGCCCGCTCCTTCAAACACTGCTTGACTATCATGGTAAATATAATTGTCAGAAGTGTAAAGTATATTTTTAGTTTTGCTTTTGGAAGGGTATACGCCCGACAACTGGGCGCTAAAATGTTCTCAAACCGAGTCCTGAAGTCAGAGAAATTGCGTAGGGTGAAGTAAGTCTGGTATCTGTAGATACCTTGGAGGTTGCCGACTTATGTTTGCTAAGCCAATGGCTACGGTTCGCGGAAGGCTTCAGGATGACAAATTTTATGTACCGCTCGTTGTCAATGGAGTGCAAGTTCCAGGAATGGTGTTTGATACCGGTGCATTTGGATTCATCTTCAGTGGACGCGTCGCAAAGTTGCTGAACCTGCCTCGCTTGGGAAGAGTGAACTTGCGGGGGATTGGAGGGACAACAGCTGCCTATCGGTCAAAATGCACGATCCAAATTGGGCACAGGACCTATTCGAACGTTCAGTGCATCGTAGTACCCCGGTTGTCTTATGACGGGCTGTTTGGCCTGCGGTTTTTCATCACGCATCGATTAAAGGTTGAACTGGACCCTGTGTCGCAAACCTTGACCATTCGCAAGGCCGCAAGCGATCGTTTACCCCTCTTTGAACGGTCTGTGCGAAATCGTCCCAAGACCGCGTGGAAACCTACCACTAAAACTTAAGGATCTGCGCCACGAATTGTTCAATAAACGAAATTTGTGCGCGGTATGAACTTTCTCCTTTGGACCATGCTAAGACAAAAAGGAGATGAACCCCGTGCACTTGCCATGGTTCGCGAAAAGACAGCGGATGTCTCATGTTCCGCAGGACGGCAGCTTGGATGGTTGGGTCGACTGGGCAACCGCGGACGGCGCTGCGTGGGACTTTGACGATGCTGTAGACGCCACAGACCTGTTGAAACACACACCGGATACGCCGGAACCGCAATAACCAAGGTGTAAGCACTTGTGGAATGGATTTGGCAACAACACAATGAGACCTTCGGGGTGACCCGAAGGTCTCATTGTGCACAGGGTATGTTTGCGTTTAAGATGTTCCTGTCAGCCCGCTTTTGTGCAGTTTATCTTTACATACTTTAAGTAATATACGTCACACGTCGCAGCTTGGAAATTTGGACAATGGTGGAGGAGATCGCATGGAGATCCGTTTGATTCGTCACGCAACGCTCATTGTAACTTACAACCAAAAAAGAATCCTCGTCGACCCCATGTTGAGTCCGCGTGAGGCCATGCCCCCAATCGCGAATTCGACGAATGACCGGCGCAACCCGCTGGTTTCTCTGCCTGTGCCGCTGAGTGAATTGCTCCACGCAGATGCTGTTGTCATCACGCACACGCACCGCGATCACTTTGATGACGTCGCAGCTTCGATGCTGCCAAAGAACCTGCCTGTTTTTTGTCAGCCCGAAGATGAAGTCACCCTCGAATCCTGTGAATTTGAGAACGTGCTGGTGGTCCATCAAAAAAGGACGTGGAACGGCATCGAATTCACGCGCACGGGGGGCCGGCACGGCACCGGCGAAATCGGGAGGAAAATGGCCCCCGTTTCAGGGTTCGTCCTCGAAGCGCCTGGGGAACCCCGATTGTACATTGCCGGGGACAGTATTTATTGTGATGAAGTCCATACAGCTCTGGACGTGCACCGCCCCGAGGTGGTGGTCGTCAACGCTGGAGCAGCGCAGTTTGCGACCGGAGATCCGATCACTATGACGGCCGACGACGTGATGCGAGTCGGTAAGCAGGCGCCCAATGCGAAAGTTGTCGCGGTTCACATGGATTCCATCAATCACTGCCTGTTGACTCGAACGGATTTGCGCGAACAATTGGAACGCGTGGGTCTGATGCAGCAGGTTCTTATCCCGTTGGACGGCGAAACGGTTCGCTTTTCTTCGACACCTGGACAATGACATCAATGCCGCTGTGAGAGCAAGTTGGTTCGCTTGGACGGACGTTGCAAAAGGTTAAGAGTGTTTATCCAGGAATTGCGTCACGGTTTGAATTAGAACGTCGGCTTGCCCATCGTGGCAGACCAGGTGCCCAGAAGAGGTCAACAGGTGAATCTCTTTTTGGGTTGACAACACGGTTTCGTAAATCCACCTTGCACTGGCCGGGTCGACAATTTCATCCTCTAAACCGTGAATGATGCAGATGGGCAAGTCGAGTTGGCAGACCACCTTCCGCGCTTCGCGGACAATCTTTTGAAATTGAAATACGTTGTACAGCGGTGTGGCCCGAATGCTGGTCATATTGTTGTGAAACCTTCGCTTTAGTAACTCTGGATTCTGCTGTATGAGTTGTATCGTTTTTCGAGTCCGGGTTGCTATGACGTTTGGAGTAATGGTGTACACGGCAGGGGAGAGCAGAACAAGTGTGCTCACGTTGTAACGCATCGTCATCAAGACCGCGATCATGGCACCCATGGAAAAGCCAACGAGGTGAAGGCGTTGACTGGAATGGGATTCTTCAATGACGCCAGCCACCGCATCGATCCACTCTGATGCGGTCACCTTTCTCATGCGGTCTTTGGTATGGTTGTGTCCAGGGAGCAGGGGGACAGTAACGTCGTATTCCCTCTTCTCCAAGGCTTCGGCTAGAGGCAAGACTTCCGCAGGGTTTCCTGTGAAGCCATGAATCAGAACACAGTGGTCGCGCGACAATGAACAGTCACCTCCGACGAGACCGGGAACAACGCGCAGCGCAATTTCCGCCGATTATTTATTATGCCCATGAAGAACTCCCTTAACCGATTCGCAGTTTGTCACTTATTAGTGATTCGATGTACGGTCTGCAAATCCTATAAGGAAATCCCGGACCGCAACTTTGGGCACGCTACCGTCTACGGCACCTGGTTTATGAAAAACCCCCTTGACCTTTTACAACCTCAATTTTAATCTTAATCTTAGATCTAAGTTAGATACATTTTGTTTTTTCCACTTCTGAAGGTGCTCGCGCTTTCGCGCTTTCGTCCACTGCGTGTCAGAAGGACGGGCTCCTTGAGAGAATGCGATTTTCAAGAAGGAGGATTGCGATTGGACACTGCAGACACACGCATTGTAGCGACATACCTGGTCGAGACGCCGCAGCCCTTGGATGTTGCCGTAGAGGTTTTGGCCGGGGAACAATCGACAGGAACTTTTGTGGCCGTACCCGGGGAAACCGACGCTCTCCGCGAACGGCACAGGGCCCGTGTGGAGTCTGTCCGAGAACTCGGTGTTGGGCGGACTCCGGCACTGCCTGGAGCGAAGCTTCCCAAAGGCGCTTCTGAAGGCGTCTACGTCCGCGCTGAAGTGAAAGTCTCTTTTCCCTACCACAACTTTGGAGCCTCAATTCCAAATCTCCTAGCTACGGTTGCGGGAAACTTATACGAACTGCGGGAGTTTTCCGGCCTGCGGCTCATGGACTTAGAATTGCCGGAACCGTTTGCCAAGGCCTACCCCGGGCCGCAGTTTGGCATTGAAGGGACCCGCCGCCTTGCAAACGTCTACGGCCGTCCCATCATTGGCACCATTGTCAAACCCAGTGTCGGCCTGGGTCCTGACGAACTCCGGGAATTGGTCCGGGAACTGGCAATGGCGGGTTTGGATTTCGTGAAGGACGACGAACTCAACGCCAATCCTCCTTATTTTCCTTTGCAGGAACGGGTTCAGGTGGTCATGGAGGAAATTGAGCGCGCAGCCGACAAAACGGGGAAGAAACTGATGTATGCGTTTAACATTACAGATGATGTGGACCGCCTCATCGCAAATCACGACATCGTGGAAAAAGCCGGCGGGAACTGTGTGATGGTGAGCATCAACAGTGTAGGGCTTGCCGGGGTGGCTTACTTGCGAAAGCACAGCCACTTGCCGATTCACGGCCATCGCAACCAATGGGGCGCAATGACGCGAAGTCCGTTCTTAGGTATGGAGTTTCGGGCCTATCAAAAACTGTGCCGTTTAGCCGGAGTGGACCACCTTCACACGAATGGCCTTCACAACAAATTTTTTGAATCGAATGAATCGGTCATCCGATCGGTTCAGGACTGTCTCACTCCGATGTTCGGCGGATATCCGGTAATGCCGGTGTTGTCCTCGGGACAGTGGGCTGGGACCGCCATCGAGTCCTACCGGGAAATGAACACGGTGGATGTGATGCATCTGGCTGGAGGCGGCATTATGGCTCACCCTGCTGGAGTCGCGGCAGGAGCCATCAGTATGCGCCAAGGATGGGAAGCGGCTTTGGCCGGGCAGAGCCTGGAAGAATACGCGGCTGCCCACGTCGAACTGCAACAAGCGATTGGAAAGTTTGGACAGAATTAGGCGGCCTGTAGTCATCAGACTCGCACGCTTCGTTGCGCCTGAAGGTGGTTGGACATGACTTTGAACGAAAGCGATCGAACACTGCAATCCACGCCGGAGGTGTCGCGCAGCCGTGACACCACTCCGGAAATCAATCATCCGGAAATTTTGCTCGCTTTTTACGGCGACGACTTTACGGGTTCTACAGACAGCATGGAAGCCTTGACCTTAAACGGGCTGGACACCGTATTGTTTTTACAGCCCCCGGACGAAGCCTTGTTGCGGCGTTTTCCCACACTTCGCTGTTATGGAATTGCGGGCGTCAGCCGGTCCATGGACCCACATGAGATGGAGCGGGAACTGACTCCAGTCTTTGAAAAAATGAAACCGATTTCGTCTCGGATTGTCCACTACAAGACGTGTTCCACGTTTGACTCTTCTCCGCAGACCGGAAGTATCGGTTTAGCCATTGACTTGGGGAGAAAGGTGTTTGGCTGCACAAGCGCCGTACCCTTGCTGGTTGGCGCACCCGTGCTTGGCCGATACACCCTGTTTGGAAACCACTTTGCACGTGTCAAGGGTGTAACCTTCCGGCTGGACCGCCATCCGACGATGGCGAACCACCCCGTCACTCCCATGCACGAAGCCGATTTGAGACGGCATTTGTCCGAACAGACCGATGCACAAATTGGGCTCATGGATGTTTTCGATCTCGATGGGAGCCTCAACGAGGTCGAGCATCGGTATGAAGACAGAGTGCAGGCAGGGAACTCCGTCGTCCTGTTTGATGTCCTGGACGAGCAAAGACTGGCCGTGGCCGGGGGAGTCATTTGGAATCAATCGGAACAGGGACAGCGCTTTGTAGCGGGTTCTTCAGGGGTTGAGTACGCGTTGACGGCTTGGTGGAAAGAAAACGGTGTCATTGAACACGGACATCCCAAGCTGGAGTCACCAGGACCCGTGGACCAAATTGCCGTTTTTTCCGGGAGTTGTTCGCCGGTGACGCAAAGCCAAATTCAATGGGCCGCGGACAACGGGTTCCAAGCCCTCCGCGTTCCCGTTGGATGGATAGCCGGAGAGAGCCAACGCGAGCAAGTTCACCAAGCGGTGTTGGAACAGGCCAAAGCCATCCTGGACTGCGGTCAAAGTGTCATACTGTACACCGCTTTAGGCCCAGATGACAGGTCTATACTCCAGGTTCAACAAGCTCTGAGTTCCCAAGGTCAGTTGGCGTCGAAGACGGGCGAAATCATTGGCAAGGCGCTGGGCCACCTCGCGCGCGCCTTGGTGCAAAGTACTGGCTTGCGGCGCATTGTGATGGCTGGAGGAGATACGTCGAGTTACGCGTCCCGGCAACTTGGCATCTACGGGCTGCGGATGCACAGCCCGATTGCGCCTGGTTCTCCTTTGTGCGTGGCCTACTCGGAAAATCCTCGTTTAGACGGTCTGCAAATTGCGCTCAAAGGCGGCCAGGTCGGAAAGGAAGACTATTTTACGCGGGTTTTATGTGGAACGTCGTCGGGGCTGTGAGCCTCAATACTTGACTGGAGAGAGGGATTAACATGAGAAAAGTCGCTTTATTCGGTGCTGGCGGAAAAATGGGAAACCGGATCGCGAACAATTTACGAAACGAAAATTACGATATGATGTATGTGGAGGTCAGTCCCAGAGGGATTGAAAACTTGCGCAGCAAAGGACTTGCCGTAACCGGGGAAGAGCAGGCTCTGCAAACGGCGGACGTGGTCATCCTCGCTGTT
This sequence comes from Alicyclobacillus tolerans, assembly GCF_021739485.1. Taxonomy (GTDB): domain Bacteria; phylum Bacillota; class Bacilli; order Alicyclobacillales; family Alicyclobacillaceae; genus Alicyclobacillus_K; species Alicyclobacillus_K tolerans_A. The sequence goes on from NZ_JAJFNK010000017.1 coordinate 71,777, forward strand.
CCAGACGTTCTTATTGGAGAAATTTCGCACAATCTTGTTCCAAAGATGAAGGCACAGTCGATGCTGGTTTTGCTGGATCCCGCAGCGGCCTATATGGATCAATTGCCCCATCGGGAGGATGTGAGTTACTTTGTAACGCACCCATGCCATCCGCCGGTGTTTAACGACGAGACTTCCCCGGAAGCGCGAGACGATCGTTTTGGCGGCGTTGCGGCCAAGCAATCGATTGTTTGCGCTCTGATGCAGGGGCCGGATGAGAATTATTCCGTCGGAGAAGAGATTGCCCGAAAGATGTATCAACCCATCTTGCGAGCTCATCGACTGACTGTCGAACAAATGGCGATGCTGGAACCCACCATGGCTGAGACCGTGGGGGGCACGCTGGCCATGATGTACCGGGAAGCGATGGATGAGGCCGTTCGCCGAGGCGTCCCGTACGAAGCGGCCAGGGATTTTATGATGGGGCACATCCAAATCGAATTGTCCATAGCGTTTCAACAAATTGATTCGCCATTTTCAGATGCGGCCTTGGTCGCTATTGAGTGGGGAAGACAACGGATCATCCAACCAACCTGGAAGTCCGTTTTCGATAAAGATGCCTTGAGGGAGAATATTGACGTGATGTTGCACCCGGAAAAACTGAAAACTGGCGAGAATCGTTAGAACTAAAACAGAAAACAGTTGCGGGAAAGGACCCTGTATTTCGTGGATACGTTTAAGAAGCCGGCCCGGTTGCTCAGGGAGATTGCCTACGACAAAATCAAACAGGCCATTTTGCAAAACGCGTTTGAACCGGGTGAATTTTTATCCGAAAGCAAGCTGATCGCGTTTTTAGGCATGAGCAAGACGCCCATCAAGTCCGCCATCGACCGCCTGGAGTCCGAGGGATTCGTCACAGTGGCTCCAAAGCAGGGAATCGTCGTCACGGCGTTGTCTATCGAAACCATCCGGGATGTTTTCGACCTGAGAATTGTGCTGGAAACGTACGTATGCGAGCAAATCGCAGGGAAACTCAACGAGAAGCAGATGACACAAATTGAAAGGAACCTGTCGGATTCAAAGCAAGCGATGCTCTCTCAGGACGAAAACGCGTTTGCACATGCCGACGCCCAGTTTCATTTGCTCTTGGCCTCATTTTCGGGCAACCAGGAGTTGCACCGGGTTTTAGTTCACTATCAAGACCACTTGTTCCGCACCGTGCTCAAGGTTTTGTTGAAAGACACTGGGCGTATGGCGACGTCCCATCAAGACCACGTCGCCATCTTTAACGCATTGATTCAAATGCCGCAAGATGCAAACCGGGTACGAGAGTTGATGAGAGAGCATTTGCTGTACGGCAAAGCGATTCTTGTACACTAGGGAGCAGCATTGGGAACTGCGATTTTAGCGAGCGGAGAAAGGCAAAACGCGATGATGGAAAACACAAGTAAACGACGAACAGAGGACGCGCAGTTGCAAAGTGCGCTGGATCGCTTTTTAAGCCAAGTCGATAAAAGCGTGGAACCTCGCATGTCCCAGCGTGGCTACCTGGCCATTCGGCACGCTATTTTGCACCTGCATCTATCGCCAGGGGAAACGGTTTTGGAGCGGAAAATTGCGGATGTCCTGCAAATGAGCAGAACTCCTGTGCGGGAAGCCTTGGTGCGATTGGAGACGGAAGGGTGGGTACGCCTGATTCCACGTCACGGCTTTGTCGTTTCTCCCATCGTGGCGGACGACCTTCAACAGATTTATGAAGTCGTAGAAGCCCTGGATGGAGTGGCGGGTGCCTTGGCCGCGGTCCGTGCCGGTGAGGACGAATTGGCGCGGCTGCAGGAACTGATCTCCGAACAGGAGCGTTGCTTAGACAAGGATGACGTCCGTACATGGGCTACATTGGACGGTCGGTTTCACAGTTACATTGTCGACCTGGCACACAATGACCGCTTGCACGCCATTATGGACAGTCAATCCGACCAGATTTACCGAGCGCGGCTCTATACGATTGCCAAACGGCCTAAACCGGTGCGGTCCATCGTCGAACACGAGGCCATCCTCGCGGCGATGCGAGCACGCGAACCGCAGGCGGTCCGCCAACTCCTGCAGTCCCACCGCTCACGGGGATGCAGCGAAATCCTGGAAGTTTTGCGGTCTTCATCCCAAACGCCCGAAAATGATGCATGAAATTCGACGCCCGGTTTGTACGTTGCTGCCTTGAAAAGCGGTGTTCGAGTTTGTGCAGTGTTCAATTTTGTGTAAAAAAAGACGGACCACAGCGGCTTTTGCTTTTGCTGTGGTCCGTTCCAATGGAGTCGTATTGACCGAAGCGATGAAAAGCTGTATGTTTCTAAACTCGATGTACGATGGACGGCCCAGTGCCAATGACGGCAGACGGCCCGGTACAAATGACGGCAGACGGCTTAGTACAAATGATGGGTCATTATACAGACGGAACGCTGTTTTGAATTTGTTTCAGGTTAGACAGCAATGCATCCGTGACCTCTGCGGTGGTGCAAGTTCCACCTAAGTCAGGTGTCAACTTTCCCTCTCGAGTCGTGGCATCGATGGCTTGTAAAAGTTGTTGACTTTCGGTATGCAGCCCCAAGTGGTCCAACATGAGAGCCGCGCTGCCAATGGCTCCAATTGGGTTTGCAATACCTTTACCTGCGATGTCTGGAGCGGAACCGTGAACGGGTTCGAACATACTTGGGTAACGGCGCTCGACATTGATGTTGGCACTTGCGGCGATACCAAGGCTTCCTGCTAACGCACTGCCTAGGTCGGAAAGAATGTCGGCAAAAAGGTTGGAAGCGACGACCACATCTAAACGCTCCGGTTTCAGTACGAATTGAGCTGCCATGGCATCGACGAGCACCTGTTCCGTCTCTACATCCGGGTATTCCTTGCGAACGCGCGCAAACACTTCATCCCACAACACCATTCCGTATTGCTGGGCATTGCTTTTCGTAACACTGGTGACTTTTTTGCGTTTCCGGGTGCGCGCCAGTTCAAAAGCATAGCGAATAATGCGCTCGCAGCCTTCCTCGGTAAACAGCGCCGATTGAATGGCGACTTCTTTTCCGGGCCCGCGCCCTTGCAGGTTGCGCCCGCCAAGCCCCGCATATTCCCCTTCGCTGTTTTCACGCACGACAATCCAGTCCAGAGATTCCAGATTGGGGTGATTCAAGCGGCTCTGTATGCCTGGGAGAAACCGGACCGGACGGGTATTGGCCCATTGGTCGAACCCCTGACAGATGGCTAAACGAAGCCCCCACAAACTGACGTGATCCGGCACTCCAGGCCAACCCACCGCTCCAAAGTAAATGGCATCGTAGCCTTGTAAAGTTTGCAGCCCGTCTTCGGCCATCATGCGCCCGTTTTCCAAATAGTACTGACATCCCCACGGAAAGAAATCAAACGAGAACGAAAATTGCCCGCCCGACGTTTCAGACATTTGCTCTAATACACGCAGGCCTTCATGTACGACCTCTTGCCCAATTCCATCACCGGGAATAACTGCAATACGCCATTTACGCTGCTCTGTCATGTGCTGTGCCCTCCTTAGGGTTGCGGTAAGGTGTAGATTTGATGTCCTGCAAAACCGATAGATCCCATAGAATATTGGTCCTATAGAAGGTGCGGTTCACGCCGGCAAAAAAGCACCCTGTTCAACGTTATTATGAGATAATGTATACGTTGATGTCAATTTAATGGAGTACAATGTGTGCCGACTGTGTACCAGCTCTTGGGGTTGACTTGTCGAGGATGAAATCAAATCAAGTAAAAAAGTAAAGCGATTTTAGGTCGAATATCCGATTTAATGAACTTTCTGCAAGGGATAGAACGGGTTGCAACAGGTATAACCGTTAGTTATTTAGTGCATACGTTGTTTGACGAAGACAGTTAAAGACGTGCGTTAAATTTGCAAATGGTTCAAAAACAACATTGCTGTGGGCCGAACAACTTGGTTAAACTGTTAAGGATGATGTTTTTTCCGTCGCTGCTGTCGAGGAGTTGATTGCAAGGAATGCCAAAAGAGATGACCGTCGAAATGGTCGCCAGCCGCCTTGGCATCACCCCGAGGACTCTTCACTACTACGAAGAACTCGGGCTATTGCCGGATGTCGGGAGAACCGAAGGAGGACACCGCGTCTATAGTGAAGACACGGTCGACCGGTTGGAGAAAATTTTGAGGCTTAAAGAGACGCTGGGGTACTCGCTCAAAGAGATAAAACGCATTCTCGAAGTTGAAGAATCGCTTGACAAACTCCGCCAAACCTACCGCCAGGAAAATCTAAACCCGCAGGAACGAGTGACGATCCTCTCACAGTTTGAAGAACTGTTAAGTGGATTAGTGGACCGCATTGATGAACGGATTGACCGACTGACGGCCATGAGGGACACCTACTATACGCGGTTGACGAAGACCCAAAACATGCGCAAGGACATAGAAAGCAATTTGTAGTGTGCGCAGATTGCTGAGAATTCATTTTGACGACCTGCTTGTTCAATTTGTCGCCGTTAGGTTTCCACAAACTCCGGCGCTTATATCGGGATGGTCACTTTGGACTTATAGACCGTGTAGTCGTAGACTATGTTTCTTTCATCCGTGTCGTTTTTGCCGAATTAGAGAACTAGTCTTAATAGATTCTGTAATTTAATACTCTTGTGCCTTCCGGGTGAAGCTTCTTCGGAACATACTGTTTTTAAGTTGTTCATTGAGGCCGAACTTGCTGGATGGGGAAGAGGCTCCATTCAGACGTCCGGTTAAAAGGGGCTGTTTACAGATGGACCGGGGACCATTGAGCCAAACAGAACTGGATCGGATTCGACGGCGCGAAGAGAAAGCGACACCAGGCCCGTGGCTGCCAGTCGGATTCAGGTCAGACGATTGCAAGGTCTACATGGCATTGAATCGCAATACGGAGTTGGGTCGGAAGGAAAGTACAACAAGTTGGGTCTATACTGGACTCACCGAACACGATGTGAATTTTCTACTTCATTGCCGCGAAGACGTGGCGCGACTGATTGCTACCATCGACTCATTGACTGTGGAACGGGATACATGGCGGGGATCCACACACTTTGTCCTTGATTCGCTGAAAGAATCGTTTTTGGAAATGTAGTGGTGTGCGGCTTATCAAAGGCCCGGTGCTTTTTCGGGCCTGATCTAACATGGGTTCGTTATGGTTTCCATTTCCCCTCGATTCATGGACAGTTCGCGTCCTCTTCCTCGTATCTCGCACCCCACTAAAAATTACACGTTTTTAACAAAGACTTCCTATTCGCCTGTGTAAACGGTTGCGTCCAATTGTACAGCAGGTACAATGGCAATAACCGAATGTTGAGGTGGAAATGGAGGACTGTACGATGTCCTTGTCGGACGATTTGAAACAAATTCTGAGGCCTGAACAGGTGTCTATAAACCAAACGGTCTTAGAGCACCACAGCCGGGACGAAGGTTACTATACCCCAAAGCAGCCTGACGCGGTTGTTTTCCCAGAGAATACCGAGGATGTCGTAAAAGTTATGAAATACGCATATGCACATCGAGTTCCCGTGATCCCGTTTGCTGTTGGGAGCAGTTTGGAAGGGCACGTAATTCCGGTGAATGGCGGTATTAGCCTCGACTTGATGCGGATGAACCGCATCCTCGAGGTTCGCCCGGATGACTTTCTTGTCCGGGTCCAGCCCGGGGTGCGAAAAGACCAGTTGAATGCGGAGTTAGCGCGATATGGTCTGTTTTTTTCTGTGGACCCCGGTGCTGACGCTTCGATTGGCGGGATGGTCGCCACCAATGCCAGTGGAACGACAACAGTGAGGTATGGAGTGATGCGCGATCAGGTCCGGTCTCTTCAAGTGGTTTTAGCTGACGGGGAAGTCGTCCACACCGGTTCACTTGCCGCTAAGTCGTCGGCAGGTCTGAACCTGACGGGGTTGTTTGTCGGCTCCGAGGGAATTCTTGGAGTATTCACGGAGGTCTGGTTGAGAGTTTATGGCCTGCCGGAGGCGGTGATCGCGGCACGCGCCGTGTTTCCAACCGTGGACCACTGCGTGCAAGCGTCAACGGCAGTGATGGCGGCAGGTGTGTCGGTGACGCGTATGGAATTGGTCGATGACGTTACGATTGCAGCCGTCAATCGCTACAAGGCAACGGATTATCCAGAGGTGCCCACACTGTTTTTGGAGTTCCAGGGAAATGCGCGCAGCGTAGAAAACGACGTGGCCTTCGTTCAAGAAATGATGGCCGATGAAGGGTGTCAATCCTTTGCTGTAGAGCAAACCGAAGAGGCACGACGCCGGCTTTGGGAAGCGCGGCACGTTGCAGCGCTAGCCGTTCGCGCATCCATGCCGGGTAAGGAGCAGATGGTGACCGACGTGTGTGTCCCACTGTCCAAGTTACCAGATGCAGTTCGGGATGCAAGAAACGTTATGAATGAACTTGGCGTGCCAGGCGCGCTCGTCGGCCACGTCGGGGATGGAAATTTTCACGCCATTCTTCTCGTCGACCCAAGCAACCCAGAGGACCTCAAAAGAGCTGGTGCTGTCAATGAACGCATTGTCGACCGGGCGCTGCAACTTGGGGGGACGTGCACAGGAGAGCATGGTGTGGGTGTCGGAAAACGCAAGTATCTGGATCGTGAGCACGGCGCCTCCCTTAGACTGATGAAGGCGATTAAAGCAGCGGTCGACCCACTTAACATTATGAACCCGGGAAAACACGTGGGAGACTGATTGCGAAGCCGTTGCGGTGCGGCCATCTCAATCAGGAACGTTGAAGGAGCTCGTAGAACTTTGTTCAAACGAATACGCACCCGGCTTGTACTTGTGAACACGGCAGTTTTTTTCGCAATCCTTATTTTCATTTGTGGAATTTTATACGGCTTTACTAGGCAGCAGTTGCTTTCGCGGATTGACTTCAGCCTTTACGCTGCTGCAATCCCGATCGAGCGAGGCTTTTTACCGCGTAACCGTTTGTCCACGGATGCAAATGTCTTACCGATTCATCCCAGGTTTGGTCAGTTGCCGACAACCTATTTGATTTGGTCGGGTGAAGGGAAGTTGTTGTTTCAGCTGCCTAGTGGAGAATTTACGCAAAGTGAAGTGAGTGCGTTCCATCAACGCTTGAACACCAAACGTCCGTTTACGGCAATGGTACAGGGCCATTCGTTTCGAGTTTTGAATGTTGCTTTCAGGGACAGTCGGAATTTGTTCCCGAACCTGGGCACGGTACAGGTCATACGCAACATTGATGAGACTTCGCACGAGTTGAGTATTCTGTTGTGGATCATCGTCGCAACGATCGGATTTGGGTTGTTGATGGTGATGGGAGCTGGTCTGTTTTTAGCCGGGCGTGCTCTGGTCCCAATTCGGAAGTCGTGGGACCGGCAGCAGAAATTTGTCGCCGACGCATCCCATGAACTAAGAACTCCACTGGCAGTGATTCAAGGCCAGGCAGAACTGCTTTTGCGTCACCCGGAACGCACTGTTGAGCAAGAAGCGGGCAGTGTCGGCACCATTTATGACGAAGCCAGAAGAATGCGAAAACTTGTGGACAGCTTGTTGACGCTGGCGCGTGCAGACTCCAATCAATTGGAATTGGACCTTAAAAACGTGTCTTTGTCTCAATTGTTCGATTCACTTTCGGACATGTTTATGCTCCTGTGCGAACAACAATCTTTACAGTTGGATCTAGCCATTGAAGCGGGCATCGAGCTCCAAGGGGATGAAGACCGCTTGCGACAACTGATTCTGATTTTGTTTGATAATGCCTTGAAATATACCCCTGCAGGCGGCCGCATTTCAATTTCTTGCAAGTGCAAGGGCAATTCCATCCACCTGGCTGTAGCAGACACGGGAGTCGGGATTGCCTCAGAGGACCTTGGCCACATCTTTGAACGGTTTTACCGGGGCGACAAAGCGCGGTCTAGGCAAACCGGAGGAGCGGGCCTTGGTTTGTCAATTGCGGAGTGGATTGTAAAGGCTCATCGCGGAAAATTGACAGTCCACAGTTCTCCAGGGACAGGCAGCACCTTTCAAGTGGTGATTCCAACTTGAAAACGCTCCTGTAAAGTTCACAGGAGCGTTTTCTTTGTAGAGGTTTAAGGCCGAGATGAAGCTCGTTCTTGCTGACAATGAGACTCCTGTGGTCAACCAACCGGATTAGGCGTCTCACTGTGCAACACAATCCGTTCTCGTCCATGAAATGTACTGAGAGTCATGGTGAGCGGTGCTTCGGTTTTAACGATATCAAACTTTCTTTAAAAAATCATTTCAAAGGCGTGCTGTTTTGCCTCCCAGTTACGGCAATAATGTAAAAAATGCGTTAAGTTTCGCGTTCTCTGCAACCCCAATTGCCGTAGTCAGCCAAAGCTGGGGCGGCATACCTGTTTACAGAGAACGAGAGGAAGTCAAGCTTTTCCACGCGTCGAGGGTGTTTTTTGCACCAGCACTCAACATGCCAAGCGTTGTGCCCCAAGCGATGAAGCGCATGCCGCGATCGATAGCTTGTCGCGCCTGCTCTGTAGTGCCCACGAGAGTCCCAACTGCCTTTCCCGCTTGTAGGCCGGCTTGAACCACCTGGTCAATCGCCGTTTGCAAAGTTTCGTGTTCGGGCTGGCCGAAGACGCCCAAGGACATCGATAAGTCTGAGGGTCCAATAAACAATACATCGACACCTTCGACGTGGGAAATTTCTTCAGACTGTTCGACCGCCTGGCGGGTTTCAATTTGGACCACCGTCAAAACGCGTTTCTCGACGTCTTCTAAGTACTGCTGCGGCTCGGTTTGGCCATAACGAATGGACCTTTGGTAGGTCGCCAGACCGCGCCCGCCAAACGGTGGATAATGGGCGTGAAATGCTGCATCGGCTGCGGTTTTCGAGTCATCCACCATAGGAACTAGAACCCCGGAACCTCCACAATCAAGTGCCTTGAGGATAGGTACGCGCTGTGCTCCCGGAACCCGGACAACCACGGGAAGTTTGGCCAAATCGGCAGCTCGGACCAGGGATTCTAGTTCTCGCGTCGTAGCGGGCCCGTGTTCCATGTCTACGATCACAAAATCGAATCCAACGTATCCAAGCAACTCAATGACCGCAGGGTCAGACACGTTGGTGAACGTGCCAATGACAGGTTTCCCAGACTTCAACTGTTCTTTCAGATTTCCCACCATGTCATTCATCTCCGTCAAGTAGTTTTGCTTGTGGCAACGTCACTTTGAGACCTTCCATTCAGATGGTAATTGAATCGGAATCAATGATTTACTAATTATTTAGTATACATGAGAGAAACGGACAAATGTCTTCCGAATCTGGTTTACATAGGGAATATTGTTCATCGCTCGTATACATAAGAAACCTTTGGTTTGGAAAGGATGTGTCTGTTCACATCATTTAAAGTTGGAGGAATTGTTTCATGCGGAAAAAATCAGTCATTGCAGGCTTGGTGGTTTTCACTTTGTTGGCGGCAGGGGGATGCGGTACTAAAAACGGCCAATCCCATCAAAATGACACCTCCCAAAAGATGAAGGAATCAGGTTATGCACAAAACGCTCCTGATTCTGGGAATAAACAAAAAGTGCCATCCACTCAGGAAAGCGACTAACTCATTGTAGTATCCATTGTAAATTCAAGAAAAAACATAAGCAGTTAAACGCCAAGCCCCCATTTCTCAACGGGGGCTTGTTTGCGCGCAACGGCGTTCAACGCGACCTTTGAATTTTTGAACCAATCATTATCGATTAATAGAACGGGAAACGGTGATGAGACGGCCCGGGTCGAAATGGGATTGGGCCGTGGGCATCGTGTCTGGGTGCGCCCGTAGAAGGGTTAAAGATTCCTCGCCGCTTTGCCCCTTTATGGGCCATTTTAAAAAGCTCCTGAACCTTGTCGTCTTGAGCCACGCCAAAGGCAAGTGAACCCAATTTGATGAGCGTGTCAAATTTCACTTTTGCCACCTCCTCACATCTCCATCAACACTTTATGACGGGGATGCGAGGGAAGTGGTAGGACAAGTGCCGCGCAACATATGCGGATTTTCTATGCTATGTCCGACGTCTTTGCAAATTGCGGAATTCAGCCATAGATGCCAATCTTACGTGCTCGCTGTAAGTGTCCAACGATACAACTGCGTTCAAGTTCCGGCATTTCGAGTTTAACTGGTGACACTTTGGGGAACTTTTTCGTAAGGGGCGTATACGTTGACTGAACCATCGCCTTCGACAAGAATCCAGAATAAATTGAGTTTCTCACGGGTTGAACGGTCTACGCTGTCGAATTGACGGACAAAGGCTTCAGTATTTGCTGCAGCTATGGCGTGCATTGCATTTGGGTGCGCGAAGTCTCGAACGAGTTCCCGCAAGGTGGTTTGAAATTCGGATTCACGTTCAAGGGTGTGAATAATCCATGTACTTTGTAGAAGCGAATGGGAGTACGTTGCAGTGGTTTCATCATCGGATACCTCGGAAACAGGGGAAAATCCACTTTTCAAAAAGTAATCTTGTACCACAAGTTGAACAGGTCTAACGTTGGAAAATACTTTGGTTTGGCGTGAGCGACTACGCCCCATAGTGAATTTCCTCCTCAGTTCATCATGCCCGTGTCGGCAGCAAAGGGTGTGGGTGGGCACTGCACCTTTCAACTCTCATTATAGACTTTTCCTACGCACTTCGCACAATTGTGTCAGGATGTTTCAAAAAATATGGTTGCGAATCGAGGTTTGCTGTCGAAAGAAGTCGGTAACAATGGAGTTGAAACTCGGATAGGAGATGGAGGTAAAAAGCTTGGGGACAAGCCGAGAATGTGGTGGAGGCTGTGGTCTGAGGCAGAGAAAAGGGAATTCGGGGAGGCAATTGGCCTCCCCGGAGGGCCACAGCACGCTTCCCTCCTCTGATGCTTCCTTGCTCGGGCTCCGCCCCAAGGCACTTCGGTAAATTTAGGGGTGGGTTGGGTGCTTTTGAAAAGGAACAGGTTCCGTGTAGTTCCCGTTTCCGACAGGGTACACGACATAAGTGACGTTGCAGCGCGAACAGTGCAGAAGTTCTCGTTGAGGACTAAATTCCACTTGTTCGAGGCGGCCCTTGACTCCACAGGTCGGACACATCATCGCGATCGAACTCCTTTACAGTCGTAATAGCCTGGAATGGACACGAGTCTCGCATGTTGTTTGCAAAAAAACTTAACACAAAGGGCAGTTATTCGCAACTGTTTAGGTTAATATATATGACAATTATGTTTTAAACTACAGATAAACTTCAATTTTATATCTTTTATGTTAGTTTATATTACATAAAAACATGTAGATGAGTGGAGTTCCGCTTCGTAACCTGGTGAACGATGCGTCTTTAAAGTGATTGTAATTTTTCTCTCCTATGCTTGAGATATCGCGAAGCGGTGCATGCATTGCGGTGCATTCATTTGCGAGGTCGGACCCGTCAAGGTGCGGGCTCTGAGAGGCGAAAAGTCGGAGGAGAGGTACAATGCCCATCGATCAGCAAAGACGCAATGCGGAGAAGGAAAAAAGGGAGATAAAGCGACAGAAGATTCTTGCCGTGTCTTCATGGACGACCGCCATCGGCGCCATGGTCGGTTTTTTTGGATTGTGGCATTTCCTTGGGCAAAGCCAGTCATCTCTAGGTTCGAACGCGGCGGTTTCACAAGCTTCTGCTTCACAACAAGGAGGCTTCGGCTCGTCGTATTCGCCGGGACACAGGTACTATCGCGACGGGTATGGGGGGACCGGAGGCAGTGCAGCCGGTTTTTCCGGGGGGAGTGGATACTTGGGCGGACAAGGAGGAGCGGGTATCAGTCAAAGCCAAATGCCGAATTTTTCGTCGTCTGCGTCGTGAGGAGTACCATTGGACCCCTAAGATTCTGCTTTAGCATGAAGGAGTAGGTACAGTTGTTCAAGCGGATTCGATTCCGGCTTGTTCTGGTTAATACGATCGTCTTTTCAGCGATACTGGTGTTCATTTGTGCTATCCTTTACGGCTTCACGCGAGAACAGGTATTGGGACGCATCGACCGCAGTTTATATAGTTCCGCCCATTCCGCCGAGCGTGGCATGATTAGCCGGAGTCTGTATCGCCCTGAACCCGACGCAGGACCTGCGGCACCGCGTTTTGGCCAGTTGCCCACGACTTATCTCGTTTGGTCCGATCGGGGAACCTTCATAGAACAGGTACCGATAGGACAGTTTACTTCTGTGGAATATAACCTGTTTCGAAAACACCTGAACCTAACCCGCCCGTTTACTACTGCCGTACAGGGGCATTCGTTTCGCGTGCTCGACGTACCCATTCGCGTGGAAACTCCGGATGGTGCGGTGCATGGCATGACTGTGCAAGTGGTTCGCAACATTGACGAAACCCAACACGAACTCGCAATTTTGTTCTGGATCATTTTGGCAACTATCGGAGTCGGTTTATTTATGGTGATGGGGGCTGGGTTGTTTCTGGCTGGACGAGCTTTAGTTCCCATCCGGAAAGCATGGGAGCGGCAACAAAACTTTGTTTCTGATGCTTCTCATGAGTTAAGAACGCCTTTGGCTGTGATCCAGGGGCAATCCGAACTGCTTCTTAGACATCCAGACCATACCGTGGAAGAAGAAGCGGGAAATGTGGCCACTATTTACGAAGAGGCCCGGCGCATGAGAAAACTCGTAGACAGCCTTTTAACTTTGGCGAGAGCCGATTCCAATCAGTTGGAACTCAACGTTCAAACGGTTCAACTGTCCGGCATCCTCCAGTCTCTCACGGATATGTTCACTCTTTTGTCTGAGCAGAGGGACTTGAGTTTGTCTTTTGACCTCGAACCAGCCATTGATGTGACAGGTGACGAAGACCGCTTGCGGCAACTCATGCTTATTTTGTTTGACAATGCCGTAAAGTACACTCCTGCAGGCGGGTCCATTTTTGTATCGTGTCATCGAAAGGGAAACGCCGTAGAAATTGAAGTCAGAGATACGGGAGTGGGCATTGCTCCTCAGGACTTGCCGCACGTGTTTGACCGGTTTTATCGCGGTGACAAAGCGAGATCCCGCGCCAATGGCGGAGCTGGGCTCGGTTTGGCCATTGCCCATTGGATTGTGCAGGCTCATCACGGCAAGATTTCCGCATCAAGTACGCTGGGAGTTGGGACGAAGTTTCAAGTGTTGCTTCCCACGCGCACAACCGGACGCGCACAAAGCCCTAGTCCGGCCAACTAGGGACCTGCGTTCTTGCTGCTTGACTCCTTAAATTGCCTCAATATGCTCCTCGATAAAGCTTCTTCATAGGCTTCCGTGCCCCTCATTTGCGTATCCGCGATAAAAGTCGACATCGACTGGATTCGACACCCTTTTACAGACTTTTCGTGATAACTTACGTTTTGTGTTGTGTATTTTCTGCCGGGGGTTAGTTACGAGTGAAAGACTATAGATGCACTCCGGAAGAGAGCCCGCTTGCGTGGTGTCCAGTCCGGAAGGAATTGATTGCAGTGACCAGCTCGGTTGAGGTCATGAAAACCGTGTTTTATGTTCATCCTTCCGGGATTTATCCGTACGTGAAAACTGAACGCAAGGCATCCAACAAGCCGTTTAAGTCGGAATATTAGATCCGTTTCTCACAAATGCTCTGCCTCAATGAGCAAACAGAATGCCCATGGGAGAGGGGTCACAGACAGTCTCTTGGTGAGGCACTTAAAGATGTGTCAGACAAAGATTTTGCCTGGTCATCACGCTATCTGTCCACTTGCGAAATGGTTATTAACTTGACAATGCCCCATGCAATTAAGGCGTACACCACCATCGCCACTAATACATTCGGCTCAAATCGCACGACATCCCCGATGGAGATGTTTCTAAACAATCCTGAAAACGGAGCCACAAATGGTGAAGTCACTCCACGAATCCCACGGTAGAATCCAGTATGTGGGTTAGCTCCTAGGAGTGTTAATACAAATCTAAATGCCATTAGAACGATGACGACACCCGCTATGTACCAAACTATTCGAGTGGCAACAAGCTGTGCATTGCCTTCACTACTGGATGATTCATCACCTATCTCTTTATTGGACAAGTCCTTCATACAGACATTCGCTCCTAACCAAGGACATAAACCTATAGATATTTTGCGCGAATAGTGGGGCATTATGAACTGAATTTGATTGGAAAAAATATCTTGACAATATTGATGATCATCAATACGATGAATTCATCGATATCGATGGAGGTCAATATGGATTCTGAACTGTTACTTAGAAGGCTAAGTGCACTAGCCGATAAGAGCCGTTTTAAGATTCTTCAAATCATGGCCAAAGGGACAATTGCCACTTGCTGTGATCGTATTGAGGCATATGAGAAGGGTTGCTGCGTCGCGGATGTTGTGACAGTTACGGGTTTATCACAACCGACAGTGTCACACCATCTAAAAAACTTGGAACAGGTTGGATTGATTCATAAAGAGATTCGTGGGCCGTGGACTTGCTATTTCCCGAACTCCGGCGCCATGAATGAACTGATAGCCGGGCTAAAGGCTGAATTGTATTCATCCACACCCTGTAACGTCCACGCCGAAGGAGAGTGTTGCTAATGACGGCTTTAAAACCACACGTGGCGATCAACGTAAATCATTTTGAGGACTCACTCCTGTTTTACCGGAACTTTTTTGGACTGGAACCTGTCCGCGTGCGTCCAGGCTATGCGAAGTTTGATGTGGATCAACCGCCGTTGAATTTCACGATCCATCAAGGAGCTTACGAGAACATAGGTGCGCTCAACCATCTTGGTCTTCAGGTCAGTTCTACATCGGATGTGTTAGCTGCCAAAGAGCGATTGATTCGCGCTGAACTTGCCACCTTCGACGAGATGAACACAAATTGCTGTTATGCACGTCAGGACAAGATTTGGGCGACGGATCCCGATGGAAACCGATGGGAAGTATTTGTGGTCATTGCTCAGGAAGAAGATAGTGATCCAACTTCTCGTGGAAAGTACAGTCAAAAAAATGGCGCGTGTTGCGCGAGCTAGCTCGGACACTTGGGGTGGGTTCAAAACGCACCCTTTCCCTTTCAAAGGACGACCGACCTACTTCTGCGTTGCAACTAAAGGCCAACCCCGCTCCATTTTTGTGATGAGGCGGGGTTCCATTTCAAATCGAATGTGTCCTTTGTGCTCCAATTGTAGTGGTCTACAATCATATAACGAGTTTGATACCCACTGCAGTTAACAAAACGCCCACGAGTAGTGTCACCCATTTTTGAGCCTTTGCATTCCAAAGAGGTTCAAAGATGTACATGACTAGGCTAATTCCAACGAAATAAATCCAGGACCAGGCAAGGTTCGAAAGCGGGATGACCTTTGTGAACCAGAGTTCTCCCGTGATGAATCCGACGGTCGACGCGATGGTACCTAACGAAGCAACCAGATACGCTTGAGGCATCGACAACTTAAATCCTTTCACCAAAACAGGAATTTGAAGCGGTTTCCCACCGGCACTAATCAATCCAGTGAGGATGCTAAATAGGAAAGTAACGACGCTGACTCCCGCTTGCATTTTTCCGTCCGGAACCATTTTAGGCTTAATCAGCAAGAGACGCAGACCGATGAGAACGGCGTAGATACCCAGAATGAGCAGTAAGCCGCGACTCGACGTATGCAGCCCAATCCATCGCCCAAAGATGCCCCCAATGAAGGAAAGAATCACGACGCTCCACTTTATTTTTCCAGGGAACTGGGAGAGTTGCCTTCTTGCTCCACGAAAGAAGAGCAATGAGGCCAGGAGCATGACCAGTGCGTTAATCACAACGGCTTGCTGAATTCCGAAGCCCATCCACAGAACCAGCAGCAGTACCAAGAAGATGCGGTCAATCGTAATTTTGAGATAGGTCGTGACAAAGCCAACGATTACGGCAATTAAGATGATAAGCCACGCATGTGTCATGCCCGTACCCCCCTAGGTGTGACTGTATGAGTTTGTATTCTACGAGACGTTGCATGGCATCGACCGAGGTGGAAATCACTGTACTCGCTTTCACAAACCGTTCAGGGAGCAGCGCGTCCGCGATTTCGTCGTTCTGTATTCCTTGTCGTAGAGAGCCTATAGTGTGGGTTTTGATGCAGTTTGCTTGTCGAGCAGTGCGGCTGGCGTGCATCTGCTTCCTTTTCCATCACCGACAGCTGTTCTCAATCTTCATTTTCTGGTCCTCCTCTAAGTTGATTGCCCTCATGTTGAACAAAGGGAACCCGATCCAATTTTCTTTGGTCAATGGAATAGACAGTGAATTTTCCTTCCCGTCTCCCCTCAATCACCCCGCCTCGTTCTAAAATTTTTAGATGGTGATTAATGGTTGATGTCGGGATTTTGAGTCCCTCTACGATTTCACATAGGCACACATCTTGGACGAGTAACATGGCCACGATTTTGAGTCGTGTTTCGTCCCCGAGAGCCTTATAAAAGAGGGCCAACTCTTCCAGTTGTGACTTCCGAGATAAAATCGGATAACTTCTTTCTGCAACACGGACAACTTGTTCAATTTCATCACCAACAGACAATTGCCAAGGTTGAGATTCGTTTTTCGGGATACGCGTCTCCTCCTCTCATCGATATTATATAACTACATTTCTAGTTTTGTAGTTGTAAAATAAACCATTTTACCTAATGAGTTGTCTCCTCGAAGACCCTAGTGCTTGTTTGGTATCCTCGCGCTTTAATGTGTAAATAATACCTTTAATTACCTTTGGAGGGCTGTCGATGAAGAAAATAGTTATTGTTGGAGCGGGTTTTGGAGGTCTTACGGTGTTTCACCATATATCTACTTGGCTTAACCCGGGGGACGTGGAAGTGACGGTCATTGATGAGCGGGAGACCTTCTTGGTCAAGCCTTCCTTGCCCGAGGTAGCACTGGGCGAAAAGGACATTCGCGATATCACATTTCCACTGCGGCCGGTCATCGAATCCTATGGCCATTTTATCCGAAGTCGCGTCCATCGAATTGACCCAAAGGCACAAGAGGTGTATCTAGACGATGAGGTCACGATGCCTTACGATTTTCTCGTGATCGCACTAGGTGGGAAAAAGGATTTCGAATCCGTTCCAGGGTTCAGGGAGTACGGGTATTCCGTATGTACGGACATTCTAGCCCCGCGTCTGTATGAAGCCATAGAAAAATTTAAACAAGGGAATATCCTAATTGGGTCCGCACCCATGCTTGCCGGGACACGCGTTAAAGATGTCCCTCATTTGGAAACGGCTTGTGAAGGTCCCGTTGGGGAGATTGCGTTCATGATTGACAGTGAGTTGCGGGAGCGCGGCATCCGAGACCAAGCTCGAATTATCTGCTTTAGTCCGGCTGAGATCTTTTTTGAAGATGTAGGCGACAAAGTGCACGAGGCGTTCGAAGGATTGGCCAGGAAACATGAAGTCGAGGTCGTCATCAACAAAGTCGTCGAAAGAATTGAAAAGGACCATGTTGTGTTCAAGGATGGTTCTACCATCTCCTCTGCTTTAACGGTCTTAATTCCTACATATCGTGGACCGGACGTCATTACAGCATCTGGCCTTGGGGATGAAGCCGGTTTTGTTCCTACAGATGAAAATTTTCAGCACATGGATTACGAAAATATTTTCGCCATTGGCGATGTGGCATCACGAACGGTGCCTAAACTTGGTCACCTCGCCGTAGAGCAGGGAAATTTGGTGGCGAGTCTGCTTCGACAACGCATTACAGGGCAAGGTCAGCGATACGACTACGAACCAGAGATCTTTTGTATCATGAACATGGGAAACCGAAAAGCCATGTTAATCCGCTCAAACACTTTGTGGGGAGGGACGACCGACATTTCCTATCATAGCTCCATGTCGCATCTGATGAAGTCGTCGTTCGACACCTACATGGTAAAGTTCAAAGGCAAGATGCCCCCACAACTAGCGCAACGCTTGCTCAATGTATATTTAGGTCGTTTTCAGGAATAATCGCCGAGGAGAAAGAATGGCTTTGCGCGGGTCTTGTAAAACGGATTCATACTGATTGTTATATAAGTACATTGTTATATAACGCTATAACGATTCCGTTCAAAAGAGGAGGAATCAAGGATGAAAATCGACTTTTTTGATCCTGAAATGTGCTGTTCCACAGGAGTCTGTGGCACGTCGCCGGACCCGGAATTGATTCGTGTCGGGGAAATGGTGGAAAAGTTGAAAGCAGACGGCTATGCGGTTGCACGTCACATGCTTAGCCGCGATTCGGCGGCTTTTACTTCGAATCAGCACGTGTATGAAACCATGCTTAAGCACGGTATGAAGGTGTTGCCGATTGTCGCGGTGGACGGGGAAATTCGGACTATGGGACGTTACCCGCAAATGGACGAATTGTTTGCATCAAAGGAGTCTTAGGCTCATGACCAGGTACGTGTTTTTTTCGGGGAAAGGCGGTGTCGGAAAGACTTCGCTCTCCTCTGCAACGGCCGTGATGTTGGCCAAACGCGGTGTCCGAACGTTGTTGGTTACTACGGACCCGGCGTCGAACTTAGGGGATGTTTTTGGACAGGAAGTGGGTCTTGAAGCCCGTGAGGTACAAGGAGTTCCGAACTTATTTATTCAGGAAATCAATCCAGGTCAAGCCCTCCAGTCCTATAAAGACCGGGCCTTAGCTCCTCTACGTGCATGGTTTCCAGAAGAATTCGTACGGGCTTCGGAAGAGAAGATGAGCGGACCATGTACCGAGGAAATTGCGACATTTGATCAGTTCATAGCTTGCATGCACCAACCTGATTATGACTGGGTGGTTTTTGATACTGCGCCGACGGGTCATACGCTGCGTTTGTTAGAATTGCCCAGCAGTTGGAGCTTGCATATTGAGGAAAGCGCACAAGGAAGCGGGCAAACCTGTATTGGCAGTGTGGACGCACTGGCGGCTTCCAAAGAACAATACGACAATGCGGTTCGTGCGCTGCAAGACCCGAAGACAACCACTTTTGTGTTTGTTACACAACCAGCTCAAATACCGATGGATGAAATGTTACGTTCATCGCTTGAACTGCAAAAGCTCGACATTTCAAATCAGATTGCCATTGTGAACGGAATCATTCCAGAAGACGAAAGGACACACCCCTATTCGAGCCGCAGGTGGAAAAAGCATCAACCGCATATTCAAGAACTGAACTCCCACTTTGCGGGGCCGATTGGATATATGCCTCTCTATGCCGATGAGGTCAAAGGCATCGAGATGCTTGAGCAAGTCGGGAGGGATTTAGAACATGCGACTCGGTTTTGAGAAGTTGCCCGCTCACTTGCTGCTGCCGCAGGACGGAACGCGCCGCCGAATTTTCTTGGCTGGAAAAGGCGGTGTCGGGAAAACAACACTCGCTTCGACAATCGCGATGTATGCTGCGGATCAAGGTTTCAAGACGTTGCTTGTAACCACCGATCCGGCAGCTCACATCGGGAACGTATTTGGCGAAACGGTGACTTCGGTACTCCGCCGAATTTCCGGTTCCAACTTATGGCTGGTGAGAATTGATCCCAAGGCGGCATTTGAGGCATATCGCCAACAAGTATTGGATTCTCTTGGACAACAGTTTGGAGATAAAGAAACCGTGGAGCGAGTGGGTGAGGAACTCAATTCTCCCTGCACAGAAGAGGTGGCTGTGTTCCAAGAGTTTCTTGACTACGTGCTGAGCGACGAGTTTGAGGTGACCGTGTTTGATACCGCGCCGACCGGTCATACGATCCGTCTACTGCAGTTGTCGTGGGACTATGAGGAGGAATTGGAATTGAAAGACGCGTTCACCTCTGAAACTGCGGCTTTAGATCATGTACAACTGGACCGCATGCACGCGGCCATCCGAACGTTACAGGATAAACAAGAAACTGTGATGTTTTTCGTCACGCTGCCGGAGTCGACTCCGATCGCGGAAATGGAACGGGCTATGACGGACTTGGAGAGAACCAATATTTTCACCCAGGGCATCATTGTGAATCAGGTACTGCCCGAAGAAGCCTCAACAAGCCGACTCTTTGGCAAGCGTCTGGAATTGCAAACTGGACACATTCGCGAATTAATGGTCAAAAATCAAGGACGAACCGTTGCGGTTGCTGCGTTGCAAGACGACGAAATTATTGGGGTCGAACCCTTGAAGCAGTTTGCTGTGCAGGTCATTGAGAACCCCAAGGAGGCCGTGAGATGAGTGGGAAAATCGCGATCGTGATCAACTCGGGATGGGATCAAAAGGATAAGGTGACTTCTGGACTCGGCGTGTCAAAACGGATATTTGATGCGAAGGAAGAAAACCAGATTGATGCGGTGGAGGTTTTCTTGTTCACCGGGGCTGTGAAACTGCTGGAGTCTGTGCCGCCGGAAGTCGACCGCCTCTTGAGTGACTTAAAAGAAGTCGGTCTTGTGGTTGGTGCGTGCTCAAACCAAGTGAACAATTGGAACCTGACGGACCCCGCGAGCAAGTACGGGATTCACCTCGAGTTTGCTCGAGACGCATTTTCGCGTTATGCTCGCGAAGCTTATACTGTACTTACGTTTTAATAGGTCTAGAGTATTGAATCGCTTTCAGAGATGACCGGACGAACGAAGATTTGAAATGAAATCGAGGTGAAGTGTGCAAGGTGGACTCTTTTGAGAATACAGCCGAGATTTATAAAGCTCTCGGTGATAAAACGCGGCTGCACATGTTGGCTCTGTTAGCGAAAGACGAACTGTGTGTTTGCGAACTTGTGGCGATTTTAGAGCTGTCGCAGCCTAGTGTTTCTCAACACCTTCGGAAATTGAAGCAAGCTGGCCTCGTCAAGGAACGGAAAACCGCACAGTGGGTTTTCTATTCCCTCCACGAATCCACTTTTCCTCTCCTTAAGGAGACGGTCAATTTGTTGCCGGACGTGTCCGAAGAGGTTAAACAGCTTCAATCACAGGGGCTGCGAGTTCAGTGTAACCTTTAAGTCGGTAACGTCGTCCACGTCGTATCTACTGACTATCTTCATATCGAGTACCTTGATTCTGCGGTGCAAAAATGACATGCCAATTGGCATGTCATTTCAGCTCTTGGTACTCAAAACGGAACCTTGCGATCTAACGGTCCTTTTTCTCACCGTTTGCCGCAGCTTTATCGGTTAGAGGAAATGACCTCTGCGAGTCCATCGACGAGAACCTGCGCGACTTCCGGACGGGTGAGCTTCGGAGATGGGAGTTGTCCCGCGCGCAGGATTTGCCGCACCTTAGTCCCTGATAAGCTGTGCCGGTCCTCCTCGCCGTGCGGGCAGGTTTTCTCCGATGCCATGCCGTCACACTTGTCGCAGTAGAAGCTGTTTTCGAAAAAGAGAAGTTGGATTCCCAGTTCATCTTGGGAGAACTGTTCAAAAATGCGTTGAGAATCGTAAGGGCCGTAGTAGTTCCCTACACCGGCGTGATCGCGTCCGACAATAAAGTGCGAGCATCCGAAGTTTTTCCTCACTAGGGCGTGAAGTACGGCCTCGCGCGGTCCGGCGTATCTCATTGCTGCCGGATATACGGCCAGCAGCACCCGATCCTTAGGGTAGTAGTGCTCAAGCAGGACTTGGTAGCTTTGCATGCGCACATCCGCCGGGATATCGTCAGATTTTGTTTCCCCGACAAGAGGGTTTAAAAGCAATCCGTCAACCGTTTCCAAGGCCGATTTTTGGATGTATTCGTGGGCTCTGTGGACGGGGTTGCGCGTCTGAAAACCGACAACCGTCCGCCAGCCCAGGTGTTGAAACTCGGCCCGCACCTCAGATGGGTCGAGGTAAAACTCGCCAAACTGGGGCGGCGCTTTTCGGTTCAGCAACCACACTGGCCCTGCTGCGCAGAAACCGGGTCGCTGATACAGCTTCGCCACGCCAGGGTGGTTTTCGTCTGTTGTGCCGTAGACCGCTTGGGCTTCCCGCCGCTTGTCGACTGAAAAGACTTCGGTCACTTCAAGGATTCCGCGGATGACTCCCTCGCCGGACACCAACGCCGCTTTTTGGCCGGGTTTAAGGGCGTTCGCGGTTTTTTCTTCAATGGGCAAGGTGATTGGAATGCTCCAGACCTCTCCTGTGGCCAAGTGCAGTTTTTCCAGAACGCTCTCGTAATCCGTTTGTCCCATGAAGCCAGTCAGCGGCGAGAAGGCGCCTGTGCTGATGAGCTCAAGGTCGGAATAAGACCAATCCGTCAACTCTATTTTCGCCATTCCGGCGGCTTCGTCGAGAGCAGCTTGTTTTTCCAGTCCCGTCAATTCTCGGTGCACCAAAGTGCCGCCGTGCGGTGCAATCAACGGGTGAGGGGTTTTGCGCGCGGATTTATGCAAATTGGAACTGCTGTGTATCATGCTAGGTCCTCCTGTGCTTGTTTTACACGAGAGGTTGCAATGTCCAAGGGTTTGGCAACGTCATGGGAGTTCGCCGGAATCTGAATCAGTCCCCGGGCCTCCAAATACGAGATGACTTGCTGCGTGCCTTGTTGCACCGACACTTTATCGGTCTGGATATTCAATTCGGGATTGACAGGCTCTTCGTAGGGAGAGTCAAAACCCGTGAAATTTTTGATGGCTCCGGCCTTGACTTTTTTGTACAGGCCTTTCGGGTCGCGCTGCGCACAGACCTCAAGCGGGCAATTGACGTATACCTCGATAAATTCGCCGTCATCCATGATTTGGCGAACCATTTGACGGTCTTTTTGATACGGCGAGATCAGGGCCACGATGACGACGACGCCCGCATCCACCAAAACTTTCGCGAGTTCTCCTGCTCGGCGAATGTTCTCTTGTCGATCGCGTTCGGTAAAGCCGAGGTCCGAGTTCATGCCCATCCGAAGATTGTCGCCATCTAACAAGTATGTGTGAATTCCGAGGCCAAAGAGATGTCGTTCCAGTTCGGTACCGAGGGTCGATTTCCCTGCCCCAGACAGACCAGTCAACCAAACTACAAAACTGCCGTGGCCGTTCGATTGGCGCCGAAGGTGTTTGTCAACTGCGGTGTGGTGCCAGGTCAAGTTCGAATGTTGGACTTTTCTTACCATATCATTTTCCATTGTATTTTCCACGTTTCCTCCATTTCATTACGCTAACCATTTTGACAGGTCTCGTTCAATCAAGGTTTCAAGCTTTTGAATGTCCGGTTTATAGTACCGTTGAAGGTCAGCCTTTACAGCCCCTGGGATTTTGTCCTTCTTTAGAGTCAATCCCTTGGCTCTTTCGCCGAGTTTGCGGGCCAAATTCTCGGGAAAGAGGGGCTTGATGAAGTTCTTCAACGGATTTGGACGCGCAAAAAAATTGTAGATCGCCCGGCTTTTTGGCACACCGGAGACGTTGTGACGAATACTGGTATCGATGGGCACGGTCTCGTCGACGCCCAAAAACTTCAAACACGCCTTCACCAGTCGAGGTGTTTCCTGGAGTTCCTCATAAAGAAAAATGCGAATCTGTCCGGCGGGAAACCGTTCCAAGTAGCGTTGGACTTGTTCGCTGTACAGGCCAATCTCGCGGTACCACCACAAGGGCTGGTACCCGTTCTGTTTGCGTTTAGGTTCTTCTTCCAGTGCCTTTTCGAAGCTCAGGGTCTCGCGGCCGTCTCGAACGGTGTGCATGTAAGCCGAAAAAGCCCGTTCGACAGGGTTCCTTAACAGTATAACTATTTTTGCGTTGGGATTCAGTACTTGAATCTTTTCGGCCGCATCCGGGTAGTACAGGTAATAAACGGACCCCTCTCCAAGGACAGATGCAGGAGTAGGCGGCTCGAACAGTTTGAGATAGTCGGCTTGATTTCGCACGACACTTGCACTGAAGCCCTCATCTCCAGGTCCTGTAAACTGCTTTGGAAAGTGGTGGCTGCATAGAAAATGAGGCTCTTTGATAGAACTCATGTGGATATCGGGATGCAACCTGAGGTAGTGATAAAGGGAACTGGTTCCGGATTTTGCTGCGCCGACAATAAAGAAGTTCGGAATCATTGCCACATATATCCTCCTCACTTGCGACCTTATGGCCTCATTCTGCGTTGTCCGGAAACTCTAGCAAGTTAGGGTACATACCTTCCTGTCATTGAGGTTACTGCATGGATAGGGTCGATAGGTTGTAGAAGTGTGGATAAGTCTTGGAAAAAATGTGGAGGAGATGTGTAAGACGTTTGTAAAGAACAAGGAATACAATAGGTTGGTAAATCGGTCTATCTGCCTGACATTCAAGTTGGATTTGTTTAAAAGCGTTCTGGAAACGAGTTGTGGAAACTACACGAGATTTAAGGTGATGGAATTGGAGAATCGAATTCTTCTCGTTGACGATGAGCCAAAGGTTCTGGATATCATGACAGGCTACCTTGAGCAGGAAGGGTTTACGGTGTATACCGCCCATACTGGTGAAGAAGCGTTGCAGTTTGTCGAAAAGCACCTGCCGAATTTGGTTGTACTAGATTGGATGCTGCCCCACATCAGCGGAATTGAGGTCTGCCGGCAACTGAGTCAAATGGAGAACGTGGGCGTCATTATGGTGACTGCTCGAACAGAGGAAGCGGACCGGGTTGTCGGATTAGAAGTTGGAGCCGACGACTACCTTGTAAAACCGTTCAGCTTGCGAGAATTGGCGGCAAGAATCCGCGCTGTGCTTCGAAGAATGAATACATCCGGGACAATGGGGCGCGAATCTAAGGAGGTCCGCGTGCGCGAACTGGTGATCGACGGCGATAAAATGCAAGTGTGGAAGTGTCAAGAGCCGATTTTTGTCACGCCTACAGAATTTCAACTGTTGTGGACACTCGCGAATAAGGTTGGGGTGGTGTACAGTCGGCTTCAACTGTTAAAGGCTGCCATGGGAGACGCTTATCTCAACTACGAGCGAACCATCGACAGCCACATTAGCCACTTACGCAAAAAAATTGAAGACGATCCCAGTAATCCTCAATACATTCAGACCGTGCACGGCATTGGTTACCGACTGGGTGAACCTACGTGAGGTTGCGCAATAAGCTGTTTATCTGGATGGTTGTTCTCGTCTCTTTTTTGGCAGGCGTCTTCTTTGTGATTTCCCAATGGTACTCTAGGACTCAGTTTAAGCGTTACACGGAGTTGGCCCAACAGGAGGATGCCTCCCAATGGGCTACTTTAATCTCCTACTTCTATCAATCGAACGGTGAGTCTTGGAAGAACATACGCGGGGAAATTGTCGGTATTTTTCTGCATGCCGATTCTACGGTAACTCGCAACCGTCCACAATACTTGGAATTGTTAAATGACAAGGGGAAACGGATTCTCGTTTTAGGGGACCCACAATCGGACAGCGCGAATGGGGAAGTGAACCGCTTTTTGGTCAGCACACCGGTTATTGCCAATGGACGGACGGTTGGCACACTTCTTATTCGGGACCGTGGGCTGGTTGGATTGTTCCGTTTGGAACAACAGTTTTTACATTCCATGGCAGTCAGTCTGTTTTGGGGTACCGCAATTGCGGTTGCGGTGGCTTTAATTTTAGGGACTTGGCTGGCACGTTACATCACGTCCCCGTTGCAGCGCATGACTTCAGCCATCTCCCGGATCATCCAAGGAGACCTGAATTCGCAACTCACCGTTGAATCGTCGGACGAATTTGGACAAGTGGCGATGGCGTTCAATGAAATGAGCGCGAGACTGGCAAAAACAGAGCAGGCAAGGCAGCGCTTAGTCGCCGATGTCGCCCATGAACTCCGAACCCCGCTGACCATCATCTCCGGCCAATTGGAACTGATTCAACAAGGTGTGCGCGAAGTGACCCCGGAGACGCTCTTACCCATTCAAGACGAGATTCTGCGCTTGTCTCGATTGGTCCAAGACCTGCACCAGTTGTCCCAGGCAGAAGTGGGTAAGTTGCAATTGGAAAGGCAAGACACCGATATCGTGGAACTCGTGGAGAAAATCGTCGCTGCGTTCGAAATTGAGGCGGATGAACGAGGAATACACATGATGACCACCGTTTCACCAGCCGAAGCGAAACCTCCGTCGATTCGTTTGTACATCGATCCACATCGAATAACCCAGGTTCTTGTCAACCTGCTCGGTAACGCATTGCGATATACCCCTCCTGGAGGCAGTATTTTTCTAGACATCAAGAAGAATTTGCAAGGAGTTCGCATTGCCGTCGCGGATACGGGCCCAGGGATACCCGAAGAGGACCTGCCGTACGTGTTTAACCGGTTTTATCGTGCGGAGCAAGGACGTTCCCGGGACACTGGCGGCATGGGCCTCGGCCTGGCTATTGCCCGCGAGTTCGTCGCAGCGCACGGAGGAAGCCTTGAAGTCACGAGCGAGGTTGGGAAAGGTGCCACGTTTGAAGTCGTTTTACCGGAAAGTCAGTTACCTGAAAGTGAGTTAAAGAAATTGTAAAAATTCATGCTTAAAATGGAATCCAGAGTGGGCTTACTCGAGGTCGTCGAATCGCTGACATGATGCTTTGCGTAGAAAAAGGCGGTGAAAGCCCAATGTTTAAGGCGCGGCTTTTCAAAACCCATGTCTCAAAGACCCCATCGCTGCAACGAACTGCGCGGTTTTTAAGCGTCGGGTTCTTAAACGCTTTTGTGGATGTTTTGGTCTTTAATTTGTTCGTGCTGATTCTGCCGACGAAATCGGCTGCTGTTTTAAGCTTGTACAATACGATCGCTGTGGGCTGCGCCATTTTAAACAGTTACGCGGGAAACCGGTTTTGGACTTTTGCCGATATGGCCAGTGGGACGCGTCGGGAAACTTGGATGTTTTGGGCACAGGCGATTGGAAACGTCGCTATCAACGACGCCATCGTAGTGTGGGCTGACACGTTTTTTCGGCTGCGCGGCATGCCCATCCCTGTAGCAAGCAACGTTTCTAAGGGTTTGGCCATGACGGTCTCGTCTTCAGTAAGTTATTTATTAATGCGTTTGTTTGTTTTTCGGCGCCGGAACCACTCAACACCCGAGGTTTCGGGTTCGTTGCTGAGCCTTGAGCCGCCGCTTTTTGACAAGACAGCGTTGCCAAACGACTCCGGAGAAATCGCAGGTGAGTTGAAACACGCCCCAACACATGGCATCATGAGAGTAGATTGAAAATGGCATGTGGAGCGGGGAAAATGTTTCATGAGCATGAAGGCGCTGATTGTGGAAGACGATGTTGAAATTGCAAAGGTAATTGCAGCGGCTCTGCGTGACGAGTCGTGGAATTGCGATGTCGCGAACACGGGTAAATCAGGTTTACAATTGGCCCTGGACCAGTCCTACGACCTCATTGTTCTCGACATCATGTTGCCGGACTTGAACGGGGTTGAAGTCATACGCAGAATCCGACAGGCATCGTTGATGGTGCCTGTTTTGTTTTTGACGGCATTGGACAGTGTCCAAGACCGGGTCAGAGGATTAGACGCGGGGGCCGACGACTACCTTACGAAGCCGTTTGATATTCCCGAGCTGCTTGCGCGCATTCGCGCTTTATCGCGGAGAAAAGGGAGTATTGTAGTGGAGGACAGGCTCGTTTACGGTCCACTGGCTTTGCATCCAGATTCCCGCGACGGAACTGCAGGCGACCATCCGTTACACCTCACGAGCAAAGAGTACGAGATCTTGAAGTACTTTATGCAAAATGCCGAGCAGATTTTGACTCGGGACCAAATTTTTGTCCGGGTTTGGGGCTACGATTCCGATGCAGGGCCGACGGTAGTTGACGTGTACGTCCATCGACTGCGGAGAAAACTTGCCGAACTCGGATGCGAGGGCTATTTAAAAACCTTGCGCAGCGTTGGATATATGCTCAAGGAATAAGGCGATTGAACCTAAGGTTAGAAAACTTCAAGAGTAGAAGACAGGCATGGGGTGGACAAGTCGACCCCATGCCTGTTGTGCTCTTGAACGGCACAACGGCTCTACGAGGTTTCCAGACAACGCACGGACCGGCCGAATCATCGGCCGATGTGCTGGAGCCGGTGCTTTTGAACCTTCCCTGTGGCGCCGACAGGCAATTCTTGTATGACCCGAATTTGGGCTGGCCTTTTTGGCTTGGCCAAGTGCTTTTCGCAGTAAGCCATCAGCTCTTTGACAAGCCAATCTCCGTTGTGGCCCCTATCCTCCTGTGGAACGACGTACGCGACGACGATTTCTCCATAGATCGCATCCGGTTCTCCCACCACGGCGGCGAGTTGGACCCGAGGGTGGCCGTTTAATACGTCTTCTACTTCCCTGGGGCTGATTTTTTCCCCGGCGCGGTTGATCAACTCCTTTTTCCGACCTGTAATCTTCAGGTATCCGTCGTCATCGAATTCCCCGAGGTCGCCAGTAAGCAACCAGTCGTTGTGGAATCCTGCCGACTTGTTGCTCACATCCACGTAGTGTGAGATGACATTTTTCCCGCGTATCGCAATTTGTCCCGTCACCCCATTTGGAAGCTCCTGGTAGTCGTCATCCAAGATGCGAAGCTGCACGCCGCAAGGCAATCCCACGAACCCGGTTTTGCGCGTCCTTGGTGGCAGCGGGTTAATGCAGATTTGACCTGCTGCCTCCGTCATTCCGTACGATTCAATGACCGGTACCCCAAAACGTTGCTCAAATTGCGCGGCGAGCACTGGGGACAAAGGTGCCGACGCAGTGCGGATGAAACGCAGCGATTTGGCGGGCGGATAGGTACCAAACCGAGTCGGCAATGGTTTTTCCGAGGCTCCTTTGACCACTATCGACAAAATCGTGGGTACGGCTGAAACCCAGGTCACTTTATGCCTGCGGATGTTGCTCCAAAAGCTCCGGGCGCTGAACCGTTCCTGCATGACGAGTTTGCCGCCGGAGACAAGCGTGGACAGCAGGACAATCACTTGCGCGTTAATGTGAAACAGGGGTAAGAAGCAGTAAGCCGTGTCCATTGCAGTCAGTTGATGACTGTCGATCACGTTGTTGACTGCTGCCCACAGATGACCGTGTGTCAGCAGAACTCCCTTCGGCTGACCGGTCGTACCGGAAGTGTACATGAGTATCGCCGGGGACTCCTCCTGAATAGGCAGTTTGGCGTGAACCTCTTGCACATCTAATGGAATACACCATCGGATCTCGGGGGCTTTCGGGTCGGTTTCACAATGGACAAAGTGTCCCCTCGCCAGCGCTTGCTCCCAGACGCCCGTTCTTGAGATGACTAGAGCGGGTTGGACGCGGGCGACAACTTGCTGCGCTTCGGAAACGGGCAGCTCTGGATTCATAGGTACCGCCACTGAACCGGACAACAAAAGCGCGAGGTAGTTCACAACAAACTCATAGGAGTTCGGCAAGGCAATGACGACACGCGAACCTCGTACCACACCGGTCTTTTTTAGTTTGCGAACAGTTTCGCGCACATCCTCGAGCAACAATTCTGTGCCCATCCACTGACCGTGGTCATAGACGATGGGGGTTGCCAACTTTGACAGGGAAGTCTGCAGCGCTTCGATGAGACGGGTCAATTGAATTCACCTCGTGTTTTTATAAGTTGAAACCATATACATGACACGGTCTAGGCGGATTGGACCTTTGCCGACCCTTCCATCCCTGCTTCTTCCATCGGGATCCCGGCCGTTTCACGGCCCAACAGCAGAAACGGCAAACTGAAAACCACTAAAATGACAGCGACTCCGATAAACACCACGTGGTTCCCATAGGACCCCACGAAAAACGGGACGAAGTAGGTGGTCGCCACACCGCTGAGTGTCCGCGCAGTCATTTCGTCCATATAAACGCCCCGGCCCCGAAGTTCTGTGGGGTATTGTTCGGCCACGCACAGCTTAGTCACTGGAAAAATTCCAAGCCCGAACCACGAAGTCAGCAAGCTGGACAAAAGTGTGACGGTCGGCAAATCGCTGACGGTAAACAAGATACATCCGGCACTGGCTAGAATGACGTACAGCGTGAGCACTCGCTTGCGGCCAAATTTATCCGACAGATGGCCTTGGACAATGGAACCGATCCCTCCGATTAACATCATCAGCCCCGACAGCAAAATGGCACTGCCGATGTTCGAGCCGCGGTTGAGCAGCAGCGTCGGTCCGAACACTTGGAGGATGTAAAACAACATCAGCGCCGCTGTCAACTGCATCGTCACCATGACGCTCCGGCCCAAGTACGGTTTATGGAACATCGTGCGCAGCGCCTTGGCACCGCGTTCCGGCAGTGCGCGAAGGGAAACGGAGATACTCTTGTCGACGAGGGTAGCATCGTGGGAGAGACCCGCTTCGTCCTCTAGGTGTTCCACCAACTCTTGAACTTCGTCGGTTTTGCCGACCTTTAACAGATATCTTGGGGACTCTGGCAGCCAAAGGTACAGCGGCAACAGAGTAAGCAACGGAATTCCGCCCATGAGAAAGGGAAACCGCCAAGCCAGGCTGCCGGAAAACGAATGCAGAGCCCACAGCGAGGCCAAGTTGGGAATCACGTAGGCGGCCGTGAGCACCCCGTTGGCGTAACCCACGCTTTGCGCCCGCTGCCTTCCGTGTACGAATTCGGACAAGAACAGGTAAGGCATGGGCAAAACCGCTCCTTCGCCAATCCCTGCAAAAAACCGAATTGCAGCCAGTTGACCGACGTTGTGCACGGTGGCCCCAATCACTGTTAAAACCGAGAAAAACAGGATTCCCCACAAAACCACTTTCCGGCGGCCGATTTTGTCGGCCAGGACGCCCGACGGGATCATACCGATCACGACTCCCAGCGTCGATGCCACAGCTAAAATGCCGGTTTGGCTGGCCGTCAGGTGCCAGGATTTCGTCAGAATAGACAACACAGGTCCAACGACCCCAATATCAAATGCCTCGGCAAGCCATACTAAGGACAGCAAGAAAATGATGCGAGTCGTCGACTTCGTCCCAGGAATTTGGTTCAGGCGGGTGAGCAGGTTGGCTTGAATCAAAGAGCCAGAC
The DNA here is from genome assembly GCF_021739485.1 of Alicyclobacillus tolerans. Lineage (GTDB taxonomy): Bacteria > Bacillota > Bacilli > Alicyclobacillales > Alicyclobacillaceae > Alicyclobacillus_K > Alicyclobacillus_K tolerans_A. The sequence goes on from NZ_JAJFNK010000017.1 coordinate 102,589, forward strand.
AGCGAATTCACAGACCTTTGCATCGACGGGTTCCTCCTTTAATGAGAAGTGGTTGCTGCCGTTTTGGGTGCAGATGTTTTGGCGTCTCGATGAAGCTTTGTTTTGACGCCGACGATGTAGCTCAACCAAGGCACCCTTCCAATGGCATAGGCCAAAAGTCCGGAAGAGAAATATACAAATCCAATCGAGACGACAACCAGCGGCAAGCGCAGTGCAGGTAAAGGATGCAGTGCGTATTCCGCGACTTCGACAAAGTGCAGCGCCAGCGGGTGAACGAGGAAAATACCAAACGATGCACCGGCAAAAAACTGGATAAAACGGTTCAACAGGCGATGGCCACTTTCAAGCCTCGCACGGGACCACTTGACCCCCGCCTGCCACAGCAACAACGTCACCGCGAAACTGTACGGAATCATGATGGGCTGCAAGACGAGCACAGACATGGATTCCGAGTCATGCAGGTAAAGCCGGTCAAAGGCAAAGTGCGCCCACAAAACTGACAGCATCAGGGCAAACCCGCCAAGAACTACGAGGAAACGCCGTTGGAACCAGGTGTAAATCTGGTCGTAGTGAATAGAGAAAATGGCACCAGCTACGAACCAAAACTGATAGGTCAGAACAAACCGGTCCCGGAATTGCACGATAAAGGCGAGCCACCCCGGAAGAAGGTGGGTGTTGAGTCCTTGCAAGTAGAATTGATTGAAAGCCATAAGGCCAAGTTCTAAGGCGAAACTGCCCGCGAACAACCAGCCATGGATGGACTCTGACTTTTTCAGGAGTTTGACCATCCAAGGGAAGACCAAGTACAACTGCATCGTCAGCAGCAAGTAGTACAAAAAGAACTGGTTGCCGGTCGCCAGTGCTGTGGCAAATTTGCCGAGTAAAGCTTGCGGTGCCCACGAAAAATGGTGCAAGTAGGTGCCCTCAAACAAAATGTACAAGGCGGTCCAGGCGATGTACGGAATCGCGATCAGCTTAAAGCGCTTCAACCAGAAAGACGACGCCTTGAATTGACGGTGATAATACGTGTGAAACAGCACCAAGCCGGTGATAAACATGAAAGATTCGCGCGTAAAGTGAAAGGCGCTCAACGCGGCTTCGAAGCCAATGTTTGTCGGCGTAAAGGCCTTGGTTTGTGTATCAAAAAACGAAATGACGTGTACGCAAACCACCCCGAGGATGATAAAGGCGCGCATGAGGTCGATTTCGTACAGGTGCGTTTTTTTCATGGACGTGCGTCCGCCCCTTTCCTCAAAAATTCCACCGCAGGTTACCGACGGGTTCTTGGTTCTTATAGACTGGCTCGACTAGATTGGCTCGATGGAGCACGCATTGGATTTTGTTGACGGGAGTAGGTTAGCAACGCATTCTTACATTTTTCTAAACAGGGGACTAGGAAATTTAAGGAATTTCTCGGGTTCGTGAATAGCCTCACTCCTCTGATAGTTTGTGCAGTGGGTTGTTATGGTTTTTTAAGAATGGGTGAGTACACTCATCCGCATGGACTCGGCACGACGCGGATCCTCACATTCGGCGGCTTTGCCGCGAGTGATAATTACCACATGCAGGAGGCGTAAGCGTTGAAAAAAAACAACCGTCTCATGGGTGGACGTAAAATACCGACATATCTCATCATGGCCTGTGCTCTACTTGCCATGGGATGGGAAGCGGGAAAAAATCAGGTGGCATACTCGCAGTCTTTCAATACAAGCATTGCACAAGACCAACAGCTAAAACCGGCCTTGAACAAGGAATCGGTCATGGTCGTGGGAGGGTCAATGGCACACGGTTGGAAGGACCCGCACGACGATTCGTACTTGAAACGGGCCTTTGCGGCCTTGTCCTCGACGACCGATACCCAGTACACTTATGTGGACGACACTGTCATAGGGGGAACGGCAGCTCGATTAGGCGCCCAGAAGTTTGACGCTGAACTGCAAAAGGCGAATCCGCAGGTCGTCGCAATTTCGTGGGGCCTGCTTAATGACGTGAGCGATAAAACCCCAATGGGCACGTTCCGTCAATCGATTCACGACGAAATTGCCGCGGCTCTGAAGGCGCATGCTGTAGTCATGGTCATAACGCCTCCCGTGGTGGAAGCAACGGCTACCGTGGACGCAACTGCCGTGAAAAACTTCATCAGCAACGAATTTCAAGTGGCGAATTCTTTTCACAATCCAAACGTATACTTGTTTGACCTGAACGCACAAATGACCACGTACATGCAGGCGCATGGGCAAACGTGGAAAACGTACTATGGGGACAGCTGGCACCCCAATCAGGCCGGCCATGTTTTGGCGGGGCAATTGTTGTTTAACGACATTGTACAAACCCTGGGTCAAGCCCCCATTCAGTACAAAGAGAAATGACGAAGAGCAGTTTCAGCCCGGGATAACTGGGCAAGGGACGCAAATTCTAACATGGGGTGAGGAGAAGATGATGTCAGGAGGGTTTTGTTGGTGTCTCATGTCTTACAAAATCTGTTTCGAAAGATACGTTCCATCCGAAATGGAGCGTCAAGGCACACTAGGCTGACTTTATCCGGCTTGCTGGTGGCAGCAGCCGTCTGGCGGATTTCGGAAGGTGTCTTGATGCCCATTAGCTATTTAACCGGAGACATGGTTCACTACGACCACTTGGCTCTTACCATGTTGAACCATCACGTGTACAGCTATTGGAGCACCACCCCGGATGCTCAGGTGACGCCGGGCTACCCGCTGTTTTTAGCTTTGTGCTATGTCATTGCAAATTTGTTTTATCCGGACCAACACGCTGTCCAATTGTTGGTTGCCACCATCGCGCAAGAAGTTTTATCCGTGTTCTCCATCTACTTGGTTTATAAACTTAGCCGCCGAATTCTCCCGGTTTCTCTTGCGACGGGTGTTTCAATCCTGTGGTTTTTGTATCCCACTGCTGCTTGGGCGCCCAGGTTGTTGCTCACCGAAACGCTGTATACCACTTTGCTTTTGTTGAGCGTGTACCTGTTTTATACAGCGCTGGACCGTCCTAGCGTTTGGATCTGGGCCTGGTGTGGACTGGCTTTTGGCGCAACTACCCTTGTGCGCCCAACTGCTGGCGCTTTTTTGCTTGCTCCCGTCGTCGTCTGGGCGTGGCGCTTCTGGCGCCGAAAGCCACTTAACCTCCGGTTCGGGTTGGCTTACGGTGCGGTGTTTATTGCGGCCCTTGTGCCTTGGTGGGTTCGCAATTTTATTTCTTTGCACCGGATCATCTTGACGGACACAGATTCAGGGAATCCGCTGTTGTACGGATCAGATCCGAATTTTCAAGTCGATCAGTTGAGCAAGGGGCTTCACGGGATGAGTCAAGGGGCTTTGGCGGTCCAACGGATTCTCTACGGTTTTTCGCACGAATTTTGGACCTACCTGTGGTGGTACACTGGAGACAAACTTTGGTTGTTGTTTGGGTCACCGTGGTTCGTGGAACCATCGCAAAGCTCGGCTTCTGTATTTGCAGACATCGGCTACGCCTGGCTTCACTTGCACATCGCTTGGGTCATTCTTGGGTTGCTCGGGGTGTTTGCCGGGTTCAAACACCCCGACATGCGGTTCATCTCCGTCCTGGTTTTGCTCCTCATGGGATTCGAACTTCCCTTTATCCCGATTCCCCGGTATTCATACCCCGTTATGCCGTTCATGTTCATTGGGGCCGGTTACTTTGCTAAGTGGGTCGGCGCATTGGAACTGCAAAGACGGGCATTGACGAAGCGCTCGTTTTTGTGAGGCAGCTTCTACTTGTTCAGCCAGACCGACATGTCTCTTTCAATGAGGTCTTCGAGCTTTTGGATATCTGGTCGAAAGTATTGTTTAAGCTCCTGTCGCAGGGAATCGGGCATGCTTTCCTTGCGCAGGGTCATGGATTTAGCCCGGATGCCGATTCGTTCGCGAACCGGTTGAGGGATCAGCGGTTTCACGAGCTCCTTGATACCGTGTGGCTTCGAGATGAAATCGTACAACCAACGGTTTTTAGGGACACCTGACTCGTTGTGTTGAAGAGAAGTGTCAATAGGGACATCGGGATCGACCTCCAGAAAGGTCAAGACATCTTTCAGAACATCTTGAGTTCGCGCGGTGAAGTCTTCGAATAAAATGAACTTCATCTGCCTTTTGTCAAAGACTTGGAGATACCGTTCAATTTGCTCCGTATACAACCCTAGTTCCCGGTATAGCCACATCGGTTCGAAGTCCGATTCCTTCCGTTTTTCTTCTTGTTTTAGAGAATCTTTAAAACTCAGGTGTTCGCGGTTGTCCCGAATCAAGTGCATATACGCGGAAAACGCCCGGTTGACTGGGTTGCGCAGCATAACAAGCAGTTTCACATCCGGCAACTCGCGTTGGATGCGTTCCGCCGTACCTGGATAGTACAGGTAGAACACCGAAGACTCGCCAACCGCGCGTTGCTTTTGCGCGCCCGAAAACAGAGCGTAGTAATCGTCTTTGCTTCGAATCGTCTCGTTGTTCATTCCATCGTCCCCGGGGCCTTGAAAGCGTTTGGGGAAACTGGGAATGGAAAAATAGTGAGCTTCCTTTTTGGGAGCCATTCCTGTAATGAATTAATTTCGGGTTTGAAACAAAAAGAGCGCCTCCTGTATGCTGGGTTCCGAATGGTAG